>JAFXEF010000024.1 GCA_017520935.1 Bacteroidaceae bacterium | reverse complement strand
ATAATAATATATAATATAATATTAACCCCTATATATAGGGGGTGCCGTGCCAGCTCCTAAAAAATAAAAACAGGTGAGTTGACCGCGTTTACCTCGTTTACCGTGTGTCTACGATGACTACGAGATATGTCGTAAACGGAAGTGTGGATGAAAAAACATCAAGTAAAAACTTGGCTTCTTAGGGGGGATTGCTTATCTTTGCTGAAATTATGCTATGTAAACTACTACAAAGCTTAGGCAATTACCTGTTGCTGATGCGCCGTGTGTTCTCCCGTCCGCAGCGTGCCCGCATCTTTTGGCAGCAATATGTGCACGAGTTCTACAGCCTCGGCTACAACTCGCTGTTCATCGTTATCCTGATGTCGTTCTTCATAGGTGCCCTGTTGTGTGTGCAGATCAAGATCAATATCTGGGCTCCCTGGATGCCACGCTTCACCATAGGCTATGCTATGCGCGAGGTGATACTGCTCGAGTTTGCATCGAGTATCATCTGTATCATTCTGGCTGGCAAGGTGGGGTCGAACATTGCCTCTGAGATAGGCACTATGCGGGTGACACAGCAGATTGACGCACTCGACGTGATGGGCGTAAACTCAGCTTCGTACATCCTCCTGCCCAAGATACTGGCTATGGTGAGTGCCATACCGCTACTCGTTACTTTCAGTATCGCCTCAGGATTTGTCGGTGCCTATGTGGTGTGTGGGGCAGGCGGATTTCTCTCTCTCACCGACCTCACCTATGGCCTACAACACGATTACGTCCCTTGGCATCTATGGTCGGGTTATGTGAAGTCGCTCGTTTTTGCCTTCATTATCGCCAGTGTGAGCGGCTATTTCGGCTACACGGTGCAGGGCGGTAGCATCGAAGTGGGCAAGGCTGGCACCAACTCCGTAGTAGTGAGCAGTGTGCTCATATTGTTCACCGACCTGTTGTTGACAAATCTTCTGATGGGATAACTCATAGCTCACAACTCACAACTCAAAGCTCACAACTCAAAGCTCACAACGTGATTACCCTTACCGACATACACAAGCGCTTCGATGACCAGCACGTGTTGCATGGCATCACTGCCCGTTTCGAGGAGGGCAAGACCAACCTCATCATCGGCCGTAGCGGCTCAGGCAAAACCGTGCTGCTTCGCTGCATCGTAGGGCTGCTCACCCCCGACCGGGGCGAAGTGCTCTACGACGGGCGCAACATCCACCACCTCTCCAAACGCGACAGTACCCTGCTCCGTCAAGAGATGGGCATGCTCTTTCAGGGTGCTGCCCTGTTTGATTCCATGAATGTGCTCCGCAACGTCCTCTTTCCCCTCGAGATGTTCTCCTCGAAGACTTCGCGCGAGCAGCTCGACCGTGCCCGCTTCTGTCTCGACCGTGTAGGTCTCATCGATGCAGAGAAGAAGATGCCCTCCGAGCTCAGTGGTGGCATGCAGAAGCGTGTTGCCATTGCCCGTGCCATCGCCTTAGAGCCCCGCTACCTCTTTTGCGACGAACCCAACTCGGGGCTCGACCCCATCTCGTCGCGCATCATTGATCGTCTCATCAGCGACATCACCCACGAGTATGGTATCACCACCATCGTCAATACCCACGACATGGCCTCTGTGCGCAATATCGGTGAGCAGATACTCTTCATCCATGAGGGAAACGCCGAGTGGACAGGTACCAGTGACGACCTCGCCACCACCCCAAGCCGACATCTGCAAGAGTTCTTGGATATAAAGGGAGGCTCCCATACATAATTTGCGGATTCCGCAATCTCTTGTTTCGATTGTTTAGGATAATTTGCTGAATATCCCTATGTTGATTCGGCAATGGGTTGACGGGCTTATTTTATAAGAAATCTTAAGAAAAATATGATTTTTACGGCATTAAGTATGCTGTATTATAAAAAAAATGTATAAATTTGCGCCCTCTTTATAGAGTTTTTGGGTAAGAAGATTGTATTTAATCTATTTGATAATTTTTATTTAATAACTAATTCATTTACAAAAATGAGAAGAAACTATCGTAACCTATTCATGGTAGGTGTGATGGCTTTTGCTACCTGTCTTACGAGCTGTAAGAAGGATGAAGGCCCTACCTTGGATATCACTGTAAATGGCAGTGAAGAGCTGGCCGAAGAGATTCGCTCTACTTCAGCTACATTTACCCTCAAGACCTCAGATGTAGACTCTGTTGCCTACTATGTAGAGAAGGGTGCTGTATCGGAGAGCGATTATGACGCAACCGTGCTTTATGCTACTGCAAGAGAAGAGGGACGTGTGGTTCCCGTTGTTGACGGTGACAACAAAATCGCCGTGTACAGCCTTGAGGGTAACACAGAGTACACCGTATTCTTTGTATATGCAAAGGATGGTAAGTTTGTGATGAAGTCAAAGGTGTTCACCACACCCGCTTACGACCGCCTCATCACTGTAGTAGAGTCTGCTAAGGATGGCTGGAAGTTCCACTTCAATGTGCCCGACAGCATGTACTACATGTATGCCTTCACTATGACTGAGTGGTACAACTCTTCGAAGACCTATGGCCACACTGACATCAGCTTCTTGATGGACGGTAAGATGCTCAAGGGCCCTCAGACTGTAGAGATTCATAATGGTGACTACTGGAATGAGAACTACGATCCCGAATGGGATTCACCCTGGTACATTTATCCAGGTTCGGCTTACACTTTGTTGATGGCCGAGTGTGATGCAGATGGCAACATCCTTTACGAAGTTAATGAAGACTTTGTTAACGACGATCCTTGGATGCCTTGGGCTCCTGCAACTCGTGCAGGTACTGCTACTGCTCCTCGTATGGGTGAATACACCGAAGAACCCAACTACGATGAGGCTGAGTATGCTACCGGTAAGTTTGCACGCCAGTTCCTCTTGGCTGCTCTCGAAATGGTTGACAGCAAGATCAATGTAGAGCTGACAGGCAAGACCGAGCGTCGTATAAAGGTACGTTGCACTACTGAGGATGATGTACAGTATGTCGTTGCTCCTATGATGGAGTCTGTATACAATGAGTTTGTAGGCCTCGTAGGTAAGGAGGCTGTTGCTTCTACACTTCTTGAGTACTATCG
The DNA here is from genome assembly GCA_017520935.1 of Bacteroidaceae bacterium. GTDB lineage: Bacteria > Bacteroidota > Bacteroidia > Bacteroidales > Bacteroidaceae > UBA1189. The sequence continues at coordinate 27,667 of JAFXEF010000024.1, read as the reverse complement.
CTCTGAGGCACAGATGGGAACACAGGACTTCGAGTTCGACGAGAACTACATGTGGATTGAGCTTGACTCAACCTACGTTATCAGTGTAGTGGGTATTTATGAGGAAGATGGCTCAGTGCTCAGCTATGACTCTATCCACGTTACTCTGACCAAGTCTACTCTCCCTGCTGCTGAGGTAACTATCACTGGTATTGAGAATGCCGAGACCCCCAACCTCGTATGGTTCAACGTAAAGTCTGAAAAGCAGAATGTGGTTAGCGCCAAGCACATCGCCAACTACACCAAGGAGGTGCAGAAGATGATCAACGATGGCTACACCTATGAAGATTTGATCAACTCATACGGTGAGTACCTCTCACAAGAGGATGTAAATGCTATCAACAGTGCCGAGGGTCTGACCCTTAGCATATACTCATTTGAGGATATGGAGAGCACATTGCTCATCGGTGCCTTCAACGAGGAAGAGGGTTTGACTGCTTACGCAGGTGTTAGCCGCTCGGCTGAGATGCCCGCTCTGGAGCCTGTAAACAGCACCTTGTTTGACGACCTGAAGGGCGACTGGAATGCTACCATCGTTCAGCAGAAGAGCGAGCAGGTATGGTACGAGGCTGAGGACGGTAACTGGTATGGTATTGACTCAATCTACTATGACACTCTCTACACCAGCATCTCACTCGGCACAAGCTTCGACAATGCTCCTGCTACATTCGACGCTTCTCACGAGTACTATGCTAACGTATATGACAGCCACTTCAACAATGCCATTGAGAATGGTGCTTCTGAGGCCGAGGCTGCTGCGTATGCAACAGAGATGGTAGCTAACCAATTTAATGAGTATAAGGCTATGGTGGCCAAGTACGAGAACAAGTACAAGGGTCAGAACTACATCCTTGGTACTGGCTTTGATGCTGCACACGAGTATGCAAGTCCTTGGGATCTCTTCTGCGCTACCAACTATACTGCTTACGATGTAGAGGAGCTCTTCTATGCTTATGGTCCTAAGTTGTTCTTCCAGGTACAGCAGGATGGTTCGCTCCAACTCCTTGGCGATGCCAACATCATGAGCCTGCCTCCTGTTTCTGCATGGGATGGAGCCGAGTTTGTTGTCATTGGCAACAACCCTGCCGACATCAACAATCCATACAACGGTGCTTTCCCCGTAGAAATCTCTGACGACAAGAACACACTCGTTATCAAGGGCGTTGATAATGGTGGTCAGATGTGCTACCCTGCCATCGGCTATTGGAACTGGGGATGGTTGTTCTATAGCGTATCAACATGCGAGGACATCGTCCTGACTCGTGCTGAGGGTAATGACAACGAAGGTGACGTGGCTACACGCGCTGCTAAGCTCGACCTCAACAAGGTGGCTGATGTACGCAACTGCAACAACCGCATCAAGCGCATCGCTCTGCCTGAGGTAGGCATGCCTAAGGCTAAGACCGTAGAGATGAACTACGTTCCCGTACTTGAGAAGCTTCAGGAGAAGTTCAACAAGTACAACGAGCGCATGAGCAAGTAATGCAAGCAAGTTAATGGACAATAGAGGGGATACGACCCTCTCTATTGTCATTCTGAGCGTAGCGAAGAATCTCAATATGGTATGTTTGCGAGATTCTTCGCTTTGCTAAGAATGACAAGATGGGTTGGAAGTATACCTTTATATATTAAGTATAAATCAAATGAAAAAGTTTATCTATTCACTTTTTTCCTTCGTCCTGTTGCTCGGTATGGCATCGTGCAATGAGGAAGAGAAGTTGTTGGACGGTAAGCCCGTACTGTCGGCATCGGCAGAGATTATTGTTGCCGATGGCGAAGATGAACTGGTGATTACCGTTAAGGTGGGCGATGTAGATGTGACCGAGGATGCCACAATCTATGTGAATAATAAGGCCATGCAGGGTAATGTGTTCACAACAACCACAGCCAAGAACTATAAGTTCTATGCCAGCTACAATGGAAAGCTTTCCAATACGGTTACCGTAACGGCTGCTAACCCTGCTCTCTACCTTGAGCTTCCCGAAGATACTCAGCCCGACAAGTTTGATGGTTTCCATCATAAGGTCTTGATGACTCAGGCCACAGGTACATGGTGTGGCTACTGCCCCTATATGATTCGTGCCATCGAACTCTTCCAGGAGAACGGCTCCAATGCTGCCAATACGGTCATTGTAGCTACTCATAGTGGTGATGAAATCAGCTGTACTGCTTCAGATGCCGTGGTGCGTGCCTTAAAGGTTGAGGGTTTCCCCTCATCGTTCTTCAATCTGAACCCTGATGCTATCATTGAGAACAATGATCCCACGGTGAATGCAGAGAATATCAATGCAGCTGCTGGCATGGAACTGATGGAAGAGGCTCGTGTAGGCATTACGGCTACATCGGCCACTTCTGCCGACAAATCCGTAATTGCTGTACGTACTGCTGTCAAGGTAGGCAAGCCAGGTTCATACCGCATCAATGTATGGTTGGTTGAGGATGCCATATCGGCATATCAATCCAGCTATTGGGCAGAATTCACTCAAGGCGTTATTGACCATAACCACGTGTTGCGTGCAGCCAGCTGCGAGTCTCCCATTCAGGGCGAATCGCTGGGTGGCAAGAACTCTTGCAGGCAAGGCGAGACATTCGAGCTTTATCATGAGTTCAATGTCGCTGAGGCAGCTATCTCCAATGTTGCCAACTGCAAGGTGGTGGTATTGGTAACGGCAGGAGTCAACTCAAAGTTTTATGTAGACAATGTCATAGAGTGCCCTGTGGGTGAATCTGTGCCGTTTGCATACAGCAAATAATTGTAGCCCCAGGCTATGCGAAAGAATTATCTATCAATGATTGTCACGCTACTCCTCCTTGCAGGGGTAGCGTGCGATCGTAATGAGGAACCTCGTCTGGCATTTGCCCGTATGGTGCCAACGTTGTCGCCAAATGATACCGTATTACATTTAGGTATCGAGAGCAATACGGATTGGACACTCGTCTCTGATGAATCATGGTGCAGTCCTTCGCTTACTGTGGGCTATGAGTGTATGGAGGTGCAAGTGGCTATTGCTGCTAATGACGGCCAGGACGAGCGCTCTGCCACATTGACTCTCAGCAGCTCCGATGGGGGGCTCGTGCAGACAATGCAGATTGTCCAGCAACGTCTTACGCCCGATTCTACCACCCACTATCGTCTCCCCGTGGTGTTTCATGTATTATATAATAAGGAGGGAAACAAGAAACAGAATGTCATCGAAGGGCATTTGGCTACGCTCATCGAGGGTGTCAATGATGTTTATGCACGGTGTGGTGCCTACCTCGGTGTGGAGTTCGTGATGGCAGCCGAAGACCCTGACGGTAACCTGCTTGCCGAGCCGGGTGTTGACCGTCATAGAATCAACCTCACCTCCATCAACAGCAGCGCCTTTATGGGCTACGGACGCGAGCCAAAGAAGTACTGTGAATATATGTGGGATCCCAACCGCTATGTCAATATCTTTGTCTATACGTTTGAAGACAAGGGCATACTCGGCATCTCGCACTTTCCCTATGTCGTCAAGCCGCACTCCCTGGAAGGCCTCACCGAACTGGAGTACGATGCCGACTGGAGCGAGCTGCCCTGGCCGCAATGTGTGAGCATCAACAACGAGTATATCTATTCGCACGAGGAGTACTATACGATGACTGATGTGGTGAACACGTTGGCTCATGAGTTGGGACATTTCCTCGGCTTGCGCCATGCCTTCTCAGAGGATCCCGAGACCTACGACCGCGACATCTGTCTCGACAGCGACTTTTGCACCGATACACCCACCTACAATAAGGTGGCTTACGACAAGTTTATGCAGGGTTGCATGACATCGGGGGGCAGTGTCGACGACAATGAGAAGCAGCTGCTTGTGATGCGCGAGAACTGCGAGACGGGCGAGGAGTTCCGCTCAACGAATATCATGGACTATGCCTATACCGAGGCCAACCGCTTCACTCCCCAGCAGGCTGCCCGCATACGCTACGTGCTGGAGCACAGTCCCTATATCCCTGGCCCCAAAATGCGCTTGCCCGAGCAGAAGCCTACGACAAAAGCGGCACGCACGAATACCTATAAGCTGGTGACGTTTGAGTAAGCAGCAGTTCTAATTCCTCTGGTTGCAATCGTTTAGTGACGTGTAAGAAATAACCTGAAGCAGCTTGTTTTTTACATGTCACTAAACGTTTTCCTTCGTAGGGGAATTCGTTTTTGCACAGGAACTCTTGCAGGAATACGTGTGACACTACTTTTGTTGGGTTGCACTACCCAATCCTTGATTATTCTTGGCTTCCCTACAAACTGGATGCTCGACCCCTCGATATTGTCCGGATTTGATATCCTCAGACGCACCCAAACGCGTTGGCTATTACCTTTATGACGCCCCGGTTCCCACCTGGGCATATCAAGGAGCATACGCTCTACCTTGTTGTGGAATATGGAATCACCGTTACCATGAATGCGCTGTAAGTTACTTATGCTCCCGTCACGCTCTACCACGGCATCGTAGGTCGCATTGCAAGTGTCTGAGGCGTTGGTATACAACCCATATCCCTTGACATACTTGTGAAATGCATTCACGGTATCTGGTGTTTCTGAAACTCCGTAAACAAACCGTGGCATCTGATTGACCCACGAATAGACTAACGTGGCGATTCCTTTGGTCTCTTCGTAGATTACTTTGTGTGGCACTGCAAATGTGCTGTCAATGCCTACTTCTGTGAACTTGAGAAACTGGACGCTCTCTTCAGCCGAGATTCTCACAGTGATGGAGTCGTCTGGCTCTGCATGTGCCATCGTTCGAACTCCAAGCAGTAAGAGCAGCAATAGATATTTCATTGACGTAACGATTAGTTTTGTTGCAAAGGTATGAAAAGGCATAATATGTCCCAAACATTCAGGCTTACAAAATACTTACAATAGCGTGTCTCCCGATGAAAGGCCTGTTTCCGCATTCTGCGACCGAAGAATACAAAAGCGCCCATTTCATCGAGGAAGGGAGAACTGTAAGAGTTTTTGCCCGAGTGATAGCCACTTATCTCCTGCGCTTCACGCCACCTACCCATTGAGGCAGGCCTTGCCGTGTAGTGTATCAGTTGGAACTATAGGAAAAAGCCGATTTCATCCGCATCGATGAAATCGGCTTCTTGTATTATGCATTAATGGTGTCCTCGCAGACCCTACTTATTCCACTCCTTCATTGGTCATGACGAGAGTGAAGCTGGCTGCATTGTCCTCTTCGCCATCGTAGCAGACGGTGATGAGCGCCTCGGCGCGATAAACCTCACTGCTCATCGTGGGGGTGTAGTGAATCTCAAGCGGCAGTGGGGTGCCGGCAGTGATGGTACCCGATGCGCTGGTAGAGTAGTCGAGGTGAGGCAGTGTCATCTGACAACCACCGAAGGCGCAAATCTCAATCATAGTCTGGTTGAGCGACTTTACCGTTATGGTGACTTGCCCGTCTTTGTCGCCCACGAGGTCGATGCCCGGCACGAAGCGTGTCATGCCCATGGCTGTGTAGGCTTCATCGAGCTTGGAGGAGGTATAGGTAGAGCCATTGCTGATGGTGTCTTCGCCGCAAAGGAAGGTCAGCTCCTTCACCTCCACTACGCCACCGTTTTGGTTGCCTTGAGGAATGGAATCCAGGGTAAGATCCTTCTCTGAGAAATGATGCTCGGCTGCCTGCAGTACTCCGTCTGTATCGTTATATACGAAAGCTACTACGGAGAGATTGTCGATGTCCCAATTGTCGCGTACATCAATGTAGTGAACGGTGTTACTTGGGATAGTGACCGCTTCACCCCACTGTCCGTTCACTAAGGCGCGAAATACATGGTGATGGTTGTAGTTGGCATCGAGCGTGCCGCCATTCTGCTGCACTGTGTTGATATTGCTCTCGGTAATCCATAGTTGCAGGTTGTTGCCCTCCATAGGGACGTTGGAGACGATTTCGGTGTTGATGTAGAGTCGGGTGCTGTCGTCTACCACCTTGCAGTCGAGGGCGATATCCACCACTGCCTCTTGATTTAGGGCCTCGCGTGCATAGGCAGCCCATTCGGTATGCTTGAGCAGTCCTGAGGTGCGATTGATGAGTCCGATGGGATAGGCCTCTACGCCCCAGTGCGTGGCATAGATGTCTCCCTCGGGTTGCATGAGCCCGATGATGTTGGGGTTGCTACCCTCGGCGATGCCAAAGTGCCCGGCATGGATGGCTACGGCAATCACATCCTCTTCATATTGTGTCTGCAGTTCGCTGATGACCTTATGAGCCTCGGGACAGTTTGAACAGAATTGTCCAGTGAAGTCCTCCAACAAGATTCTGCGCTTGGCCTCGATGGCGGGCAGCTCTTCATAACGCTCTTCTTCGGGGATGACGTCGCTACAGCTGAATAGTAGGGGTAGAATGAGAAGGTACAGGAGCTTTTTCATTGTTTTTTTTTGTTTTTGCTTTGTCATTCTGAGCAACGCGAAGAATGCTTGCGCTCAGCTCGTCTGAGAATCTCAGTAGGTTTTAATTGGAGCTCCTTCACATGCGTTCAGGATGACAACTATGTGTTGAATTAGAAATTATAGTTATACGACAATTGTACGCCACGGCTTGCTGGTACATAGCGGCAAACACCTCCGGCACAGTTGAATCCGGCACGGGTACGGCCATAGCTGAGCATGAGGCGATGGGCCTCGTAGTTGAAGGTGACGGAGCCCATGTAATAGTGCAGGTTGGTAACGCCGCAGTTCCACATGTCGCTCAAGGTAAACATGAGATAGGGGAGTGCCGACAGCTCAACAAGGGCGTAGCACCAGTCGCCCTCGTCCTGACGGGTGGAGAGGTACTGCAGTTCGCTGCGCAACGTGTATCGGCTGTTTATCTTGTACTGCCCTTCGAGTACACCAATGTTGGCGTGTATCATGCCGCCCTCACCCTCCACGACGGTTTGGTTGTAGTGCTGGTTCATATACATGGCATTGAGCTTGAAGTCCTTAGTGATGCGCTTCTCCAACTGCAGATTGATGTCTTGGTAGTAAAGTTCCTTGCCCATCTTGAAGAAGGAACCCGTGTATCCGTCAGTGCCCATCAGTGTGCCGTGGTTCATCTCTACCGGATGCTTGTCGAGGGCGCGTATATGGCTCATGTTGAACTTTACCTTGGTGCCATACTTGCCTCCGAGGGCAGTCTTGCGCTTGAAGGTGTAGGATGCTTCTCCCTGGAAGGCCCATTCGCCATCGGCATTCTGCGTGGCATAGGGGTAGAGGGCAGGAAGCGCATAGGTGTGCTGGTAGGCAAAGGCGGGCATGTGATTGATATGGGCTGCCATGCCTTCGCGTGAACGCTGGCTGCGGTAGGCCATGTTGTCGCTGCGTTTGGCTTGTAGGAGGATGGCGAGCCCGCGAGTGGAGTAGGATCCCGAGAGCATCAGTGCCTGTCCCTTATGATAGGTGTATCCGTTGTCGAAAGAGGGGTCTTGACCCTTCCATGCATACTCGGCCAGCAGGCTATAGTTGCCCATCTGGAAACGGGAGCGCACATCGAAGGCACCAATGTTTGTAGGCAGGTTGAGGCGCAGGTTGGTACCCGGCACAATGATGTCTTCGTCGGCCTCGTGCTTCAAGACATACGAGCCGCCCACCATCCAGGTGATACCGCGTTCCTGCATGGCGGTGCTGTAGTGGTCGATGTTCATCTCAGCATCGGTGCCTGCTACCCAAGCCTTTCGGTTCCAGTTCCAATAGGTGCGCTGCACACCGCCGAGCACCTTCCACTGAACACCGGGGATGGCTGTGAGGTTAAGTCGGGCGCCGCGTAGCGCATTGTCGATACCCAGGCTGCGCTCCTCATAGGTGCGGAAGATAAAGCCGCTGCCAAACTGGTCGTACATGTCGCCCACGGTGAGTTCGGCACCGTTGAGCTTACCCTTAATATAAATGTGGGGGATACCCCAACCCTGAAACTCGGGCTCGAAGCCGGGGAGTGGGAATTGGGTGAACTCGAGTCTTGCTCCTGCATCTACATACCTACTCATCATATAGAGGTCGGCATACGTGTTGGTCAGTGCCCAGTTGTCGTAGCTGCCCGTACCTATACTCTCATCCTCCTGTGGTACGAGGATATCGCTCTGTATGCTACCATGCAGAGTCACCTTCTGCGACTCATCGCCAAGGTCTTGTGCCGCCATACATAACGGCAACAGTCCTGCCAAAGCGAGGACTGTCAGTTGTTTGCCATATTTCATTTAAATCCCTTTACTTCTTTTTTACCAGCTCACGAACCTTCTCGATGAGATGCTCCTCAGAGCCATCGGTGTATCCGCTGCGCGAATCTACAATCTTGCCTTTGCCATCAACAACCAGTACGTGCGGTATGGTTTGTACGCCCAGGGCACGGCGGAAGTCGCTGTTGGGGTCGAGCAACACCTCGTATTCCCAACCGTTGCCATCAACTAAGGGCTTTACCTTGTTGATGTTCTGCGCTTGGTCTATTGACACGATGATGACCTTTACGCCTGTCTCGTCCTGCCAGTCGGGATATACCTCGTGGATGGCACTGAGCTCGCGGTTACATGGCTTACACCAGGTGGCAAAGAAACTGATGATAAACGGCTTGCCATCGTTGTTCAGCTTGGCAGTGTTGATTGTCTTTCCCTCCAATGTTTTGAGCTGTACAGAGGGGAGTTGCGCCTTGGCGGCAATACTTGCCATAAGCAACATGGCAAAGAGTAATAAAATTCTATTGTTCTTCATTATTCAAGATGATTTGACTGCAAAAGTACACATTTTTTCTAATTATTCACGTGTTTTTATTACCTTTGCAATTCATAAATCTACATAAATATATAATTATACTACGGTAATAAAATGAAAAGATTGTTTTTGGCTATACTGCTTGGGGTGAGCACACTCACGCTTTGGGCCGTACCAGCCAAGCGCATAACGATGAGAGTGGAGCAGCCCGACGGTACGGTGCTGACACTGACCCAGCGAGGCGATGAACACTTCCACTACTTGATGACTGAAGATGGCGTAGTAGTAAAACCGAATGGTAAGGGATATTACTATGCCGATATCGCTGATGGAAAAATCATAACAAGTAAGCGCCTTGCTCATGCCCGAGAGAACCAGAGTCCGGAGGAAATTCAGTTTGTAGAGACGCTCCCCAGCATAAATGAATTGTATGGCGTGGCCATGCAGCGTGAGAGCACGGCACAGCGTGTGCGTGCCGCCCGTGCCCCGCAGCGAGCAGGTGAGGTGGCTACTACTGGTGAGGTACACATTCCTGTGCTGCTGGTACAGTATAGCGACATGAAGTTCTTTGCGGCCGACCCGAAGGCTCAGTTTGAGAATCATATCAATGGTGATGACTACAAGGACGAGGGTGGATACGGCAGTGTGAAGGAGTACTTTGAGGATCAGTCGGAGGGGCAGTTTATCCCCAAGTTTGAGATTATTGGTCCCGTAGACCTTCCCAACAAAATGGTTTACTATGGCGGCAACGACGAGAATGGTGCTGATCAAAGAGCTCAAGAGATGATAGAGGAGGCTTGCAAAAGAGCCAACACGGAAACCGACTTCTCGAAATTCGACAACAATGGCGATGGCTACGTCGACATCGTCTACGTCATCTATGCCGGCTATGGCGAGGCTTCAAATACGGCCAAGTTGGCCGATGCTATTTGGCCGCACCAGTGGTATGTGAGCAAAGATATTACACTGGACGGCGTGAAGATTGCCAAGTATGCCTGCAACAATGAACGCGATGGCTGGGAGGGAGAAGTGTTGGATGGTATCGGTACCTTCTGCCATGAGTTCTCCCACTGCTTGGGCTTGCCCGACTTCTATCCTACCGATGACTCAGACTTAAACGGGTTCGGAATGGAGAGTTGGAGCCTGATGCACTATGGCTGCTACAACAATAACGGACATACCCCCTGCGGATATACAGGTTATGAAAAGGATTTCCTCGGATGGAAGGATATGATAGTATTGGAAGAACCTACCGATGTTACACTCACCGCCTTGAGCGAAGGAGGAGATGCCTACAAAATTGTGAACGATGCGAATCCCAATGAATACTATATAGTGGAAAACCACCAACGTACCAAATGGGATACCTACATTCCTGCCGAGGGTATGCTGGTGATACATGTAGACTACCTTGAGTCGGCTTGGCAGAACAATGCCGTGAACAATACGTCGACGCATCAGCGCATGACCATCATCCCCGCTGACAATAAACTTACAAGAAACACACAAAGCGGCGATACCTACCCCGGTACAACGGGTAATACGGAACTGACGGCTACCAGTACACCTGCAGCTATCGTATATGCCGATGAATATATGGGTAAGGATATCACTGGTATTGTGGCTGAGGGTGATGTGGTGAAGTTCTCCTTTATGAGGGGAGCACTCCCCGTACCCACGCTGAATGTACCTACCGAGGTGACAGAGAACGCTTTCACCGTGACATGGCAGGAACTGCCCGGTATCAAGGAATATGAAGTGAAGCTTGATATGCTGGAAGAGAATCCCTATATGCTCGACGAGGATTTCGGGAAGGTTAAGAAGGGCAACTCTGACATCGGTACCATCCTTGGCAGCTATACCAATCAGGCTGGCTGGTACGGACAGGGAGTGTTCGGACTCGATGGTGCCATTCGCATTGGTTCGTCTACTGCGCAGGGCGCTGTTAAAACTTCATCCTTTAGTAGTGATTCTACGGCCTTTACCGTCCTTTTTAGCGTTCGTAAGAGCGAAGCTAATGATCAGAACGCCTTTATGTATATGGGTGTAGGTGATGAAGGTTGGGGCAACTGGATATATTCCGTTTGGGGTGTCCCTGTGGACGACGACGAATGGTTGCACTACTTCGTAGTGATGGATACTATAGGCAGCAATTCGTATATCTATATGATTACCGAAGACAATGAACAGACTACAGTCAAAGAGTCGACTCGTGTAGACCTCGACTATATATACATTCTCCCAGGTGACCGCACTGCCGAGTTGCTGGGCGATAGCGATGAAGATAGTGGTGACAAGGGCAGCGAAGCACCCAAGCGGACGAGATATAGACAGCTGCAGCCTGTGCGTATGACGCAAGCGAGTGCCACACGTATGGCTCCGGCAATGCGAGCACCCCAGGCAGCCTCGGAGGAGCGTGGCATCCAAGAGAAACGCTACTATGTGACTACTATCCATACATTGCGTACTGACGGCGACTCATACCGATTCGAGAACCTTGACGGCGGTTTATATCGCACTTCTGTGCGCAGTGTGAGAGATAGTGTATACTCACGCTACTCAAACGTGGTGGAAGTGGAACTTGTAGACAGCATGCTGCCGCAGGTGGATGTGGAGGTAGAGTATGAAATCAACAACGACAGTCTCTACTTCGTGACCAGCGATTCAACCATATCGATATACTACACCCTTGATGGCACCAAGCCTACAGCCTACAGCTATCACTACGAAGCTCCCTTTACGCTCACCGAGAAGAGCACGCTCTATTATGTAGTGCGCAAGGAGGGATACCGCCGTTCGCCCTACTGTCGCATCAAGAACTGGTTTGAGGCCAACGGGGCCACCTACCGGATAGAGTCTACCGTGACACCCCGTGTGAGAGTGTCGGAGACCGATGGAGGGAATACTGCCCAATCTTACAGTGGGCATGTAACCATCGCCGATGAGGTGGATTACGATTCCATCGTATTTGCCGTCAGCGGCATTGACGACAGAGCTTTCAGCAACGCCACCCAATTGCGTAGCATAACGGTGGACGGAGCTGCGCTGGAGAGTATCGGAGACGAGTTGTTCTATGGCTGTAGTGCACTGAACGCCGTGGTATGGGACACCGACCTGCCCATCACCGCCGACCTGTTTGACAACACATCATACCAGAATCTGTTGATATATGTAGGTGAGAAGGGCGAGTTTGCCCATCCGCTCATCAGCGAGAAGCGTATGACATTGGTCGAGAACGGACAGGCTGACACGCTGAAGCTGGCTGCCAACTTTCCCTTCTATGCGCCCCGCACTTTCACGGCCAAGCATGTAAGCTATGAGCGTACCTTCACGCAGACCACTGGCCTGGGCTCTGCTGCCGGATGGGAGGCTATCACGTTGCCTTACGACGTGCAGCACTTTGTCCACTCGGTCAAGGCCGACGTTGCTCCCTTCGGATGCGATGCTGCAAACCACTTCTGGCTGGCCAAGTATGAGAATAACGGATTCGTGGCAACCACACAAATGGCAGCCAACGTGCCCTATATCATCGCCATGCCCAACAATGCCGAGTATGGCAACAATTCACTGAGCGGTACGGTGGCCTTCACGGCCGACAATGTCACCATTGAGGGCACTGATATTGTTGCCGGTAGCCAAGGAAGCAGCTTCAGCTTTGTGCCCTCGTATGACATCATCACTCCGAGTGCCGATGTTTATGCTTTGAATGTGAACAACAAGTTTGGATCCTACAGCGCAGGTAGCGTCTTCGTTCCCGAGAAATACAACGTCAGCCCCTTCTCGGCCTATATTACCGCTGCTACGGGCACACAGGGTGCTCCCCAGTTCCGCATACAGATGCAGGATGAGGCTGAGGAAGATGTCGCATACGGCTTCTCTGTTGCTGTCAATGGAGATATCGTATACGTCACCCTCCCTGAGGCGCGCTCCATCACCGTATACGATATGGTGGGCCGCAAGGTATGCACCATAGACGGTCAGGAGGGTGTCAATGAGATTGCCCACCTGGGTGAGGGCATCTATATGATTGAGAAAACAAAAGTTTATGTGAAACGTTAATTTTTGCACTGCCACAAATATGAAAAAGGTGCTATTTCCACTATTTGCAGTTATATTACTGACGGTAAGTTCGTGCACTGTAGAGGTTTCTCCCGTGCTCACTGCCATCGTTGTCGACAGCATTACCGTAGATGCTGTATACTGCCGCATTGCAGTGACCGAAGGCAGTGTCGATGACTGTGGCTTCTACTATGGGACATCGAAGAACAACGTCAGCACCAATAAGTCAAAGAAGGTGCAGGCCATCCATTCCGCTTCGGAAATCAGTGGTGTCATCACAGGACTGACCCCCAACACAACCTATTACATCAAGGGCTATGCCATGAACGAGAAGGGAAAGGCAAACACTGAAATGATTGCTGTAAAGACACTGACTCGCTCTCCCGAGGTTGGTGACAACTTGCACCCTGGTATCACTGAATAAAACGTAAAGCAGACAATAGATGAAAGAATTTGTAATATCTGAGGCGCAGACTGAGCGTGCCGTACTCGTGGGGCTCATCACGCAGGCGCAGAACGAGCAGAAGACACAAGAGTATCTCGATGAACTGGCCTTCCTGGCCGAAACGGCGGGAGCCGAGGTAGTGAAGTGCTTCACCCAGAAGCTCGACTCGCCCAATTCGGTGACCTACGTGGGCAAAGGCAAGTTGCAGGAGATACGCGAATATATTGAGTTCTGTGCCGAGGAGCCCGAGGAGGACGAGCTTGGTAATATCCCCCCAAGCCGCGAGGTGGGTATGGTCATCTTCGACGATGAACTATCGGCCAAGCAGCTCCGCAACATTGAGGCCGAACTCAAGGTGAAGATCCTTGACCGCACTTCGCTCATCCTCGATATCTTTGCCATGCGTGCCCAGACGGCCAATGCGAAGACGCAGGTAGAGCTGGCGCAATACAAGTACATGCTTCCCCGACTGACCCGCCTGTGGACTCACCTTGAGCGTCAGGGCGGTGGCTCCGGTGCCGGTGGCGGTAAGGGCTCGGTAGGTCTGCGTGGCCCGGGTGAGACGCAGCTCGAGATGGACCGCCGTATCATCCTCAACCGCATGTCGCTGCTCAAGAAACAGCTGGTCGAGATAGACAAGCAGAAGGCCACCCAGCGCAAGAACCGTGGCCGCCTCATCCGCGTGGCCCTCGTGGGATATACCAATGTGGGTAAGTCTACGCTGATGAACCTCCTTGCCAAAAGCGAGGTGTTTGCCGAGAACAAGCTCTTTGCCACACTCGACACAACGGTGCGTAAGGTCATCATCGAGAACCTGCCGTTCTTGCTCTCCGACACCGTAGGCTTCATTCGCAAGCTTCCTACCGACCTCGTTGACTCCTTCAAGTCGACCCTTGATGAGGTGCGCGAAGCCGATCTCCTGCTTCATGTGGTAGATATCTCTCATCCCGATTTCGAAGACCAGATTAAAGTGGTGGAGAAGACCTTGGCCGACCTTGGCTGTAGCGAGAAGCCGCTGGTACTCATCTTCAACAAGACCGATGCCTACACCTTCACCCCGAAGGAGGAGGACGACCTCACGCCCAAGACCAAGGCGAACGTGTCGCTCGACGAACTCATGCAGACCTGGATGGCCAAGATGCACGACAGCTGCATCTTTATCTCGGCCCGCGAGCGCGACAACATCGAGAACCTCAAGGCGATGATGTACAACCGCGTGCGCGAACTCCACGTGCAGAAATACCCCTACAACGACTTCCTGTATCAGACGTACGCCGACGCGGAATATTAGCGTCGGTTGCGACGAAGGAAACTTTAGTTTCCCCGAGGAGTTCCACTTGCGGTCTTAATCACACTTACATCAACACCAACGTGAGCAGCACCAAGATGGCTCGTGCTGCTCTTTTCGTCTGTCTTGATTGGGTGGAAAGAAAAATGAGGAGATTATAAGAGTTTGTCTTGCTTGTAAACACATAAGTTTAATGTAAAGGGATTGACTTTAAAACTGTTTTTTATCGGATACCAATAATATAAAAACAGGCAAAGAGATTTTTTCTGACGAAAGGCTCCGTTGTTTTTTCAGAGCCGCTCAAAAATAAAATTCTGTGAGGAAAATAGGCCGAAAGCCTTGCAGTTATGCAAAGTCTTTGTAATTTTGCATGAATTCATGATTAAAACTCATAAACTAAAAACTCATAAACTCAAGTTACAATGGCAACCACACCGGAATTTAAGTATGCACCGATGTTCCAGTTAGGAAAGGATGACACCGAGTACTATCTGTTGACCAAAGACTATGTGTCTGTCGGTGAGTTCGAGGGCAAACCTATGCTGAAGATTGCTCCCGAAGGTTTAACCGCAATGGCCAACGCCGCCTTCCGCGACGTGTCGTTCCTCTTGCGCCGTGCCCACAACGAGCAGGTGGCGAAGATTCTCAGCGACCCCGAGGCCAGCGACAATGACAAGTATGTAGCCCTCACCTTCCTGCGCAATGCCGAGGTGTCGGCCAAGGGCAAGCTCCCCTTGTGCCAGGACACGGGTACGGCCATCATCCATGGAGAGAAGGGCCAGCAGGTATGGACAGGCTTCTGCGACGAGGAGGCACTCTCGCTGGGCGTTTACAAGACCTATACCGAGGAGAACTTGCGCTACTCGCAGAACGCTCCGCTCGACATGTACAATGAGGTGAACACCCGCTGCAACCTCCCTGCACAGATCGACATCGAGGCTACCGAAGGCATGGAGTACCACTTCCTCTGCGTCACCAAGGGTGGCGGCTCGGCCAACAAGACCTACCTCTACCAGGAGACCAAGGCGCTGCTCAACCCCGACACGCTGGTGCCCTTCATGGTGGAGAAGATGAAGACACTCGGCACCGCCGCTTGTCCTCCCTACCATATCGCCTTCGTTATCGGTGGCACATCGGCTGAGAAGAACCTTCTCACCGTGAAGCTCGCCTCGACCCACTACTATGACAATCTGCCCACCACGGGCGACGAGACGGGTCGCGCCTTCCGCGATGTGGAACTGGAGAAGAAGGTGCTCGAAGAGGCCTACCGCATCGGCCTCGGTGCACAGTTTGGCGGTAAGTACATGGCACACGACGTGCGCATCATCCGTCTGCCCCGTCACGGTGCCTCTTGCCCCGTAGGCCTTGGCGTATCCTGCTCGGCCGACCGCAACATCAAGTGTAAGATCAATAAGGACGGTATCTGGATTGAGAAGATGGACGACAATCCAGGCAGCCTCATCCCCGAGGAACTGCGGGGTGCCGGTGAGGGTGATGTGGTGCGTATCGACCTCAACCGACCCATGCCCGAGATTCTGGCTGAGCTCACCAAGCATCCCGTAGCTACACGCCTCTCGCTCAACGGCACCATCATCGTGGGGCGCGACATCGCGCATGCCAAGCTGAAAGAGCGCCTCGACCGTGGCGAAGACCTGCCCCAGTACATCAAGGATCATCCTATCTATTACGCTGGTCCTGCCAAGACACCTGCCGGTATGGCTTGCGGCTCTATGGGTCCCACCACAGCCGGACGTATGGATCCCTATGTAGACCTCTTCCAAAGTCACGGTGGCAGCATGATCATGCTGGCCAAGGGTAACCGTGCCCAGTGCGTCACCGACGCATGCAAGAAGCACGGTGGTTTCTACCTCGGCTCTATCGGTGGCCCTGCCGCTATCCTCGCGCAGAACAACATCAAGAGCATCGAGTGCGTAGAGTATCCCGAGCTCGGCATGGAGGCTATCTGGAAGATTGAGGTGGAGGACTTCCCTGCCTTCATCCTCGTGGACGATAAGGGCAACGATTTCTTCAAGCAACTGAAGCCTACCTGTCCGATGAAGTAAGATGCACATTTCACTTTATAGCACCCAGCCCGAGCAATGCTCGGGCTGGGCTTATTTGTATACCTTGCATGTGTATGTCAATGGGTGAGATTTATGCGCCTTAATGAGGGGAGGCATATAGTCAAGAGGCTTCCGTTATCCTTCACTCTTCCCCGCTACATAGGTGCGCCAACGGTCGAGTAGGGCGGTCATGTCGGTGGGCAGTTCGGAGGTGAAGAACATCTCCTTCCCGGTGCGTGGATGCACGAAGCCGAGGGTGCGGGCATGGAGTGCTTGGCGCGGGCAGGTATCGAAGCAGTTGAGCACAAACTTGCGATAGGTGCCCGAAGTGGTTCCCTTGAGTATCTCGTTGCCGCCATAGCGCTCGTCGTTGAAGAGCGGGTGGCCGAGGTGTTTCATGTGTACACGTATCTGATGTGTGCGCCCCGTCTCGAGAATACATTCCACGAGGGTGACGTAGCCTATGCGCTCTATCACGCGGTAGTGGGTGACGGCGTGCTTGCCTATCGTGGGGTCGGTGAAGACGGCCATCTGCAAGCGGTCGTGAGGGTTGCGGGCTATTTGGCTACGTATGGTACCCTCGTCCTCCTTCAGTGCGCCCCATACGAGGGCGTTGTAATGTCGTTTGGTTGTTTTGTTGAAGAACTGTATGCCGAGCGAAGTCTTCGCTTCGGGTGTCTTGGCCACGACGAGCAGACCCGAGGTGTCTTTGTCAATGCGATGTACGAGTCCTACACCCGGGTCATTGGGGTCGTAGTCGGGGTTGTCGCGCAAATGCCAGGCGATGGCATTGACGAGCGTGCCGCTATAGTTGCCGCAGCCTGGATGCACCACCATGCCGGCAGGCTTGTTGATGACCATGAGATCGTCGTCTTCGTATACGATGTCGAGCGGAATGTCTTCGGGGGTGATGTCGTTCTCGTAGCGGGGACGATCCATCATCATCGTGATGACCTCGCAGGGTTTCACGCGGTAGTTGCTCTTCACCGCCCTGCCGTTCACGTGGATGAACCCTGCCTCGGCGGCTTTTTGTATGCGGTTGCGCGAGACGTGGGGCAGGTGGTCGAGAAGGAACTTGTCGATGCGTAGCAGCTCCTGTCCCTTGTCGACCACGATGCGGAAGTGCTCGTAGAGCGAGGCCTCCTCATCGAGTGATGCATCGGCATCGGCATATAGCCCATTCTCTTCACCGCCAAACAGTGCGTCTATATCATCGGGTAAGTTCATCCTATATGCGATTTGTAGAAATTATGTGAACCTGGATTCAATTGTTCAAAGAATGTGAACTGAACATTGTCAGTTTCTTTACATTAAAACCATCCGTCCTCAACAGATACCGTGCCCAGCGTATCTGTCGTTTCCTGGTTCCCACCACCGATGATGAGCGTCAGCTCGGAGCCTTCAGGTACCAGTTCCTCTCTTTGTAGTTCGCGCCCTTTGTAACGCACACCGTATACCCAATCGAGCTCGCCTTCGATGGTGTCGTTCGGAGCCAGTTTGAAACCGGCCGCACGCAGGCGCGACTCGGCTTGGCGTAGCGAACTGTTGTCGGCAATGTCGGGTACAACAATCATGGGCTGGTTGCCCGAGCTCACGGTGAGGTATATTTTGCGCCCGCGCTTTACCTTGGCATTCCCGGCAGGGCGCTGGCTGATGATTTCTCCTACGGGCACCCCCTTCACATAGGTCTGTTCATCTGCGACACCCACGAGGTGGTGCTGGCTCAGCACACTCACGGCCTCTTCCTCCTGCATGCCCGTAATGTCGGGTACCATGATGGCCACGCCATGCTCGGTGTAGCTATCAATCCAACGGAAAGTGATGAACACTGCGGCTATCACCACGGCAATCATTGCCGCGAGGTTGATGATGACGAACCGTAGTGGGGTCTTCTTGCCTTTCTTATCGTTTTTTTTCTTCTGACTCATATCTGAACAATTATTGTCGGACAAAAGTAATAATAATCCGCGGATATATAAAAAAAGAGGTGACGATTTTTCACCGTTACCTCTTTGTAGTCTTGTTTGACCGAAGAGAATTACTTCTTCAAGCCGTTGAACTCGTCAGAAATTGTCAATTTCTTGCGACCCTTAGCACGACGGGCAGCCAATACACGACGACCATTAGCGGTGGCCATTCTCTCACGGAAACCATGTTTGTTCTTTCTCTTTCTCAGAGAAGGTTGAAATGTTCTTTTCATTGCTCTGTTCTATTTATTTGTTCTTTCTTTTCTGAATTCTGCGCCCTTTTTCGTCGTTAGGCTGCGTAATCGGGTTGCAAAAGTAGGGACTTTTTTTGAATTGACCAAAAAATGTGCTGATTTTATGCGAAAGATTTGGGCATTTTGCCGTTTTATGTTAATTTTGCACCCAGAAAAAGGAGAAAAAGTAACAAATAAGTATAAATAATAGACAAGAGAAAGTTATGATTAATGCACAAGACATCAAGAAAGGTACCTGCATCCGCATGGATGGTAAGTTGTATTTCTGTATCGATTTCCTTCATGTAAAACCGGGTAAGGGCAACACCTTCATGCGTACCACACTGAAAGACGTGGTTGACGGTTACGTGCTGGAGCGTCGCTTCAACATCGGCGAGAAGCTGGAGGATGTGCGCGTAGAGCGTCGTCCCTACCAGTACCTCTATCAGGAGGGTGAGGACTTCATCTTCATGAACAACGAGACTTACGATCAGGCACCCATCGCCAAGGAACTCATCACTGGCGTTGCCTTCTTGAAGGAGGGTATGACCGTCGAGGTGGTTTCTGATGCTTCTACCGATACTGTGCTCTATGCCGAGCTTCCTACCAAGGTAGTGCTCCAGATTAGCTACACCGAGCCTGGCCTCAAGGGCGATACCGCTACCAATACACTCAAGCCCGCTACGTTGGAGACTGGTGCCGAGATTCGCGTGCCCCTCTTCATCACAGAAGGTGAGTTCGTTGAGGTTGACACTCGCGACGGCTCATACGTCGGTCGTGTGAAGATGTAATGATGGACAAACTGACTATCAATCGCTGGGCCGAAGAAGACCGGCCACGCGAGAAGATGATAAGCAAAGGAGCTCAGGCGTTGACCAACGCTGAGCTCCTTGCTATTCTTATAGGGTCGGGCAGCGATGAAGATTCGGCCGTAGGGCTCATGCAGAAGGTGCTTGCGGCGTATGGCAACAGCATCGACCGTGTGGGGCGCCTCAGTGTCGACGAGCTATGCCGCTTCAAGGGCATAGGACCCGCCAAGGCGGTGACCATACTCGCGGCCTGCGAGCTGGGACGCCGCCGTGCCGTAGAGCAACCCGAACGGTGGCAGATACGCTCGGCCGCACAGGTATACGACTACTTCTATCCCCTCATGCGCGACCTCCCCGTAGAGGAGTGCCACGTGTTGCTGCTCAGCCAGTCGTCTACGGTCATCGACTCGGTGCGCATCGGCGTGGGTGGCCTCACCGAGACGGTGGTCGACGTGCGGCTCATCTTACGCGAAGCCCTGCTCAAGCGGGCTACCTCGCTCATCCTCTGCCACAATCATCCGTCGGGCAGTTTGCGCCCCAGTGCCCACGACGACCGCCTCACCCGACAGGTGCAGGAGGCCGCGCAACTGCTCAACATTCGCTTCAACGACCACGTTATCTTTACCGATGGCGGCTACTACAGCTATGCCGATGAAGGAAGACTTTAAATAATTGACAATCCACAACTCACAATTGACAATTCATACTTATCTTTATGGTAAACCATGAAGATATTTTTCACTCGCTGTGAAAAATATTCGAGCATGCTTGATATTTCTCGCTCGTTTATTCGTATCTTTGAGGTAACCTCGAAGATATTTTCACTCGCTGTAAAAAATATTCAAGTAAGCTTGATATTTCTCGCTCGTTTATTCGTATCTTTGCCTCATGAACGAGAATGAGAAATTGGCGTTGCAAGAACGCATCATCGAAGCACTGAAGACAGTGTACGACCCCGAAATCCCCGTCAATATATATGACTTGGGATTGATATACCGCATTGAATTGATGGACGACGGGCGTGCCGAGGTGGATATGACACTCACCGCGCCCAACTGTCCTGCGGCCGATTTTATCATGGAAGACGTGCGCATGCGCGTAGAGGGCATCACGGGTATCACCGCCGCTACCATCAACCTCGTGTTCGAGCCCGAATGGGACAAGGACATGATGAGCGAAGAAGCAAAACTGGAATTGGGATTTATGTGAAAAACAATTCTGAGTTTTTGGATTATGAATGCTGAAACAAGGCATCCAAGCCGATGCAAGCCCCATCAATAGGCACCGTGATTCATAATTGAGAATTCAGGATTCAGAATTAATAATTATGGTTTACTTCATTTCCGACGCACACCTTGGAAGCCGCGCACTCACCTCAATGCGCACCCGCGAACGCCGTCTGGTCAACTTTCTCGACAAGATAAAGGAGAAGGCCACGGCGGTGTATATGCTGGGCGATATGTTTGACTTTTGGTTTGAGTACCGCAATGTGGTGCCCAAGGGCTACACGCGCTTCCTCGGCAAGGTGAGCGAACTCACCGACCGTGGTGTGGAGGTGCACTTCTTCATTGGCAACCACGACATCTGGTGCAAGGACTACCTCACCGAAGAGTGCGGCGTAGTGATGCACTACGGCCCCATGACCGTGGAGCTCGGAGGCAAGCTCTTCTACCTGGCTCATGGCGACGGATTGGGCGATACTGACTGGAAGTTCCGCACCCTGCGGGCCATGTTCCACAACCCCATACTGCAATGGCTCTTTGCCTGCATACATCCCCGCTGGAGCGTGAACTTCGGCCTCGAATGGGCCAAGCATAGCCGCCTCAAGCACGAGCGCGAGGGGGCACCTCGCTACATGGGCGAGCAGGGCGAACCGCTCATTGCCTATTCCAAGGAGTACCTGAAGCAGCATCCCGACATCAACTACTTCATCTATGGTCACCGACACATTGAACTCGACCTGATGCTCTCGCGCGACACGCGCCTGCTCATCCTCGGCGAGTGGACAGGCCTCTGCACCTATGCCGTGTTTGACGGCGACAACCTGCGGATGGAGAACTTCATCGAGGGAGAGACAACTTTTTGAGGGAAGAGGGAAGAAGGAAAATGGAAGAAAGAATAGCTCACAGCTCATAACTCACAGCTCACAGCTCATAACTAAAAAACGCATAATCTATGAAACGCATCTTATCTATCCTGCTGATCGGTGCCGCCACGCTCGGCCTTGCAGCACAAGACAACAACAGTAAAGAGATCATCAAGAAGGGTTGGAACTTTGGCCCCCTTCCCGTCGTAGGCTGGGATAGCGACCTCGGCTTCCAATACGGTGCTTGCGTGGACATCTTCAACTACGGCGACGGCACCAACTACCCCTCCTACAACTACAAGGTGAACCTCGAGGCTTCCACCTACACGGGCGGCTCATCGCTCCTCCGTTGCTACGGCGACTTCAAGACCCTCATCCCCGATGGTAAGCTCTTCTTCGACTGCACCTACTTCAACGCCAAGAAGTTCGACTTCTACGGCTTCAACGGCTATGCATCGCCCTACTTCGGCACGGACTTTGGTGTAGCCGATGGAGAAAAGTCGGCATTCTACTGGATGCGCCGCAACCAGTTCCGCTTTGTCACCAGCCTACAACGCCGCATCACGGGCAACCTCCATTGGGCTGCCGGTATCGGATACTATAATATAGTAACGAGCGATGTCACCATGGACAAATACAAGGGTCAAGTATCGCTCTATGACCTCTACCGTGGTGTAGGCCTCATCCGCGACAATGAGGCCCACGGCGGCAACGTGCTCCAGCTCAAGGCTGGCCTCGTCTACGACACCCGCGACCACGATAGCGACCCCACCCGCGGTGTCAACATCGAAGCCACCCTCGTAGGTGCCCCCGACATCATCGACCGCAAGGGATACAGCAACCTCGGCTTCACCTTTGTGGGCAGCCACTACGTGCCCGTATGGAAGGATCGTCTCACCTTCGCCTACCGCCTGGGCATACAGGCCAAGCTCGCTGGCGAGATACCCTACTACTTCATCAACAACCTCAACACCCTCTTCTTCCGCAAGGTCTACACCGAGGGCTTGGGCGGCAACGCCTCCGTGCGCGGCATCAACCGCAACGGCGTAGTGGGCAACGGCATGGCATGGCTCAACACCGAGTTCCGCTGGCGCATCGTGAACTTCCGCTTCATCAACCAGAACTGGCACATCGCCCTCAACCCCTTCTTCGACATGGGTCAGGTCATCCAGCCCTACCGCCTCGAAGAGCAGAAGAAGGCCTACGAATACACGTTGGTAGATGGCGGTGTCAATGGCCCCGACTATTTCTACTCAGGCAACGAAGAGAAGCTCCACGCCACTGCAGGATGCGGCTTGAAGATCGTGATGAACCGCAACTTCGTCATCTCCTTCGAGATGGCGCGCGCCCTCGACACCCGCGACGGGCAGAAGCTATGGAACAACATCGGCTTCAACTACCTCTTCTAAATGTTCGTGCATGAAGAAGCTTCTGTTGTCTCTTGTTGTCATCATAGGCACCTTGCAGGGTATGGGTGCCCAGCCACTCCGAAGCGACCGTTTTGAGGAGTTTACCCTTTCGCTGGGTGGCGGCTACACTGGCCTGCTCGACACCTACCTGTCGCCCTTGCACTACGGTGGTGCCAATGTCATGCTTCAGAGTGAGCGTTTCGGGCAGCTCCCGTGTCAGAGTGGGCGGTGGTTTGCCCAGTCGCTCTTTATACTCCATGGCGACTACACCACACCTCGCCCGAGTGGCGGACTCACCATAGGCGGCATGGCCGACTATAGCTATACCTATTACTATGAGCCCCGCCTCATATCCCCCTGGGGAAAGTTCCGCTTCTTCGTGGGCCCGCAAGGGCAGTTGCGTGTAGGAGGAATCTATAACTTGCGCAACTCCAACAATCCTGCCCAGTTCAAGCTCGGTGTCAACCTGGCCGTTTCTGCCTTGGGCAAGTATGCCTTTGCGCTATGGAAGACCCCGATGAGCGTGCGTCTGCAGGCCGATGTCCCCCTCTTCGGCTTCGCCTTCGCACCCGACTATGGGCAATCGTACTATGAGATATTCTACCTCGGGCACGAAGAGGATTGCGTGCATGTGACCGCCCCGCACAACAACCTCTCCCTGCGCACCACGCTTGGCTACGACGTGCAGTTCCGCTCCTGCACCGTGCGCCTCAGCCTGCTCAGCGACCTCTACCAATGGAGGCTCGGCCGCCAGCAATACCGCATGTTTGCCCACTCCGTGATGCTGGGCTATGTGAACAACCTCTACCACGTGATGCGCGACGATGAGGCAAGGCGGTATATACCGTATTGATTCTGCCATTTGACAATCTACAATTAACTATTTACGATGTTCCGAATAGCCCCCTATCTATTTACTCTGTTGTTCCTGTTCTCCTGCACCAAGGTAGAGCAATACGAAGACACCCCCACCGGCAACTTCGAGACCCTGTGGAGCATCATCGACACCAAGTACTGCTTCCTTGACTACAAGGCCGAGGAGTATGGGCTCAATTGGAATACCGTGTACCGCCGATACAAGCGTAAGATTGCCGATGACATGAGCACTGCCGGCCTCTTCGAGGTGCTGGGCGAGATGCTTGAAGAGTTGCGCGACGGGCACGTGAACCTCTATGCCGCCCACGATGTGGCCCGCTATTGGGACTTCCGCGAAGGGTATGCCGCCAACTTCAGCGAAGAGGTGCAGGCCGGGTATCTCGGTACTGACTACAAGATTGCCTCGGGCCTGCGCTACACCATCTTGCCCGACAATATCGGTTATATCTATGTCCCCTCGTTCTCTAACTCCATCGGCGAAGGCAACCTCGACGAGTGTCTCCATGCCTTGGCACTCTGCCACGGCCTCATCGTGGATGTGCGGGACAATGGCGGAGGCAACCTCTCCTATGCCGAGACGCTGGCCGCCCGCTTCACCAATGAGCGGGTACTCACGGGCTACATCTGCCACAAGACAGGCCCCGGGCATACCGATTTCTCCGTGCCCGAACCCGTCTACCTGGAGAGTTCCGACCGCATACGTTGGCAGAAGCCCGTCTGTGTGCTCACCAACCGCAGTTCGTATAGCGCCACCAACGATTTCGTGAAGATCATGCGCACGCTTCCTCTCGTTACCGTCGTGGGCGACCGCACGGGCGGAGGCTCCGGCTTGCCCTTCTCCTCGGAGCTCCCCAACGGTTGGAGTGTCCGCTTTTCGGCCTGCCCCTCCTTTGATGTGGACATGCAGCACACCGAGTTTGGCATCGACCCCGATGTGAAGGTCGACATGACCGACGAGGACCGTCTCCGGGGACGAGATACGATTATCGAGACGGCACGGAAACTGCTGGCACAAAAAAAATAGGTGGAGGGGTGAGTGTTTTTTAGGGATAAAAACTATCTTTGCAAAAATTATGTTAAACACGACCGTAATATGAAAAAACTGACGACATGGCTACTTGGAGTAGCAAGCCTATGTACACTGGCAACCACAGCACAAGAGAACCCGAAAGTAGACCTGCGCATTGAAGCGCGTGGCGACCTGCAGAACGAGTTAATCGACGGCAATGTCTATGCCGAAAACACGGGCTTCCGTGGCAAGCAGCTCAACCTGCGCCTCAACGGAAACATCAACGACTCATGGAGCTACGCATACCGCCAGCGTATGGGCAAGCCGAACGCTGACGCGAGCTACTTCGATGCCGTTGACCACATCAACCTTACCTACACCACCGGGGCATGGGCCTTCACGGGCGGTAAGCAGACGGTGGCCGTGGGCGGATACGAGTATGACCGTGCCCCGATAGACTTCTACTTCGGGTCGGAGTATTGGTACAACATGGCCTGCTACCAGTGGGGTGTCGGTGCCACCTACACTATGGGCAACGATGCGCTCAAGCTACAGCTTACGCAGAGCCCCTTCCGCAACCAAGAACAAATTGAATTCCCTTATGGCTTTGTCACCACATATCCCGACATATTCTCTTACAACCTCATGTGGAGTGGCTCGCACGGATGGATCGACATCCTCCACTCGGTGAATATGGTAGAGTACCAGCCCGGCAAGTATGTCAACTTCATCGCCCTGGGTCACCAGTTCAATATGGGCGACTTCCACTTGCAGCTCGACTGGATGAACCGTGCCGACATGGAGAACTTTAACTTCTGGGACTTTTCTGTGATGGCCGACCTCTCATGGGCAGCCAATGACAAGATCAACGTATTCGGAAAGTTTTCGTATGACGAGAATGGGAGCAACGATGCTGACTACTGCGTACTCCCCGGCACGGAGCTCACCCGCGTAGGTGCCGGCTTTGAATACTTCCCCATCGAGGGCAGCCGCGACATCCGTTTCCATGGTGGCTACAGCTATGCATGGGGCACGAACGGCAACCCTGGAGGTACGGTATGTGATGCACAGTCGTTCCTCACGCTGGGTGTGACTTGGAAGATGAGCATCCTGAAGCGTTGAACCGTTCGCGGATGGCACGCTGATTGACACGGTTTTTATTGGTCACGGAATACACGAAGCACACGGAATACACGGATAATTACAGATAATATATTAATCCGTAAAAATCCGTGTCATTTCCGTGTGCTCCGTGGTCAGAAAAAGCATCAGCGGTCATCCGCTAAGTCTGTGTCTTTCTGTGTGCCATAGGGGACTGCTCCGCCTCAATCTCGGCCGTGAAGTCACCCTTCTGTATCTTCACCGACCTGCCCGCCTTGATGGCTTCGGGTATCTTCCCCACGACAGCAAACATGAGCAGCAGGCCTACGGCCGTCAGCACACTGCCGTCGATGATGCCGATAGGGGGCACCAGGAAACCGCCCACTATCAGGCCGATGCTCACCGCAAGGGTAATGTAGAAAGCTTTCATAAGATTTTTTGGGGCTTTGAGCCTTGAGCCTTGAGCTGTGAGCTTTCCATCCGGGACGGTAGGCTCATTACTCACAGCTCATAGCTCATCACTCAAATGCTCAAATGCTCTCAAACACAGCCGTGTAGGCAGCTCCGTTCACGTCGGCGGTCACCGTGCGCGGGTTGTCGGTCACGTCATCGCTCCAGCGGACGAACCGGTAGCCCTCGTTGGCCGTGGCGGTGAGGGTCACAGTGGTGCCCTTGTCGTAGGTGCCCATGCCGGTGACGCTACCCATGGCCTGGTCGTTCACCGAAGTGCCGATGAACACCTGCTCCGCCTCGCCCGAGCCATTGCCACCGCCGCCGTTGTCATTGCCGCCGGCGGTATCCGAGGAGCCGCCGTCGGGGTCGGTGGGCTGGTTGTCATCTTCGGGGTCTTCGATGGTGCCTCCATCGTCAGAGGTGACGCGCTTCACCATATTGCCATTGCGGTCATAGCAGGTGATGTTGATGCTCGTCCCGGCCAGCTCCTTCTTGATGTCGCTGTTGGGCGTAAAGATTACACGACGTGAGCTGATCAGTCCCGTAGCCACCTCATTTACATTGGCTACACTCTTGGCACGCACACCGAAGCGCATCGTGCCCAATCCGGGCAGCGCCACGCTGTGACCCTCGGTGGCCCATGCCTTGATGACTTCGCCGATGGCCTCCCAAGCGGCATTGATGGCGCCTTTGCTGATACCGCTACGCAGGGCTGCCTCCTGGATGACTTTGCTCTCGGAAAGGCGTCCATACAAATCGGCCTGCATGATGAAACGATACTGTCCGGCACTGCTGCCCACTTGGAGCTCGCGCTCAACGGCTTTTACTTTGATACTCATAAAACATCTTGGTTTTATTACACGCTGCAAAAGTATGGCAAAAAGCGCCTCCATGCAATAGTTTTTCCTCATGTCGAACGTCAAGTTTCGGACACCTTGCGGGGGAGCTGAATCCCCACGGTTCTTGCAGCCCAGTAGGGGCACATTTGCAGCTTGGTTGGTGTGCAGGTTTCCGCCCTGGAGCCAGCCGTCATTTCCCGGCAGGTAAACTCGGTCAACTCGGTCAACTCACCTGCTTTTGTGGAGGGAAAGAGAGCTTAATATTATATTATATATAAATATATTTA
>JAFXEF010000023.1 GCA_017520935.1 Bacteroidaceae bacterium | reverse complement strand
ACTTTGCCATATATTTTTCATTATTTAATAGGGGCAACAATCAGCCCCTTCTTACCTCCACATCATAGTTGTTTTCACGGAAGAAAACAGTTTTTTCTACACCATACATTTTATATTTCAAGCTTTGGTATGTATATCCCAAGCTTTGGTACGTACATCCCAAGGCTTGGTACGTATATCCCAAACCTTGGGATATAAAATATACCGTGCATAAATAACATATTTCCTGCGATTCCACAAGAAACATAACACTATTAGTAAACTTGCTCAATGGATATATGATATATTCATAGACAAGGTTGCTTATGCAATGGAGAGCCATTCGCCCGAAATAGAATGGTTCTACGATTTTGACGCACGGACCATCGTTGCTAATATGCCGTTTGGTGACTGCCAGCCCGAAAAGAATCATCGGCTGTTACCCATCGAACCGTCGGACTCACGGGAGGGTTTCCGCATGATGGTTTCTTAAAATCTCCTCCATCAGTGCGAGATCACCCTTTACCTCACCTTCGATAAGGTAATCGCTCTTCTGTGCCAAAGTAGCATTGTATATTCTCATGGCCTCATCATTGTTCTTTTCTACATAGAGAGCATAGGCAAAGAGTATGCGTTGCTTGCCTGATGAATACCGTGCACCGGCTTTGACGTATTGTTCCAATTGTTTTGTCCAATACTTTTCTGTTTATTTGAGCCTCTTTTGGGCATCTTTGCCCTCTCTTTTCTTGCGAATAGACCACTATCCGCTGCAAACCGAGAGTGCAAATCTACACAAAAAGCCTTCTCAACTAAACTCGAAATAAAATCCAAACAACTTCTTAAAGATTGTAAATTCAGTCAACTTTTTCATCCACTTCCTTGTATTTGTGATACGAGTGTTATACATTTGCAAGCAAATTCATAACTATGGGAGCAGTTATAGGAAGAAAACAAACTGCATTCAGACTGAGTACAGACTTGCTGGAAAAACTGAAAGAGGCCGCGGTGAGAGAAAACCGTAGTCTGAACAACTATGTTGAGAGCGTACTGATGAATGTTGTCTACAATCGCCCCAACTCCATCACGCTGCGTGCCATGCAAGAGGCCAAGCAGAAGGATGACCTTGAAACCCTTGACACAGATAACCTGGACTCTCTAATTGAGGCATTGTAGGACGGTGTATACCCTGAAAATCACAAGTCAGTTCAAGAAAGACTTGAAACGCATACAAAACAAGCCCTCCAAAATCAAGCACCTCAAAGAGGTGTTACAGATTCTGGAGAGCGTAGGTAGTCTGCCCGAAAAGTATAAACCACACAGGTTGATTGGCGACTACGCAGGATTCATGGAATGTCACGTTGAGAGTGACCTGCTTTTGTTGTGGGTAGACCCGCAGCAAAGCATCATCAAGTTGGTTCGATTGGGTAGCCATTCCGAACTATTCCGTTAACCATCTCCTCCATCCACTCCACCGTCTCCCTCATCAGCCGGAAGCGCTCGGGTGAGCCGTGGTAGAGCGCATCGTAGCGCCAGTCACAGAGGGGCTCCATGTAGCGTGTCTGCGACAGCTGCTTCATCGTGCTCTCCGTACATGGCACGCGCAGCCCTTCGGGGAAGAGCTGCGCGATACAGGCCACAAATTCGCGGTACCCGTCAGGGAAGCCGCACTGCCGCACCAATACATGATATACCGCCCACCACTGATACCTGTGCCGCATCAGGTAACGCCCGTCGGGGGCTTTGTACTCCATCAATAACTGAAGACCCCTCCTTATGTTATGGACTGCTGAGGCAGCACTCCTCGGGGGAACTGAAGTTCCCTTCGTAGCAACCGACGCTCATTCGCGTCGGCCCCTCTAGGGGAGGAACTTGGTTCCGCGGTTCTGCACTCTCCAACTGTCCCTCTGTTTATAGAGGGACGAGCCCGAAGGGCGGAGGGAGTTCCAAGCGAAGCGCGGAATTGTGAGAGTCTACGTAGAGAGAGGGGGTAACAGTTATCGAAAACCCTTTGGGAACTCCTTTGTGCCGATAAACCGGCAGTCGTCGTCAATGCGAAGCGCTCGACTCGTTCGAGAACCGATGCTCCTTTGACTTCAGCCCCTACGGGCGTCGACCTTCGGTTCGCGTCGGCGTTTTCGTTATCGTCATCGTTGAAAAAAATTGAGAACTCAATTTTTTTCCATTCTCCTCTCCAGCGCCTCTATGCGCTCGATCAATTCAATTGGTACATTTTGGTACATAATGATATAGGTATTTAAGTATAAGATAGATATATTTGCTTCATCTTAGGCTCACGGTTCAGGCGGTATATCACGCTCTGTACGGGAATGCTGAGCTTCGGGCTATCGCTTCATGCCCTTCAGCAGTCCATTTATCTTGCTCTTGAAGCGCTCCAGGCTGTCTTTGCCCCAACCGGCGACATCCATGACGACATTTCCTTTTTCGTCGAGCAGGAAGTAACGCGGTATGCCGTTGATGGAGGGTATGGTGTTCCAGTCGTCATTGGACAGGCGGTAATGGTAGCCCGAAATGTTCTTGATCATATCGCTCCATGTCTCATAGGGACTGCTGCCATTGGTGAGATAGACAAAGGCTATAGGCTCATCCTTGAGCTCATCCTTATACTCTTTTATCTGCTCTATGCCTGTCTTGCACGGTCCACACCATGTTGCCCAGCAATCGACAAGCACTATCTTACCTTTGTACTCGGAGGCTATATAGTCGAGTATGGTGCCTTCATACTTCACTGGTGCGCTGCACACTTTCACATCGGTAGTCAGCTCCTTCTCCAAACGGGCTGTCTCGGCACGCATGTAGTCATTGTAGCGGTGCACCTCATCTTCAAAGGGAGGCATCGGGTTACCCCACTCGGGGGCATCAGGTGCCAGAGGCTTCATGTTGATGGCGCGGCACATCTCTTGAGCACGCTCGAAGCTTTGCATCCAATGTGTTGCAGGGTTGTCCGTCAACCCATTGGCCAAGGCATAGGGTAATATCGATGCATCGCGTATAACCCATAGGCCAACGTTGGATGTGCGGTCAAACAGGGCTATCTCCCCAGCATGACTGTCCTCAAGCGTGTAATCCGCCATCTTGATGGCATATACCGAGTCTACATTGCTTACCTTGGCCCTTCGCAACGAGTTCTTGAGCCACGAGGGATAGCTGATGATGTTTCTTA
The DNA here is from genome assembly GCA_017520935.1 of Bacteroidaceae bacterium. GTDB lineage: Bacteria > Bacteroidota > Bacteroidia > Bacteroidales > Bacteroidaceae > UBA1189. The sequence goes on along the minus strand of JAFXEF010000023.1, from coordinate 75,912 downwards.
TATACTCCTTTTGGATAAAGAGCGAGGCAAGCTGCTTCTGTCGCTTGTTGTACTCTGCGCTATGCTCGATGTTATTCAGTCGGGCCTGCAGAGTGTCCCAATGTATGGTATGGTATTCCTTGTAAGTAATCTCAGCTGCAGCATCATGCTTTATGACCGTCTGCCAGTCTATGTGTGTGAGGTCCCACAACACTTGGGAGATGTCGCCTGTTTGCCCACCGAAGGTAACGCCTTTGCCTGCGTTCTCATGCCCCGTCAGTTCATACTTCTTGGCCATGATGGCGGGAAGGTCGATGGTTACCGTGGTGCGATAGCCAGGGAAGAACCAGAAATCACCCGTAGCATCGCCAGGGAAGATGCAATACACGGCATGGTTGTGGAGACCGTATTTCTGGACCAGAAAGTCGCCAGTGATGCTGTCGCTGTAGCTCACCACTTCGTTGCGGCCTGTCACGAGGTCCTGTGTGGCAAGGAAGTAGTATGCCACGGCATCGGGGACAAAACCTATGAAACGACCCTCTATATAGGCCGTGTCGCCTGTAATGCAATACTCGGGCAGAGGTTCATCTGTCGGATATTCGCTGGCCTTCGCCTTTTGGGGGGCATACCCTTTGCCATCCGTACGTATGCCATACCACCCTTTGTCGTAGCCCACGAGGCTAAATGTCTTGGCCGAACGTGGCAAAGCCTTGAAATAAAGCGTTACGCTGTCTTGACCGCTCGTCACGTCAGCACCCTCATAAGCGATCGTGTCGCCTTTGTCTGTAAGCAAACAGATGGCCAGCGAGTCCAGAGCGGGCAATTCGCCAGGAGTGTTTACAGAGAAATGAAGTTTTGTATTTACCTTGCTCAGAACAATCTTTTCCAGCGTCAGCCTGCGCGATTCGGTAAGGGCGAATGCAGGGCGCACGACCTCTGTCCCATGATTACCATAGAAGGTGAAATACACTTTCGTGGCAGCAACAATGGCCGCCAATGTTAGAATGATTGCAAGTACTTTTTTCATGTGTTTTTATTTTATTGGTTGTTTATGTTGTTACACGAATTTTATTTGTGGATAACTTTGCTGCTACTTCTTCAGCTCCTCCAACCGTTTAGTGAACGCTTCGGTGGTAGAGTATTCAAGTCCCTTGTTGAGTACATTGCCGTCGGGGTCTAGTGTCTCGTAGTGTGGTATGCCGAGGAACTTGAAGAGTTGCATCAGTTTATTGAAGTCGTCGCGGCTCACAATCTGACAGTCTTCACCATCGAGGTGCTCCTCCACATAGGCATCATATGCCTCTTGCGATGATTCGGGAGCAGAGATAAAGAGGAAGTCCACCTCGGGATGATCTCTGAAGGCTTTGCGCATCTCCTTCGAGCCTTCTATCCCTGCACGGCAGGGGCCGCAGCCCATACCCCAGAAGTCTATCAGCAGATACTTGCCACGATACTTGTCAGTCATGCGGCGCAGGATATCGGTGGCTTCACCTTCGGGCAGTGTCCACGAAGGTTTCTGTGCCTCGAGTTCTTTGGCATAGAACCTATCGAGTTCGGCTTTCAGGAAAGGATGGGTGAGAAGTTCTCGGTGCATCTCCACAAACTTAGGCTGCTCCCCTTTGTAGTCGCGCAAATACTCCAATTGCCACTTGGTATCACGAAGCAGCATGATACTTCCCCATAATGTCGGTGCCGAAGCACCCAACACCTTCATGTCGTTGGCTATTCGGGTCGTATCGTGGCATGTTACGTAATCAAAGCCCAATAAGTCAGGTTTAAAGATGCCTTTTAACATAATTCGCGAATACTCATATCTGTTGATGGCGAAGTAGAACTCATGTATTGCGAGACTAGCACCATCGTTATAGGGCATATCATGCAGACATTGATAGCTGTCGTATTCCAATGCAATACTGTCCGCCGTGTAATTGTTGGAACGTCTGGTACGAGCATCATAGTCAAACAAATACTCCAAGTACAGCACTTTTCCATTGAGCCACAGATAATGCCGTTCCGTAGGAGTAAGTTCATATCTCCACGCCAAATATTCCATATACTTGTTATATGCAGCCTCCTTTCTGTCAAGGTACGAGATATAGGCTTTCAAGTCAAGCACCTTCATGCTGTCTTCACGCTCCATATAACTGCATAGATCATATCCTAGCAGAAAGTTATCAACTATTCGCTTGCATGTCATCACTTGTTTGTCAGGTGAAGTTATCTCAAAGTTGCCTTCCTCATCAATAAACAGTTCGGTTGCACAGCCAGGTACTGTGTATATCAACGTCATATTATAAGAGTCTTTCCCCTCCAATGTCAAGAGCTCAAACTTTGGATGAGCACTTGTATAAGAGACCTCAAATGTTCCGTCTTCATTAATGTTGACGCTGATAGGAAGATCTTCGCGTGTCAATACGTTAGTTCTATTTATTTGTATCGTGGTGAAACCCTTGTCGTGTGAATAGTTCTCTATTTTTCCACGCACATACACGGTATCTGTATGCAGGAATCCTTCAGCTGTTCCATTCTTTATGTGGCGTTTTTTGTATTTGGGAGTCTCTATAGGCTGTGACGGATGGTGCAAGCCGTAGATGCGCCATCCTTCTAGGGAATAGTTTTCTACATAATCGAAATGCCGTGTGCTCCGCGGCATGGGTTCGAAGAGGAGTTTGAAATGTGCCTCGCCGCTTTCGGGAGTAACAAACTGCTCGCCAATAGCTATGCCTTCACCGCCGATAATCTTATACTCCTTGCCTTTATTACCGACAAGACGTGTAGACTCAGGGATTCTACCCTCCCAGCCGGGTGTGTTCTTCTCGTGGATGCTCAGGATGGTGGCCGTATCGGTAAACTCCACATTGGTAACGGTAATGGCATCGGCAGTGGAGTGCAGACACTCTACTTCGTCCCACACTTTGGGGGCTCTCGTGCACGCCCCCAGCAGCACCGCCACGGCAAGGGCAAAAAGTAGTTTTACGGTTTTCATCATGTTTATGTTGTGTATTATTCCATTTATATGACGGAGGAAAGCCCCGAAAGGTTACAGCGAGGTGAAATATCTCTCTCGGCAATCATCGTCTCCCAATCAAGCGGAGGTGACGGAGACGCCCAAGTCTCAAGGAAGGCAATCTCCGCGCTCCGCAAAACCTGCGCAAATTAATAGAAAAACTCGCCCCTCGCCAAAAGAAAAATCTAAAAATGCATCTTTAGACGTCTAAAAATGTCGTTTTAGACGATGAAATGGGGGAAAATGGGAGGAATGCCTTCCTTGAGAGAAGCGTGCATTTTTCTTACACACTGGAAGGATGGGGATTTGTTATTGAAGCATCAGATATAATAAAAAAGCCCCTTGCAAATACTTGCAAGGGGTATCTTTTCTCATAAACGCTTTATCGAGAATATACATAGTTGCGATACAGCCAATCCTTACTGCTCTCAGATGGTGCTATATCTATAGTCTGCAATTGAGATAGAGCAATTAGGTTGTTTGAATAACGTGTAAGGTAGTTTATGGCATCGGCTGATTGTATTGCCACATTCCTCCCTAACGACTTCAATGTCTTTCTCAAAAACTTATATTCCTGCTCAGAAAACAATCCTTGTAATACATCTAATTTCTTCTTTGAATAGCGCACACTCACATTACCATTATCCACATAGACAATGCCAATACTAAGTTGCTCCGATATCTCAGGGCGTATCACCCCATAGATTATACTGTATTTAAGATTTTCCATAATTAAATATTGTCATTTAAGCATTCCATAAAGTTGTTCCATACCTCATCAATCCAATGCGTTTGAAAAAGTTCATCTATTTTTTTTGATATATTCTGCTTGGGGATGTTCCATCCTATAGGTATTGAATCGATTATTTGATTCCTGTTTTCACGACACTTATCTGTTGATTCCAAAAGAAAGCCCTTAAGAGATGCTGCTCTTTCGAGTATCTTTGATCTATCTAAGCCATCTGCAAGATGTCTCATTATATCAGCATAAAGAATCGTATCCGTTGATGTCAGTTGAGTCAATGAATAGTCATATGTCGAGGTGTTGAATATTCCTCCGTAATCTATTGACACCAATTCTTCTTTATCCAAGTCATATAACAAATTTGCATTATTGTATGTGCGATCCTCATTAGCTATCCAAAAGTCGAATAAAGCGATTTTTAACAGTTGCTCCAAAATACGGGCATTCTTTTTTACGTTTTGTATCGTTACATTATTAATGTCAGCAACCTTCTCAAGCATTATATAACCTAATGCAACGGCCGAAGTATGCGACGTGTTGATATTCGCCCAATGTGCTGGCTCAATCTTGACAAAAGCAAATTTAGGTGATCTGATATTCCAATAACTAATCATATTGGCGCCAATAAACTCACTCGCAAGCTTATATGCACTCGCCGAAGAACGCATGTATTTGCATATATAAGCATTCTTATCAGAGCATGTAACAAGCACTGGTCGTTCACCAGTTTCATATTGCCGTTCTATACTCTTAATACTATTGAGTTCAGGTATCTTCATACCATAATTTCTTTTCTGCAAAAATAAGCACAAAAGAAGTATTTTGCAAGAGATGAAATCCTTTTATTCGTTAAAATTGTATTGTATGGTACTAAAGCACCAACTTATTCTGCAAGGGCTTGGATTTTATCCCAATATTTTGTTCCTTTGCATCTATGATGAACCGCCGATTCACCTACATATATATACTACTGGCCGCACTGCTGCTGGCCGCATCGTACCAGCCCAACTACCGCGACAGCAAGGAAGCGATGCAGAGCCGCATCAATGAGCAGTTCAGGGAGGCGGTGCCGCACTGGGGAGACTCTATATATGCCATACGGGACTATCCTAGTTGGGGGAGGTATCATAGCAAGGCCTATGCACGCAAGACGAAGACTACGGTGATTACTGAGGGAGATACCGTAGTGATATCTGCACGCTATTTTCTTCCGAAAGAATATGACGAATATCAGCGGAGGTGTTCAGAGAGTGCGCTTATGTATTGCAAGTATTACACGCCTGGTATCGCCGACACACTCTTCAGCAACCTATTGAAGAGTATGGGCATTGAGGCCGAAGCTGCAACAGAACTATATGTGAAGAACCAAAAAGAGATGTTCCCCACGGCAGACTCGATGAACGTGAATGCGCCCATCCGTGAGGTGCTGATAGCAAAGCATGTGGAGGGATTCGTCACCGATACCGTGGGCATAGGCATCTGCGACCAGGGACTGATGGTGGGCAAGGTGGCCTTGGAGCGCAGCACCATACGGAGTGGCATGCGGTGGGTAGCCTGGCGGCAGGTGCTGTTGCTGCTCTTCATGGCAGTGCTCTATATCGTCATCCTATATGTGAGGAAAGCCATGGCCTACCTGCAGGGCGTGCACCTCATAGGCAACACATGCATCGACTTCAACAAGAACATGATATACTCGCCCGACGGCAGTGCTGCACCGATGACAGGCAACAAGGCAGCCCTGCTCAGGATGCTTGCCACTGCCGCACCCGAATATATGCTGACGAAGGAGCAGATATGCCACGACATCTGGCAACGCGACGCCAAAGACGGGCAGGCACTCTACAACGTAGCCGTGAGTGAACTGCGCGGTTACCTCATCGCCCCCGACGATGTCCTGGCACTGAGCACAGTGCACAAAGTAGGCATACAGGTCACCGTGGACCACACCAAACGGCATCCGCTACGCAAGCTACACTGCCTGATGAGGGTGATGAAGGGGTGAACGGGCAAGCAGGGAAAGAAAGGCTATAAATCGCAGTAGGCAAGAAAAGTGCACCAATGGGAAACGTGATTTATAACCGAAAAAGGAGAAGAGCTGCTATAATTCGATTATAATTAGAGCATACCATCCTCGTTCTTCCCCGATGCCAGGTATGTGCCTATGAGCATGATGGCGAGGGCTACGAAGAAGGTGTTGCCGGGGCGCTCACCGAGGATGAGCATAGAGAGTAGTACCCCGATGAATGGGGCTATGGCATAGTAGGCACTGGTGCGGGCGGCACCGATGATGCGCTGGGCGTAGGTGTAATAGTAGATGCTGAGTCCGTAGGCCACGAAGCCGAGCACCATCGTGGTCAGCATCCATGGGAGGGCTACCAGCTCCTCGCCAATGACGAGTGCAACGACCAGGGCACCCAGCCCCGAGCCCAGTCCCTTGACCTTCACTATCTGTAGGGGATCCCTGTAGGCAATCTGGCGGGTGCAGTTGTTCTCTATGCCCCAGCAGATGGTGGCACCCAACACCAGCAGCGAGCCTAACGAGAAGGTGAGTCCTTCAGCGGTATCCATCGTGAGCAGTATGCTCGACAGGGTGATCAACGCGATGGCAGCCCATAGGCGCTTGCCAACTGCCTCACCGAAGACCATGAGGGCGATGATGGCCGTGGCCACAATCTCGAAGTTGTTGAGGAGCGAGGCGCTGGCCGCAGGCGAATACTTGAGGCCGAGCATGAGCAGCACAGGGGCTGCAATGTCGAGCACCACCATGGCGACGGCATACGGCGCATCGGCACGCCTCAGAGGCTCTTCGCTGCGGCTACGCCTCACGGCACCCAGCACGGCCATGCCCACACCCGCACCGATGTAGAGCAGTGCAGCCAGCAGCGTGGGCGGCACATGCGCAAGCAGCAACTTGGAGAAGGGTATGCTCACAGCATACAACGCCGCTGCCAATAGGGCATGAAAAGTGGCTTTATGATACTTGCACGACATGGGGGGGGTAAGTTATGAGCTATGAGTCCTTATGCGGTGCATAAGTTAATGGAAATTTGCCAAACAGGTGATAAGGAAGGGAAAAAGCTATGGCATAGTAGGAACCTCTCTATTCATTCCCAGAGTGACACATCAAAAACACGAAAAGGGAGCGGACATTCACATCCGCCCCTTCACCTTAGGATTTGTTTTCACGCGATGGCAGCAGCATCGCAGCGAAAGGTATGGGTCACCTATATGCCTTCTCGAGGTCTTGCGACACGTTGATCATGAAGTCGCCCATCTTCTCCAGTTCGCCTACGAGGTCCATGTAGTAGACGCAGGTCTGATAGTTCTTGCCCTGGTGGTCGATCTCCTCGATGGCCTCATCGCGGAGGTTGTTTCTCAGGGCGTTGATGTGGTTCTCGGCATTGTAGGCGTTGGAGATCTCGGTGAGGCGGCCGGCATGAGCAGCCAGGAGGTTATCGATCATCACGGTATAGGCATTTTCGACCACGGTAGCCATTTTGGTGAGCTTGGCCAGGGTGTCGGCATCGAAGATCTTGCGGTGGACGTTCTTGCGCGAGAGGATACGGCTGATGGCTTCGCCCGAGTCGCCCAAGGACTCGAGTTCGCCAATGATCTTGTACATCGCTTTGATCTTTACCGAGGTGTTTTCACTGATCTCCTCGGCCGAGAGGGCATTGAGGAAGGTGGCTATCTCGTATTCGATGCGGTCGGATATCTCCTCGTACTTGACGAGCTTCTCGCGCAGGAGCTCAAACTTGTCGGGGTCGTTCTCCACAAGAGCCTCCTGTACATAGCCGAAGCCCTTCTTCATGATCTGGGCAAAGTGGATAATCTCGTCGGAAGCCTGTTCGGTGGCCAGCTCGGGCGTGGCGAGCGGACCAGCGGTGATGTACTTGAGGCGGAAGGCCTCGCTCTCCTGATTCTTCGGGGCGCGTACTATCCAGGTCACGATGCGGGCTATCTGCTTGGTAAACCATACGAGGATGAGGGTATTGATGGTGTTAAACAGCGTGTGCAGCATCGACAGACCGTAGAGCGCAGCGGTGGCTTCGGCCGAGTGGGGCGAGGTCACGGCAAAGCCCTCGGCAGAGGGGTCGGGAAGGCCGAAGAGGCCAGCGGTGATGGCACCTACGAAGCCGAGGAAGGGCTTGAAGAGGATGAGCGCCCACACCACACCGAACACGTTGAAGAGCGTATGCGACATGGCGGCACGCTTGGCCTGCGTGTTGCCCACCGAAGCGGCGATGTTGGCCGTGATGGTGGTACCGATATTCTCGCCCAACACCATGGCGCAAGCCATATCGAAGGGTATCCAGCCCATGCTGAGCATGATGAGCGTGATGGCCATCGTAGCCGATGAGGACTGTAGGATGAGCGTGAGCACCGTACCGAAGGCAAGGAAGATGAGCACCGAGCCGAAGCCGTGGGCCGACCATGACTGCACGAACGCGAGCACCTCGGGGGTCTCACCAAGGTCGGGCACGGACTCCTTCATGAACGACAAGCCCAGGAACAGGAGGCAGAAGCCCACGATGAGCTCACTGATGTTGCGGCGCTGGTTGCGCTTCGAGTTGGAGAGCAGGAAGCCCACGGCCATGAGCGGCACGGCAAGGATGGAGATGTCGGCCTTGAAGCCCAGCCACGACACGAGCCATGCCGTCACCGTGGTACCGATGTTGGCTCCCATGATGACACCAATGGCCTGGGCCAGCGTGAGCAGACCCGCATTGACGAAGCTCACTACCATCACCGTGGTGGCCGAGGAGGATTGTATCACTGAGGTGATGCCAAGACCTGTCAGCACACCCTTGAAGGGGTTCGATGTCATGGCAGAGAGGAAGCTGCGCATGCGCTCGCCTGCAGCCTTCTGCAAACCCGAGCTCATCAGGTTCATACCGTAGAGGAACATGCCTAATGCTCCCAGCAAAGTAAATATTTGTAGTATTCCCATATTTTTTTGTTTTATCAGTTGGTGGATGGATTTTTCCTTAGAAGACGTAGCTTAAAGGGGTTAAAGGAGAAAGCTTAGACTGTACGATGACGATAACGATGACAATGATGTCATCTGGGTCGGTAGCTCTGAACTATGCAGAACTCACAACTCATAATTCATCACTTACAACTTGCAAGAGGAATCCACTAAATGATAAGCCTGCCGAGACTAATCAGTCGGCGAGCAGAATTGAAATACGAGAAGAGGAAAGGTTTAGGGTTGGCGTTGAACCAGATTGTGGGGAAGGAAGTCGGTGCCTGACTGGCCTTCAGGTCGGCACTGCATCGACGTTGGCCGGGCTTGCTCTGTCGCACGTTCTTCGACACCCGCTGTGCACCGTTCACTGCAGATGTGGTGCGTGATAGGATACACTCAGTGTCTTTGACCGAGGGGTCGGCACAGTGCATCGTCGTTTCCACAGCTGCGCATATGTCTTGCTCATTCACCGTCGCGTCATTGCTCCCGAAGAAAGCAACAAAGCATATAAGCGGTACAATGTACTTCAACGCACTTTTCATATCTATGCCACAAAGGTACAAATAAGCGAGCAAAATACAAAGTTTACTTTGTGATTTTTCAGCGAGCGAGAGTACCTTCTGGCTGCGTAGCAGGCTACAGGTACAAATAAGCGAGCAAAATACAAAGCTTGCTTTGTGATTTTTCAGCGCCGATGCGGATATACCCTTTGCTTTTCCTTTTGTGCTTATAAAATGAACAATAAGGTGGTTTGTATCGCTTTTTTTCGTATTTTTACGAAAAATTTACAACAAGACGTATGGAAAAACTCTTTCTTCTCGATGCCTATGCCCTTATCTATAGGGCCTACTATGCCTTCATCCGTGCTCCGCGTATCAATTCGAAGGGGCAGAATACCTCGGCCATCTTCGGCTTTGTCAACACCTTGGAGGATGTGCTCAAGAAGGAGCAACCCACACATATCGGTGTAGCCTTCGACCCCAAGGGCGGAACCTTTCGCCATGAGCTGTACGAACCCTACAAGGCGCAGCGTGAGGAGACGCCCGAGGATATCCGTGCGAGCGTACCCATCATAAAAGATATCCTGCATGCCTATCGCATCCCTATCCTTGAGGTGCCGGGCTACGAGGCTGACGATGTCATCGGCACACTGGCTCACCAAGCCGATGCCTTAGGCATCAAGACCTATATGATGACACCCGACAAGGACTATGGGCAGCTCGTCACGGAGAATGCGCTCATCTATCGACCCAAGTTTGGCGACAAGGAGTTTGAGGTGATGGGCATAGAGCGTGTGAAGGAGAAGTTCGGCATAGAGCGCCCTGAGCAGGTCATTGACTTGCTCGGCTTGATGGGCGACTCGTCGGACAACATCCCCGGATGTCCTGGAGTGGGGGAGAAGACGGCACAGAAACTCATCGCCGAGTATGGCGACATACCTACCTTGCTCGCCCGACGCGATGAGCTGAAGGGGGCGCTGAAGAAGAAGGTGGACGAGAATGTGGAACTTATCGAGCTGAGCCGTTTCCTGGCTACCATCAAGACGGATGTGCCCATCACGCTCGACCTTGAGGCACTGAAGCGTGAGACTCCAGACGAAGAGAAGATACAGGCATTGTTTGAGGGGCTGGAGTTTCGCACGTTGCTGAAGAGGGTGATGGGAAAGGAAACCGAGATTCCCTCTAACTCTCCATCGCGGAAGGGTGCTGCCGAGTCGGTGCAGGGCGACCTCTTTGCACCTGTGCAAGGTGTTCTCTTCGCAATGGACACAGCAGAGTCTACAGGTGATCTCTTCCATACCAGTCTCGACAATCTCGCTGCTACACCTCACACCTACACCCTTGCTGATACCCAAGAAAAGCGCGATGAAATCGTGGAAAAGCTCTCCTCGGCCAAGGCTTTTGCGTTCGACACAGAGACTACAGGTACCGACCCCATTACAGCCGAGCTGGTGGGTATGAGCTTTGCCATTGAGGAGGGCGTGGCCTACTATGTGCCCGTGCCTACCGAAAGGAGCGAGGCGCAAGGTATCGTGGAGCAGTTCCGTGCAGTACTTGAGGATGAGCATGCGCTGAAGATAGGGCAGAACATCAAGTACGACTACCTCATCATGCAGAACTATGGCGTGGAGCTTGGCGGTCCGATGTTCGACACCATGGTAGCGCACTACCTCCTGCAGCCTGAACTGAGCCACGGCATGGACTACCTGGCCGAGGTTTATTTGAAGTATGATACCATCAAGATAGAATCGCTCATCGGCCCCCGAGGACGTGGACAGAAGAATATGCGCGACCTTGCCCCCACCCTTGTCTGCGACTATGCTTGCGAAGATGCCGACGTGACCTTGAAGCTGAAGCATATCCTTGAGAAAGAGCTGGTGACGGCCGGTGCCGACAAGCTGTTCTACGACATCGAGATGCCGCTCGTGCGAGTGCTTGCTTATATGGAGCGCAACGGAGCCCGTATCAGTACCGAGGCTCTGAAGGAGACCTCACGCTACTTCACCGAGCGACTGATGCAGATAGAACGCGAGATATATGAGCTGGCAGGTTTCTCGTTCAACATCGCCTCGCCCAAGCAAGTGGGTGAGGTGCTCTTTGAGCGGATGAAGATAGTGGAGAAGGCCAAGAAAACCAAGAGTGGACAGTACAGCACGTCGGAAGAGGTGCTCGAAGGACTGCGTTCGAAGCACCCTATCGTGGAGAAGATTCTCGACCACCGCGGGTTGAAGAAACTCCTGAATACCTATGTAGATGCCCTACCTGCCCTTATCAATCCCGAGACGGGCAAGATACACACCTCATTCAACCAGACCGTTACGGCTACGGGGCGCCTCAGTTCGAGCAACCCCAACCTGCAGAATATACCTATCCGCAACGAAGACGGCAAGGAGATACGCAAGGCCTTCATCCCCGAACCTGGATGCGAGTTCTTCTCGGCCGACTATTCACAGATCGAGCTGCGCATCATGGCTCACCTCAGTGGCGACAAGAACCTCATCGAGGCCTTCCGCTCAGGTGAGGACATCCACGCTGCCACAGCGGCCAAGATATACCACTTGCCCATCGAGGAGGTTACCCGTGAGCAGCGTTCACGTGCCAAGACGGCCAACTTCGGTATCATCTACGGCATATCGGTATTCGGACTTGCCGAGCGCATGAACGTAAGCCGCAGCGAGGCCAAGGAACTTATTGAAAACTACTTTGAGACTTACAGCGGCGTGAAGCGCTACATGGACGAGAGCATCCGTGTGGCACGTGAGAAGGGTTATATTGAGACCATCCTCCACCGTAAGCGCTACCTGCCCGATATCACCTCGCACAACAGCGTAGTGCGCGGCTATGCCGAGCGCAATGCCATCAACGCCCCCATTCAGGGTAGTGCGGCCGACATCATCAAGATAGCCATGATAGAGATCTATCGCCGCTTCCGTGCCGAGGGACTGCGCTCCACGATGATACTCCAGGTACACGATGAACTTAACTTCAGCGTCTATCCCGAGGAGCGGGAGCAGGTGCAGCGCATCGTCATTGAAGCCATGGAGAGCGCCTACACGATGCAGGTGCCCCTCCGTGCCGACTTCGGTTGGGGTACAAACTGGCTGGAGGCACACTGATACTAATAAAGGGTTACATGGGATGAAAGGAATATTTATGCTACTAATAACAAGCATGATGCTCTTCGGGGCATGCGGAAACAGGGTAGCGAAAGAAGACAAACAACCCGGACTGGCCATCCGTGAGTATGTGGTGGAGTTTCTCAATCGCTATCCTGAGGCCACGCTGCAGGACATTTATAAGGGTAGCTTTCAGGACTACTTCGGTCCGGCTCATATCGTGAGCGACCGCGAAGCTGCCAAGCGCTATATCCTGCGCGAACTGGCTACGGCCGATACGTTAGGTGGCGAGCGCTATGAACCTTGCGGCTGGCGCGGACAGTACTATCGTGTGAACCTCTCGGTGGTCAGGGATAGTTTGGTTGATATTGATTGCTTGGTCGATGCCTTTGTGAAGAGTGCGTGGGGAGAGCCCACGTTTACCCGAGAATGGATAGAGGAGTGGAATGCAATCCTACAGGCAGCGCGTGAGGTGTGTCCCACGCTTGGAGGATTTGCTGAGGATTCGGCACAGATAGCCCGCCTGCTCAGCGAAGGCCACTACGTGGTGCACCACAGTCGTCCGTTCAACGAACATTATCACCCTCACTACCGCATCGTGAGGCGCGATGTGTTTGAGCAGAAGATACTCCCCGCTTTGGATTGATTTCACACTATGCTCCCCAATTCTCCCTGTCAAGGCTACGATAGCCTATCGCTTCGGCGATATGTATAGATAGGATAGCCTCGCTGCCGTCGAGGTCGGCAATGGTGCGGGCTACTTTGAGTATACGGTCATAGGCTCGGGCCGAGAGGTTGAGCCGCTCCATGGCACTCTGTAGCATCAACTTTCCGTGTTCATCGGGTTGGGCATACTTCTGTAGCAGGCGCGGTGTCATTTGCGCATTGCTGTGTATACCTGCCTCATGGGCAAAGCGCTGCTCCTGTATCTGACGGGCACGTATAACCCTTTCTCGGATGCATGCGCTGTTTTCTGAGGGTGTATTCTTGGTCAGTTCGTCAAAGGGCACAGGGGTTATCTCAACTTGGATATCGATGCGGTCAAGCAAAGGACCGCTTATCTTGTTCAGGTATTTTTGAACTTGCGAAGGGCTGCACACGCAGGGTTTGGTAGGGTGATTATAGTATCCGCATGGGCAAGGGTTCATTGAAGCTACCATCATAAAGTTGGCAGGATAGTCTATACTATATTTGGCCCGGGCAATAGAGATGTGGCGGTCCTCAAGTGGCTGGCGAAGCATCTCCAATACGCTTCTATTAAATTCGGGTAGCTCGTCGCAAAACAGGATCCCGTTATGGGCAAGGCTAATCTCTCCCGGTTGTGGGTTGGTGCCTCCACCTACGAGTGCTACGGATGAGATGGTGTGGTGCGGACTGCGGAAGGGGCGCACAGCTACAAGTGAGGCATCCTTGCCAAGACGGCCAGCCACGGAGTGTATCTTTGTGGTCTCCAGACTCTCTGAGAGCGAGAGAGGAGGCAGTATGGAGGGAAGCCGCTTGGCCATCATAGACTTGCCCGAACCTGGAGGACCTATGAGGATGATGTTGTGTGAACCTGCTGCTGCTACCTCAAAAGCACGCTTCACGTTCTCTTGCCCCTTGACATCAGAGAAGTCAAACTCAAAGCAGTCTTGATGGGCATAGAACTCCTCACGCGTATTTACAACGGTCGGTTCTAAAGTATCTTCACCATTAAGGAAACGCACCACCTGCACGATGTTGTCGACTCCATACACGTTAAGGTTATTGACTACGGCTGCTTCACGAGCATTTTGGTTAGGGAGGATAAAGCCGTCATAGCCCAATTCGCGTGCTTTGATAGCGATAGGCAGTGCTCCCTTGATAGGCATAAGGTTACCATCGAGTCCCAGCTCGCCCATGATAAGATAGCGCGATAACTTGTCGGTAGCAATGATGTCGCCGGCAGCCAATATGCCGATAGCTATGGGGAGGTCATAAGCGGAGCCCTCCTTACGGATATCGGCCGGAGCCATATTGACTGTTATCTGATTGCGTGGGAATTTGTATCCAGTATTGAGCAGAGCTGCCCGTATACGTTCGTAGCTTTCCTTTACAGCAGCATCGGGTAATCCTACAAGAAAGAACTTTACGCCTCTTGAGGTATTTACCTCAATAGTTACTATCGTTGCATCTACTCCCTGTACGGCGGCTCCATATACCTTGACGAGCATAGCTTTTAGTTTTTCTTCTTGATAGCCTTGATATTGGCTGGTGTTTTCTTGATGGCTTTCTTCTTCTCGGGCTTCTTCTTCTCGGTAAGTTCACCTATGCGCTTGTCAAGTGACTCGCCATAGAGGTCGATAGCCTGTATGCGGCGTTGAGGATTGAGGAGAAGGTTGGCAGGGAGATGATCTATCTGCAGGCGTTGCACGAGGCTGGTGCCCCAACCCTTTAAGTCACAGGCTTGACGCCAAGTGAGCGAGTCCTGAGCAATGGCTTGTAGCCATGCATCGCGATCAGTATCGAGCGATACGCTGAGGATATCGAGATTATGCTTGGCATACTTCTTCTTGATGGCTATGAGCTCGCGCTGTCGCTGGCGGCTCTCATAATCCCACGAAGCCCAAAATGTGATGAGAAGATAGGTGTCACGGTAGTCGGCTGTAGAGACATTGGTTCCTTCGCTATCGAGTACGTTATAGTTGGGCACTACACTGTTCTTGGCAAGTGGCTTATAGGTGCCAAGTGTGCGCTGCAATTGTTTGATGTAGTTGTTGTCCTGCAAGCGACCGCTCATAGAGCCAATGAGGGTCTTGATCTTAGTGGCATCAGGATGCGGTTGGTCTACGAAATAGTGGCGCAGAAGATGTATACTAACCTCAGAATAGGGATTTGCACGGATAAAGGAATCAGCCACATGGATTATCTGTTGTGGTGTGAGGCTATCGGTGCGCAGATGGAAAAGGCTCATCAAGGCATTCTGCTCTCCCCCATTGATACGCAAGTGGGATGTCGCTGCCGAGTCTCCTTGTATCGTGACGGTCAGGCTCTTGTCCGCAAACACCATTTCGCGGTGCATATTGGGAAAGAGAATCCACAAGGGGGTGATGGTGTCGATAGAGGTGGTGTAGTGAAAGACACCATTGAGAGCTACAACGGTATCGAAACGTTCATATAGGGCATCGGCTCCATAGATGTATAGCGTATCGGCGTAGATTGAATCAGTGCGACGAACACTATCCGCCGAGAGCCTGCTTACGTTCCCTTCAAGCACAAAGGAACTATTCTGCTCTTTGCACGAAAAGAGACAAAGCAACACTATGACTATATGTAGCAGACGTCTTGTCAAGTCCTTACTCTGTTATGACCGGTTGGCACGCTTGCGCTCAAGCTCGTCGAGGATAATCTTGCGCATACGCATCGACTTGGGCGTAACCTCCACATATTCATCTTCCTTGATATATTCGAGTGCCTCCTCCAAAGAGAAGATGATGGGCGGTACGATACGCGCTTTCTCATCCGAGCCGCTGGCACGCATGTTGGTGAGTTTCTTGCTCTTGGTGACGTTGATGACAAGGTCGTTGTCATGCACGTGCTCACCCACAACCTGTCCGGCATACACCTCATCCTGCGGGAAGATGAAGAACTTGCCGCGATCCTGCAGCTTGTCGATGGCGTAGGCAAAGGCCGTACCCGACTCCATGGCAATCATCGAACCATTGGTGCGGCGGTCGATATCTCCCTTATAGGGCTCGTAGCTCTTGAAGCGGTGAGCCATGATGGCCTCACCGGCCGAGGCTGTAAGCACATTGGTACGCAAGCCGATGATACCTCGTGAGGGGATGTTGAAGGCGATGTTCACACGGTCGCCCTGTGTCTCCATCGAGGTAAGCTCACCCTTGCGGCGGGTCACCATATCGATCATCTTGCTTGAGTACTCCTCGGGGACGCTGATGGTGAGTTCCTCGATAGGCTCGCACTTCTGTCCGTCAATCTCCTTATAGATTACTTGTGGCTGGCCCACCTGCAACTCGTAACCCTCACGACGCATGGTCTCAATGAGTACGGAGAGATGCAGTACGCCACGGCCATAGACAATCCACTTGTCGCTGTCCTCCTCCTTCACCACACGTAGAGCCAGGTTCTTGTCCAGCTCCTTCATCAAGCGGTCGTGGATATGGCGTGAGGTAACAAACTTACCCTCCTTGCCGAAGAAGGGCGAGTCGTTGATGGCAAAGAGCATACTCATTGTAGGCTCATCGATAGCGATGGTAGGCAGTGGTTCGGGGTTCTCGGCATCGCATACCGTGTCGCCAATTTCGAAGTTGTCTAAACCTACGATGGCACAGATGTCGCCCGAGCTCACCTCATCGGTACGTTTGCGGCCAAGTCCCTCGAAGGTATGCAGTTCCTTTATCTTGGCTTTCTCCATCTCACCACCCCGATGAGCGAGTGTGATGGTCATACCCTCTTTCAGTGTACCACGGTGCACGCGACCCACAGCCACACGACCCGTGTATGAAGAGTAGTCGAGCGAGGTGATGAGCATCTGCGGTGTACCCTCCAGGCGCTCAGGACCAGGGATATGCTCAAGGATGACATCAAGCAGATAATTGATGTTGTCGGTCGGAGTCTTCCAGTCGGCACCCATCCAATTGTTTTTGGCTGAGCCATATACCACCGGGAAGTCGAGCTGATCCTCGGTGGCCTCAAGGGCAAACATAAGGTCAAATACCATCTCGTACACCTCTTCGGGGCGGCAGTTGGGCTTGTCCACCTTGTTGACTACCACCACAGGTTTGAGGCCGATCTGCAATGCCTTCTGCAGTACGAAGCGTGTTTGTGGCATAGGACCCTCAAAAGCATCCACGAGGAGGATACAGCCATCGGCCATATTGAGCACGCGCTCTACCTCGCCACCGAAGTCAGAGTGTCCTGGGGTATCAATAATATTAATCTTTGTTCCTTTATAGTTGATGGATACGTTTTTCGAGAGAATCGTTATTCCTCGCTCACGTTCCAAGTCATTGTTGTCGAGTACTAACTCCCCACCGTTCTGGTTCTCACGAAACAGGTTCCCGGCGAGCATCATCTTGTCAACCAAGGTAGTCTTGCCATGGTCAACGTGCGCTATGATGGCAATGTTTCTAATGTCTTGCATATATAGTATACTAAATATTCTGCAAAATTAGTGCAAAATTTTGATTAAGCGAAGACAATACAAATTTACTTGTATTGTTGAGCGAGAGAAATTTAATTCAAGCGAGCGAAAATACAAGTTTCTCGGACGAGCCGAGTGCTAAGGCAGTCCTTGTAGTTTCCCGAGCCACAGCCTAATTTCTGTCTACAAAGTAGACTAAAGTAAGTGTAATATTTCGATTAGGCTTACTGAACGAGAGTGAAATTCTATGACATTAGAATTATTGGAGCATCTCTATGAGCGAGGACAAACAAAATTGCTATATCAAATATGATGTTTAAATCATTCTATATTTATAACTTACATCTCTGCCTGTATCTTGGCTGCAATCTCGGCAAACTCTTCGGGGGTGAATGTCAGTTTGGGATTGCTGAAGAGCATATCGCTCTCCTTCTGCAAGGGGATGAGGTGTATATGGGTATGAGGAACCTCCATGCCAAGTACGGCCATACCGATACGTTGGCAGGGGAATGCGGCTTTGAGTGCCTTGGCTACCTTCTTGGCAAAGAGGTGGAGCCCTGCCAACTCATCGTCTTCAAGGTCGAATATATAGTCCACTTCACGCTTGGGGATTACGAGTGTGTGTCCTTTTACCATCGGATTGATGTCGAGGAAGGCGAAGTAGTTATCGTCTTCGGCTACCTTGTAGCACGGTATCTCGCCGGCTACGATTCTGCTGAATATGCTTGCCATAGTCTTTTGCTTTTGTCAGATACTTATGCGATGCTGATGCTCAGCACTTCAAGGCTAATCATACCGCCTGGTGTCTTGATGTCAGCTATGTCGCCGGGTTTCTTGCCCAGCAGACCCTGTGCGATGGGAGTGTTTACCGATATTTTGCCTGCTTTCAGGTTGGCCTCGCTCTCGGGCACGATAGCGTAACACATCTTCATGCCGGTCTTCGTATTCTTCAGTTCTACCTTGGTGAGTACCTGCACGGTATCAGTCTTGAGCTTGCTGGTGTCAATGATGCGGGCCTCGCTGATAGTGAGCTTGAGCTGATTGATTTTCATCTCCAGCATGCCTTGTGCCTCCTTGGCAGCATCATACTCTGCATTCTCCGAGAGGTCACCTTTGTCGCGTGCCTCAGCTATCTGGCGCGAAATTTCCGGACGCTCTACACTTTCCAATCTTTTCAGTTCGGCTAACAGTTGGTCGTAGCCCTCTTGTGACATATAAGCCATAGTTCTTTCTCCTTTATTTATTACATTTATTGTTTGTTATCATTCCCTTTTCATACCTGCTTTTGTTCGGGCGAAACAAAAAAGAATCCCGGCATCTTACTATATGCCGGAACCCTTCAGGTCATTTATGTGCCTGCAAAGGTAGGAATCTTTTTTCAATTTGCGCCATAAAAAGCCGAAAAAAATGTTATCGGTTGTTTTTTGAGATATTATTTATGTTTTCTTGCATAGAATGTTTACCTTTGCAGAAATGTTCTAACACATAAATATATACACCATGAGAAGAAGAATCCTTTCTCTCACAACCTGTTTGTGCCTGTCCATATCGGCTCTGACAGCCAAGAGTCTGGTGATGACACTCACCGACGGCACATTAGTTTACTACCTGTTGGGAGGAGATGTGAACCCCATGCTTCGTTTTGTTGACGATGGGGTCACGGTCAATACCGATGCCTATAGTTTCAGCAACCTAAAAAACTTTTACATCTCCCTGACTGATGACCCTAATGGCATAGAACATAAGCTTGCCGATGCCAAGGTGTCGTTCAGCCACCATGTACTGGCTATCCCGTCGGTTGATGCCGGGTCTGTTCGGGTATACTCGGTCGATGGCACTCGGGTGCATCCGGCGGTGCGCTCTGAAGCAGGATTTCTTTTTGTAGACCTCAATCACCTACCTCAAGGGATATATGCCGTTAAGGTAGGTGATACCTCATTGAAGGTAGTAAAGAACAATTAACGAATGCAATGATGATAAAGAAGATATTATCCCTATTGGCAGTAGCCGTGGTGAGTGCGGTGACTTATGCGCAGGAAAAGCCCGACACGATGTGGTTTCAGTTTGACGATCGCTTCACTGAAAACGAAGTCATCAATCTCTCGGGTGTCGACTCTATTGAGGTGACCAACACCCGCTTTAGGATGTACAAGTACAATGCCTCTACGGGCAAGGTGACAAATCTCCCTAAAACCTTCCGCACCAATGGTGTGTATCGTTTTGATGAAATAGAGCGTTACCTCGTACGCCCCAGCACCTATTCGAACAATAATTTCAACAACGAGAACTCTACTTTCTGCTTCCAGCGTAGTGTCGAGAGCGAGCATTTTGTACTTTTCTGGGCCAAGGGGCTTAAGCTTCAGGCTAACGGCAATCTCACAGGTGGTGCATCCAGCTCGGTATGTAATGTCAACACCCTGCTCCGCAATGCCGAGAAGATTTGGGATGTCTACGTCAACGATTTGGGCTTCCTTGAACCTGGCAAGTCTACTACCGATCGTGTGAAGATAGAGATGTTTATCGTTAACCAGTCAGAGTGGCGTGCCGATGGTAGCGGTACCGACGGTGCTGTGTGGACAGCAGGTACAGGCTCTTCCAAAACACAGAAATCGCACAAGGTGGGTCTCTTCCACTGTAATGCCTGGGCAGCCAGCGACAATGTCACCGTAGCTCACGAGATTGGGCACACCTTCCAATACCTCGTCAGTGCTGATCTTGGTTCGCTCCACGGACTCAATTACGTGTTGGGGCAGAACTCCAGCGGTAACGAGTGGTGGGAAGACTGTGCCAACTGGCAGGCTCACAAGGTATACCCCGCTTCGCAGTTCAGTTCTAATTGGGGTAACAACCAGAACATGCACCACCTGAACATCATTCACGAGGGTGCCCGCTACAACAACTGCTACTACCAAGATTGGTGGTGCCAGCTGCATGGCCTCAACACCATAGGTCGTGTATGGCGCGAATCTATCAACCCCGAGGATCCTATACAGGCCTATATGCGCATCTTCGGTCACGATGAGCAGAGTTTTGCTGACGAGCAATTTACCGGCTATGCCCACATCGCCGCTATGGACATCGACTCATGGAAGACCTATGGACAGGGCCTCATCGGCAGCGAGCAACAACGCCTGCAGGAGGTACCCGAAGCCATTATTGCCTCGCATCTCAATGGCGAGACTGGCTGGTGGATTGTTGACCCTGCCTACTGTCCACAGAACTATGGTTACAATGCCAATCCCCTCAAAGTACCTGCAGCAGGTACCGAGGTGAAGGCTACTTTCAAGGGACTTACCGCGGTCAGCGGCTACCGCTCCATCTATCCCGAGCGTGCAGGCTGGCGCTACGGCCTGGTTGCCTACTCCTCTGACGGTACCCGCACCTATGGCGAGATGGGGCGCGATACCGAGGGTGAGGTAAGCATCACCGTACCCGAGGGATGTACCCACCTATGGTTTGTAGTCATGGGTGCCCCTACTAAGTGGTGGACTCACTCGTGGAACGACAATGACAGCGATGACGAGCAGTGGCCCTATGCCGTACAATTTACAGGCACCGACCCCTATGGAGTAAGCCGTACCTATGATGAGTATCCTGCCGACTATCTCCGTCACGACACCACCGTTGTCATCAATGCCTCGCTTGCCTACGATGCCAACAGCTACTCTTCCGTTCGCGTACAGTATGATATGGATGCTGTGAGCCAGGCTTTGGGTCTCAGCACCGAGCAGATGCGCTCCGTAAAGGTAGGTGCAAGCAACAAGATACGCTTCGTTGGTATAAGCTCCACAGGAGCCGTGGTCAACAATACCACCACTTCCACCAGCTCGTCCACCTGTTACGGTCATTGGTTCAATGCCTCAGGTAACATCTGCGGCTACGATGGTAATGCCCGCATCTTTGCCGAGTTCTACCCAGACAAGTATGGTTGTTACGTGGGGCAATTCCCTGGCCGTCTCACCCGTGGCAAGACCTACACCATACGCCAAGCCATCATCTATACCCATACCGATGGCAAGGAATACCGTGCCACGATGCAGGTAAACCTACAGGTGAAGTAGCTGTACTATAAGTTTGCTTGGCTATCGTATAAACAGTATTTTGGTGACCACTCCTTCGCGACCCTCTTCATCGCAGCCGAGCACGTAGTAGATGCCGGTAGAGACGCGTTGTCCTTGGGGTGTTTTGCCGTCCCATGTGAAAGAACCGCCCAACGAGGTGCCTTCAGCTACGAGGCGTCCTGCGGTATTGGTAATCTTGACGTGACTGTTGGCCTTGAGGCCTGCCACAGTGATGAGCCCGCCGTAGTCGGGGGTTACGGGATTGGGGTAGGCATATACTTTGTCGTCATCATACTCGACTTCGCCACGGGTGGCATCGGTGGTGTAGGTGATGAGGCCACGGTCGGTGCCTATGTAGAGTTCGCCCGAAGGGTGGTGTAGGGCAAGGCTCTCGATGGTGTTCGAGGGTAGGGGACTGTTGTCTTTGGTGAAGTGGTGTACGGTTTCGAGGCCATCGCCCGTGATTAGGTAGAGACCGTTGTTGAGGGTACCAATCCACTTGCGGTCGGCATCGTCGATGGTCATGCAGGTGGTGTATACGCCGTCGAGTAGGTAGTCGGCATAGTTGGTTCCGTCGTTGCGGGGCACCTTGATCTTGGTAAAGTGGTAGTTGTCGTCGAAGGCATCGGAGGGGTTGTATAGCACGTAGGGACCGCGGTCAGTCAGCACCCAGAGGTCGCCGTTGAGGTCTTCGGCGATGTCGTTGATGTAGTATACCTCGGACGATTGACCGTCTTGATCGGTGAACTTCTCCGTGAAGGTGCGCACGCGGTCATCGGCCGTGTTGTAGGGCGTGCCGTTGGTGTCGATGCAGAAGAGGCGCACATCATAGCGCATGCTCACTACCCATACCCATCCACGGCTGTCGAAGAGTACTTCGGTGATGGTGGGCAATGTCTCCAGCTCCTTGTAGTAGAGGCTTATCATCTCGCCGTCGGGCTTGAGTATCTTGAGGGGCGACTTGACATTGGCCGCTCCGTCGGCATTGCTAATCCATAGGTTGCCCTGCCGGTCATATTGCAGACGGCTGATGCGGGTGAATCGGTTCGAGGAGGGTATGGCACTCTCTAACGGACTGTTCTTGTCGGTGTAGTGGGCTACCAGTTGCATGTCACGAAACTCGTAGATGCCCTGTCCGAACGATGAGGCATAGTGGTGGTTCTCGTCCTTGGGGTCTTGTACGATGGAGGTCATGTTCTTGTAGTGCACGCCTGTCTGCTGGGCTATGCCCTCCTCCTGAAACGATGTCCAGGTGCCCTCCTCATACATCATCAGTGTGCCATCGAAGAAGGTTTCGTCGAAGTAGTTGAGGCAACCTCCGGCTATGAGCAGGCGGTCGTCGTTCACGAAGCTGAGATATTGGCAGTGGTTGCGTATGGGGCTGTTGGGAATGATGTCTTCAACTACTTGTTGCATGTGCTTGCTGGCGGCATCGTAGCGGTAGCCGGCAAGCCCCTTGGCTCCACGGGCTGCCCAGTAGGTGGTGCCGTCGGTGGCGAGATGGGCGATGGTGCCGTCGAGGGTAAGCAGGGTAAACTTGTCCAGCGCATCGTATACGAAGACATTGTTGTGGTTGCCTATAAGGAGGTTGTCGCGGGTGTTGTGCATGAAGCTGAAGGGACCCTTGCGTTGGAGGGTAGCCTGCCCGTCGGGAGCAATGCGATAGACCGACTTGTCGGCCTGCAGGGCCATTAATTGTCCGTCAAAACTGGCCAGCTGTGTGTATGTTTCGCGAGCGAGTTGTTGCCAATTGGTGCCGTCGAGCAGGTTATCCGTGGTGTTGCCGCAGTAGAGGCCGTCGGCTGTGGCAGCATAGATGATACCGCCGAGCTGGAGGCTACTATGTGTTGTCTTGTTCAGCTGATAGGTGTTGACAAATTCACCACGCTCGATATTCAGTATGGTGAGTCCGAAGTTGGTAGCGAGGTAGGCGTTGCCATCCACGATGCGGAGGTCATTGACGGTGGGGTCGAGGGTACTCTTGTTGGCAAAGTCGGTGATGTTGGTCACCGAACCGTCGGGGTGCAGAAGGTCGATATTGGCATTGTTGTATACGATGACAAGGATGCCTGATGCGTCATCCACAGCTATATGGCGTATGCCCTGGTCGCTCAGGATGGTGGTCTTGTCATAGGTCTCTACAAATTCGTCGTCAGGGTTGTAGGAGTAGAGCGAACCATCGCTGACCACGTATACTTTGCCGCCCGCTACAGCGCATTGGGTGGCATTGTGGTAGGCGAGATGCGAACGCCACGAGCCTACGGCTGTCTGCGCGGCCGTGAGCAGTGTGCCCAGCAGGAATGTCATTGTCAGTATGATGGTTCGTGTCATAGGTTTTCTTTTAAGTTTTATCGGAGGGCTCAGAGTGCCCGTTAATCGTTTCTCAAGAACTTTGCCAGCTGCTCCACTGCCTTGGCGCGATGGCTGATGCGGTTCTTCACTTCGCTACCGAGCTGGGCAAACGTGAGGTCGTAACCTTCGGGTACGAAGATGGGGTCATAGCCGAATCCGCCCTCGCCACAGCGCTCGTTGATGATGGTACCGCGCACAATGCCTTCGAACAGATGAGTCTCTTCCCCTATCAATAACGCGATAACTGTACGAAATTGTGCGCCGCGCTCACTTTTTCCCGTTAATTTGTGCAAAAGCTTCGTCATGTTCTCCTCAGAACCTCCTCCGCTATAGCGGGCGCTGTATACACCGGGGGCACCATCGAGGACATCTACCTCAAGGCCACTGTCATCGGCAAAGCAGTCGTATCCGTAGTGCTCTTTCACATACTGTGCCTTCTGCAGTGCATTGCCTGCAAAGGTGTCAGAGGTCTCGGGAATATCGGCTGTGCACCCTATGGCACGCAGGCCGAGCACCTCAAACTCCTCGCCCAATATGGCGGCTACCTCTTCGAGCTTATGGGCGTTGTTGGTAGCAAATACAATCTTTCGCTTCATAGTCGTCATGTCATACAAATGATTTCACTGCACAAAAATAGTATAAATTTCCGATTTTGCGAAGGCTAAATGGGTTTACTTGCATTTGACAGATGCCGTTTATTAACGAAAAAAAGCACTTTTATACCTATATTATAAGAGGGATTGGATTTTTTTGTCTACTTTTGCGGCGAAATTTGTGAAGGTGCTTTGAATTTATGCAAAAAAATCTGGTGATAGTAGAGTCTCCCGCCAAGGCAAAGACCATAGAAAAGTTCTTGGGGAAGGATTACAAAGTAATGTCAAGTTTCGGTCACATACGTGACCTGAAGAAGAAAGACTTCAGTATTGATACAGCGACATTTGTCCCTACATACGAAATTCCCGCCGACAAGAAACGTGTGGTAGAAGAACTGCGTAAAGCCGCAGAGAAGGCCGAAACCGTATGGCTCGCATCCGATGAAGACCGCGAGGGAGAAGCCATCAGCTGGCATCTGTTCGAGGTGCTTGGGCTTGAGGGTAAGGATACCAAACGTATCGTATTTCACGAGATTACACCTACGGCCATCAATGCGGCTATACTGGCGCCACGCAATATCGACATCAACCTCGTCAATGCCCAGCAGGCACGTCGCGTGCTCGACCGTATCGTGGGCTTCAAGCTATCGCCCGTGTTGTGGAAGAAGGTAAAGCCATCGCTCTCGGCAGGCCGTGTGCAGTCAGTGGCCGTACGCCTCATCGTAGAGCGCGAACGCGAGATTCAGGCTTTCCAGAGCGAGGCTTCGTATCGTGTGGTAGCTCTGTTTGCAGTACCCGACGAGAATGGCAACACCACCGAGCTGAAAGCCGAGCTGAACACCCGCTTCAAGGAGAAGGCACAAGCCGAGGCATTCCTCGCCCAATGCAAGGATGCCCTGTTCACCATTGCTGACGTACAGACAAAGCCCCTCAAGAAATCACCTGCAGCCCCCTTTACTACCTCTACCTTGCAGCAAGAAGCTGCCCGCAAGTTGGGATTCTCCGTGTCGCAGACAATGACTATTGCCCAGCGCCTCTATGAGTCGGGACAGATTACCTATATGCGTACCGACTCGACCAACCTCTCTACCCTCTGTCTCGGCGCCAGCAAGAAGGTCATCATTGAGAATATGGGCGAGCAGTATCACAAGGCACGTAACTTCAAGACCAAGGCTAAAGGTGCCCAAGAGGCTCACGAGGCCATTCGCCCCACCTATATGGATCGCCCCACCATCGAGGGCACAGCAGCCGAACGCCGGCTCTACGACCTCATCTGGAAACGCACCCTCGCGTCACAAATGGCCGATGCCTTGGTGGACAAGACTACAGCCACCATCAGCATGAACGGCACCGACTACCTGTTTACAGCCACTGGCGAGGTAATCACCTTCGATGGCTTCTTGCGCGTATACCGCGAATCGCTTGACGAAGACACCGCACCCGATAATCAGGACAACCACCTATTGCCTCCCATGCACAAGGGACAGCCGCTACAATACACCGAGATATCGGCTACCGAACGCTATACGCAACATCCGTTGCGCTACAACGAGGCCAGCCTCGTGCACAAGCTCGAAGAATTGGGTATAGGACGCCCCTCTACCTACGCACCCACCATCAGCACCATACAGAACCGTGACTACGTAGTCAAGGAGGACAAGCCCGGACAGAAACGCACCATCAACGTGCTGAAGCTCAAGGCCGGCAAAATTACCGACAAGATGAGCAGCGAGACCTTCGGCAGCGAGAAGGCACGCCTCGTACCTACCGATGTAGGTATGGTAGTGAGTGACTTCCTCACCGAATACTTCCCCCAGGTGCTCGACTACAACTTCACGGCCAGCATAGAGAAGGAGTTCGATGAGATTGCCGAAGGCAACAAGCCTTGGGACGAGATGATTGCTGCATTCTATCAGGACTTCAATCCGCTTATCGAACGCACGATGACCGGAAAACAGGAGCACAAGGTGGGCGAACGCATCCTCGGCACCGACCCGAAGAGTGGCCGTCAGGTATCGGTAAAGATTGGGCGGTTCGGACCCGTAGCACAGATAGGCACGGCAGCTGAGGAGGAGAAGCCCCGCTTTGCACAGCTACAGAAGGGACAGTCAATTGATTCCATCACATTGGAGGAGGCACTCGCCCTCTTTGACCTGCCACGCACGCTCGGCGAGTGGGAAGGTACACCCGTAATGGCCAACGTAGGACGGTTCGGACCTTACATACAGATAGGCAAGGAATATGCCAGCCTGCCCGCCACGCTCGACCCTATGCACGTGACCCTCGAGGAAGCCATAGAGCTGATAGAGCAGAAACGCCAATACGAGCAGAAACGTCAGATAAAGACCTTCGAGGAAAATCCCGATCTGGAGATTCTCAACGGGCGCTATGGCCCATACATCGCCATGGGCGGCAAGAACTACAAGATACCTACGGGTGTTGACCCCGCCAAGCTCGACCTTGCGGCCTGTATGGAGATTATTGAGAAGGCTGCCGAGAAGCCCGCACGCCCTATACGCCGACGCAAGAGTGAGTAGCCTGCCATGACCCGCATCCTGCTCATCGGATTTATGGCCGCCGGCAAGACCACTCTCGGTAGGGCACTGGCCAAGGAGCTTGGCTTGCAGTTCATCGACCTCGACCACTACATCGAGTGCCGTTACCGTAGCACCGTATCGCAACTCTTTGCCGAACGTGGCGAGGAGGCTTTCCGACAAATCGAACGCAATATGCTGCACGAGGTGGGCGAATTCGAGGACGTAGTGATATCTACCGGAGGCGGCACCCCCTGCTTCTTCGACAACATCGACTATATGAATCGTCAAGGCACTACCGTCTTTCTGGAGGCTTCTGTCGATGTGCTCCACACACGCCTCACCATTGCCCGTGCCCAGCGCCCCTTAGTGGCAGGCAAGAGCGATGAGGAGTTGCGCACATACATTGGCGAGATGCTCTCGCGCCGGCTTCCCTACTACAGCCGTGCCACACACACCTTCTGTGCCGACCACCTGGAAGACATCCGTCAGGTGGACGAGTCGGTAGAACGTTTCAAGAAAGAGATCCTGTTTGGCTAACCTATATCCTTGCCCTTTCACGATAATCTTTAATCCAGCTTTTTCACGACTTTCCCACAAGTGAATTTGTTATTTCTACGCGACATGTTTTATATCCCAAGGCTTGGGATGTATGTACCAAGCTTTGGGATGTACGTACCAAGCCTTGGGATATACATACCAAGCCTTGGGATATAAAATGCATGGTGGAGAAAAAACTATTCCTTCCTCTTCAGAGGAGCGCACTTTGCGCATGTTTTTGCCGGTGCCCCGTTGGGCAACATTGTAATGGATGAGTTACCCAATTGTTCTTATCCGTATACTAAGTTTTTCTCACATATCATTTGTCCAATCCGCGAAAAAGAAGTACTTTTGCTTGAAATAGAAGAACGACAGAATAAATCAAAATACTTATGGCAGAAGATATAGTGATGACCCCGATGATGAAGCAGTTCTTGGAGCTCAAGGCAAAGCATCCCGATGCTATCATGCTGTTTCGTTGCGGCGACTTCTACGAGACCTATTCGACCGATGCTGTCGTGGCCAGCGAGATATTGGGCATCACACTCACCAAACGCGCCAACGGCAAGGACAAGCAGCTCGAGATGGCCGGTTTCCCTTATCATGCGCTCGATACCTATCTGCCTAAACTGGTGCGTGCAGGCCGCCGTGTGGCCATCTGTGACCAGCTGGAAGACCCTAAACTGGCCAAGAAGCTCGTCAAGCGTGGTATCACGGAACTGGTGACACCGGGCGTCTCTATCAACGAGAACGTACTCAACTATAAGGAAAACAACTTCCTCGCTGCCGTACACTTCGGTAAGGGAGCCTGCGGTGTGGCTTTCCTTGATATCTCTACGGGTGAGTTCCTCACTGCCGAGGGGCCGTTTGACTATATTGACAAATTGCTGGTTAACTTCGGCCCCAAGGAGATACTCTTCCAGCATGGTATGCGTAGCCAGTTTGAGAGCAACTTCGGCTCCAAATACTGTACTTTTGAACTCGATGACTGGGCTTTCACCGACTCGTTTGCCCGCGAGAAACTTATCAAGCACTTTCAGGTAAAGAACCTCAAGGGTTTCGGTATCGACCACCTCAAGAATGGTGTGGTGGCCTCTGGAGCAGTGCTTCATTATCTGGAGGTGACGCTGCACACACAAATCAAGCACATCACTACGCTCTCGCGCATCGAGGAGGAGCGCTACGTGCGTCTCGACCGCTATACCGTGCGCAGCCTTGAGCTCATCCATCCCATGAACGAGGGTGGCAAGTCACTTCTCGATGTCATAGACAAGACCGTTAGTCCCATGGGAGCACGTCTGCTCAAGCGCTGGGTGGTATTTCCCCTCAAGGAGGAGCGTTCCATCAATGAGCGTCTCGATATTGTGGAGTACTTCTTCCGTCACCCCGACTTCCGCGAACTGCTTGACGATGCGCTACATCAGATTGGCGACCTTGAACGTATCATCTCACGAGTGGCCGCAGGGCGTGTGTCGCCGCGCGAAGTGGTGCAGCTGAAGATCGCGCTGAGTGCCATTGAACCCGTAAAGGCCGCTTGCGAAGCATCGGACAACGAAAGCATACGCCGCATAGGCGAGCAGCTCAACGTGTGCCGTACCATCCGTGACCGCATAGCCCGTGAGATAAAGCCCGACCCACCCCTGCTCGTGGCCAAGGGAGGCGTCATTGCCGATGGTGTGAGCGGGGAGCTCGACGAGCTGCGCCGCATCGCCTATTCGGGTAAGGATTATCTGTTGCAGATGCAGCAGCGCGAGAGCGAAGCCACCGAGATCCCCAGCCTGAAGATTGCCTTCAACAATGTCTTCGGCTACTACATCGAAGTGCGCAACACACACAAAGACAAGGTCCCCGAGACCTGGATACGCAAGCAGACACTTGTCAATGCCGAGCGCTACATTACCCAGGAGCTGAAGGAGTATGAGGAGAAGATTCTCGGTGCCGAGGACAAGATATCGGCTCTTGAGACCCGTCTCTATAACGACCTCGTATTTGCTCTTAATGAATACATCCCCGCCATACAGATTGATGCCAATCAGATAGCGCGGCTCGATTGCCTGCTCTCTTTTGCTACTGCCGCCTCGCTCAACCGCTATGTGCGCCCCGTGGTAGACGATAGTACTACACTCGACATCCGTCAGGGACGCCACCCTGTCATCGAGCAGCAATTGCCTGTGGGCGAGAGCTACATTGCCAACGACGTATTGCTCGATACCGAACGCCAGCAGATACTCATCATCACTGGCCCGAACATGGCCGGTAAGTCGGCTCTCCTGCGCCAGACAGCCCTCATCACCCTGATGGCCCAGATAGGTAGCTTCGTGCCTGCCGAAGCTGCTCACGTGGGCTTGGTGGACAAGATATTCACCCGTGTAGGTGCCAGCGACAACATCTCCGTGGGCGAGTCAACCTTCATGGTCGAGATGACCGAGGCATCTGACATCCTCAATAATATAAGTCCGCGCAGCCTTGTGCTCTTCGACGAGCTGGGTCGCGGTACCTCCACTTACGACGGCATCTCCATCGCGTGGGCCATCGTAGAGTATATCCACGAGAACTCCAAGGGTCGTGCCCGCACGCTCTTTGCCACTCACTATCACGAACTCAATGAGATGGAAAAGTCTTTCTCGCGCATCAAGAACTTCAACGTGGCCGTACGTGAGGTAGACAAGAAGGTCATCTTCGTGCGTAAACTCCAGCCCGGAGGTTCCAACCACTCCTTCGGTATCCATGTAGCCAATATGGCCGGTATGCCCAAGAGCATTGTGCGCCGTGCCGAGAAGATACTCAAGCAGATGGAGGGCAACGCTGCCGCCGAGGGCATCGCCAAGCCCACCGAGCTCATTGCCGACAGCCGTGAAGGCATGCAAATGAGCATATTCCAGCTTGACGACCCCATCCTTTGCCAAGTGCGCGACGAGATTCTCGGTATTGATGTCAACAACCTCACACCGCTCGAAGCACTCAACAAGCTCAATGAGATAAAGAAGATTGTGCGGGGGAAGTAATAGGCTGACTATAGAGAGTCAGGACGGTGGAAGCTAACCTTCGGTGGAGCTTCCACCGCTCTTAAATTTGATTCATCTCTTCCTCGGCATCACGTTCAGTTTGTAGGTCAGGTGTAGCATC
This sequence comes from Bacteroidaceae bacterium, assembly GCA_017520935.1. Classification (GTDB taxonomy): domain Bacteria; phylum Bacteroidota; class Bacteroidia; order Bacteroidales; family Bacteroidaceae; genus UBA1189. The sequence goes on along the minus strand of JAFXEF010000023.1, from coordinate 45,268 downwards.
ACGTAGCTGGGGACGGTGTTGTACCAAGTCTCGGAGCGGCCTTGGGCGTTGTAGTTACTGTACACGTTGGAGAGCTGGTGCAGCAGGTCGTAGCCCTCGAGCTGGAGCTGCATACGGCTTTTGAATAGAGGTTGAGTGAGCGAGGCGTTCCATACGAGGTCGTCGGTGTTCATTGAACTGTCGCCGTAGCCACGGCGCGAAAATATCTTCAGGTCGGTGGCAAGCTGCATGCCGAACGGTAAGCGGTATTCACACGTGAGTCCATAGTTGAAGTCCCAAGTATGGATAGTCTGAAAGTTTTGGCGATGGCTGTCAACGATGCGGTACTGTACGGTACCGTTGGCACCGAGCTTGAGATCGTCCCATTGGAAGGCAAGTCGGGTATATTCCTTCAGCCACCAGTTGTTCACCTTGCTCAGACGTTCGTTGCCTGTGGCGCCTTCGGTGGATGCGATGTCCACGTTACGGTGGTAGCTGAAGTTGGTACGTGTTTGCCAGTGCCAGTGGCGCTGTTCGTCAAGGTCGCGGCTAAAGTTAAAGTATCCGTTTGTACTCCAGTTGCCGTTGACATTCTCCGGACGGAAAGTGCGCACACCAGTCTCCGTATTATAGGTGTAGCCGTTGGCGATGCTGTTTTGGCGTATCCAACTGGTGGCACCCACGGCAAGGTTCTGGTTGTGGTCGCGGTTGCGGATACTGTAGTCGAGCACAAACTCGTGAGAGATGGCAGGCTTGAGTCCATTGTTTCCTATATATATGTTGAGCGGGTCAAGGTCGTTGCGCACATCCACGAAGTGCCCCAGTCCTGGCAGGTTGTAGCTCATTCCATACTTGGCATAGTAGCGTCGGTCGAAATTGTGGCTGCGGCGGGTAAACTCCACAAAGGGTGTGGGGATGATGTTGTGGCGACGTACGAGGGTGTCGGTCAAGGGGCTTTTATGGCGGTAGCTTCGGTTCTCGATATGCAGGGGAAGGTCTACACAAAACCACGTGGACTCGCCGTCGCCCTCCTTGTTATAGAAGATGCGTGTGCCAGGCACATACTTGGTGCGGTTGAAGGTGGTCTCCTTCGTGTTGTTCATATCCATCGTCAGCAGTATGGAGTCACGTGCAGAGGGTAGTTCGTAGATGTCGCGCTCCGACTCGGCTCCCCATCCATCGAGACGGTCGAGGCGGAAGATGCCGGTGTTGTCATAGTTGTATGCGCGGTGCAGCTTCACGTAGCCCTGATAGTTCCAGCGATTGAGAGCGTGGATGCTGTATTTGGCCTCTGCGTCAAAGACGAGGTCACGCTTTCTGCCTTCAGTGTACTCGTTGCGGAAGTCGCGGCTTGTGGCCATCGTCTCATTGTCGCGGATGTTGCGATTCTTGTAGTTGTTCCAGTTGTATCGGGTGTTGGCATAGATGTCTATATCATCGCCCCACGGCAACTTCTTGCCGAAGTTGACATCGAAACCGGTCTGATAGTACTCTCCTCCCTCCCAAAGGTTCCTACTTGAACGGGTGACGAGCATATTGCTAAGTGAGGCCGTGCGTATGGCAGAATATACCGAGTCGAGAATTTGCGATGTGGAGCCATAGCTGCCGGGGTTGTCCGAGAATTGTGCGTGGCGTTGCTCTATCCATCCATCTGAATTGGTGTAATGAAATGTCATCGTTGCACGTAGCCAGAAGGGCTTCTTCCAAGTGAATGTGTTGCCTGCCCCTATTTGGAACGACTGCCGGCGGTCTAACTTGTCGGTGCGACTGAAGATGTTGCCCGTATTCAAGAAACTTTCCTGTGCACTGTGTGATTGCATTGTCCCGTCAACCAATCCGACCTCCATCATTGCCTGCTCTTGCCACACCTTATCGGGGTGCTCGGCGTGCAGACTCATACCAATCACTTTCAGGTCGATTTCTCCATCGTTGAGCTTCGTGGGGTCCCACTCCCCTTCGTTCCCTGGCGAGCGGGCTTCATTCACGTTGTTCAATTTTGCATATAGGGCGAGGCGAGTGTTGGTGGTGAAGCGCAGCCCAAACAAGCGCCCCTTGTAGCGCTCCTCTGTGCCACCTCCGAGCGAAGCGTTGGCGATGTAGCCGGTAGAGTATTCGCGCTTGAGCTTCACATCCATCACAAACTCCTTCTGCTCCACATCGATGCCCAGCCATTCGCTCTTCTCGGTCGACTTCTCATACACCTCCACGTTCTGTACCATATAGTTGGGCAGGTTGTCGAGCATCACCCGGTTGTCGCCCTTGAAGAAGTCCTTGCCATTGAGTGTGAGGTTATCAATCTTGCGTCCGTTGACGAATATCTGTCCGTCGTCCTTCAGCTCCACGCCTGGCAACTGCTTGATGAGTGCATCGAGCATACTCCCCTCGGGCATATTGAAGGCATCGGCATTGAATGTTACTGTGTCGCCTCTATATACGATTTTCACTTGTGTGGCCTTTACCACTACCTCATCGAGGAAATGCTCAAAGTTGGTCTGCTCCTCTTTTAGACGCATATTGTGCCACTCGGCATCGAAATAGGTGTTGCGTCCAATGTACTTCACCTCGTGGTCTACGTAGCAGTCCTCATACTCGGGGTGCTGCGCCAGAATGATATACCGAGCCGGCTCGGCAGGGATGGTGAACTTATACGTAGCATCCACCTTCATTCGGTCGCCATTGTTTCGCCACGTGCGCAGTGTGTCTATCACCACGCTGTCGGCAGTCATCAGCGTAATCTTTGCGTCGAGCACGCCTTGCAGGGTGAGCGAGTTGCGCACGTGTCCCCACAGCGAGATGGTACGTCCCTTCTTGGGCTTCGGGTTGGCCTTGGCCTTCATAGCCGTTTCTACCTCTGTTGTCTCTGTCGGTTCAAACCCTTTGACTGCTCCTGTACCCAATATCACTACTGTGAGCAGCATCATAAGTTTTGTCTTTGTCATGTTCGTTTCGGTTATTGTTTTCTGCCCTAAATACGAACAAGGTTAAGATTTGTTACAGATGGTGAAAGGAAAAACGGTTGGCTACTTCCTCTTCGGCTGCTTATGCAGCTTGTAGCTCACCTTCAGCATCACGTAGCGTGGGATACTGTTGGTCCATACCTCGGTGCGGCCTTGTCCGTTCACGCTGTAGTTGATGGTGCTGAGGTTGCCCAGGATGTCAAATCCGTCGAGGGTGAAGAGCAGGTTGCCCTTCATGGCGCTCTTCGTCAGGCGGGCGTTCCATACCAGTTCGCTCGTGTTCATGTTGGCATCGGCATAGCCTCGGCGGGTATACATCGTGATGTCTGTGCTCAGCTGCATCTTGTAGGGGAGGTTTACCAGGCCTGTCAGACCGTAGTTGAAGTTGTAGGCATTGATTTCGTTGAAGTCGGTCCTCTCCGAAGTGGCGTGCGTGGTGCTTGCCCTCACCTTGGCTCCTATGCGGTGTTCACCCAAGCGGTAGTTGAGCGTCAAGGTCTCGCGTGCCCATAAGTTGTGCACGATACGCTTGGTGGCTACCTCGGCACCATTGATGCCCACGAGGTCGGCATTGTCCGAATAGTCTATCTGCATATTGCTCTGTAGGGTCAGCTTGCGCTGGCGGTCGAGCGGCAAGGTGTAGTTGCCCGCGAAAGCCAGTTTCCAGTTGCCGTTCAAATTATCGGGCGTGGTAGTGCGCACACCTGTACTCTTGTCGTAGATATAGCCCATAGCCACGGCATTGCGAACGTGTGTATATTGCAGCGAGGCGTTGAGCATCTTGCCCGTGCCGCTGAGCCACTGGTCGGCCTGATAGCTGAGTCGGGCGTGATGTGTATGCGTATTCTTCAGATTGGGGTTTCCTTTGCGGATATTCAGCGGGTCGGAGTCGAATGTGTGGTCAAGCAGGTTCATCAGTGAAGGGGCAGTGGGATGCATACCATATTCGAAGCGAACTTTATGCTTCATGCTGTCCAATGAGAGCTGGGCGTGCATACTGGGGTTGAACATCACCTCATTCCGAGTGAGGTTTACCGACTGGCTGCCTCCATAGTCCAGGCTGCGCGACTGGATGTTGACACGAGGAAAGAAAGCTACCTCTTCGGTTCTACTCTGGTTGCCAATACGCTTGGTCCTGCTCCATCGCAGTTGCAGCCTGACAGCATGTGTCGTATTCCGTTCGGTGGAGATATAGCTATTGTCGGTGTCAAGCACACTCATCATAGCATCCTGCATGGAGGGCAATGTACCTAACGGATAGTCTTCGATGGAGGTCCACTCCTCCAGCTGGTCGAGACGATAAAGGTGGTTGGTGGTAGTGGTCGTCTGATGGCTGACCATATACCTGGGATTGATGAACCACATGCCGTCTTGTTCCGATTCGTAGAATTGTATTCTATGGAAGTAGTTGACCTCACCGTTAAAGTTGTATCCCTTATAGGGCATATCGAAGTAGCGGTCGCGCACATCTGATGTCGCAGTAGGATATTCAAGGATGTACTTATCGAACTGGCGATTCTTTCTGTCATTGTAAGAGGCGGTAGCTGAGATGCTCACAGCATCATCCGTATGTGGAATCTCGAAATGAAAGAAGCCTTGTAGCTGGCCGTTGAAGTTGCTTCCCGTGTTCTTCTGCGCCTGACTCAAGCGATTGACAAAGGGGCGTATAGGCTGGACCTCACCATTCAGCAGGCTGTCAAGGAGCTCTGGACTCTGCAGATAGTTGTCCAGAAATGCCGCATTGGCATTATTGTACAAGCTGTTGGATTGGCTGTAATTGATATTTGGAGAGACATAGCTGTCAATATAGCTATTATATCTGTTGTTGCTACCAGAGAACTGCCACTTGTGCCACGTGCTGATGCTGAAGTTCTCGTTGTCTTGGCTGTTGCGTCCATAGCCGTAGACATCGCCATCGGGAAGGAAGGTCGTAGAGGAGGAGGTGCGACGGATGTCCTTGTCGGTATGTGTGACGAATACGTTGCCTTGCAGTTTGTAGGAGTTCTTCTGACCGTTTACCATATAATCGAGTCCGCCCGTCTGACTCTCCATCAGTCCGCCCGAAAGGTCAGATGGTTGCCAGTTGCCGTTCTGTCCAGGTTTGCGGTTGTCGTTCAGGTTGTTCAAGTTGGCAAAGGCACTCACGCGTGAGAGGTCGCTGAAGCGCAACGCAAAGGCGCGGCCTGCATAGCGTTCCTTGGTGCCTCCGCCCAACTCGGCGTTGGCCAGCCAGCCCACATTGTATTCACGCTTGAGCTTCACGTCCATCACGTAGGTTCCTTCATCGACCTTATAGCCCAGCCGCCTGCTTTCTTCGCTTTCCTTCTCATATACATTCAAACTCTTCACCGTATAGGCCGGCAGGTTCTGTAACATTATCTCTTGCTTGCCGTTGAAGAACTCCTCCCCATTGAGCAGGAGACTCTCCACGAAGCGCCCGTTCACATAGATTTGTCCGTCCTCATTGATTTCTGCTCCGGGCAGCTGCTCTATCAGCGCGTCCAGCATAGAGCCTTCGGCAATCTGGAAGGCCGTGGCATCGTAGATGAGGGTATCGCCCTTGTGATAGAACTGCACTTTGGAGGTGACTATCTCTACCTCGTCCAGCGTAATGCCTTTCTCGGCCATAGTTAGTCGGCGCATAGGTACATTGCCAATCTCAATAGTACGCTCACGCTTGCGCAATGCCAGTGTCAGATTTTTGTATGTGGTCTCGTAGTCGGGATGTGACAAACGGAGGATGTACTCTTTCTGGGTGCCATCGACGATGAAGAAGAACCCAGTACTCCGCTTAACGTCCAAGGTATCCACATCGATTACTGTGCTGTCTGGAAGTAAAAGTTCTGTCACCGCTCCGTCAACAAGTGAGAAAGTAAATGAGTTAATGGGAACTCCCCAGAAGGCCCAACCATTGCGAATGTCAGCGTAACTTGATAGTGCCAATACTCCCAGAATTAGCGTGTAGAGTGTTCTTTTCATAAGTGTTTTTATTTATGGTTTGCATTCGTTAGACGTAACTCATCACCTGAAAAGTTGCAACGACGCAAAAAAACAAGTTCCCCATAGCGCTGGAACAAGCATCAGGAACGCGCTTAGGGGAACTTTGCTCGCACAACGATTTCTGCGGCAAAGGAACACAAATCGGTGCAGGGTGGCAAATTATTGCTGTGACAAATGCGTGACGGGGTTGTGACAAATGCGTGACAAGGCGTAGCCTCATCCATTCTCCCCGAATATCACTTCGTAGAGGTCGGCAGGAAGCTTCTTGCGGATACGCTCCTTGCGCTTGCGGATAGCCGAGGGAGTGGTGTGCCCGATATAGGCAATGACATTGTTGCCATAGCCGAGGTAGGTGCAGAAGCAGCACACGAGTTCCTGGGCATTGAGGTCGAGTCCCTCGTGCAATGTGCTGCAAGCATCGTTGAAGGATTTGAGCAGTGCACTCTCTACATCGCGTGTGGCCTCGTAGGCCATCTCAAGGAGTTCCTTTTCCTTCAGCTTCATCATATTGAGATCAGCAAAACTGTCTGTTTGCTCAAAGGTACGACGCCCGTCTTCAAGGCTGCGGCGCAGGATGAGCGTTTCGGGCAGGGAGAATCCTCCAGTGTGCTTCTCCTTCACTGCAACCTCCGAGGGGTCATAACCAAGAGGCGGCATTTGCGGTTCTTCGCGGATGACACGCTTGCGGCGATGGCGATTAATAAAGGTGAACACAGCAACCCCGAGGGCAACGAGGATAAGGGTTAAAATAAAGGTAGGCCAATGGAAATGGAACTCACTGAACCACGATGGCTTTTTATCCTTCGGGCGGATAGTGACTTTGATGTCGCCGTTCTCTTCCGGGTCATCGAAAGAGACGACATATTTTTGGAATCTATCCTCGAAATTGTCCATCGGTATGGGGTCAAGGCTCTTGGTAAAAATAGATTTTGTGTGAAGTTTCATATATCTGCTAGCCGAGTCGTTCATCTCCCACCTATTGTAGATATTGTACAGGATATAGCCAGCTATGTAATCGACTGTACCATGCTTATCGTGAGGCAGTGCGAGTGCCTTGTTGACGTGATATACGGCCGAGTCCCAGGAACCGGAATGCCAGAGGTCATCAGCCTTGTAAACAAGAAAGATGGGGTAGTCGGGGTGATTCTCTATATCAAAGCGCTTGGCGAGTTGGTCGAGATATTGCAGCGATTGTTTATAACTGTGCGCCTTGTATGTGGATATCCAACGCAAGTTTTTCAGCGCATTGACTACCAATGTATCACTGGACTCCTCGTTCTGCACCACTCGGGTGTAGTGATAGGCTGCCTTGTCATACAGCTGCTTGCTTCGCGCTTTCTGATCTCTCTCTTCCGATCTTATTCCCTCCCACCTGCATTCTCTTGCCATGAGATACTCCTCGATGGGAGTAAGCGTTTCAGTACGGTTACACGAGACGAAGCCGAGAGCTGCGATGGTCATCAGTAGAGTATAGACAAATGTTTTCATTGCGCTGGATATGTTTTTAGTGTAGCAAAGGTAATACTTTTCTGACACTCATGCGCTACAAAGCGTGTGACAAATGCGTGACAAAGGTGTGACCAAAGTGTGACAAATGCGCGACAGGGCCTTTTGGGGCACTTTTTTACTCAGTGGATGGGTAGTTATCTCCACCAATTGTGTTCGAGACAAAGGCCTTTCTTGTCTGCTGCCGTAGCTTTTGTAACGCAGAATACGCCATTTGCGAGAATACCAGAATAGAGACTCATAATTTCATTCTCATCCATGAAATAGCAAGCGACCATTCCATAAGCTTTGCCTACCCGAAACTCCATTACATCATATTTAGGTACATGCTTGTACTGGTCTACAATACGCTTAAACTCCTTGTAGTCGGTGTCATCTGCGACTGGACGTTGGCTATAAAGCAGATGGGTCGTGAGAGTGTCTCCATCCTTGTAATAGGCATCATTCGGAAGAAATGCATCCCACATATAGTTGGTTGCAGATGGGTACACATGCGTCTCTTGATGGCGTATCGCACGTGGGTCGTTGTATTGTGCCTGAAAGAAATCTTCCATTGGTTTGATACTCTCTGTCGACTCCAGATTTCCTATCTTCCACATTTCTCCTAATCCTCTCACTCCAGGCTTAGTGTCGTGAATAACGCGTTTGTTGGTGCCGGCATTAATGGTAAAGACAAAGGAAATAGAGTCCTTCTGATTGTGTGGGCAGGAGCAGGTTGCCCTATTGTATTTATAGAAGAGGGTAGATGTCTCATCGCCTTCCCTATCAGGACGAACGCTGACAACGTAGCGGCCACTGATTCCCTTGTCGTCATTCTGACGGTCAGAGAAGATGCGATAGCTGTTGATGCTCTCAATCTTCCGGTTGATGCGGGTGACGAGGTCGAGAAACTTGAGCGTGTCATTGTCTTGGTGGCCAATCGTTGTACCGACTTTTAGAATCAGTATATCAGAAAGACAAGACTCATGTGCCCAAGCTGAGTCAGGGTAAGCGTTGAAAACCTCTTCGACAATCTCTGTCGCGATGTCTATATTGCTTCGTGGCTGCTCGGAAGATGCTTTGGGGGTGCATTGCGTAAAGAGGCTCACGGTGAATAATGCGGCTATAAATGATACTATAGGTTTCATAGTGTATGTTGTTTGAATTCTATTCTATTTCTATTGGGTTTATATTGTCATTCTGAACGAAGTGAAGAATCTCCTAGAGATCCTTCGTTACACTCAGGATGACAGGCTATATTAAATTCATCTTAGTTCATCAATTCTTGTTCGAAGAGGTCCATCTCGCGTGTCATGCGCTCGAACTCCTGCTCAATGTCCTGCTGCATATCGAGCAACTGCTCGTCGGTGATGCCATAGAAGATGTTGGGCGTTGCTTGCGCGAAGTCGCCCTGCTGAGGGGCCGACGGAGCGGTGGGTGTCGTCTCCCTCACGGTATGCACGATATGTTTCTCTACATACACCGTGTCGGTCTTGACAATGGTCTTGACCTCAGGCGTAGCGGTTGCCATCAGCGTGCCGGGGTCGGCAGTAGTTGGGGTGACGTCCATGGCGCTGAAGCGCATACCGATGAAGAAGGCCGCAACCAGAGATGCAGCTATGGCGGTGTAGCGGACGATGAGCGGCACGATGCGGCTGCGGGACTTCTGCCCGGTAGGGAGAGGCGCGGCCTCATGGGGCTTTTCCTCGGCTACGGGTTCGGGGACAGGGAGCTCGAAGGTAGGTGCCAGCTCACCACTCTCAAACACGAGGAACATGTCCCGATAGTCGGCAAACTCATCGTCCACCTCGTTCGTGCGGAAGTAGTCGGCCAGCGCAGCCTCCTGCTCGAGGCTCGTGGCGCCGTCCATAAACAGCTGCAGCAGTAAGCGCAGCTCCTCACGGTCCGTAATCTTATGTATACTCTCTTTCATTTCTCAAGTCCTCCTTTGTCTTAATTGTTCCATCACTTTGGCGCGTGCCCTTGACAGAATCACTCTTGCCGAAGTCTCCGAGGTGCCTATGATGCGGGCAATCTCGGCAAACTCCATATTCTCTACCTGTCGCATCTGGAGCACCGCACGGTACTTGTCGGGCAGGTTGCGGATGGTGGTCTTTATCCAATCCTCATCTTCCTGCTGCTCTATACGAGTCTGGGCATTGCTCCCGTTGTCGTGGACGATGGTGTCGGTGAGTTCGTCGTGCCGGTGTCGCTGCATCGTTCGCAGCCGGTCGATGCTCAGGTTCTTGGCAATGGTAGTGCCCAGTGCCTCCATGCCTCCCTGGCCTTCGCGGATGGCATCACGTGCTGTCCATAGTTTCAGCAGCGTGTCCTGCACCACATCCTCGGCCTCGTCATCGTCTGCCAGATAGAAAAGAGCAATTCGTTGCAGCTTCAATCTCAACTCAGGGACGACTCTCTCAAAGTCCTGTCTGTCCATTGCGTATTGAGTGCTTGTTACGTTCTGCAAAAATACGGTTTACTTTCCTTTTTTCAAACATCATTTGCCCATAATACGCCGATGGAGCGGATTTGTTACACTCCGGTAACGATTTTTTTTATTTTCTTGACTCTCAGTAAGAGTGTTTCCTCGTGAGGCATGATTGACATCTGCTTATATTGGGTACAAAATGTCCGAAAACATGTATTAGATGCCGAACTCATGCGAAATAATGGGGGTAATGTGTTTCATTATTCAGCAAAAATACCGAAATTTGCAACCAATTTATTGATAATGCAAGACAATGAGTGAACAAATCATCGTAAAAGAGCGCGACGAGGTTATCGTGCGCTTCTCGGGCGACTCGGGCGACGGTATGCAGCTGGCAGGTAACATCTTCTCTACCGTATCGGCTACCGTAGGTAACGACATCTGCACCTTCCCCGACTACCCTGCTGACATCCGTGCTCCGCAAGGAAGCCTTACGGGCGTGTCGGGATTCCAAGTACATATCGGTTCGGGCAAGGTGTATACACCGGGCGACCTGTGCGACGTGCTGGTGGCCATGAACGCTGCTGCACTGAAGACGCAGTATCGCTATGCCAAGCCCGATGCCGCCATCATCATAGACACCGACTCCTTCGGATCCGCCGATCTCAAGAAGGCTGCCTTCGTTACCGAAGACCCCCTGGCCGAGATGAACATCGATGCCGACCGCGTCATCGCATGTCCCATCACACAGATGGTAAAGGACTGCCTCGCCGATAGCGGCATGGAGCCGAAGGCGGTGCTCAAGTGCCGTAACATGTTTGCTCTCGGACTCGTGTGCTGGCTCTTCGACCGCGATCTTGAGGTAGCGTTCAACTACCTGCGCGAGAAGTTTGCCAAGAAGCCCGCTGTGGCTGAGGCCAACATCAAGGTCATCCAGGCTGGCTACGACTACGGTCATAATACCCACAGCTCGGCTACCAACGTATACCGTGTGGAGACCAAGCACAAGGTGCCTGGGCGCTATATGGACATCACGGGCAACAAGGCCACGGCATACGGCTTCATCGCTGCTGCCGAGAGGGCAGGCCTGAAGCTTTACCTCGGCTCGTATCCCATCACACCGGCTACTGATGTGTTGCACGAGCTCTCCAAACACAAATCGCTGGGCGTGACCACCGTGCAGTGTGAGGATGAGATTGCGGGCTGTGCGTCGGCTGTTGGCGCCGCGTTTGCAGGAGCCTTGGCTGTGACCTCCACCTCGGGTCCCGGTATCTGCCTCAAGTCTGAGGCGATGAACCTCGCCGTCATCATGGAACTGCCCCTTGTGGTACTTGATGTACAGCGCGGAGGACCCGCTACGGGGTTGCCTACCAAGTCGGAGCAGACCGACCTGTTGCAGGTGCTCTTCGGTCGTAACGGTGAGTCTCCTATGCCGGTATTGGCAGCTACATCGCCCACCGACTGCTTCAATGCCGCCTACATGGCCTGCAAGATAGCTCTGGAGCACATGACTCCCGTGGTGCTACTCACCGATGCCTTCGTGGCTAACGGTTCGGGTGCCTTCCGCTTGCCCAACCTCGCGGAGTATGCTCCCATCAATCCTCCTTATGTACCTGAGGAACTGAAGGGCACATGGACTCCCTACCAGCGTCAGGAGGAGAATGGCGTGCGCTACTGGGCAGTGCCTGGACGCGAAGGATTCCAGCATATCCTCGGCGGCTTGGAGAAGGACAACAAGACGGGTGCCATCTCTACCGATCCCGAGAACCATGACCTGATGACCCGCCTGCGTCAACAGAAGATAGATGCTATCCCCGTGCCCGACCTCGTGGTAGAGGGTGATGCCGAGGATGCCGACCTGCTCATCGTGGGCTTCGGCGGTACCTACGGACACTTGCATGCTGCAATGGACGAGATGCGCAGTGCCGGTAAGAAGGTGGCTCTCGCACACTTCAAGTACATCAACCCGCTACCCAAGAACACTGCCGAGGTACTGCGCAAGTATCCGAAGGTGGTGGTAGCCGAGCAGAACGCCGGTCAGCTGGCTGCGTGGTTGCGCATGAAGGTTGATGGCTTTGTTCCCTGCCAGTACAACGAGGTCAAGGGACAACCGTTCGTGTCTTCTCAATTAATCAATGCATTCACAAAACTAATGGAGGAATAACCTATGGAGACCAAATATACAGCACAAGATTACAAGAAAGGTCAGCCGCGCTGGTGTCCCGGTTGTGGTGACCACTTCTTCCTCGCCGCCCTCCACAAGGCCATGGCCGAGATAGGCGTTGCTCCCCACAACATTGCCGTGATATCCGGCATTGGATGCTCGAGCCGCCTGCCTCACTACATGAACACCTACGGCATGAACACCATCCACGGACGTGCTGCCGCCATCGCTACAGGCTGCAAGGTGGCCAATCCCGAACTGTCGGTATGGCAGGTGAGCGGCGACGGCGACGGCCTCGCCATCGGTGGCAACCACTTCATCCATGCCAACCGCCGCAATATCAACCTCAACATGATATTGCTCAACAACCGCATATACGGTCTCACCAAGGGCCAATATTCGCCCACCAGCCCGCGCGGTTTCGTGAGCAAGTCCAGCCCCTACGGTACTGTGGAAGACCCCTTCCGCCCTGCCGAGCTCTGCTTCGGTGCCCGTGGCCACTTCTTTGCCCGTGCCGTAGCCACTGATGCTCCCGGCACCGTAGAGATACTCAAGGCTGCCCATGCCCATAAGGGTGCTTCGGTGTGTGAGATACTGCAAAATTGCGTCATCTTCAACGACGGTACTCACGATAGTGTGTACAACAAGGAGGGGCGCGCCAAGAATGCCATCTACCTGCGTCACGGCGAACCTATGGTGTTCGGTGCGAACAATGAGTATGGCCTCATGCAGGAGGGCTTTGGCCTCAAGGTGGTGAAACTCGGCGAGAATGGCATCACCATCGATGACATCCTCGTACACGATGCCCACTGTGAGGACAATACCCTGCAGCTCAAGCTTGCCCTCATGGAGGGACCTGACTTCCCCATCGCCCTCGGTGTCATCCGTGATGTGGAGGCTCCCACTTACGATGAGGCTGTAGAGGCACAGATTGCCGAGGTGAAGGGCAAGAAGGCCTACCACACCTTCGAGGAACTGCTCCTTACCAACGACATTTGGGAGGTGAAATAGGGAGAAGACCGCTGCGTAACTTTACAACTCACATCTTACGTCGAAGCAGGCTCCAATGCAGCGGGGAGCCTGCTTCTTTTATTACCATAGGCAAGGTTGTCTGCATCACCCAGCCCTGGGGTACGATCATGTGTGGCTCAACTTCTTTCCTTCTCGGCAAAGGGGAGGCTGATGTAGTTGTCGGTGTGCATGCAGGTATCGGCACTGAAGCGGAGGCCACAGTGGATGATGGTGTCCCAGTCACGCTCGGTGAGGTAGTCGAGGTCGTCGCGGCGGATGCGGTGCTTGATGATACCGTAGAGGATGCCGGCATTGAGGTTATCGCCAGCTCCGATGGTGCTGACAGGGATGATGGGCTCGATGGCATAGTGTTTGGTGACGGTGGGGCTGTGTAGCTCTACGCCTTGGGCACCGCGGCTGTAGATGAGGCGGGGACAGTAGAAGGCGGTTTTCTGGCTGTACACTTTGGCTCCTTCACCGATGCCGTAGAGCACGGAGAAATCCTCGTCGGAGCCACGCACGATATCGGCATACTCAAGGTTCTCGATGACGGTACCCATGAGCTTGATGGCCTCGCCTTGGTGGTTGCGACGGAAGTTGACATCATAGTAAATGATGGCACCTGCACTGCGGGCTTCATCGAGCAGGGCAGTGACCTTGTAGCGCATGCGAGGGTCGAGGGCATAGTAGGAGCCGAAGAGGATAATGTCGTCGCGCTGAATGGGGGGGCACTGCCAGTCGGTACGGCTACCGAAGGGGTCTTTGTAGAAGGAGTAGGTGGCGTTGTTGTGGTCGTCGAGGAAGGCGAGCGATATGGGCGATTTGCATTCGGGGTATTCGGTAAGGTAGCTGTCATCAACACCGTTGGTGCTGAGGAAGGTACGCACGATGCTGCCTACCACATCGTCACCTATCTCGCTGACGAAGCATGAGGGGATGCCCATGCGGCCGAGCGATATCATGGAGTTGAAGGTGGATCCGCCAGGTACTGAGGTGGAGGCGATGCCTCCCTTGAAAAGGATATCGAGAATGGTTTCTCCGATGCCGATGATTTTTCTCATATAGTCATTCTTGTTGGTTGACGGTCAAGTTGGAGGGGTAGGAGGGTCTCAAGCAGCTCTTCCCACGAGTGGGCTATGAGGAGGCGTCCCGTGAGGTCGTGGCGCAGGAGACCACGCTGACGCAGGTCGTGGAGTAAGGCGAGGGTGGAGTCCCAGCATCCGTCGATGTTGTAGAGCACTACGGGTTTGCTGTGGTAGCCTATGCTGCTTTCGCCTAACACGTGGAATACCTCGTCAAGGGTGCCCAGCCCACCGGGTAGGGCAACGAACACGTCGCTCTCGCGCAACATCGCCTCCTTACGCTGGCCGAGGCTATGCACGTGGATGGTCTCGTCGAGCAGGTGACTCACGATACCGCGCTCTATGAGCTTGTCGGGCACCACGCCTACGATGGTGGCTCCTGCCTCCTTGGCTGCACTGGCCACACACTCCATCAGTCCGAGGCAGGCCCCGCCATAGACAAGGCGCCAACCTTGCTGACCTATCCAACGGCCCAGGCATGCGGTTTGTTCAGAATACTTCGATTCGATGTCGGTGGCTGCCGAGCAGAATACGGCGACGGAGAGGGGTCGTGGAGGGGTCATAGCGGATGTTTCTTTTGTTTTGTCGTTGACGTTCTACTTCTTCAGTTCGGGATAGCTGATGCGGGCGTGGTGTACGGTGCGCAGCTTCTCCTTGAACACGGCCTTGATATCAGTGATGTCCTTGAAAGTGATGGGGCAGTTACGGAAGCGTCCCTCAGCTATCTGGGAGTCGATGACGCGGTCGACTATATTGGCAATGCTCTCCTCCGTATACTCTGAGAGGCTGCGTGACGCAGCCTCGACGGAGTCGGCCATCATGAGGATGGCAGTCTCCATGGAGTGTGGGTCGGGGCCGGGATAGGTGAAGAGGCTCTCGTCGACCTCCTCGCCCAGATGCTCGTTCTGATAAGATATGTAGAAGTACTTGGCTTTGCTGAGTCCGTGGTGAGTGACTATGAAGTCTCTGATGGCGGCAGGCAAATTGTGCTTCTCGGCCAGGCGAAGGCCATCGGTGACGTGGCTGATGATTATCTTGGCGCTCTGCTCGTAGGGAAGGCAGGCGTGGGGGTTGGTGTTGCCCTGGTTCTCGGTGAAGAAAATGGGATTCTCGAGTTTGCCAATGTCGTGATACATGGCACCTGTGCGCACCAACAGGCTACTGGCTCCTACCTTATTGGCGGCGGCGGCGGCGAGGTTTGATACCTGGATGGAGTGCTGGAAAGTGCCGGGAGCATTCTCGGAAAGCTGGCGCAGGAGCTTGATGTTGAAGTTAGACAGCTCCATGAGGGTCACGTCAGAGGTGAAGCGGAATAGCTTCTCGTAGAGTAGCATCAGGGGGTAGGTGAAGAGCAGCAACACACCGTTGAGGAGGAATTGGATGTACATGCGTCTGTCGAACAGGGCAAAGGAGGTTTTCGTGATAAGCTCGTAGCCGAAGAATACCAGGCAGTAACAGGCTGCTACGATAAGAGCCACTCGGAATATCTGTATGCGTTCGGTGAGCTCGGTAAGCGAGTAGATGGCAGCAATGCCTGCTACGAGTTGCAGCAGCACAAATACGAATGGTTCGGGCACGATGAGCGAGATGAGGAGCACGATGGTGGTGTGGGTGATATAGGCCGTGCGGGCATCGAGGAAGATGTTGACCATCACCGGAGCCATGGCCAACGGCACTATCATGAGGTCGCCACTGACATTGAGTATCCATGATGTCACTACAGGGAAGAGCACCAGTTGGGTACCGAGGAAGAGCAGTTTGTTGCGTTGGGTGAGGTAGCTGCGGCGATAGTTGAATAGGTACAGCACATAGATGGCGATGAGTACAATTACGAGCAGTACCTGTCCGATAATGGTCATCTGTATGCCGCGCTCGTCGATGCGCTTGTTGAGTTCTTGCTGGTAAGAAAGAAGGGTCTGATAGTGCTCCTCATCGACCATATCGCCGGCACCGATAATCTTCTGGTCTTTTTGTATCACCTTGCTCGTGAGTGAGATTGACTCCAGGGCTTCGTTCAGCACGGCTTCAGACTTGATGGCATCGTAGCTCAGGTTGGGCTGTATGTAGTCGTTGAGGTTACTGTTCTGTAGGGTGTGACGCCCCCAGCGGGTGGTATCGATAGCCATGATGCGCTCGTAGGCTTGCTGCACGGTGAGCAACTCGTCCACAGGTTTGGGAGTGGCCACATTGTGCTTGACAAGCATGATGGTGTTGGTACTGTCAGTTTGGAGACGGGCAAGGTCATCGCTGCTTATGATGCCGTTATCGTACAGTTCGCCCAAGCGCTTGGCCAGCTTTTGGCGTAGAGTAGGACTCACGAGTAGGTGCAATTCGCGCTTGTAGGCCACCTCAAGAGAGTCGATGGCAAGGATGCCCTTGCTGGTATCCATTATGTAATAGGGGCGCAGGGCAGCCATCATTTCGGCACGTTCCTGCTGCAGGGCACGCTCGCTCTTATACACGGCAAAACTGAAGGTGGAGGTCAGCTGCTCATATTTCCATGGCTTACCTTCCTCAAAGTCAAGATTGATAACCCGCTCACGAGGTAAGAAGGCACTGATAGTGGCAGTGACTGCTACAAATACTGCAGCAATAAACAAGTATGATTTTGTCGTCTGTTTCATAGATATGCGTCATAAAACGGCGCAAATTACAAAAAATCTTTGGAATCTCCTATTTTTGTTCTAAGAAAATGTCGTACCTTTGCAGTATCAGACAACGGAATACACGGAGCGAACTGATACTGATGGATTTTATTTTAGCTGTCATTTGTGCTGTAGAATATAGTTTCCTGTGGGTATCTGGGCTGTTCGTGTGCTTCGTGAACAAGAAACTCAAAAATATCGTATATGACCGAAAGAAGAGTAAGGGTGCGCTTCGCTCCCAGTCCTACGGGACCCTTGCATATCGGCGGTGTGCGTACCGCCCTGTACAATTACCTGTTTGCCCGTCAGCATGGTGGCGACTTCATCTTCCGTATCGAGGACACCGACTCCAACCGTTTCGTGCCTGGTGCTGAGGAATACATCATTGAATCGTTCCGGTGGCTCGGCCTCGCCTTCGATGAGGGCGTAGGCGTAGGTGGCGACCACGGCCCTTACCGCCAGTCGGAGCGAAGAGATATATACAAGAAATATGTAGAACAACTGCTTGTCGATGGTAAGGCCTACATGGCTTTCGACACACCCGAAGAGCTGGAGGCCAAGCGCAATGAGATTGCCAACTTCCAGTACGATGCCACCACCCGCATGCAGATGCGCAATTCGCTCTCACTCCCCAAGGAGGAGGTTGATGCCCTGCTTGCCTCAGGCCACCAGTATGTGGTGCGTTTCCTCATCGAGCCGGGTGTGGAGGTACACGTTCACGACATTATCCGTGGCGAGGTAGTCATCAACTCATCGGTACTCGATGACAAGGTGCTCTACAAGAGTGCTGACGAGCTCCCCACCTACCACCTTGCCAACATTGTGGACGATCACCTCATGGAGGTGTCACACGTCATCCGTGGCGAAGAGTGGTTGCCCTCGGCACCGCTTCACGTGCTTCTCTACCGTGCTTTCGGCTGGGAAGACACCATGCCCACCTTCGCCCATCTGCCCTTGCTGCTCAAGCCCGAAGGTAATGGTAAGTTGAGCAAGCGCGATGGTGACCGTCTGGGTTTTCCTGTTTTCCCCCTCGAGTGGCATGATCCCAAAACGGGCGATATCTCATCGGGTTACCGCGAGAAAGACTACTTGCCCGAGGCCGTCATCAACTTCCTTGCCCTTCTTGGCTGGAATCCCGGCAACGATCAGGAGAAGATGACACTCGACGAGATGGTGCAGCTCTTCGACCTCAGTCGCTGCTCCAAGGCCGGTGCTCGCTTCGACTATAAGAAACTTGTGTGGTTCAATCACGAATATATCCTCTCCAAGGATGATGCAGAGATAGCTCGTCTCTTTGAACCTATGTTGCGCGAGCATGGCGTGAACGAGGAGTTCGATCGCATCGTCAAGGTGGTGTCGCTTATGAAGGGGCGCGTCAACTTTGTGCACGAACTGTGGGATACCTGCCACTACTTCTTCCAGGCTCCCGAGGCCTACGATGAGAAGTCGCTCAAGAAATGGTGGAAGGAGCCTGCCGTGGCATCTGCCTATGTGCGCGAATTGTGCAATTTCATCGAGCAGGCTCCCGTCTTTGCCGGTGCTGAGCTTGAGCCTCTTGTGATGGAGTGGATAGCCGCGAAGGAGTGGCCTGTGGGCAAGGTGATGAATGCCTTCCGCGTCACCCTCGTTGGCGCTGCCGTAGGTCCCCATATCTTCGAACTCACCGACTACATCGGCAAGGAGGAGACCCTGCGCCGCGCACGCCGTGCACTGGAGATACTGCCCGAAGCGTAATCCTGTATTGTCTCGGCTACTCCTCGTTGTAGATCATATTGCGGGGAGTAGTCGAGTTCCTCAATGAGCGGTTTGATATCGCAGGTCCAATTGCGCTGACTGAGTATACGATACTTGTCACTGTTGAGTGTGAGCCTGCAGTGGGTGAGCCTTGCTATGCCATCGCATAGGAGGGCTGCAACTCGTCCTGCCCATAGCGGTAGAGTAAGCCGTAGCACAAAAGGACGGCCAAGTTCCTCACGTACAATGTGGCCGAAGTCGTGTGAGGTATATACATTCCCATCGGTAACGAAGTAGGCACGGTGGGTTACCCCTTTCGCAATAGCAAGGAAAACAGCTTGCACCAGGTCTTTGACGTAGACAAAAGTAATCTCCTGCCGGCGGAATCCCAAAGCCAACTCCGTGTGGTGACGTATGCCATTGACCAGTATCTGATAGTCCTTGTCGCGCGGGCCATATACGCCTGTCGGGCGGAAGATGAGGTAGGGAAATGCTGGGAGGCTCATAAGGTACTCCTCTGTCTTTCGCTTGCTGCGTCCATAGTGGGTGTTGGGGTTGGGCGTATCAACATCGCGAATGGGCTGGTAGGGTGGTGCCTCGTGAATGGGACCATAGGTGCCGAGGGTGCTCATGAAGATAAACTGCCGTGGGACGATGTCAAGAGCCATGAGCATATCGACCAGAAGTCGGGTGCCTTCGTAGTTGATTGTATAGAAGTCGCTGTGGCGTAGGCACCGAGTGGCCCCAGCGCAATGAATTATCACATCCCAACAGCCATACTCCCGGGCAAAATCCTGCAGTTGGCCTTGTAGAACTTTTCCGTCAGTATAGTCGAGTTCAATGAAATGTATGCGCTCGTCGGTCAGGTATTTCCTATTGCTCGTAGGCCGCACGGCCGCCCATACCTTATGGCCGAGCTGCAGAGCCTGTTCTACCATGTGGCTTCCTATAAAGCCCGATGCGCCTGTGATGAGGATTTTCATTGCAGCAATGCTTGTTCGCGTTTCGGAGGGCAAATTTACCCTCCTTTTTCTCCGAATAAAACATTTCTCTACAAAAAAAGGTTAACGGATAGCCCGATTTTCAATAATAATCGTTACTTTAGCAACACGAAACCCTAAAAAACTAAGTATATGGGAAAATCTGCCAAGAAGACTCATTTGCGCCTGACCAAGCGCATGATGTTTGATGCACTCATCGACCTGTTTCAGGAATATTCTGATCGCTCCCTCACATACAGCCGTATATGGAAAGAGCTACACCTCACCACCCATCCGCAGAAGATGCTGTGTGGCGACATCATTGGTGACCTGCTCATTGATGGTACGCTCGTGGAAACCTCCAACGGGCACTTCCGCCTTGTGTTCCAAAAGCGCGAGCTCACCGGTATCATACAGCGTAGCAGTAGCGGACGTATACTCTTTGCTCCCGATGAGGACGATGAGTCGGTATACATTGCCGAGCGCCATTCGATGCATGCCCTGCATGGCGACCGTGTGCGTGTGAGCCTCTTTGCTCGCCGCCGTGGCCGCAACATGCCCGAAGGTGAGGTGGTGGAGATACTCGAACGTGCCAATGACACTTTCGTAGGTATCCTCAAGGTAGAGCGCAACTATGCTTTCCTGCTCACAGAGAGCCGTACGCTCGATAACGACATCTTCATCCCTCGCGACAAGCTCAAGGGAGGCAAGAGTGGTGATAAGGCTGTGGTCAAGATTGTAGAATGGCCAGAGACAGCCCGCAACCCCATAGGTCACGTAGTGGATATCCTCGGCAAATCCGGCGACAACGACACGGAAATGCACGCCATCCTCGCCGAGTTTGGTCTGCCCTACAAGTACCCCCTTGCTGTGGAGAATGCAGCCAACCATATCAGCGATGTCATAGCCGAAGAGGAGATATCCCGTCGCCTCGACATGCGTGATGTGCTCACCTTTACCATCGACCCCCACGATGCCAAGGACTTTGACGACGCGCTCTCCATCCGTTCCCTCGGCAAGAACCTTTGGGAGGTGGGTGTACACATTGCCGATGTCACCCATTACGTAGGCGAGAATGGTATCATTGACAAGGAGGCACAGCATCGCGCCACATCGGTATACCTCGTCGACCGCACCATCCCTATGCTTCCCGAGCGCCTATGCAACAATATTTGCTCGCTCCGTCCCAATGAAGACAAGCTTACCTATTCCGTCATCTTCCATATCGACGATAAGGGGCGTGTCAAGTACCATCAAATAGCTCATACGGTAATCAATAGCAATCGCCGCTACACCTACGAGGAGGTGCAGGCCATCATCGAACGCCAGCAGCGCGGCACCAAGGAGACACTGCCTGGTGACGAATATGCCAATGAATTGATGGTGCTGAATGGATTTGCCCAACAGATGCGTGCAGCACGCTTCGCGGGTGGGGCCATCAACTTCGACCGTGTGGAGGTGCGCTTCGATATCGACGATAAGGGGCATCCCGTGAGCGTACACCTCAAGGAATCGAAGGAGGCTCACCAACTCATTGAGGAGTTCATGCTCTTGGCCAATCGTACCGTGGCAGAGACCATCGGCAAGGTACCTGTGAAGAAGGCTAAGGTGTTCCCCTACCGTATACACGATGTGCCCGATGCAGAGAAACTCGACAACCTCGCACGCCTTGCCCTGCCTTTCGGACATAAGGTGCGCACTACGGGCGACAAGGTAGACATTGCCAAGTCGTTCAACAAACTGCTCGCCGATGTCAAGGGCAAGCGCGAGCAGCACCTCATCGAGACCGTCTCGCTGCGTGCCATGCAGAAGGCTCGTTACAGTACCGACAATATAGGACATTATGGCCTCGCCATGGACTACTATACCCACTTCACCTCACCCATACGTCGCTACCCCGACATGATGGTACACCGTCTCCTCTCACGTTACCTCGATGGTGGACGCTCTGCCTCGAAAGGCAAGTATGAGGAGCTGTGCGAGCACTCCTCACAGATGGAGCAGCTTGCTGCTTCGGCCGAACGTGCCAGCATCAAGTACAAGCAGGTAGAGTATATGGCCGACCGCATGGGCATTACCTATGATGCCATCATCAGCGGTGTCACCGAGTGGGGACTCTATGCTGAGATTATAGAGAACAAATGCGAGGGCCTCATCCCCATGCGCGACCTTGATGACGACTACTACGAGTACGATGAGCGCAACTTCTGCCTCGTGGGTCGTCGCACTCACCGCCGTTATGCCCTCGGCGACACCGTCAAGGTAGAGGTCGCCCGCTGCAATTTGGAGAAAAAACAACTTGACTTTGCTCTGGTCGAGTGAAGTCGGGTTGAACTTGTTTTTTGTATTGACCTTGTTTGTTAATAATAAAAAAGTTATTTGTGTCTCTTTGTCCACATGAATCGGAAAGACTTTGAAATAATGGCTCCCGTAGGCTCGCGCGAATCGCTGGCTGCAGCCATCCAAGCGGGTGCCGACAGTATATACTTCGGTATTGAGAACCTCAATATGCGTGCCCGCTCGGCCAGTACGTTCAGTATTGATGACCTGCGTGAGATAGCAGCCACGTGTGACGAACATGGTGTGAAAAGCTACCTCACGGTCAATACTATTATCTACGATGAGGACATCTCGCTGATGCGTACCATCATCGATGCCGCTCACGAGGCAGGCATATCGGCCGTCATTGCTGCCGACGTGGCGGTGATGGACTACTGCAACCGCATAGGGCAGGAGGTGCATCTGAGCACACAACTCAATATCAGCAATGCTGAGGCTCTGCGGTTTTATGCCCGCTTTGCTGATGTGGTGGTGCTGGCTCGAGAACTCAACCTCAAGCAGGTGGCAGCCATCTATAAGACTATACAGGAGGAGCGGATACGTGGCCCGAAGGGCGAACTCATCCGTATCGAGATGTTTTGTCACGGAGCGCTCTGTATGGCCGTTTCGGGTAAGTGCTATCTGAGCCTGCATGAGCTGAACGCCTCAGCCAACCGCGGTGCCTGTATGCAGGTGTGCCGTAGAGGCTACGAGGTGGCAAGAGAAGAGCCTTCTTATCTCCTCAGCGAGGCAGACAGCCCCACCGCCCCCATTGAGTTGGAGGTGGACAACAAGTATGTCATGTCACCCAAGGATCTCAAAACCATCCGTTTCATGGACGAGATGATGGAGGCCGGTGTACGTGTGTTCAAGATAGAGGGACGTGCCCGTGGCCCTGAATATGTAAAGACCGTAGTGGAGTGCTACAACGAGGCCATAAACAGCCACCTTGATGGTACGCTCACCGAAGAGAAAAAGGATGAGTGGGACCGCCGCTTGGCTACGGTATTCAACCGTGGCTTCTGGAATGGCTACTACCTGGGACAACGCTTGGGCGAGTGGACTCGCAACTATGGTTCGGCCGCTACAGAGCGCAAGGTGTATGCAGGCAAGGGTATCCGCTACTTTTCAAACATCGGTGTGGCGGAGTTCCTGATCGAAGCAACCGAACTGCATGTGGGCGACAAACTGCTCATCACAGGACATACTACGGGTGCCATGTATCTTACGTTGGACGAGGCACGTGTAAACCTCAAGCCTGTAGACACGGTAAGGAAAGGAATGCACGTGTCGTTCAAGGTACCCGACCGCATACGGCCGAACGATAAGCTCTATCTCATCCGTTCTACCGGGGCAAGTGATAAGGATAATTTATAATCTAAATATTGAAATACAATGAAAAAGACACTACTGCTGGTTGCCCTTGCGGGCAGCACCTGCCTGGCACAGGCACAGACTCCGTTTACTGAAACTGCTGATCACCGGGAACCCGTTTCCTCTGAGTGGAAAGGGGTGAAGAATATACGTGCTGCATGGGGTAGCAGCGATGTGCGTTACATGTGGCATGCCATGCCCGACACCAAAGCGCTGAACCGCAGCGAGACGCTCACCGCATGGCGTGGCGAGCGTGTGAGCACGCAGGCGCTCATCTATACCGGTGTGGCTACCGACAGTCTGGCACCTGTGAGCTTCGAACTCGGCATCTTTAAGAACGGACGTCATAGACTGCCTGCCGATGCCGTGAAGGCTTCTTTCGTACGTTATGTGAAGACCGATGCGTGGAGCACTCCCGACGGTCGCGGGGCAGGGTGTGGTCATCGCCCCGACCATACCATCTATGACTCGGCCATGGTGGCCGATATGATAGACCCGCACGTAGAGGCTATTGCTATGGATGCTATGAGCACCCGTTCGGTATGGGTCAGCTGTCAGGTGCCTGCCGATGCCGTGCCTGGCATGTATAGTGGCACGCTCACCATCAAGTCCGGCAAGCACAACGTGGCTAAGTTGCCTTTGCATATCAAGGTTGTCGACCGTGTATTGCCTGAGCCTCAGGATTGGGCTTTCCATCTCGACCTTTGGCAGAATCCTTTTGCTGAGGCTCGCTACTACGGCACACCGTTGTGGAGCGATGCCCACCTCGAAGCCATGCGCCCCTCCATGGAGATGCTGGCTGCAGCAGGTCAGAAGGTCATCACTGCCAGTATCATGCACAAGCCGTGGAATGGCCAGACAGAAGACCACTTCGATTCTATGGTGACATGGACGAAGAAGCTCGATGGCACGTGGGAGTTTGGCTTCGAGGTGTTTGACCGCTGGATAGAGTTTATGATGAGCTGCGGCATCACGGAGCAGATCAACTGTTTCTCCATGATACCCTGGGCGCTCAGTTTCCCCTACTACGACGTTGCCGTCAATCGTATGCAGGTGTTGCGTGCCGCTCCCGGCGATGCTGCCTACGAAGATATGTGGGTAGCCATGCTCAAGGCCTTCTCACAGCATCTTCGCGAGAAGGGATGGTTCTCCATCACCACCATTGCCATGGACGAGCGCCCCATGCAAGCCATGCAGCGGGCTATGGATGTCATTCGCAAGGCCGACCCCGAGTTCAAGGTATCATTGGCCGGCAACTACCATCCCGAGATAGAGGCAGGTCTCTACGACTACTGCATCGCTCTGGAGCAGGGCGAGCTGTTGCCTCGTGAGGTGCTCGACCGCCGTAAGGCCGAGGGCAAGAAGACTACCGTATACACCTGTTGCTCTACCCATCGCCCCAACACCTTCACCTTCTCCGTTCCTGCCGAGGCCTCCTGGTATGGCTTCTATGCCGCTCATTCGGGTTACGACGGCTATCTGCGCTGGGCCTACAACAGTTGGACGAAGAATCCTCTCCACGACACCCGCTTCCGCTCATGGCCTGCCGGCGACACCTACATGGTATATCCCTATGGCCGCAGTTCGGTACGCTTCGAGAAACTCATTGAGGGCATACAGGCTCATGAGAAAGCACGCATCTTGCGCGAGGAGTTTGCCACTGCCGGCAACACCGCTGCACTGGCCGAGCTGGATATCCTGCTGAGCCGCTTTCATCTCGACAGCCAGCACACGGATGACTATCCCACATTCATTCGTGAGGGGCAGGAGCGACTGAATAGGTGGTGAAACGGAGGCATACACGTTTTTTTTCATGAAAAACTGCTGTTTGTATGGATACTTCCCATAGATTTTGTTAACTTTGCGATTGTTTTTAACAAGAAAAAGATTCGGTATGAAGACCCTTGAGAAAATTTATGCAGAGAAACTGCTGAGAATCAAAGCCATTAAGTTGCAACCCTCTAACCCCTTCACTTGGGCCTCGGGTTGGAAGTCGCCTTTCTATTGCGACAACAGAAAAACACTCTCTTATTCAGGATTGCGCGACTTTATCAAGATTGAGTTTGCGCGTGTCATTCAGGAACGTTTCGGGCAGGTTGATGCCATTGCCGGTGTAGCAACAGGTGCCATTGCTATGGGTGCTCTCGTAGCCGACCTGCTCAACCTCCCCTTTGTATATGTACGCTCGGCTCCTAAAGACCACGGTCTGGAAAACCTTATCGAAGGTGATCTCCGTCCCGGTATGAAGGTGGTGGTTGTTGAGGATCTCATCTCTACGGGAGGAAGCAGCCTCAAGGCTGTGCAGGCAGTGCGCAACAACGGTTGCGACGTTATCGGTATGGTGGCATCGTATACCTACGGCTTCGATGTAGCCAAGAAGGCTTTCGAGGAGGCCGATGTGGAGCTCGTCACGCTCACCAACTATGAGGCTGTGCTTGAGGTAGCTCAGGAAACCGGGTATATCACTGAAGACGATCTCCCTATGCTTGAAGAATGGCGTAAGGATCCCGCTCATTGGAATGCATAAACAATAATGGCAGTCTGATGAATCAGTTTGAAAGCCAAGTGGTGGCCATCCCCTATAGCCAGCAGCGTGTGTATGATATGCTGTCGGATCTCTCGCACCTCGAGAGCGTAAAGGACCGTATACCGCAGGATAAGATAAAAGACCTGAAGTTCGATCGCGATACGGTGAGCATCAATGTAGCTCCCGTAGGCGACATCGCCTTCAAGGTGGTAGAGCGGGAGGAACCCAAGTGTGTGAAGCTGGAAGCTACCACATCGCCTATCCCGCTCACCTTGTGGATACAGATGCTGCCGACTTCTGATGAGGCCAGCAAGATGAAACTCACCCTGCGTACAGAGCTCAACCCTTTCATTAAAGGAATGGTGCAGAAGCCACTTCAGGAAGGTATCGAGAAGATGGCTGATATGCTTGCTCGCATCAGTTACTAAAGGGAGGCATATATTCCATACGATGGAAAAGATTATTGACCCCATAGGCAGAGACCTCCTCAAGGCCGAACTCACTGCCGATAAGATGTTGCGCCATACCAACCGTGGCGGAAATGAGCTCTATATCGTTGATGCTCACGACTCTCCCAATGTGATGCTGGAGATTGGCCGCCTGCGCGAGATAGCTTTCCGTGCGGGAGGTGGTGGTACGGGCATGAGTGCCGATATCGACGAGTTCGATACGATGGAGGTGCCCTATAAGCAACTTGTCGTATGGAATCCCGATGCAGAGGATATTATCGGTGGATATCGCTATATACACGGCTCGGATGTTAGGTTCGACGAGAAGGGTCAACCTATCCTGGCCACCTCACACATGTTTCATTTCTCCGAGAAGTTTCTCCGCGATTACCTGCCTCGCACCTTGGAGCTGGGGCGTTCATTCGTGTCGGTCGAGTATCAGGCCTCACGCACCGATACCAAGGGCCTCTTCGCCCTCGACAACCTTTTCGATGGCTTGGCCTCGCTTACCGTCGTGCTCGACGATGCCGAATACTTTTTCGGCAAGATGACCATGTATCCTTCATACGACCGCTTGGCACGGGATATGATACTTTACTTCTTGGATAAGCATTTTGGCGACCGTCGCCATCTGGTGAGCGCCTACCATCCGCTCTTCATGGAGCATAACCCCAAGCAGTTCCGTGAACTTCTTGTCGAAGACGACTTCAAGCTCGACTATCGTATTCTTAATGCCGAGGTGCGCAAACGTGGCTGCAATATCCCCCCATTGGTCAATGCCTATATGAACCTCTCGCCCACGATGCTCGTCTTCGGCACTGCTATCAACCATGAGTTTGGCGAAGTGGAGGAAACAGGTATTCTCATCAATGTGAACGAGCTCCACGAAGACAAGCGCAAGCGCCATATCATGTCATTCATTGATGAACATCCCGAATATGCCAAGCGCATCAAAGGCACCAAGATACTGTTCCCTCCGTTGATGAAGCTAAAGCGCAAGAAATAGTACCTCGCACTCATCCGGCTTCCCCTCTTATTCCTTTGTCTTTTCGGCAAGCCCTCTACAGATGGCAAATTTAGGCATCTATAGGTGATAAAATTTATCATCTATAGGTCTTTGATTTTATGACCTATAGGTCTTTCGAAACAAGACCTGTAGAGGGCAGTTCTCTATGAACTCGGTTTTCTCGTAATTTTGTACCTTTCTTGTAACCCCTTCCCAAAGGTCTTAATTTTTATCATCACTGTGGCATAAATACCCGGACAAACAGCCTATGAAGCAAAAGCCACCCTTCACGAAGAAAATTTTGTTTCTACGCGATAAAAATTTTGTTTCATCGCGATGAAACAAAAATTGCCTCCTCTGCAGGGGAAAATCGGCTGCCGTGATTCGTCCGCGGAAAGACGGTATTGGCCGGACAGCCGTTGGTGGATATGTGGGAAAGCTGTATCTTTGTGTGTTGATTCTTTTTCTCACAGTGAGCCTCCGAAAATTTCAAAGCTTCGTTTGTCATAATCAGTTCTTCTCATTGGTTAGTTCTACAAAACTGTCTTTGTCAAATACTCTTTGTGACTGGGGATTCATAATTATTTACAACCTTTAGTTTGCTTTCTGCAAACAAAATTTAGGATACGCCTCAGACTGCTTGCGCTTGGTTTATCCAAGAAATGTTAAAATAAATTTGCTATTCTGTTTGAATCTCACTACCTTTGCCCCATCCTCACGCCGATACCTTACTTCATTTGTGCGAGTTAAGGTGGTCGGGTGGAGGTGACATATAGGAAAAGGCGTTTACTTGGACGCTTTGTTTTGACGATTGAGAACTTCGCAACTTCTTAAGGTTTGTCAAAGACAAAGCAACGGTGAATGTCTCATGGGTATGTTTTTCGTACACCTTTATTATATTGGTCGCGATGATTGGTATAATGTAAGGTACGTATATACATATCGGCGTGAGGCTTTCGCGTTGCTCGTTTCGACAAACCGGGCAATGCGAAGGCCTTCAATCGTGAAGCGAGCAGCAGGTGTTGGCCTCACGCTTTTTTTTGATATTGGACTATTATTATTGACATTAAATATTATGGTACGTTTATCGAAATTTACGAAAGTAAGGCATTGGCTAAAATGCATCCTTTCACTATGTTTCATGTTGACAACTCAGTTTGTTTTCGCACAAAAAACGTTTGATGATGAATTTAAGAAAGCTCCTGCGACAAGGAGCGTGAGCTCTTCATTACCATCAGGCTATCATCAGGTGGGGAGTACGATGCTGTATTATAGGCAGTCGTCTTCCAGTATTGATATTATCGGGACATTCAACTCTCGTTATTACGGTTCTACTTATTCTAATGGAGGATACAGAGTAGCAATGAAAGTGGGGAGCAGTTCTGCTGTCAGCGTTGACTGCCTGAATGGAACCACAAATAATGGTGTCACCTTTTCAGCAAACGTACTTGAGCAAGGTGAACTGGCGAGAATTTGCTATACGCTAACCAATACGAATGCTGAGGACGTAGTGGTTTCGTTAGGTATACATGCCGATGTTATGATTGGCAGTAATGACGGAGCGCCTATATCAAGAAGAGTTGACTCTTTTGGAAGTACTTATGGCTTGACCTTGAAAGATGGTAATGGAGCACAGCTATGTGTATTGTTTGGTTCGGGATTATCAGGAGTGACGAGTGTTAATGACTTTTGGTTTGGGTATTATTATCTAAATAATAGTGTATCTGCTATGGTAGGAAATTACTCCTCCGGAAGTAATTATATGGTAGAAAACGGCTCTTACGATAGTGGCATGGGATGGTGCTGGAAAGAACGAACCATCGCTGCGGGCTCTACAGTCGTTATCTCTTGGCTGATTGGTGTTGGTGATGTGAATCTGGAACCCAGCTCTTCTTTTGAGGTCACTCCTGATGACCCTGACGGCTGGAATGACCTGTCGCGTCCACATCGTTTGACACTTGATGGCTTGTATGAAAGCCCCGCAGGATTGAGTGGAGTCATTGATTATGCCGTTGAAGATAGTGAGGA
Organism: Bacteroidaceae bacterium; assembly: GCA_017520935.1. GTDB lineage: Bacteria > Bacteroidota > Bacteroidia > Bacteroidales > Bacteroidaceae > UBA1189. The sequence continues at coordinate 16,097 of JAFXEF010000023.1, read as the reverse complement.
ATGGATTGCATTGACTGACACGTTGGAGTCCGGTGACACTTTTAGAGATACTTTAGTAGCAACATTCACTCCGAATAGAGAGAAACACGTTATACGTTTCCGTACTCGTGACCTTGTAGGCAATACAACGATGTTGCCTCCTATTGAATATTTGGATGTCAGCTATTATCCGGTTTCAGGCATTGAAGATAAGATATATACAGGAGATTCCTTATATCAGACAGATTTGATTTGTGATATAGAGCCAGAACAATATGTAGCCAAGAATTATCGCAATAATGTAAATGCCGGTGTCGCATCATTCAATATCGAAGGAGTATTCCCTCATACAATAGGGCGCAAGGCTTATAACTTTACAATTCTTCCTGCGACATTGGAAGGCAGTGTCGTAATTGCGGATAGCCACTTTGTATATAATGGGTATCCGCAGATTCCGGAATGGTCATTTACGGAATCTGTCAATGATACGCTAAAGGCAGATATTGATTATGAGCTTGTGCTTGATGACAATATCTTTCCAGGAGAGGCGACTTTGTCAATCATTGGAAAAGGTAATTACAGCGGTGTGCTGTCATCTGTGTATACTATCGATAAGGCGCCATTGACAGAGGATTTATATTTGTTAAGGCTTCCTGAATCTGATATCACATACGATGAGTTACCTCATGGTGCTTCCATTCAAGTTGCAGATGGTGTGGGTGAAGCTACGCTGTATTATGCGTTAGCCGATGCCACAGAATATTCAACGGAGCAACCTTCCGAGGCGGGCGACTACACTATCCATCTGGAGTTTGCCGACGGATCGTTCTATTACGGCAGGGAAAGAGCACAGGTAGGAACATTTACTATTTATGAGTTCAATGCTGAGGAATGGGCTATTCTGCAGACCGTTCTCCCGCAACTGACAGAAATGGGATGGTCACAACCTTGGGATGTGTCGCAGGGCATGAAGAGCGTGTCTTCACTGCATGGTCTAACGATTGAAAAAGGCCATGTAACTGGGCTTGATCTTTCTGGCCAGAACCTCACAGGTATGTTTCCCTTTGTCGTGTTGGCTCTCCCGAATCTCCAGAACGTGAATCTGGCTAACAATCATCTTACAGGTGATATAGGAACTGCAACTTACGTTTTTGCGCAGCAGAACCCAGCCATGATGACCAATGTCAAGGGAATCAATATCTCAGGAAACAAGTTCTCGGGCAACATCGGTCTCTTTGCCAACGGCTTCACAGACCTAACATCACTCGATGCATCGGACAACTGCCTGGAGGATGTCTATCCCGTCATTCCTTCTACAGTAAGGGCCTTAGACATCAGCAAGCAGACTATAGCACGGGTCGTACCGCTGCACCTTGCCAACCTTTCCGTAGATTCTATCGGCACAAAGGTGCCCAGCATCTTGCTCTACGACCATACCAATCAGACTTTCACGCCCAACATCAATCTACTCTGCACCACGTCCGATAATATGTGGGGTATGACGATGGCTTATCAGAACGGTGCATTGTCAATTCCATATGTGTCTGAGCAAAACGCCTATTATGGCGAAAGCGGTGACACGCTGAATGTTGCCGTATTATATAATAATGGTTCACGCGAGGGTAGTACCTTCTGTTTCAAGCTCAGTTTTGACGAGGGCGACGGCAACTTCGATGGCAAGGTGAATATCCTCGACTTGCAGACCACGCTCAACTACATGTTTGAGGAGTACACCAACAAACCATACAATTTCACGGCTTCAAACCTTTGGAAGGACGAAACTATCAATGTGCAGGATGCCGTCTGCTTGGTCAATATGCTATTAGATGCCAATGCAGTACCTGTTCATCAACTGAATGCGGCAAAAAGAGTTGCTACACAGGCATCAGAGACATCCGCTTCTGTTACTATCGAGAACGGATACTTGAAAATCAATTCTGTTGTTCCCGTTTCTGCCTTCGACATTACGGTTTCAACCAGTCATCAGGCGGAAGTTGTATCTGCTCTAAACGACTTGGGCTTTATATGCACGTCAAAACAAAGTAGCAACAATCTACATCTCGTAGGATATTCCCTCTCTGGTGCTGAAATTCCCGTAGGAGAGACAGCTATTTGTGAGCTGAATAGCGGCATTGTCTCATCCGCGATGCTGGCCGACCGAGATGCAAACGAAATCAGTGTTACTCTGAATAGTGGCATGGCAACAGGTATTCAATTCTCCAAGTTCAATCCATTCTCGCAAGAAGTCTATCGTATTCCGTTTGGAGCAAAACGAGCTATTGTCATTGATGCGACAGGAAAAAAGATTATGATCAAGGACGAAAAATAACAGAAGACATGAAACATATAAAAACATTATTCCTTTTGCTCTTTACGGTGTATTTCACTGCGGGAGCATACGCCCAGACTAATCGCATCTATATCCCAAATGTGAAGATGTCAAGGGGTAGTGAGTCCCTTCTGTCTGTTTATATGGACAACACAGAAGAAGTCTCAGCCGTCGAGTTCACATTAGAAGTGCCAAGCGGCTTCACTATCAATCCCATATCAGCGGAATTGACAGAACGAGGCAAGAACCACCAGATAACGGCTCGAAAACTCAAGAATGGCAAGTACAAGTTTGTGGTGATATCTGACACCAACGCTGCCATTGAAGGTATGGGAGACATCCTGTTCACCATGCAACTGGATGCTGCCATCACGCTTACCGACGAGACCGACTATCCTTTCACCATGTCTGGTGCTGTGATGAGTCTCAAGTCGGGTGAAAACATCTTGCAAGAATCTACAGGTGGCACGGTCACCATTAAGAGCCTGCCCAATCTTCACGTTGTTTCTGTCGACTGTTCCGAAGCTATTGCTGGTTCTGAAATGACAGTAAAGTGGAAAGTGCGCAACGATGGTCGCGGCTCTACGGGCGATGACCAGTGGAAGGACTACATCTGGCTCGTACCCAATATTGAAGGTGGCACTTCCATGAGAGACAGCAAATTACTGAAGACGGTGGACAATGTGACAGCTCTTTTGCCTGGAGAATCATACGAGAATACCGTTAGTATCTTGCTCGACGAACGCATTTATGGCAACTACGACATAGTGGTTGTCACAGACAAGTATGGTGTCAATTCTGTTAACTTCGAAAGTACTGAAGGCAAAGCCCCTCGGCCTTACAATCCAGAGGAGGAAGGCTATTTGTTCGGCAGGCCAGTCTGGAATGGAGATCTCCTTGAAGAAGGTGAGACATCTAAGAAAACCGACAACTTTTTCTATCAGCAGATAGACATTGTGGTACCTCCTTTGGCCGACCTTCAGGTGCCAACCATTATCGCCTCGGTGATACCCACAAGAGACTTGCCACCAATGGCGGTAGGCTCCAAAAAGAATATAGGAGAAATTGTTGTTGAACCTACAGAGCCTACTGAAGACGAGTTGCTCATGCCATGGTATGAGGCCTACATTCCCAATGCCCTCTCATGTGCCAATCTGCGATACTCCAATGCTTTCTATTCTGGAAAGAAGGTGAAAGTTAAAGTCACAGTAACAAACAAGGGGGCTGTTGACTCCAAGAAATCCTTTAGAACCACCCTCTACATGTCATCATCGCCAGACATCAACACGGCTACGCTCTATCCTGTCGACACCAAGACGTACTCGGAAAACATTGCCGTTGGGGGCGAGACAGTACTGACGTTTGCCTTCTATCTGCCCTACGAATGGTATGGCGACACCTATTTCCATGCCTTTGCAGACATCAACGATGAGGTCTACGAACTTGCCAATACAGCAAACAACTGGGGCGTCAGTCCCAATTATAATGTATTGCTTTGTCCTGGGGCAGATTTCGTTGCAGGCAACTTGCGAACACCATCCAAGGTGTCTGGTTCATCCTTTACTGTATCTTATCAGGTGAAGAATGAGGGAGCAGGCATCCCTTATCAGAATACATGGAAAGACAAAGTCTATCTGTCCAGTAAATCTGACGGTCTTGATGACACCGCCATTGAGATTGGCTCTTTCGAGCAGAAAGCCACATTCTATTCCGATGCTCCTACGATCCTTGCCTCTGGTAGTAGTTCTGGGGGTGGAATAGGTGCCGTATCTGGAGGAGTCTCTTCGGGCAACGGTTCGAACAATTCTTCTGGATATTCTATGTACACTGCACCTGAGAAACTGAAGTATAAGGGCGACAGCTATAATGTCACACGCACCGTACAGATACCCAATCCATCCATTGGCACCTATTATATTTATGTAAAGGTCGACGCCGATGAAAAGATTTTCGAACTCGATGGTGAAAACAACAACGTGCTCTGTTCCAGCCCGGTACAAGTGGCAGTTCCCGACCTCGTTGTTGAGGTTGTGTCAATCTCAGAGGAAACGCTGATTACTGAGAACAAAGTGGCTGTGGCATGGAAAGTAAAGAACGTCGGTTCTGCTGATATTCAGAATGCAACTATTACCGATGGTTTCTACGCCAGCAACAATGTCAACGACTCTAATCCAGTCAGCCTTGGGGAGGCCACAAACTTGGTTTCTTTAGTGGCAGGAGGTGAAAAGGTGTTCCGTACCAACATTGCGATACCCAGAAACAGTAAGCTTAATGGCTCTCTCAACTTCTTTATAAAGACCAATATTAAGAACACCCTTCAAGAATCTTCGACCAGCAACAATACCACAGCTTCTGTAGTTAAACAGTTTGAATACGTGGAAGACCCTGCTGTGGTGAAGGTGAACGGCACCAACATTACCGTTACTGGCTTGCAAGTTGCTTCCACAATTACCTCGGGCGAAGATCTGGCCGTTACATATACCATCAAAAATACGGGAACTTTGGCTATAGACACTGATGTCAGCCAGGAAGTGTTTATTTCTGATAGGAGCATTTTCGACTCTTCGGCCAAGGTTCTAACTGTTAAAGGCACCTTGCCCTGTGTGGCAGGATTACAAGCTGGTCAGTCTGTGACGGCTAATGTCTCTGTCAACATTCCAAGCGACATGAAGGGTGGACAGAAGTATCTCTACGTCTATGCCAATAGGAACAAGACCCTCACAGAGAAGAAATCGGATGAAAACTGCATCAAGTCGCCCGTTTACATCAATGGCAATCTGCCCGACTATGCTATGTCCAACCTTGTTGTGCCTGCTACCATTATGACCTCTGAAAAAACAACTGTCACATGGACACTGGCCAACACTGGCAACTGGGAGGCTCCTGTTGATGCCTGTGGCGTTTATCTCTCTGATGATGCTAACCTTGACAGCAAAGACAAGCGACTTTCAACGGTACAGACAGAAAAGCTGGCTCCTAACGCAACTCAAAAGATGAGTGCGGTTGTCACGCTCGATGACAACACAATCGGTAACTATTTCATCATCGTAAAAGCCAATGCAGACAGAGCTTCAGTGGAACTGTCCGAAGAAAACAACATCGTTCAGAGTGCCGTTGTCGTTCAGCAATCACCACTCCCAGACCTTGCCATCTCCGACATGGCTGTTGATGGTACACTCCGCCCAGTTACCAAAGTGACGGTAAAGGCAAAGGTGCAGAATGTGGGTGATGATATTACTCACAAGGACAAGTGGACCGATGCTTTCTATCTTTCCACAGACTTTACACTCGACACCAAGAAAGCTACTAACGTGGGTGGAAAGACCCATGTGGGCAATTTGCAGAAAGATGGATCTTACGAAATATCAACCAATATCAATATTCCCGCAAACGTCCATGGCTATTGTTTCCTCTATGCCATGACCGATGCAAAAGGTGCTCACGTAGAAAAGGATAAGGATAACAATGTGACCAGAATCAGGGTTTACGTAGAGAATGCCAGCGACACGCCAGCCGATTTGGCCGTGAAGAAAATCTCTGCACCGTCATCCATTACTGCGGGTGCTCCCGTAACCCTGTCTTATACGCTTGTTAACAATGGGCAGTTTGCCGCTAATGGCAATATGCGCGAGGTCATCTACCTTTCAAAGGATGAGCATTGGGACGAGAAAGACCAGATGGTGGGTGTTGTCAACAGCACCATCGACCTGTCTGCCGGTAACGAGGAGGTGCGAGAGATAACGGGCCGCATCACCAACGTCGTGGAGGGCAACTATTACTTCATTATCCGTACCAATGCCACCCATGCCATTGCAGAAACCGACTATGACAACAACATGGCAGCAACGGCTTCTACAAGTAGCATAGACTTTGCCAACCTCTCTTTGGGTTCAACGGCTACAGTTAACACCTCTGGCTACTACAAATTGGCCGTGAACAGTGGATGGACAGGTAAGACTATTGGTCTGAACATGACTCATGATGCCGATGCTTCTGCTGGCTTGTATGTTTCCTATGAAAGTGTACCCTCAACAGCTCGCTATGACAAATCATCTAATGTGATCCAGACTACAGAACAGGAGCTGCTCATTCCTAATGTGCAGGAAGGTAACTACTACATTCTGGCACAGGACAACAGTGCCACTGGTTTGAACTCCAATGAGTTCGTGCTGAATGGTAGTGGTTCAATAAGCGGTGCCACGATGAATCTGTCAGCACAGGAGGTGCAGTTCGGCGCCACGTCGCTCAGCATCCGTGAGGGCGGAACCGACGGCTGGCTCACCACCGAGATACATGGTGCCTTGCTTGACTCTATCATGGACTTCCGCTTGGCAAAAGAAGGTAACCTGATTCCAGCTGAGGCCGTCACCTTTCACGACCAGACCTATTCGCACGTCACCTTCAACCTGAAGGATGCCGCGATAGGCAGCTACGATGTGGTTTCCGAACTACCCGACGGTGCTTTGGCCACTCTTCCCAACGGTTTCAAGGTGATTCCCGGTCAGTCGGTCAACTTAGGTGTGAAGATGGATCTGCCCGCAGGTGCACGCTCCAGCTTCTACGCTCCGTTCTCCATTGCCTTTGCCAACGGAGGCAATACTGACATTGCCATTCGGGAGCTGTTGGTGGTGACCGACAACGGCATCATTGCTACATCGATAGAAGGTTTGAAGGAAGGAAAGAAGGAACTGCACATCGTTCCAGACTTCGGACAAGACAAGCGCGGCTTCGTGACTATACCGCCCGGTGCTCACGAGGTCATCAACTGCTTCATCGAAGTAAGTTCTACAAGTAATGTGACTGTCTATATTGTGAAATAAAAAAGAAAACGAAATATGAAGAAACTTATTTTCATCCTGTTATGTTCTGTTGGCTTCCTATCGCTGGAAGCCCAGAACATCATCCGACCCAAGATAGCCGGTCCAAATGGCTTGTGGGTAAACAGCTACAACGGTGTCTTGTTCTTCGGGCAGACCGATATCGAGACACAGAATACGGCCATGCCGATGCAACTGCGGTTCTACTACAACAGCTCTGCCAATAAGACAAACTACAGCTATGGTCTCGGTTTCTCTCTGGGGTATGAGATGCGCTACGATATAGATGATGACGGAAACATCATTATTGAAACAGGCGATGGACGTACCGACACCTTCACCCGCTTTGGAGATGACTTTGAAGCACCTGCCGGTGTGTTTAGCAAGCTGACCTATGGCGAAGGCAAGTACATCCTCACTGAAAAGACGGGTGAGAAGTTCGAGTTTGCTGATGCTACGCATAAGAAACTGACGGCACAGGAAGACCGCTTTGGAAACCGTACTACGCTCACCTATACTCCAGACTCACTGCTTACAGAGATTCAGGATGCCGTAGGCCACACCATCACCTTGGAATATACCAACAAACTCCTGACCCGTGCCAGTGCATCATTCCACAATGGCAGCATCACCTACGCTTACGACAGCAAGAAGCGACTCACGAAGCGCACCGATGCTATGGGCAACGTGACGAGCTACGACTACGACAAGCAAGACCACCTCGATGAAATCACCGATGCCAACGGCCACAAGACGCTCATATCCTACAACGCCTCTGGCATGGTTAGCCGCCTGAAGACAGACGTGAGCGACAAAAGCATCCGCTACGATGGCGACAAGACCGTCTTCATCGACTACACCGCCCCGCAGAACCAGTACAGCTACTACCGCTGGGACGACAAGGGCCGCGTCATTGAGAAAGTCGGCCTCTGCTGCGGCATACAGTCTAAGCTCGAATACGACGAAGACGATAATGTCATCAAACGTATCGATGCAAACGGTAATGCCACCACCTATACCTACGACGACCGTGGAAACATGCTTTCGCTCACCGATGCACTTGGCAATACGGAACGTTATACCTACGACCCAGACTTCAATCAAGTAACGTCATTCTCTGACAAAAACGGAAATAATTACCAGTTTGCCTACGACCCCAAAGGTAACCTCACTTCGCTCACTGGTCCCCTCGGTTTCAGCAACACCTTTACCTATAACGACAAGGGCTGGCCCGTGACCACCACCGATGCCAACGGCAACGTGACGCGCACCACCTACAATGCCGACGGCACCACACAGACGGTAATGGATGCTGCTGGATATAACACAACGTACGCTTACGACCAGTGCGGCAACATCATCTCGCTGACTGACGGGCGTAACAATACCACGACATACTCCTACGACAAAAACAACCAAATCACCTCGCAGACGGATGCACTCGGCAACACGACAACCGTGAGTTACGATAAGGTGGGCAACATCGTGCGTGTGAAGAATGCTAAGAACCAGATTCGGGCCTATACCTACGATGCCCTTGGCAATGTGCTCACGCAGACCGACCCGCAGGGCGGTGTTTATACCTACACCTACGATGGCAAGGGCAACGTACTCAGCGTCACCGACCCCATCGGCAACACGCTGACCTACACCTGGAATGAGAAGAACAAACTGCTCACCCAGACCAACGCCGCTGGTGAGACCACAACCTACGACTACGACGCAAAGGGCAACCTCACCTCTGTCTTCCAGCCCAACGGCAACATGCTCCAGTACTTCTACGACCGTCTGGACCGCGTGGAGCAGCTTAGTGACAACATGGGCCTCATCGCCAAATACACCTACGACGGCAACGGTAACCAGCTTACCGTCACCGACGGCCTCGACCGCACGATGACCTATACCTACGACGCGCTCAACCGTCGTACCACAGAGTCACTGCCCTCTGGTGCCACCACGATGTATGAGTATGACGGCAACAGCAACCTGCTCACCGTCACCGATGCCAAGGGTAATGCTACGACCTACACCTATAGTTCGCTCAACCAGCAGTTGACCCACACCGATGCCCTCAATGCCAAGACGCAGTTTGAGTACGATGCCAACGGTAACCTCGCTAAGGCCATTGATGCGAAGAACAATGCCACCACATACACCTACGATGCGCTGAACCAGAACACAGCCATCACCTTTGCCAACGGTCTCTCGCTCCAATATACGTATGACGAGCTGGGCCGCGTCATCGCCTCGAAAGACCGTGCTGGCCGTGAGTTCAAGTATGCCTACAACCCATTAGGCAATCTGCTCACCAAGACCTACCCCGACGGCACCACCGACCGCTACACCTACGATGGCATCAGCCGTATGCTCTCTGCCGTCAATAAGGACGCAACGGTTAACTTCACTTACGATCGAGCAGGACGTTTGCTGAGTGAAACGCTCAATGGCAAGGTGACAGGGTATAGCTACGATGTTGCCGCTGGCAAGCGCACGCTCACTTATCCCTCTGGCATGAAGGTCGTGGAGCAACTGAACGCCCGTGACCTCATCACCTCTATTCTGCAAAACGGCGAAGAGGTGGTAACGATGGACTACAATGCCGCAGGGCAGAAAACCCGCCAGACCTACGCCAACGGCATCACCACCGACTACGGCTATAACGAGAACGGTTGGCTGCAGAGCATCGTCGCCGCAGGGGGCACCGAGCAATCCCCGAACAACATCATGAACCTCCAGATGGACTACGACGCCATCGGCAACATGACCCAGCGCCGCGACATGCTCGACGAGACTCGCACCGAGAGCTACGGCTACGACGTCATCTCGCAGCTCACCTCCTTCCGTCGCGGCAACACCGTCGATAAGTCCTACGAGTTCGACCTCCTCGGCAACCGCATCCGCACCTTAGAGAACGGAGTGGCCACCAACTACACGTCGAACAACGTCAATGCCTACACCGCCATCACCGGCGCACTCTCCTTCACCCCGCAGTACGATGACAATGGCAATATGCTAAATGATGACAAGCATACTTATAACTATGACTTCAATAACAAGCTCATCTCCGTTGACCAGACCGCTGGCACCTATAAATATGATGCCCTCGGTCGCCGCATCGCCAAAAACAACACATTATTCTATTATGTGGGCGACCAGATGGTGGAAGAGGTAACGGATGGCGCCACCACGTCTTATCTATATGGCAATAGTATTGATGAAGCGTTGCAGATGAAGAGAGGGGATGAGACGTATTATTATCATACGAATCATCTTGGGTCGACAATGGCAATGTCTCAACAGGAAGGTAGACTGCAAGAGCGCGTGGAGTATGATGTCTATGGTATGCCTGCATTTATGAATACTGTTGGGAATAATATCGCACACTCATTAATTGGCAATACAGTGTTGTATGCGGGTCGTGAATTTGACAATATATCAGAATTGTACTATTATCGTTCTCGATATCAACATCCTGTGTTAGGCCGTTTTATACAAAAAGATTCACTAATGTATATTGATGGTATGAATGACTTTTCTTATGTTAATAATTCTGTAATAATGAAGATTGACCCTTATGGTTACTTTAGTCTTGGTGGTTATGTCTGCGATGATTGTAATTGGGATAAAGTAATTCCTGGTCTACCTAACAAACATAAATGTAATTGTCGATGGGAGTGGCCTGATTTTGGTGGTGGCAATGACAATAATTCAACATGTCGACCTAAAGATGATAATCCTTGTGAAGCAATACGTAGAAACAGTGGAGAGGCGATGTATCAAAGATGTGTTAATAATAATTTGCCTGATCCTTATTATTGGTTCAATAATGATGAATATGTTCTATATAAAGATCGTGCTACAGACAAAGTAGTTCCTTATGATGATGTTCATCTAGGGAAAAATCGGGATGTCTATAGAAAAAGAATAAGAGTCCCAAATGCATGGTATCGCAATGGTGTAAATAGATATTTAGGCGATTTGTGGTATTGGAGTGATTAGTTATAACTTGCTAAAAGAATATTGCATAAAATTGAAAGATATGAAAAGAATATTAGTATTTATATCCATGCTACTCTGCCTCACGGCAGGAACATTTGCACAAGGAATTGGGCAATGCCCATATCCTCCTGGAGGCGGAGACAATAATCAAACTTCAAATCCTAACCAATACCCATATCCTGGCGATGATGGTACTATCACAATGCTACCGTCTGGTGACCCCAACGACCTGATAGGCCCTGAGGGTTACGACTCCGTGCGCTGGGTGAGCATCAACGATGTATTGAACTACACCATCCGCTTTGAGAACGCCCCGGAGCTGGCTCTGGCCAACGCCCAGTACGTAGATGTCCGCTTCGACTTCTGGAACAAAGTGGCCATGCGCGGCTTCGGCCTCGGCACTTTCGGCTTTGCCAACCAGTCGTGGCCTATTGACAAGTCGCCCGCCGCTTACCAGGACCGCTTGGACCTGCGCGACTCTTTGCAAATCTATGTGGATCTGACGGCAGGCATTGACGTGACCAAGCAACAGGGCTTTTGGACGTTCAACTCCATCGACCCCGAGACAGGCGTGAACCCCTGGCAGACCGACCGAGGCATGTTGCCCATCAACGACAGCACCCATATTGGCGAGGGTTTCGTCACCTTCACTCTCCGTCCGCAGGATGACCTGAAGACGGGTGACACCATCAGCATCCAAGCCAGCATCGTGTTCGACACCAACGACACCATCCCCACCAACCGCTGGTGCAACAAGATTGATGCGGGTAACCCGGAGAGCAAGGTAGCTCCTCTCAGTCCCCCCGAAGGGGGGATGACTGGGAATGTCTATCAACTGGCATTTACTGCCAAGGATGACGAAGGTGGTTCTGGCATAAAGCACGTGCTGCTTTACATGGCGAATCATAACGGCATCTACGAGGAGATAGACACTGTATCTGTAGACTCCGTACTTGCCTTCCCCGTGGAGGAGGGCAAGCAGTATAAGCTCTACTCTATCGCCGTAGACAACACAGGCAACCGTGAGCCAGCCAAGGAAGAACCCGACGTGATTCTAAACTTCAACCAAGCTCCAACAGACATCGCCCTTAGCGACACCATCTTCCAGGATGACCTTGCTGCCGGTGGCTTTGTTGGCAAGTTGACCACCATTGACTCAGAGGATGAGAAGACGTTTACTTACGCCCTTGCTGAGGGCAACGGTGCCATCCACAACGACCTCTTCCAAATCAACGGCTCACAACTGCAGGCCAAGGCGGCTTTCAGGAGTGCCGAAGACAGTATCTACAAAATACGTATCAGTACGACCGATGAGGGCGGGTTGAGCTACTCCAAGGCTTTCACTCTCTCGATGAAGTTTGTACTTGAAAGACCGACACCTGACACGTTAGCCGTTACCATCTGTGAGGGCGATTTCTGTGATTTTCATGGAAAGGAATATGATCAAACTGGAGTCTATCGCCACACGGTAAGCAATGAGTATATGCGCGACAGTCTTTACATCCTACAACTGACAGTAATACCGCGATTAGACGCTCCTATCGTGACGGTAGAAGGTTCGCATACGTTGGTGTCGTCAGCAGCAAAAGGCAACCAATGGTTCTATGAAGACGGGAACCCCGTTGATGGAGCAACCGAACAAAAGTTCACCCCGACGGCGGATGGTGTCTATTATGTAGCTGTAAGCAATGGCTCATGTTATTCCGAACCATCCAATGCCTATCGGATTCAGCTGAAGGAGGAATCCACTTTGACATTGGAACTGGTAGAGGGATGGAATTGGATCTCTTCTAATATCGCGGAGGAGCAATTGATGTCAACAAAGGAATTCTTGGAGCCCATAGCAGATAAGGTAAAACGCTTTATGGGAGTGGAGTCTGAGTTAATCAATGACCCCCAGTATGGTTTGACTGGTTCTTTGCAGGTGCTCTCACCAAAGGAATTGTATAAATTGCAGATGAGTGAAACATTTACCAATACATGGAGTGGAATGGCCTACACATCAGAGGAGGTTCCTTTCACTCTTCATCAAGGTTGGAACTGGATAGGCTATGTCCCAATCTATGAGTTGCCCTTAACAGAGGCATTGACGCAATTAACTCCAGCAGAAAACGATATCATCAAGAGTAAGGATGCTTTTGCAATCTATAGCAACGGTAAATGGAGTGGAACTCTGAAAGTATTGACTCCAGGTGCTGGCTATATGTATTGGGCAGGAGCAGTAGCAACATTTTGTTACCCAACGACAAGAGCTTTCCCCGTTGAAATTGCAAAATACGCAGCCCTTGATAGAGAAATCCGGACAATGCCTTGGAATATTGAAAAGCACGCTTATCCTGATAATATGACCATTATTGCCTCGGTACACACTCCAAACGGCAAAGCTTATGAAGGGGCATATACTGTTGGGGTCTTCATTGACAAGGAATGTCGTGGGATAGGACAATATGTAGACGGAAAACTATTTATTACAATACATGGTGCAGTAAATGAGAGCTCTTCTGTAACTTTTAAAGCCTATGAGAATGTTACAGGAAAAGAATACGAAATAGAAGAAAGTCTAACCTTCAATGGACAGCATGTGGGTACTATGAATAATCCGTATGGATTGCATATTAAGGGAATTACTGGAATAGCAGATGTAACCTCAAATGCTTACATTATTTATCCCAATCCATTGCGTAGCCGTATGTTTATTCAAGGCGCAACGGAACAGATAAAACAAATTCAGGTATTATCTACTTCCGGTGAGATTATGCTGTCCACAGAACAATATGGCAGTGAAGGTATTGATGTCGCCACACTGATACCTGGAGTATACGTGGTGGCTATAACGACCATCAATGGAATACAATATCAGAAAGTAGTAAAAGCTAATTGATGAACAGAAATGAACAAGAAAATGAATAACATACGATTAATGAGCTGGCTGTTGTGTTTGCTTTTCCCATTTGGGTATGTGCAGGCACAGGAAACACATTGGGAATGCAATATTTCAGATTATGAATATGACATGACTATGTATCTTGCTTTACAGGTCGATGGCCAGCATGTAACTGACAGGGATAAATACGAAGTGGCTGCATTTTGTGGTGATGAGTGCCGCGGCATTGCTGTGGTGGAAAAAGTGGAAGGTGCTTCTTATTATTACTTGCGCGTGCGAAGCAACCAAACAGCTGAAGAGACTTTTTCTATCAAAGTTTATGAAAAAGAGGCTGATAAAGAATTTGAGATAGATGACTCTTTCAATTTCATTGCGCAAAGTTTGATAGGTTATCCAAGTTCTCCTAAAGTATTGGAGCATAAGAATGCATATAGAATTACATTTACCATTGAAGGGGAGGTTATAGCTGAAGAAACTTTACTATGGAATAGTGAAGTGATTGCACCTGAAGAACCCACCAAAGAAGGATATACCTTCAGCGGATGGATCGAGGTTCCGGAGACTATGCCTGCTGAAGATATAACAATTAACGGTACATTCATCATCAACAAGTACCTTGTAACCTTCAAGATTGGTGATGAGGTGATAGCTTCTGACTCTCTTGAATATGGTGCAACGATTGTAGCTCCAGAGTCTCCTGAGAAGGAGGGATATACCTTTAATGGCTGGGGTGAAGTGGCAGAGACTGTACCTGCCGGTGACCTGACTTATGAGGGAAGTTATTCTGTGAACTCTTATTTGCTAACTTACACAGTGGATGGTGAAATAGTGCGTGCCGACTCTGTAGCCTATGGTACCACAATTACTCTTCCCGAAACACCCGCGAAGGAGGGTCATACCTTCAGCGGTTGGGACGGAGTGCCGGAGACTATGCCCGCCAAGGATCTGACCATCAGCGGCACATTCGTCATCAACAAGTACCTTGTGACCTTCAAGATCGGTGATGAGGTGATAGCTTCTTATTCACTTGAATATGGTGCTGCCATTGTCATTCCCGAAGCTCCCGAGAAGGAGGGACATACCTTCAATGGCTGGGGTGAAGTGGCAGAGACTGTACCTGCCGGTGATGTGACATACGAGGGAACATATACCGTCAATATATATAAGGTATACTACTATGTAGGCGAGGAGTTGGTACATACAGCCGAAGTTGCATACGGTGAAGCTATTCCCGAGTATGTATATGAGTCTGCAGAAGAGGGCTACACCTTCCTCGGCTGGGTTGGCGAGACGTACACGACGATGCCGGCACACGATGTGACCTATACGGCGAATATTGATGATGCCATCGGGCATTTGACCATAGACCATGGTGAACTGACCATTTATGACCTCGCAGGCCGTAAGGTGACGGATACTGAGAATCTGCGAAGCGGTATCTATATCATCAATGGCCGTAAGGTAATCGTCAAGTAAGACAACATTCTGTCTGAAAAGGATATCCACGGGAGTTCACCTTAAGGTGGCTCCCGTGGATGTTATTATGATTGAGAGATAAAACTTGACGGAATGCTAAAAACGCGAGATCGATATAAGAACCAACGAAGGTGACGATTGCGTGGTTATGTATGTCTCTCTCTCATAACTCGCTTACCGTTATCTTCTTCGAACTTTCAGTGGCTATGAATTCGGGGGCATACATGCACTGGATGGTGCTGAGGCCGCTGGAGAAGTGGCCTGCGTGACTTACCCAAAAGTCGCTGTCCACGAAGTAACTCCCTTTGTCGATGCGGTAGAAGTAAAGCTTCGTTGCACTGTTCTCTACGCTACTGTAGTAGCCAAGCCCGTTGGTGAAGGTGTAACCTGAGCGTGTACTCACAGGCTCCAGTGCTGCGGGCCGCTGTAGGTGTAGCTCCACATAGTCCATGGCGCGGTCGGCTGTGAACTGCAGACGTACTCGAATGCGGTCACCTTTGGCAAGGGAGGTGAGACCATCAGACAGTTCAATAAGAATGTCCTTGCCATCATGATTCTCTACCTTATAATAGGTACACTTCAGTGTCGGTCCTGTACCCGAAGCCTTCACCTT
>JAFXEF010000022.1 GCA_017520935.1 Bacteroidaceae bacterium | reverse complement strand
TAGCAAACCGCAGTTTCCTCACTGAAGTATGTGCTGAGTTCAAGAAGAAGGGCATCAGGACATCGATCTTCATCGGCGCGCTTCCGCAGATGGCGGAACGCACGGGGTTACCCTCTCTATGGGGCCGTCGAAGAGGGTCTGCTCTATCTCCACCCTGTCGGCACACGAGTCGGGCACTACGCCCTTGAGGCCGTCCATCTGCCACACGTTCCACGAGATGATGTAGGCAATGTAGTTGAGCGATTTGAGCATGGGCTGCTTGCCGAACTTGGCTTCGTAGTACTCGATGAAGGAGATGAGCATCGCCTCGCGGGCTATCAAGAGATTGTCGCCCTGCCACTCGTAGCCGTAGGTGCTCTTGTAGGCGGCCTGTGCCCATTCGAGCCATTCACCCGAGGTAGTGGTGTTCTCGCTCACCACACGCAGCTTGCGGTCGAGCAGCCCGATGCGCTCTCGCAGGGGGATGGCCTCGCCCGTAGTCGTGTCGTAGCGGCTCACGATGTAGGGAGCCTCGCCACAGGTAATCTCCAATCGGGTGTCGCGCACGTAGTCGCGCCATGTCTTGCCTTCGGGGAAGGAGATCTTCTCCGTGGTGGCTGTCCAGCGGTGCTGCCCCTGCTCATCGGTGTACTCCACGTTGAACACCTCCTTGCG
This sequence comes from Bacteroidaceae bacterium, assembly GCA_017520935.1. GTDB lineage: Bacteria > Bacteroidota > Bacteroidia > Bacteroidales > Bacteroidaceae > UBA1189. The sequence continues at coordinate 30,441 of JAFXEF010000022.1, read as the reverse complement.
GCCAAACCACGCTTCGTCAATGAGGTTGTTCTGCGCATTGCATATCCACGAAGGAGTGAACACCTCGGCCATGTCGCGTGAGCGGGCGGTCTGGGTGTCGCGGCTCTTCAGCACGCGCGGCATGATGACGTGGCCGTTCGTGCCCGTGATAAGATGGGGAAGTATGGGGGAATGGTATCCGTAGTCCTCGCCCAGATGTTCGTAGTCCGAGGTGGCCCAAAAGATGTTGCGCTGCGGTTCTCCCTCCCGACTCGTGGTGTGGTCCTTGAGCAGGGTGGTGAACAGGTCGGGGGATATGTTGTAGATATAGTCCTCCAGTATGTCTACTTCGATGGCCATAGGCTTGTGTCGCTGAATGACTTTTCCTCTATCAGCCAGCCTTTTTGTCATCCTGAGCATCGCGAAGGATCTCGCAAAGTATAGCGCGGGATTGCTTTCCCCTTCGGCCAGCGAACACGTTTCTTCACTGCGTTCAGAATGACACGAACGCTGACACTAACGTTGGTGTGTCATTCCCAATTCCACGGTCGAGGACTACAGCAACCGAATATTATCAAACAAGGTAATATGAAGACACAAAAAAAAGACGTGAAGCCCTGCACTGTCGCTCGCTCCACGCTCTGAGGCACCTGAGAAACGCCATGTCCTGTAGAAACGAGCAATGCAAAAGCCCCACGCTGTAGGTATATCAACAACCCTGCTGTGCCCAAAGTTGCCATTGGCGTACGAGTACACCAATGGCCTTGACACAATGAGGGCTGTGTATATCACAACCATGGGGCATTTACTGCTACTTTGTTTTGACAGGACGGTTTGAAATTTTCTCAGGATTTCAGAGCGTCAAAACCAAAGCGTAGTAAACGCCTTTCAATATGTCTTGTCGCCCACACGACCACCTTAACTCGCACAAATGAAGTAAGGTATCGGCGTGAGGATGGAGCAAAGGTAGTGAGATTCAAACAGAATAGCAAATGAAATCTAAAAAAAGTGAATAGAAAAAAACGTTCATACTCCTGAGAATCAATATCTGGCAAGGATGAATACTATGTGTTTCATGTTTGTTTAGAGTGCAGTGTTTAGGGTGAGCAATCTACAGTTGTAACAAGAACCTTTGATTTATAGAAGCCCCCCTACTTCCACACCCTCGATCACAGAAAAAGAATCAACACACAAAGATACAGCTTTCCCACATATTCACCAACGGATATCCGACCGATAGCGTTTGTCCGCGGACGAATCACGGCAGCCGATTTTCCCCTGCAGAGGAGGCAATTTTTGTTTCATCGCGATGAAACAAAATTTTTATCGCGTAGAAACAAAATTTTCTTCGTAAGGGTGTGTTTTTGCTTCAATGACTGTTTGTCCGGGTATTTATGCCACAGTGATGATAAATTTGCCATCTGTAAAGGGCATGTCGAAAAGACAGAGGAATAAGAGGGGGAAGCCGGATGAGTGCGATGTACTATTTCTTACGCTTTAGCTTCATCAACGGAGGGAACAGTATCTTGGTGCCTTTGATGCGCTTGGCATATTCGGGATGTTCATCGATGAACGACATGATATGGCGCTTGCGCTTGTCTTCGTGGACAGCGACCTTTGGGTAAGTCACGCAGGCCACTTCTCCAGCGGCCTCAGCACCATCCAGTGCATGTATGCCCCCGAGTTCATGGCCACTGAAAGTTCGAAGGAGATAACGGTAAGCGAGTGAAGAGAGAGACATACACAACCTACACCCGCCCGTCTCATCGAATCATCCGATACTGTTGAGACAGCAGTCTCTGCCCCCCCTTTATCTTCTCGGGGGGAAAGACCCTGATAATCGAAAACGGCAGCTTTTCCACAGTGCAAGGGTTGAAAAATAAACGAGGATAACACTTGACCAATATCAATCATTTGTTTACCTTTGCATAGTTGTTTACTTTTAACGCTAAATGCAATTAATGGATCTCTTCAATTATAACCGTCGCACGAGTAGCGAAGTGCAGATTGGCGGTACGCCGCTCGGAGCGGATAATCCCATCCGTGTGCAGTCAATGACCACGACAGCCACTACCGATACCGAAGGTTCGGTGGCGCAAGCACGACGCATCATCGAAGCTGGCGGCGAATATGTACGCCTCACCACACAGGGTGTGCGCGAGGCTGAGAACCTGCGCGAAATCAATGCCGGGCTGCGTAGCCAGGGCATCAGTACTCCGCTCGTGGCCGATGTGCACTTCAATGCCCGCGTGGCCGATGTGGCTGCACTCTATGCCGAGAAGGTGCGCATCAACCCTGGCAACTATGTGGATACGGCACGCACCTTCAAGCAGCTCACATACACTGATGAGGAGTACGCTGCCGAGATAGAGAAGATACGCGCCCGTCTGGTACCTTTCCTTAATATCTGCAAGGAGAATCACACGGCCATACGCATCGGCGTGAACCACGGCTCGCTCAGCGACCGCATCATGAGCCGTTACGGAGACACGCCCGAGGGTATGGTGGAGTCGTGCATGGAGTTCCTGCGCATCTGCGTGGCCGAGGAGTTTACCAATGTGGTCATCTCCATCAAGGCCAGCAATACGGTTATCATGGTACGTACGGTGCGCCTGCTCGTTAAGACAATGGAGCAGGAAGGCATGTCGTTTCCCCTCCATCTGGGCGTTACTGAGGCCGGTGAAGGCGAGGATGGACGCATCAAGAGTGCTGTGGGTATAGGTGCCCTGCTCTACGACGGACTGGGCGACACCATCCGCGTATCGCTGAGCGAAGCTCCCGAAGCCGAGATTCCCGTGGCCAAGACACTCGTACAGTACGTAACGGCACACGCTATGCATCCCCATATTAAGGGCGTAAAAGCCGATGGATTCGACTATTTCGCACCCAACCGCCGTACTACCCACGCCGTGGGTAATATCGGTGGCGACCAGGTACCGGTAGTCATCGGCAGTTGCTTCGGCGAAGGTCGCACGTTTGATGCCAACCTACGACCCGATTACCTCTATTGCGGTAGCACACTGCCCGAGAAGCGTCCCGACATACCGCTCATTGTGGATGCACCAGCCTGGACAGGCGAAGAGGGCACCTATCCCGTGTTCATGGGCTTCGGCGATAAGAACTACCTACCATTGTTAGCTACTTGCACAGCAAAGGTGAAGTTCCTCTTTGCCACCTACGACCAATGCTCAGAAGAGGTGTTGGCCTGCCTCAAGACCCATCCCGAGGTAGTGGTCATCCATCAGACCAATCATCTGCACCGCGTGGGCGAGCACCGCGCACTGGCTCATCTGCTCATGCACGAGGGCATCACCAACCCCATCGTATACTTCCAGCACTATTCCGAGGAAGCATTGGCCGACCTTCAGTTGCGTGCCGCTGCCGATAGCGGTGTGCTCTGTATCGATGGCCTTGCCGACGGCCTCTACCTACACAACATAGGCAATGCCATTGCTCCGCAGGCGATAGATACCACAGCATTCAACATCCTGCAGGCAGCTCGTGTGCGCACCAGCAAGACGGAGTTCATCTCCTGTCCCGGCTGCGGTCGCACACTCTATGCGCTGGAGGAGACCATTGCTCGCATCAAAGCGGCCACATCGCACCTCAAGGGACTCAAGATTGCCATCATGGGCTGTATCGTCAATGGTCCTGGTGAGATGGCTGATGCCGACTACGGCTACGTAGGTGCTGCTCGTGGCAAAGTGAGCCTCTATCGAAAGAAGGAATGTATAGAGAAGAATATCCCCGAAGAGCAAGCGGTGGAGAAGTTGCTGGAACTGATTAATAGAAGTGAGGGGCTAAAAGTAAAGAGTTAAGAACTATACTCTGTAGTGTACATCACTTTTCCCTATTCCCTTTTAAACTCTTAACTCTTCATTAAGAAATGGAAACTTTACTCATCATCATCGCCATCGTATGTGGCATAGTAGGCCTCGCAGGTTCTATACTCCCCGCCTTGCCGGGAGCACCTCTTAGTTTTGCAGGACTCGTTGCACTGCTCTTCTGCCCAGGTGCCAATATCAGTTCCTCTGCACTATGGGTCGGCGGTATATTCCTTGTCATCGTATCTGTACTCGACTACATAGCCCCCATCTGGCTGACGAATATCAGCGGTGGTAGCAAGCAAGCTACACGCGGTTCTGTAGCAGGCATGATAGCAGGTCTCTTCTTCTTCCCCCCTTGGGGACTCGTCATTGGCCCCTTCATCGGTGCTTTCGTAGGTGAGATGATGGCACATGCCTCCACAGGTAAGGCACTCAAGGTGGCTCTGATGTCATTCATTGGTTTTTTGCTCACCACCGGCATGAAGATTGTCTATAGTGGCGTGCTCCTATTCATGATTATAAAGGAGAGCATTGAGATTGTTGTCTAAGCCATACAATTATTACTGGAATTATGGAAGAAAACTTTGATATACGCAAGCAACAATTCGGCGGCAAGGACAAAGACTACGAAAATGCGCTACGCCCACTACGCTTCGAGGACTTCTCGGGGCAGGAAAAGGTGGTTGACAACCTACGTATCTTTGTCAAAGCAGCGCGTCTACGTGCCGAGGCGCTCGATCACGTATTGCTGCACGGGCCTCCTGGATTGGGCAAGACTACATTGAGCAATATCATTGCCAACGAATTGGGTGTAGGATTCAAGCTTACTTCAGGGCCTGTGCTCGACAAGCCGGGCGATCTTGCCGGCCTGCTCACCTCGCTTGAGCCTAACGATGTGCTCTTCATCGACGAGATACACCGCCTGTCGCCCGTGGTGGAGGAGTATCTGTACTCGGCCATGGAAGACTACCGCATTGATATCATGATAGACAAGGGTCCCTCGGCCCGTAGCATACAGATTGACCTCAACCCCTTTACTCTCGTCGGTGCCACTACCCGCAGCGGTATGCTCACGGCACCGCTTCGTGCCCGCTTCGGCATCAATATGCACCTCGAGTACTACGACACCGATGTGCTCACCCGCATCATTGCCCGCTCTGCCGATATCCTCGGTGTGCCATGCGATTATAAGGCTGCGGAAGAGATTGCCAGCCGTAGCCGCGGTACTCCCCGTATTGCCAATGCACTGCTACGCCGCGTACGTGACTTTGCTCAAGTAAAAGGCTCTGGGGCTATCGACCTCGAGATTGCCCGTTATGCACTGGAAGCACTCAATATCGACCGCTACGGACTCGATGAGATTGACAACAAGATACTCTGCACTATCATCGACAAGTTCGGAGGTGGTCCCGTAGGTCTCGGCACCATAGCTACTGCTATAGGCGAAGACTCCGGCACACTGGAAGAGGTATACGAACCATTCCTCATCAAAGAGGGTTTCCTCAAGCGCACCCCCCGTGGCCGCGAAGTCACCGAACTGGCCTATAAACACCTCGGCAAAAGCGTATATCAGAACATCCGGGGATTGTTTGATTAAGATGCTTATAACAATAGCGTGGGGATGCGGTTCGCATCCCCACGCTATTGTTATCCTTTGTGTTAAATCAAATCAAGGCAAACGAGAGGTTGCCGCGGCAGCAGAGCTTGCCGTCGACCTTAGCCTCGGATTTAGCAAAAACGATGGTCTGGCGACGGTCGGTTATGGATGAACGAATCACGATGGTATCGCCCGGGCGCACCTGATTCTTGAAACGCACATTGTCGATACCCGTATAGAGGGGGCGCTTGCTCTTGATTTCATCGCCGAGCAGCAGGGCACATGACTGAGCCATCATCTCACAGAGGATGACACCGGGTACCACGGGATAGTCAGGGAAGTGACCCTGTAGGAAATACTCATCGCCACGCACATGATAGGTAGCAATGGCGTATTGCGACTTGGTGCCATCAGCAGCGGTCTCAGTCTCTACCACGATGGAATCAACAAGCAACATCGGGTCTCTGTGAGGAAGATAGATCTTGATTTCTTCTCTTTCCATATATTAAATCTTTCGCAAAGCCACGCAAGCATTGTGACCTCCGAAGCCGAGTGAATTTGACAAAGCAACGGTGACATTGGCCTCTACCGCCTTATTGGGCACGTAGTTAAGGTCACATTCGGGGTCGGCCTCTTTGTAATTGATGGTAGGAGGCACGATACCGTACTTCACAGCCAAGGCAGTAGCGATGAGCTCTACGCCTCCGGCAGCACCGAGCATGTGGCCTGTCATCGACTTAGTAGAACTGATGAGTGCCCTGCGTGACTCCTCCTCACCCAAGGCTAACTTGATGGCGTTGGTCTCGGTCTTGTCGTTGAGCGGAGTGCTGGTACCGTGAGCATTGATATAGAGGACATCATCAGTGGTGTAGCCAGCCTCATCGAGCGCCATGCGGATAGCCTTTGATGCAGGAATACCATCGGGGCGTGGAGCGGTGTAGTGGTGGGCATCGCAGGTATTTCCATAGCCAGCCACCTCGGCATAGATGATAGCACCACGCTTCACGGCGTGCTCATACTCTTCAAACACAAGAATGCCGGCACCCTCGGCCATGGTAAAACCACTGCGACGAGCATCAAACGGTGTGCAGGCATCTTCCAAGGCCTCAGCATTGGTGAGCGCACGACTATTGGCAAAGCCACCGATTGCCAAGGGGTGTACGGCAGCTTCGGCACCACCAGTAATGATGGCATCGGCAAGACCATACTTGATGGCACGAAATGCCTCACCGGCTGAGTGGGTACCTGTGGCACAGGCGGTCACGATGGGGAGGCAGGGGCCTTGGGCATTATGACGGATAGCTATATTGCCCGAAGCAATGTTGGCAATCATCGTAGGTACAAACAGGGGGGAGATGCGGCGTGCTCCTTCATTGAGCAATTTCTCGGTCTCACGCACGAAAGTGCTCATGCCACCGATACCCGAGCCTACGTATACACCGAAGCGATCAGGCTCGATATTCTCACCGCTTACCAACCCGCTATCCTTCACTGCCTGATTGGCAGCAGCCACTGCATATTGGCAAAAGAGATCCATCTTACGTACATCGGAACGTTCAAGGCCATTGGCCATAGGGTCAAAATCCTTTACTTGAGCCACAATGCGCACGGGGAGGTCCACATCGTCATATCCTTGGATAAAATTCAATCCGCTCTTGCCCTCCTTCAGACTATTCCAAAAGTCGGCTACAGTATTTCCCACAGGGCTGATAGTGCCCAAACCGGTAATGACAACTCTTCTTTCCATTTTTAGTTTATAAGTTTTATTTTTTGAGTTTCTGAGCTTGCTGTCTTGTTGGAAACTTAAGAACCCATTAAACTTAGAAACTCAAATTATGCTGCAAATATAGTTATTTATTCCATTCGATGATACACGCACCCGTGGTAAATCCTGCACCAAAAGCGCTAAATGCGAGCAAATCGCCTTTTTTCAGTTTTCCATTGCGGTTCAACTCGTCGAGTAGCATAGGTATACTGGCCGATGAGGTGTTACCATACCTATCCATATTGACGGGAAACTTCGTCGTATCCATATTGAACCGATGACGGATAAAATCATTAATCCGGAAGTTTGCCTGATGCAATACGTAGTAGGTGATGTCATCCTTGTCGAGCCCTGCATCGGAGAGCACAGCCAAAAGGTCCCTCAATGAGTTAGTTACAGCAGTCTTAAACACCTCCTGCCCTGCCATGTAGAGCGGAATATGCTTCTCCTCCTTGGTGATGAAGGGGGTAGGTTCGAGCTTGCACTTGTAGTGGAGCACGCCCAGATTGCTCTTCGATGACACTTTGATGGCACGCAGCCCCTCACCCTGGGTCACCACCATAGCACCGGCACCGTCGCCAAAGAGCACGCAGGTGCTACGGTCGTTCCAATCGACCATACGGGTAGGTTCCTCAGCCGCCATCACCAATATGTTGGTAGCACGTCCCGTCTGCAGCAATGCCTCAGCAAAGTCGATGGCATAGATGAAGCCTGAGCAAGCTGCATTGAGGTCTACACAAGGACACGATGCCCCTATCTTACCCTCCACGATGCTGGCTACGGTGGGTGTTACATATTCGAAGGCTACGTTCGAGCAGATGATATAGTCAAGTTCGACTGCTTTGATACCGGCATCGTCCAATGCCTTTTGGGCAGCCTCGGCTGCAAGGTCTTCGAGGTTCTCGTCAGTGATGACCTGTCGTGTACGGATACCCGTACGTTCACGAATCCACTCATCGCTGGTATCCATCATCCTCGACAAGTCGTCATTTGTCAAAGTGCGTTTGGGATGTGCACTTCCAGTTCCAATTATTCTCATAGTTTTTTTTAGGAAATTCCCTACAAAATTAAAACAAAAATCAATGGGGCAAAGTTACTCAATCTGTTCCACCCACTCAACAAAAAGAACTTTGATGTGGCAGGAGACAGCTCCTGTAGGGACAAAATATGCGAATTGAGGGGTAAAGGGGTGAAAAACGTATACGGGGTGAAAAACGTCAAAAGTTTGTATTTATTCGCTCCTTTTTCGTATCTTTGCAGTAAACTGTGGAGATATACTGCACTCGCTGTGAAATATTCAAGCAAGCTTGATCTTATTTCGCTCGTTTGTTCGTATCTTTGCCCAGAAAACACAAAGTAACCTGACTAAAAGAACATGCTATGGATTTAAGAAAGAAAGCACCAAGATACCTGCTCGAAAGTCGTACTCTAACGGGCTCGGTCATATTTATCGTGCTCTTCTCCATCCTTTTTATGATAATATATGGTCCCTATTCCTCTACTTCATGGCTCACTCTGATGCTTCAAGAACAGGAGTCTGAAGGAATATACAGCGGCTTCCGCATGGTGATGGCCTCCGTAGTCTTCTACCTCGTAGCAATTGCTTTCCTTATACTAAGCAAGGTGGTACTATACCAAGTACACCGTCGCCATCCGATAACCAACGGGCAGCTGATGTTATGGGTAGGTGCCGAAGTGGTGATGGTGTCGTTCATTTATACCGTTTTCACCGAACTTTTTGTCATCAACGATCCCCATATCTTCCTTCATATTCTCAAGCGTGCAGTGATAGTACTGGCCTTTATCCTCATCGTTCCTTATGTCATCTGTGTGCTCTATGCCACCACACGCTACCAACGCCTCTTGCTCGACCGCATAGGCATGAATATGGTGAACGACAAGACCGACAATACCGACCCCAAGCTCATCCACCTTGTCGACAGCACCGGGCGCCTCAAGATGAGCATCAGCATCGACAGCCTCTACTATGTAGAATCGCAGGACAACTACGTAAAGATATATTACGAAGCCGACGGCAAACTATGCAATTACATGCTGCGCAGCACCACCAAGGCCATAGAAAACAAATTCGGCGACTACCTCATCCGTTGCCACCGTGGCTATATCGTTAACAAAAACAAGATAAAGATTTTCCGCAACGATCGCGACGGCATGTACATCAGGCTCACCCACGATGGAATCAAACAGATACCTGTATCGAAGTCCTATTCGGTAAACATACAACATATACTCGCACGCTCCAACGAAGAGAACGCTGAGTAGAGCAATCCCGTAACAACAACGTTCACTGCATTTTGCATCATCTACCCCTACATCCCTTGATGAATGGAGCGTCTTTTGTGGGCAATCACAAAGAGATTGAGGGCAAAAGAAAAACTGATTCCCAACACACATTTTATCTTTGCATCGTCAATTTTGAAAGCAAAGAACCGTATGTTGGAACGATTTCTGAAACAAACCAGTTTCGAGTCTTATGAAGACTTTATGCAAAACTACGAAGTATGCGTACCCGAGCACTTCAACTTTGCCTACGACATCATTGATGCATGGGCTGAGAAAGCTCCGACCAAACGTGCTATGCTGTGGACCAATGAAGACGGAGAAGAGCGCACTTTCTCATTCCACGACCTGAAGACCTATTCCGATCATACCGCCTCCTATTTCCAAAGCATAGGCATTAGCAAAGGAGATGTAGTAATGCTCATTTTGAAGCGACGCTACGAGTGGTGGTTCAGTATACTTGCCTTGCACAAACTTGGTGCCATTGCGGTGCCCGCCACGCATCTACTGCGCAAGCATGACATTGAGTATCGGTGCAATGCAGCCGGTATCCACACCATCGTGGCCTGCGGCGACGAAGATATCATACGCAATGTTGAAGCAGCCTATCCAAACTGTCCTACGTTAAAAAACCTCGTTTCCATCGGTAAAACCATCCCTAAAGGATGGAATGATTTTCACCAAGGGATAGCTGCCGCTGCACCTTTTGTGAGACCCGCGAAAAACGAGAACACAGATACGATGCTTATGTATTTCACCTCGGGAACCACCGGTGAGCCCAAGATGGTGTGTCACGACTTCACCTACCCGTTAGGCCATATTATCACAGGCAGCTATTGGCATAACCTTAGTGAAGACTCGCTGCACCTCACCCTAAGCGACACTGGATGGGGTAAAGCTGCTTGGGGAAAACTCTATGGCCAATGGATAGCAGGCGCCACCGTCTTTGTATATGACTATGAAGGCCGGTTTCCACCAGCAGATATTTTGCGCACCATCGAGAAGCATCGCATAACCTCATTTTGTGCTCCTCCCACCGTGTTCCGGTTCCTTATTAAGGAAGATGTAGCCAGCTATGATATCAGCAGTCTGCGCTATTGCACCGTAGCGGGTGAAGCCCTTAATCCAAGCGTATTCGACGGATGGTACCGCCTTACAGGCATCCGCCTTATGGAAGGCTATGGGCAGACCGAAACCACCCTGACTGTAGGTACCTATCCTTGGTGCAATCCTAAACCAGGTTCTATGGGTATGCGTGGTCCACAATTTCATGTAGAGATTATGGATGGTGTCGGCAATATCCTCGGTTCCGATGAGGAGGGGGAGATTGTGATACGTACCGACCATGGTAAACCCTTGGGGCTCTTCATGGAGTACTATCGTGACAAACCACTCACATCCTCAGCCAACTATAATGGCTGGTACCATACGGGGGACATAGCCCGCTGCGATGCCGACGGTTATTTCTGGTTTGTGGGACGCACCGACGATGTCATCAAGTCATCGGGTTATCGCATCGGTCCCTTTGAGGTAGAAAGTGCCCTAATGAAACACCCCGCCGTGCTTGAATGTGCCATCACAGGTGTCCCCGACGAGATACGCGGCCAGGTAGTGAAAGCCACTATCGTGCTCACCGAAGAGTATCGCGACCGTGCCAACGAACAACTCATAAAAGGCATACAGACCTACGTGAAAGAAGCCACCGCCCCCTATAAATATCCACGTGTGGTAGAGTTCGTAACCGAACTACCCAAGACCATCAGCGGAAAAATAAAGCATTTCGAAATACGACAGCAAAAATAAAAAAGAGTAACTCTTTTCCAAAATAGACAAAACCTTAACAATACAAGAAGAGAATCGCTTGTTGATTATTATTGTTTGCAACCTAAACCTTTTGAAAAGTGGCAGTTCACCGCGAGGTGCGCTGCCACTTGCTTGAAATAATCGGTTGCACGAACATTCCTTATCTAATGCTTACACCTTCCCCGCTCGTTTCTATCACGCAGTGCTCCACACCATACTGAGTCAATAGCCTGCGTATGGTGGCTTTCAGCACTTCGGCTGCATCAAGGGTGGTGAGGGTGGTGGTAAGTATCACTTCGGCTGCATGATGCTCATTATCCATACTCCATATACGCAGTTCACGCAGCGAGGCCACGCCATCGAGTGTAGCCACCTCAGCCTTCAGAGCGGTGTAGTCTATAGCTGAAGGTACGCCCTCGAGTACGATTCGGAAGGCTACGATAAGGTTGTGCACCACATTGTAGAGGATGTAGAGTGATATGCATATGGAAAGGATGGGATCAAGCAGGGGAATCTCTACAAACATCATCACGATACTGGCCAGCAGTACGGCCACCCAACCGAGACAGTCGCCCAAAAGGTGAAGCGACACCATCCGTTGGTTGACGCTTGAGCCCTTCCACGTACGCCACGCGGCCAGTCCCTTGAAGAGGATGGCCAGCAGGGCAAACCACAGCATACCCTCGGCATTGACCTCCTCGGGTGAAGTCATACGCCCGATACTCTCGTAGAGCACTACCGAAGAGCCGCTTAGCAAAATAAAGGCATTGACAAAGGCGCCCAATAGGGTAAAGCGGCGGTAGCCGAAAGTGAATCGTTGTGTGGGACCATGGCCTGCAATGCGCTCAAACACCCATGCCAGCGCGATGGAGAGGGTACAGCCGAGGTCGTGAATGGAATCGGAGATGATGGCCATACTGTTGGTGAGCCAGCCTCCGATGAGCGATATCATCGTAAAGGCGAGGTTGATGAAAAAGGCTGAGAGGATATTCTTGCCTGCAGTATCGCTGTGCAAATGGATATGATCGTGTGACATTTGGAAATCTTTTTACCTAATTACATTGTATATATATGATTGGGGTACAAATGTACAGAAAATTTGGTTAACATCTGCCATTTTCTTTCTCTTGAGGGCTAATTTTATGCCATAAATGTGAAAATAACAAAAATTAGAGGAAAGAATCCGTTAATATTCAGATAAAAAGCGTAAATTTGCCCGTTTTTTGAAATAACGGATATATAACTATGGACAAATTCAGCTACGGACTTGGTCTTGGAATCGGACAGCAGCTGCTCTCTATGGGCACCCAGGTGAATGTCAATGATTTCGCACAGGCCATCCGCGACGTGTTGGAGGGTAAGGAAACTTCCCTCAGTTTCAACGAGGCGCAACAGATTGTGAATGCGCACTTTGCAGAGATGGAGAAACAGGCTCACGCTGCTGCCATCGAGCAAGGCGAGATGTTCTTAAAGATGAATAAGGAACGCCCCGGTGTGGTGACACTGCCCAGTGGGCTACAGTATGAGGTGACGGCCTCAGGCAACGGGCGCAAGCCGAAAGCTACCGATCAAGTGCGCTGTCACTATGAAGGACGACTGGTCGATGGAACCCTCTTCGATAGTTCTATTGATCGTGGTGAACCAGCCATCTTCGGTGTGAATCAGGTGATTGCCGGATGGACGGAAGCGCTACAGCTGATGAGCGAAGGCGACAAGTGGAAGCTCTATATCCCCTACAACCTCGGTTATGGCGAGCAGGGTGCAGGTGGAGTCATCCCCCCCTACAGCACACTCGTATTCGAGGTCGAACTGTTGAATGTATTATAATCAATAAATAAAAAGACAACAATGAAGAAAAGTATCTATTCAGTAGCAGTGGCTCTCGTAGCGGGCCTTTTCGTTAGCTGCGGTGTATCGGCTCCCAAAGCAAACCTCGAGGGAGCAAGTAAGGTTGATTCACTCTCTTATGCCATCGGTGTGGCTCAGACTCAAGGTCTGAAAAACTATCTCGTAGCTCGTATGGGTATGGACACCATCTATATGAGTCAGTTTGTAGAAGGATTACTCGAAGCCACCAATGCCGATGAGAAGCAGAATGCGTACTTTGCAGGCACACAAATTGGCCAGCAGGTGGTAAATCAGATTATCCCTGATGTGACAATGCAGATACTTGCAGGTAAGGGCGCCGAGCTCAACAAAAAGAATTTCACCGAGGCATTCATCGCCGGTGTCACCGAGAAGGGACTCAAGATGGAGCCCGAGCAAGCACAGCAGACAGCAATGGCGCTGATGCAAGCTATTCAGGAAAACAATGACTCTACAGCTGACCTCACTGCCCAGATTGATACTTTCTCATACGCCATGGGATTGACTCAGACGCAGGGTCTGAAGGATTTTGTCGTCAACCGCATGGGTGTTGACACACTCTATATGAGCGACTTCGTTAAGGGTCTGAAAGAGGGTATCAAGGTAGGTGAAAACAAAAAGAAAGGAGCCTTCTTTACTGGTATCCAAATAGGCCAACAGGTAACTACCCAAATCATTCCTGGTGTGACTCGCGATGTGTTAGGTAAGAACGGCGAACTCAACAAGAATAACTTCATGGCAGGATTCGTAGCTGGCGTGACCGAGAAGGGCTTGCTAATGCACCCCATGGAAGCTCAAGAGGTAACAATGCGCCTTATAGAAGAACTCAAGAATGAACGATTCGAGCAGGAGTATGGAACCAACAAGGCTGAGGGCATAGCCTTCCTCGACTCTATTGCCAAGACAGAAGGTGTAGTGAAGACAGAGAGCGGCCTCTGCTACAAGGTTATCACCGAGGGTAAGGGTGCTGTTCCTACAAGCACTGACCGTGTAAAGGTGCATTATCGCGGTACACTTATCGACGGCACTGAGTTTGACAGCTCATACAAGCGCAATGAGCCCACCACCTTTGGTGCCAATCAGGTAATCAGCGGATGGACTGAGGCTCTTACCATGATGCCCGTAGGCTCCAAGTGGGTTCTCTACATTCCTCAGGAGCTTGCTTACGGTAATCGCGACATGGGTCAGATCAAGCCATTCTCTACCCTCATCTTCGAGGTTGAGTTGCTTGAGATTGTAAAGTGACAACTTGTCCGAAATAGAGAATAATAGGAAGAGCCGTCCTTTGTAGGACGGCTCTTCCTATTTATGCCTAATCCTCAGAACTCACCGATGAAATGTTTTTTTTCGCTTGTTACGCGGGTGATGCTCAATAATTTCGGAACGCAAGCGATGAGCGTCGATGTGGGTATAAATTTCGGTAGTGCCTATATCTTCGTGCCCAAGCATACTCTGTATGACGCGAAGGTTGGCGCCACCTTCGAGCAGGTGGGTGGCGAAGGAGTGGCGGAAGGTATGTGGGCTGATGGTTTTCTTGAGCCCCGTCTGCTCAGCCAGTTCCTTGATGATATGGAACATCGTGATGCGTGACATACGCTTCTTGAGGTGGGCACTGACGAAGAGGTAATCTTCGTGCCCAGGCTTGATGTCTATCTCTGCGCGGTCGGCCATATAGTCCATAATCTCAGCTATGGCACGGTCAGAGATGGGTACCAGCCGCTGCTTGCTTCCCTTGCCCTCTACCTTGATGAAGCCCTCACTGAGATATAGATCCGAAAGCTTGAGATTGCAGGCCTCCGATACGCGCAGCCCACAACTGTAAAGAGTCTCTATGATGGCGCGGTTGCGCTGTCCCTCACGTTTGCTGAGGTCAATGGCATTGATGAGCATGTCAATCTCCTCTATACTGAGCACCTCAGGCAGTTTCATACCAATCTTCGGGGATTCCAACAGGAGAGTGGGGTCGGCTGTTATGTGGCCATCGAGCACGAGGAACTGATAGAAGGAACGTATACCCGACAGCATCCGGGCTTGTGAGCGAGGACCAATCTCTTCATCGTGCAGGCTTGCCAGAAAAGTTTCCAAATCCTCCAATTTGGCATCGCGTGGGTCGATCTCCACTGCATACAGATATCCAAAGAGTTTTTCCACGTCGTGCACATATGCAGCCAGTGTATTGGCCGACAAGGCTTTCTCAAGCATCAAGTGCTGCTTGAATCGGGTCAGCAACTGCTCGCTGGATATGTTTGGGGTATGAATCATAGGATTGCATTATCTTACTAATTGCAGGCAAAAGTACTCACTCATTGTGAAATATTCAAGCAAGCTTGATATTATTTCGCTCGTTTGTCACTATATTTGCGGTAACCGCGAAGATAATTTACAATCGCCATAAAAAATATTCAAGTAAACTTGATATTTCTTGCTCGTTTATACGTATCTTTGCATTGACTATGGATAGCAAGAAGAAACATTTGTTGGTGCTCAACGGTCCCAATCTGAACTTGTTGGGCAAACGTGAACCGGGTATATATGGCAATGACTCGATGGAAACGTGTTTTTCGGCTCTGCAGGCACGATTCCCCAATGTAGAACTCGAGTACTACCAGTCTAACGTAGAGGGTGAGCTCATCAACAAGCTACATGAGGTGGGCTTCACATGCGACGGCATCATCTTCAATGCGGGTGCCTATACACACACCTCGGTAGCCCTGCACGATGCCATCAAGGCTATAAGTACTCCGGTCGTGGAGGTGCATATCTCCAACGTGTATCAGCGTGAGATGTATAGACACACCTCGCTCATCACGGGGGCTTGCGTAGGTGTCATCGGCGGTTTCGGTATGGATTCGTACCGGCTGGCCATAGAAGCATTGCTACAGCTATGATTCATCAGCAGGAGGCGATAGACAGCTATATCCTGAGCCACATGGATGAAGAGAGCGATTATTTGAAGGCGCTCTACCGGCAGACACATGTGAAACTGCTCAATCCGCGTATGACATCGGGACACTTGCAGGGTCGTCTACTGAAGATGTTGGTGCAGATGATACGGCCCCACCGCATACTTGAAATAGGAACTTTTACCGGTTACTCAGCACTCTGCATGGCCGAAGGTTTGGATGAGAGCGGTGTGCTCCACACCTATGAAATAGATGATGAGCTGGAGGATTTTACCCGTCCGTGGATTGAGGGGTCACCCTACGGCCACAAGGTGCGTTTCCACATAGGCAATGCGCTGGAGGAGGTGCCTCGGTTGGGCGAAACATTCGACCTTGTGTTCATGGACGGCGACAAGCGCCAATATCATGACTACTACGAGATGGCGCTGGCCTATACCTCTGCCAACGCCTTCATCCTGGCCGACAATACACTCTGGGACGGGCATGTGGTGGACAAGGCCTATGCTACCGACCGCCAGACGGCCGCCATCAATGAGTTTAACGCTTTCGTCGCTGCCGACAAGCGGGTGGAGAAGCTGATTCTTCCCCTACGCGATGGACTGACGATGATGAGAAAAATATAACAATAATACTCTATAATTAAAATATGGAATCAACGAGACAAAGTAAGATTGCCCGCCTCATTCAGAAGGAATTGAGCGAGATATTCCTGCTACAGGCCAAGTCGATGGCAGGTGTGCTTGTATCAGTAACATCGGTGCGTGTGAGTCCCGACCTTAGCATTGCCCGTGCATACATCAGCATATTTCCCTCGGAGCGTGGAGACGAAATCGTAAGTAACCTCAACGGCAATGTGCGTTCCATCCGTTACGAACTGGGAGGTCGCCTGCGCCATCAGTTGCGCATCATACCAGAACTGAAGTTCTTCATCGACGACTCGCTCGACTATCTGGAACGCATTGACGAACTTCTTAAGTAACGTCGCCTCAATTAGAATAATCCGATATTCAGGCAACTCAACAACCACTGCCATACCAGTTGAATCTCCCGTTCTACATAGCTCGTCGCTACCTCTTCTCCAAGAAGTCGGTGGGTGCCATTAACATCATCTCAGGCATCTCCGTCTGCGGTGTGGCCTTGGCTACACTGGCTCTGGTGTGCACACTCTCCGTTTTCAATGGCTTCCATGACCTCATTGCCAGTTTTTTCACCCATTTTGACCCCGACCTCAAGGTAGAGGCCGCTAAGGGAAAGACCTTTGTGCCCGACTCTGCACTGGTAGCTTCCATACAAGCCACACCCGGTGTGCAGGTAGTGAGCCTCACGTTGGAGGACGATGCCATGGCTCGCTACAAGGAGCAGCAGACGATGGTTACCATCAAGGGAGTGGACGACAACTTTCAAGCACTGACCAACATTGAGGAGATACTCTACGGCAGTCCCCAATTCAAACTCTACGATGCCGTGGCCGACTATGGTGTGATGGGGCAGCAACTGATGTATATACTCGGCACAGGTGTACAGCCTTACGACCCCATTGAGATATACGCCCCACGGATAGGTACGAAGGTCAACATGTCGAACCCTTTGGCTAACTTCCGTCGTCAGCCACTATACTCACCCGGCAATGTCTTCAACATTAATGACAGCCGCTATGCCTCGTCATACATCATCGCATCGCTCGACTATGCCCGCCGACTCTTCGGCTATACTACCGAGGTCAGCGCCATCGAGCTACGCCTGCACTCCGAAGCTGACATCGCTGCCGTGAAACGCACCGTTGCTACCCTCGTAGGTGACGGTTTCACCGTGAAGGATCGCTACGAGCAACAGGCCGACACCTTCAAAGTGGTACAGATAGAGAAATTCATCTCCTATCTCTTCTTATGCTTCATTCTGATGGTGGCCTGCTTCAACATCATCAGCTCGGTATCGATGCTCATACTCGACAAGCGCGACAATGCCGATACCCTGCGCTGCTTAGGAGCCTCCGACAGACTCGTAGCCCGCATCTTCATTTACGAGGGCAACCTCATCGCCCTACTCGGAGCAGTCACAGGCCTCGTGTTAGGCGTGATACTATGCTTGTTGCAACAGCAGTTCGGAATCATTGGCCTGGGCGGAGACGGACAGTTCGTTGTCGATGCCTATCCCGTACGGGTTAAACTGACAGACATCCTGCTCGTTTTTGTCTCCGTGGTGGTCGTAAGCGCTCTCTCCGTATGGCTGCCCATACGCTTGGTCAACAAGTACTTCATAAAAAGGTGAGAGGAATGTTTCTAAGAGCTCAAAATCTCCGATGAATTCTCAGAGAACTACTTCAGTGCAATACTCTGCACCTGTATCGAGTTGTCAAAGAATATCGAGGCATACTGCTTGAACACCTCGCCCGACTCCGTGGTGAGAAATCTGCAACCACCCTGCTTCGTGCATAGCATATCCATCTCAGGGTGACGCTCCAAGTAATTGACAAGGCTCTTCCCCACGTATTCCCCCTGTGTGATTACCTTGATATGCTGCGGCGTGTATTGGCGTATTTTGTCGTACAGGATAGGATAGTGTGTACAGCCGAGGATGATGGTGTCAATCTTCTCATCTTTGGCCAGCAGGTTATCGATATGGCGGCGGATGAAATAGTCGGCACCCTCACTATGCGCCTCACCATTCTCCACCAGCGGCACCCATATCGGGCATGCCTCGCCCGATACCACGATATCGGGGAACAGCTTCTTGATCTCCAGCGGATATGACTGCGACTTGATGGTACCACTCGTAGCCAATACTCCCACGTGGCGGGTCTCGGTTATCTCGTCAAGGTACTCCACCGTAGGGCGTATGATGCCCAGTACCCGCTTGCGAGGGTCAATCTTCGGCAGGTCAATCTGCTGTATCGTGCGTAACGCCTTGGCCGATGCCGTATTGCAGGCCAGTATCACCAGCTGGCAACCCATATCGAACAGCGTCCTCACCGCCTGCGAAGTAAATTCATACACCACCTCGAACGACCGCGTGCCATAGGGTGTACGGGCATTGTCACCCAAATACAGGAAATCATACTGAGGCATACGCTCACGTATCTGCGACAATATCGTGAGTCCTCCATAGCCCGAATCAAAGATACCTATAGGTCCTGGTGCCAACATATTGAACAGCGTTTTTACAATAATACCAAAGCAATGCTACAAATGTACGAATATTTGTTGAGAAACTATGTTAAAATAGAAAAAACATGGTCGTCCGTCCTGTTGAATGTAGGTAAAAATAAGCTCTACTCGTCATTTCACAAACCGCTTGACGATGGGAATCTGATTGAGCGGTAGGTCGTGCTTAATGATGTAAACGATGAAGAATAAGAGCAATGCCGTATTGGCAACCATGCGAAGCCACTGATTGTCCATTGGCCATAGTTGCGACACACCAAAGAGAGCCAGAGCGATAGCGAAGTAGAGAAGGATACCCTTAACATCGTACCCGATGGGGTGGTAGTGCTGCCCGATAAAATAGGAGAGCAGCATCGCCGTACCGTACCCTGCCACCCCACCCCACGCACAGGCTATGTACCCGTAGCGAGGCACGAAAATGACATTGACAGCCAGCAGCACCGCGCAGGCAACAACCGACATGATGGCACCCCAATAGGTCTTGTCGGTGAGCTTGTACCAGAACGAGAGGTTAAAGTAAATGCCCATGAATATCTCGGCCATCATCACGATGGGTACCACGCGCAGCCCCTCCCAATAGGTGCGCCCCACAAGGAGTTTAAAGAGATCCATGTAGAATACGACCACGAGGAAAGCCAGCAGAGTGAAGATGACAAAGTACTTCATCGTGGCAGCATACATGGCATCGCTGTTCTTCTTGTCGCGGCTTTGGTTGAATACAAAGGGCTCGTAGGCATAGCGAAAGGCTTGCAGCAGGATAGCCATAATCATGGCTATCTTGGAGCAGGCACCATAGATACCGAGCTGCACCTCGCCTTCGGCGCCAGGCATGATGAAGAGGTAGGTAATTTTGTCGGCCACTTGATTGAGGATACCCGCAATACCGAGTATGAGGATGGGCATGGCATAGCGCAACATACGACGGGCCAACTGGCTGTCGAAACCATAGGTCAGCCCCTTCAGCTCAGGGATGAAACCGAGCGTGACGCTGGCCGTACAGATAAGGTTGATGATGAAGATATAGCCCACGCTATACTGTGGGTCGTACCATCCCATCCACTCGGGGTGTGAGGCATGGATGACAGGAGCCACGAGGAAGATGAAGAGGTTGAGCAGGATATTCAATACGATGAATGCCAGTTTGAGTGTCACGAATTTCACGGCGCGCTGCTGCTGCCTGAGGCGGGCAAACATGATGCTCTGCACGGCATCGAGAGAGACAATGGTAGTCATGCAAGCGATATACTCGGGATGGTCGGCATAGCCCATCCATGCACTGATGGGTGCATTGAACACGAGACACAACACAGCAAACGTCACCGCCACGCCCGTGACGAGCCGCAGTACCGTACCATACACCTTACACGGATCCTCGCCCTCCTTCGTGCTGAAACGGAAGAGCGTGGTTTCCATACCGAAAGTGAGCAGTACCATCAGCAGTGCCGTATAGGCATACACATTGGTGACGACTCCGTAGCCGCCACTCTCAGCAGTAATCTTGATGGTGTAGAGCGGCACCAGAAGGTAGTTGAGGAAACGTCCCACGATGCTGCTCAGACCGTATAGGGCAGTATCTTTAACAAGTGATTTCAGTTCCATAGCGTTCGAATAAGCGATACAAAGGTAAAGAAAACTAACGAATAAAGCATCTGACAACCCCAAAAACGGAATCCCTACGCAGTAAATGATAAATTTAGAAGCAGATTCTGAGGTTTTCCGCCCTTTTTTGATTACTTTTGTGGCGAATTTGGGAGAGGTATGCCTTTCCCCATTCTTCATCTATTACACATATTGCAATGAAGCAAAAGAAAAAAAGAACGATAGACATCCAGTTCGTCACGGCTACCATCAGTACTTCACTGGTGCTGCTATTATTAGGTGCTGTGGTATTGGTGGTACTCTCGGCTAAAAGCCTGTCTGACCACGTACGAGAGAACTTGGAGCTTTCGCTACTACTCAATGACAATGTGAGCGAAAAGGAGGTCAACCACATCGTAGATTACGTAAAAGTGCAGAAATACACGAAAGAGGTACAGTATATCTCCAAAGAGGCCATCCTCGCCGAGCAGACGACCTCAATGGGACTCGACCCCACGGAATTTCTCGGTTACAACCCCTACACGGCATCCATCGAGGTGAAGCTCAAAGCCGAATATGCCAACACCGACAGCATTATACCCATCAAGAACCGCCTAATCCGATACACGCAAATCAGAGAAATTTCTTATCCGAGCGAGCTGATGGACAATGTGAACAGCAATATCCGTAAGATAAGCATCCTGCTATTGGCATTGGCTTTGGCTTTATCGATGATTTCGTTTGCGCTGATCAACAACACCATCAAGCTCACCATCTACTCGCAACGCTTCCTGTTACATACGATGAAACTCGTTGGAGCCAGCTGGACCTTCATACGCCGCCCATTTCTAACACGGAACATAGGAATAGGTATCACTTCGGGTGTGTTGGCCAATGCTCTCATCGTTAGCGGCATATATCTATTGTTGCGCTACGAGCCTCAATTGAGCTATCTGGTGACGTGGCCTACACTCAGCATCGTGGGAGGCTGTGTAATGCTCTTCGGCATCCTTATCACACTGGTATGTGCATACTTCTCCATCAATCGCTTCCTCAAGATGAAAGCGGGAGACCTGTACTATATATAGTTGAAAGTGGAAAGATGAAAGTAAAAAAATTGGCTGACGTGAGATTTCTATCCCAGTAGGGAAACAATAAATAAACAAATAAACAATAAAATGAAAAAGAAATTTGCACTTGACAAGACAAACTTTATCCTCATAGCGATAGGTATTGTCATCATCATCGCTGGCCTGCTGCTGATGAGCGGACCGAGTTCTACCGAGACTCACTTCGAACCCGACATCTTCAGCACACGCCGTATCGTAGTGGCTCCCATCGTATGCTTCGTGGGATTCGTGTTTATGATATTTGCCATTATGTACAAACCAAGAACAAAGGAAAGAAAGAATCTTTAACAGCAATTGAGAGACTATGAGTGTATTCGAGACCATTATCATTGCCATCGTAGAGGGACTGACAGAGTTCCTGCCCGTATCATCGACAGGGCATATGATCATCGCACAAAACCTATTGGGTGTAGAGAGCACAGACTTTGTCAAGGCATTCACCTTCATCATCCAGTTTGGTGCTATCCTCTCCGTGCTGGTACTCTATTGGAAGCGTTTCTTCCAACTCAACCACACACCGCTCCCCGAAGGCACACCACTGGTGAAACGCCTTCTCCACAAGTATGATTTCTATTGGAAGCTGTTTATCGCCTTCATCCCCGCAGCCGTGTTCGGCCTTTTGTTCAGCGACGCTATCGATGCCATGCTCGAACGCGTTGAAGTGGTAGCTGTAACGCTCATCCTCGGAGGAATCTTTATGATTTTCTGTGACCGTATCTTCAACAAAGGGAGCGAAGATACCGTGCTCACCGAGAAGCGTGCCTTTATGGTGGGTCTCTTCCAGTGCATCTCCATGATACCGGGTGTGTCTCGTTCGATGGCTACTATCGTGGGTGGTATGGCTCAGCGCATGACCCGCAAGGCAGCAGCCGAGTTCTCCTTCTTCCTTGCCGTGCCCACTATGCTCGGTGCTACAGTATATAAAGTATACGACCTCATCAAGGAGGGTGGCACGGAAATTATCACCGACAACATCTCTACACTGCTCATAGGCAATGTGGTGGCCTTCATCGTAGCCCTGCTTGCCATCAAGTTCTTTATCAACTTCGTCACCAAGTACGGGTTCAAGGCTTTCGGCTGGTACCGTATCGTGGTGGGAGCACTCATACTCATCCTGCTCTTCACAGGGCATAACCTTACTATTGCCTGATGGACTTCAAATCCGGAGAGATAATCTGCATAAACAAGCCCTATACGTGGACCTCATTTGCTGTAGTCAATAAGGTACGCTATCTGCTATGTAAAAAGATAGGGATAAAGAAACTCAAGGTGGGGCACACCGGTACACTCGACCCTTTGGCCACAGGTGTAATGATACTCTGCACGGGAAAGGCCACCAAGCGCATCGAGGAGTTTCAGTACCAAACGAAAGAGTATGTAGCCCACATACGCTTGGGCGCAACCACGCCATCATACGACCTGGAGAAACCCATCGATGCCACCTACCCTACCGAGCATATCACTCGTGAGACGGTGGAAGAAACCCTGCGTGGTTTCATCGGTACTATCGAGCAGGTTCCCCCTTCGTTTTCGGCTTGCATGGTCGATGGCAAGCGTGCCTATGAATTGGCCCGTAAAGGCGAAGAGGTACAGCTCAAGGCCAAGACTCTTGTCATCGATGAGATTGAGCTTCTCGAGTGCAACCTGCCCGACATCGTGATACGGGTCGTATGCAGCAAGGGAACATACATACGTGCTCTGGCCCGCGACATCGGTGAAGCCCTGCAGAGCGGTGCCCACCTCACAGGCCTGGAACGCACTCGTGTGGGCAACACCACATTGGAGAACTGTATGAATATCGAAGAGTTCACCGAATGGTTAGAGGGTGTGGAACTCTCCGAAAATACCCAACAAGACTAATAAACAAAACTCAATTATATGAAACTATCCCAATTCAAGTTCAAGCTCCCCGAAGAGCGTATCGCTATGGAGCCCACATTCCATCGCGACGATTCCAAACTGATGGTCGTACACAAAAGCACCGGCGAGATAGAGCATCGCCAGTTCAAAGAGGTACTCGACTACTTTGACGAAGGTGACGCTTTCCTCTTCAACGACACCCGTGTGTTCCCCGCCCGCCTCTTCGGCAACAAGGAGAAGACCGGAGCCCGCATCGAGGTATTCCTTCTGCGCGAGCTCAACGAAGAGTTCCGCCTATGGGACGTGCTCGTCGACCCTGCCCGCAAGATACGTATCGGCAACAAGCTCTACTTTGGCGAAGACAATGCCATGGTGGCCGAGGTTATTGACAACACCACCTCACGTGGCCGCACCCTGCGCTTCCTCTACGACGGTCCTCATGAAGAGTTCAAGGAAGCCCTCTATGCACTCGGAGTAGCGCCATTGCCCGACTATATCACCCGTGAAGCCACAGCCGAGGATATAGACCGATTCCAAACTATCTTTGCCAAGAACGAAGGTGCCGTGACAGCCCCTGCTGCCGGCCTACACTTCAGCCGCGAGCTGATGAAGCGCATGGAAATCAAGGGAGTGGAGGCCGCTTATGTGACTATGCACATCGGACAGGGCAACTTCCGCGAGATTGACGTGGAGGATCTCACCAAGCATAAGACCGACTCAGAGCAGATGTTTGTAGAGCGCGAAGCCACCGAGATTGTAAACAAGGCAAAGAGCGAGGGACACAAGGTTTGTGCCATAGGTACATCCGTAATGCGTGTGCTTGAAACAGCCGTCGGAGCCGACGACCGTCTGAAGGAGTATGAGGGCTGGACCAACAAGTTCATCTTCCCCCCCTACGATTTCCGCTTTGCCGATGCGCTCATCACCAACCTCCACATGCCCTACTCCACCATGCTTATGCTCACAGCAGCCTACGGCGGCTACGACCTCATCATGCAGGCATACGATGCAGCCCTGGAGGGCGACTACCGCTTCGGAGCCTATGGTGATGCAATGCTTATTATCGACTGATGATAGCATACCTTGGTATAGGAACAAACTTAGGCGACCGCACAGCCAACCTGAACCGTGCGGTCGCCCTCATAGCCGAGCAGGCAGGCCGTGTGCTTGCCTGTTCCTCTTTTGTAGAAAGCGAACCGTGGGGGTTCGATTCCGAGAACACCTTCCTCAACGCCGTAGTGGCCATCAATACTCCCCACACGCCACACCAACTGTTGGCAGCCACCCAAGCAATCGAAAGGTCAATGGGTCGCCACCACAAAACCACCAACGGGCACTACACCGACCGCATCATTGACATCGACATCCTGCTATACGGCAACCTCACCATTGACAGTCCTAACCTCAAAATCCCCCACCCCCACATCATGCAGCGCCCTTTCGTATACGAGCCACTACAAGAGATTGCTCCCGATATAATAATTAAGTGACGTGTGAAAAATACTTTTTTTGATTTTTCCCTACTTTAGCGACACCTTGTTGGCGGTAAGTTTAGGCACACGCCACTCTTAAGTTACGACAGGCCAAAGCATAAGTTACGATAAGAAATGGCTTAAGGAAAGACGACTCCCAAAGAACGGGATATATCCGCCGTGACGGGAAACTATATCGCGGACAACATCGGGACACTTTGCGGATAGCTAAATCCCCATGATTTTTGCAGCCCAACTGGGAAACATTTGTAACCTAACTGGTGCGCAAATTTTCGGCCTTAAATCAACGTCATTTTTCGGCAGGTCAACTCGGTAAACTCGGTCAACTCACCTGTTTTCAGGAGAGGAAAAGAGCTTAATATTATAATAATATTAACCCCTATATATAGAACCAGCTCCTCCAAAATAAAAAACAAGGGAGTTTACCGCGTTTACTTCGTTTACCTTGATTAGGGATCCCTCTCGGATATGTCATCCGAGAGGGTACTGAGGTAGGGGTTTGTAACTCCTTGAAGTTATTTCGGGTCAAAGACCCTGATGCTCGTTAACGGCGGCCGACGCTTTCATACCGCGTCGTCACTTAATCACAACTTTCTTGCCATCCTTGATATAGATACCACGTGTGGGGTTAGACACGGGACGGCCTTGCAGGTCGTAGTAGGCGGTGGCATCCTTTTCATTCACAGCAGAAGCGATGTTAGTATTTACGGAATCCACATCGAGCAAGTAGACCTGATTGACCCACAATGTGTATATTGCGAGCAGATTATCCTTCATACACATATTGAATACGCCTGTAGGCTCAGAGGTCTCAATGACATAAAAAGTTTCCCATGTAAATCCACCGTCCGTACTTCTCAATATGGGGATTCGATTATTGCGATATTCCGTTTCATCGGCACCATAAAGGATGTCAGGGTCACGAGAATCATATACGACATCATAAAGATAAGCAGCCGGTACGATATTACCAAGTGGGGGAGATTGGCTTCCTATCATTCGCCATTCATATCCACCATCATTCGACATGGCGTAAAGATCGCCACAAGCGACTATTCTCCATTTATTTGTCGGATGGAAGGCTACATCGTGTACGATTCTTCCTCCACGACCAACTAGCCTACGTTCCCAAGAAAAGCCACCATCTCTACTGACATCAACATAGATTGTACCATATCCAATCATATATTTTGCGTCCAACGGATTGTAACGTAGATATGGTGGAGAAATTACACTGTCAATCTCCACCCAAGAGAGCCCGCCATCATCGCTATAAAACAGGCCGCCCCAAGACAGTGATACATGAATCTTCTTCGCATCGGAGGGATGCAAAGCGAGTCCACGCAATGCTCTCATAAAATAATTCTTGTTCCAGTTTGGGTCTATTGAATCAATCGGAATATGATTTGCCGTTCTACCGGCATCAGTGGATATATAAAGAAGTTGTCCAGAGAGTGCAACTATCGTATCACCTCGCACCTCGAAATCCAAGATTGTACTATCTGTAAATTCCAACTTCCTCCATTCGTTCGTCGACTCGTTCAATTCATATTGATACAATCCACGGGAAGAAGATGCATACAGACTGTTGCCACCGAAGAGCATCTTGTAATGCTCTTCTGCTAATACCGAATCCTCAATGACACCAAGTGAAGTCAACTGTGCCATCAATCCTTGAACTGCAATGAGTGTAAGGCATAAACTAAATACACGTCTTTTCATATTGCATATACTTTAATTTTCAGGTAAAGGAGATTCAAAAATGCGGAAAACGCCTCCTTTTTCGACTAAGAAAGACCGTCTTATCAGAACATTATGTTCCTTATCTATTTCAACCAGGCCTAATTTGTCTATGACTGCATTTTCTATCTCAACATCATAATCATTGATATAAGCGTAGGTAACTACCGTATCACGTAGATAAGTTGTTCTTGATGCTTTATCGGCTATTCTTACAGCAGTTCCTGCATCTACTATACCATATCCCATCTCTTCATTCCATGTACCATGAGGGCGAAGACTCGTTGTCTGATATGAGTAAAGATTCGGACTGATTTTCCTTGCTGTATATTCTATTATACTCACTACTTGGTCGGGGGTTAAATCCGGGTGTGCACTTAATATCAATGCTGCAATTGCAGAAACATGGGCACATGCAGCGGAGGTTCCAGCAAAATCGCTATAATAATATGTAGGAGAGGCTGCATTGTAGGGATAGTCTGTCGTATAAATCAACATTGCAGGAGCAACTACATCCAGTGCAGCACCATAACGACTCTCTACAAAACTATAATATCCTGGATTCATATCATTGGTTAAGCGGGTACCGTAATTTGTCGTACCTCCGACGGTCAGTATGCGAGGATTACTATCAGCTGGGTATAGCAAGTCTTTATTACTACTACCGCTTTTACAATTTCCTGCAGCAAAGACCACAACACATCTATCGAGAATTATATTCAATACACTATCAATCATCCCTGTATCTATCCGAGGATAGCTCCATGCACAATTTATCACATCCGCACCTTTTTCATAAGCTTTGGCAAAGCCCTCAGAAATCTGCAATGGAGTGGCATTGACGCTCTCCTTATTCAATGCGTTCCCATTTACCTCTATACCATAAGCTATAGATATCAAGTTAGATTCTGGCGCAACACCCGTAAGTCCGATGCCATTATCCTGTATCGCAGCAATAACTCCAGCACTATTCGTCCCATGTCTCGAATTAGTCAATGCGTCAAAGACAGGGATAGACCCCGTATTGATATCATACCCCTTATTGACAAGGATGTTGTCCAACAAATCAGAATGACCGGTGTATATGGCTTCATCATAAACAGCCACAATAGCGCCATCACCTTTTGTGATTTCCCATGCTTCTTCAACATTGATGTCTACACCTTGGTAGCTGTTAACTTCGTCAGTATACTTCAGATTCCATTGATAGATAAACAGCGGATCGTTAGAATGAAATGTGATTGCACCATGAAATTCTGGTTCACAGCATTCGAACTTCTCTGAAGAGTAGAATAAATTTGCAGCATCCAAGGCATTTAATGTCGAGGAAGTATTACAGGATAAAACATACCACAAAGGCATAAACCCATGATGCCCGATGATTTCAATATTGTATTGGCCTGCCATATTGCTGAGTAGGCTAAAATCCTCTGCCGACTTTAGTTTTACATAGAAGTTGTTGGTTACATTTACTTGCTCGCCATCAACGCTAAACGTGGGTAGTACTTGCAATACATTATCCTCGGTCTCCAATTGCTCCATCAAATTATGATAGTCTGAGCCATCTATCTCTTCTGGCACATCCAATGTAGAGAGGTAAACTTCTGGCACAGCACTACGACGCTGTTGTAAAGGCACTACATGATTGTACACATAGCTTTTTGTCGAGCCTTTTACATTATAGTCTGCCATACGAGTGTTTGCAGATGTTGTAGAGTTTCGCGATTGAAGTTCACCTTCCGACACCACATACAGACGAGTAGAATCAACTTCCAAATCTATGCGGTTACCTTTATAATAATAATAGTAGTCGCTCTGCTGGGCCAATATCGGAATAAAAGCCAAAAAGCCCAATAATAAGAACACATGTCGTTTCATGACACATCATCATTTCGTTAATATCATCCTCTTGGTATCAATCACCTGCCCGTCGGCAATGAGAGCATAGAGATACATGCCGGCATTGAGGCTTCCACCATCAATGGTAATGCTTGTTTCGCCCCGTTCAGTAACGGCATACTCAGTAATCTGTTCACCGTTCATGTTGTAAATATAAAGGTCTGCCTTTACTACGTCCTCTGCCACATTACAACGAATGAGTGTGCTCTCTGTAAATGGATTGGGAGTGTTCTGGTAGAGCGTAGTCACGATGGCATCAATGCCTGTGGCATCGGTGGTGCGACTTTGTGCCTTCAGAATGGGGGCATCGCCATTCTCGTATTGCTCGACTTTGGCATTCAATTCTTGGATAGAACGAACAAGCAACGGTATGATCTCCTGATAATTGACGCTAAGGAAACCATCCTTGCCCTCAACAACGAGGTCGGGATATATCTTCTGCAGTTCCTGCGCAATAAATCCATAATGCTTGTTTTTCATGAATGCAGACTTCTCGTCATACCACGGAGCACGCTTTTCTCTACTCGCTTCTGCGCCCTCAGCTACATCAAACTCACGTTGCTTATACTTGAACTCAACGACATTCATATCCAACACTTTATCAAGGCAACTACCCGATATCGATTTGATATTACTTTTTAAACGATAGTCGGATAGTGTCATGACGCTACTAACATTCAGTGTGCCTGTAACACAAACATTACCATGAAAAAAACCAGCAAAAGCCTCAGGCATACCAATATTTCCAAGACTACTGACAGAACTACCAAATATTCCAGCGCCATAAGAGTCAGACAAGAATCCTGCAACACCAAAGTTGAATCCTGAGGTCGCCCCCCCAGCGACACCAGCGACACCATATATTCTATTATCAATACCTAAATTGCTTTTTACGCTACGTCCATAAACACCATAGCTTTCAACTCCAAATGGTTCATTGGTTACATACATACCATAATGGGGAGTCGATGTGTTATATCCCGTACGTTCGATCTTCATACCTATAAGATCTTGAGTATTTACATGTACTGCAACACCTATTTCACCACGACCATTTACCGCCAGATTTGAATTGATACTCTCATCGGTCTCAATACCTACAGCGACTTTACCTTCCTCATCCACCATCAACTGCGCATTGGCTATGCCAAAACATGATGCTGCCAAGAGCATCGAAAGAAATGTCTTTTTCATAATTGTATGTGTTTTTAGTAATGTGTAAATAGAAAGTTCCCATTTCCCCCGATGAAAACGAGGAAAATGGGAGTAATAAATGTATGATTAGTCTGTTATTTCAAAATCTCCGATATATACATTCCCCCCTTGCTCTATCTCCAATTGATATTCACCATCGGAAAGGTTGGGCAATGTGATGACTGCGCCCTGAGCACTGTACGCACCTGTGTATACCACTGCGCCTGAAGCATCCACTACTGAGACTTCAAAGTTGGTGCTCGATACAAAGCTAATGGTTAGTACTTGCCCGTCAATGGAAGCGGTGGGCAACTGAACCTCACTACGACCCTGCGGGCGTTTGAG
>JAFXEF010000021.1 GCA_017520935.1 Bacteroidaceae bacterium | reverse complement strand
GGATAAGGCTGTGCTTGACACCGCAGTCTATGAGCACTACCTTCTTGGCTGCTCCTTCGTTGTAGGTCACGGGAGCCTCACAAGAGACCTCGGCAACGTAGTTTACAGTGTCATAAGGTTGAGCGTTGACGGTTGAGGGTTGAGCGTCACCAATGACGATCTGGCCGCCCATCACACCTTCGTTACGCAAAGCCTTGGTCAAGGCACGAGTGTCGATGCCCGTGATACCGGGAACCCCTTCGCGCTTCATCCAAGCATCGAGGGTCTCAGCGGCATTCCAGTGGCTGTACTCCTCGCTATAGTCGGTCACGATGAGTCCGCGCACCTGTATCTTGTTGCTCTCGAAGAATTTCTCCAAGCCTAATTCCTTCACTTCGTGGGAGGGCACACCATAGTTACCAACCAACGGATAGGTCAGCACCAACAGCTGTCCTGCATACGCGGCATCCGTCAAACTCTCGGGATAACCGGTCATTGCCGTGCAGAATACCACTTCGCCCACTGCCGGCTTTTCACAGCCGAAAGCAGTGCCCTCGAAGCGCATTCCATTGTCCAAAACTAACGTTGCTTTCATAAAGTATATATATGTATATTATTTATTATATTTCTGCTCGTAGTATTCCACGAATACTTGGTTTACACGCTTTGTGCCATGCGGAGTGGGATAATCGCCCGTGAAGTACCAGTCGCCCGGATGGTTGGGGCATGCCTTGTGCAGGCCCTCGATGGGTTGGAACACAATCTCCACCTCAGACTTGAGCGTCTTCGGGCGCAAGAGTTCCACAATCTTGGCCGAGATCTCCTCATCGGTGAACGGAGCATAGATGTCTTTCACCTTGTTCTCCATCTGGTCGAACGGTAAGTTGATCTGCTCCTTACAAGCATTGTATGTATCAATCACCTTATGCCACATGCCGCGTTCCTGCAACAGCTCCATAGCAGCCTTGAAGGCGATGAAGTGGTCCATTGTCTCCATATCGATACCGTAGAAGTCCGGGTAACGGATCTGGGGCGATGAACTCACGATGACAATCTTCTTGGGGTTCAAGCGGTCAAGGATGCTGAGGATACTCTGCTTCAGCGTGGTACCACGCACAATACTGTCGTCGATAACTACCAGATAGTCCTTGCCCGGCACGATGCTGCCATAGGTGATGTCGTAAACGTGTGAGGCGAGGTCGTCACGGCTGGTACCTTCGGTGATGAAGGTACGCAACTTGATGTCCTTGATGGCCACCTTCTCGCTACGGATACGCTTCGAGAGGATTTCGTGCAGTTCCTCATCGGTAGGTTTGTGGTCGAGTGCAGCGATTTGCTGTATCTTCTGCTCATTGAGGTATTCCTCAAAACCCTCAACGAGACCAAACGAAGCCACCTCTGCAGTGTTGGGGATAAACGAGAATACTGCGTTCTCCACATCATTGTTGATGGCCTTGAGTACAGGTTTGAGAAGCATCTTACCCAACTGCTTGCGCTCTTGATAGATGTCGCAGTCGTTACCACGGCTCGTATAGATGCGTTCGAATGAGCAGGGGGCAAATCCCTTCTGTTCCATTATCTGCTCGAAGCGCAACTCTCCGTGACGATTGATGAGCAGTGCCTGACCGGGCAGCAGCTCGTGCACCTCATCGGCCTCCACGTCCATAGCTGTCTGTATGGCCGGACGTTCCGATGCCACGACAATGACTTCGTCGTTCTTGTACCAGAAGGCTGTACGTACACCCCACGGGTCGCGTATGGCAAAGGCCTCGCCACTACCCGTGACGCCCTCGATCACGTAGCCACCATCCCAAATGGGACATGCGGTGCGCAGCACATTGGCCATATCGAGGTTCTCTTCTATGTATTCAGTAATCTCGCGGTTCTTCTTGCCCATCAGTTCGGCAATGCCAAACACACGCTCCACCTCACGGTCGAGGCGGTGGCCCATGTGCTCAAGCAAGAAGTAGCTATCGGCAAAACGACGCGGATGCTGGCCCTTTTCTATCAGTTCGTTATATACCTCCTCGTTGTTGATCATCGAGAAGTTGCCGCAGAGAGCCAGGTTCTTAGCCTTCCAGTTGTTGCGACGGAGGAAGGGATGCACGTAGGCGATGCCACTCTTGCCCGTGGTAGAGTAGCGCAAGTGACCCATATAGAGCTCACCGGCAAACGGCATGTTCACCGCAGCGAAGTCAGGGTCGTTAATCTGTTCGCGGGTATAGTTCTTGGCATACCCTTTGTATGTAGTGTTGAATACTTCGGGGATGGCGCTTGAGCCGAGTGCACGTTCACGGAACATATACTCCTCGCCAGGCTCTGCGTGCATCTTCACACAAGCGATACCGGCACCCTCCTGGCCACGGTTCTTCTGCTTCTCCATCATGAGATAGAGTTTGTGCATCGGATACTGCCATGTTCCGTACTTCTGCTGATAGTAGCTCAGCGGTTTCAACAAACGAATCATTACGATTCCACAATCATGATTCAACGGTTCCATTGTTTTCTTTTTTTCTTCTAAACCAACTATTACCTATTACTTTCTAATAGTCAATTGTCAATTATAAATTGTCATTTATAAAAACATCCCCTTACAGCGACAGATAAAAACGGCTGTAAAGGGAACCTTAAAAACTCATACGTTAAAATAAAAGAATGACACTGCTGCTTACCCATCGAACTTGACGAGCGTCTTATTTGAGAATACTGCTGCGAATCCTCTATGCGAGAATTCATCGACAGCCATTTATCAAACAGATACGACATAATGCAATGACACCTTTTGTTCGCGCAAAATTACAAATAAAAATCCATACTTCGCACTAATAACACCTATTATATTTAAAAATAATTTTCACATTTCATACCACAGATTATTGTACCAAAAAACTTCCCGTTTTATTTGGCGGTTAGCGTAAAATATCCTATTTTTGCATCCGCATTTTCAGTCAAGCCCAACAACAAGGCTTATGACAGGCCGAAATAGCTCAGTTGGTAGAGCAACGCATTCGTAATGCGTAGGTCGCGGGTTCGAGTCCCGCTTTCGGCTCAGAGACAATAGTCATTCCTACGAAAAAACACTCTCGATGAGAGTGTTTTTTCGTTTCAAACAGCTCCACAATATAGAGCCCTGCAACAATCAGAAGAGATAATCAGAAGAAACAATCACAAAAAGAGCCTCAACTACAGCGTATCTTGCTTAAGTTGTTCTACATACTTGTCAATGCGTTGCAACTCGCGAGGTATACGGATGCGCTGCGGACAATGCCCCACACACTTATTACATCCGACACAGTGACTGGCTTGGCGCAGTTTGGGCACCGAGCGGTCATAACCCACGAGAAAGGCTTGACGCATACGGGTATAGTCTTCGTCCTGACGGCTCTTGGGGATGTTGCCTTCGTTGACACACTTATTGTAGTGAAGCAGGATAGCAGGGATATCCAATCCGTAAGGGCAAGGCATGCAGTACTTACAGTCGTTACAGGGAATGGTAGGATACTTGGCGATGAGTTCGGCTGTATCGTAAAGGAACTCGTTCTCCTCTTCGGTGAGAGGTTGCAGAGGAGAATAGCTTGCAAGGTTGTCCTGCAGATGCTCCATATAGGTCATGCCGCTAAGCACACTGAGCACCCCCTTAGGGGTACCGGCAAAACGAAAGGCCCAGGAAGCCACGCTGCGCTCGGGTTCGCGGGTCTTGAGACGGCTCACGATATGGTCGGGCACACGGGAGAGGCGACCTCCAAGCAGAGGTTCCATGATGACTACAGGTATGCCACGCTTCTCGAGCTGCACATAGAGGTACTCTGCATCAGAGTTTTTCCAATCAAGATAGTTCATCTGTATCTGGATAAAATCCCAATGAATGGCACCTTCATCGTGTAGCTTCAAGTAGCGGTCGAAGGCTTCGTTATTACCATGGAATGAGAAGCCGAGATGGCGTATGCGACCAGCCTTGCGTTCCTCCTGCAAATAGTCAAGCATACCGTTCGCCACGTAGCGCTGTTCAAAGTTGCTGTAGTCGTTGCCAAGCGAGTGGAGCAAATAGTAGTCTATGTAGTCAACCTGCAGTTCACGCATAGAGTCGTGGTACATCTTCATCGATGCCTCGCGACTCCAAGTACTACGCGAGAAGTTCGACAACTTGGTTGCCACGTAGTAGCTCTCACGAGAATATCGCTTTAGAGCGATACCTGTGCTCTGCTCCGACTTGCCTCGGAGGTAAGCAGGCGACGTGTCATAGTAGTTGACACCATGAGCCATGGCATAGTCGACAAGTTCGTTGACCATATCCTGATCAATAATTTCCTGTTCCTTACCATTCTCGTCCTTAACCTTCTTCTGCGGCCAACGCATACAGCCGTAACCGAGGATAGAGACCTTGTCGCCCGATGTGGGATGAGTACGGTAGGTCATCTCGCCCTTTATCGCTGTAGAGCCGCCATAGGTGATAGCGCCCTGCTCTTTCTTACCTGCGCAACCCGTCATCACTGCTGTAGCCAGCACTCCGCTTCCCAAGGTCTTGATGAAGCCACGACGGGTAAGGTTGTTATTGTTGTTGGTTTCCATGTTCAATCCTGATTATAAAAGTAAGTACTATATCTTAACTTCTAATTTTTCATTATCAAATCGTTTTTGTAGCCAAGTGTCCCTCTACATAGATGGCACTGTAAGGACGTGCCGGACAGAGGTTCTCACAGGCTCCGCAACCGATGCAGCGTTCCACGTCAATCACCGGAATACGGCGTGAGCGGGGATTGCTTTCGTCGGAGGGAACCATCTGTATGGCTCCCGTAGGACAGTGACGTTGACAGTTACCACAGTTAACATCATCGGTAAGTACGATACAATTCTTGCGAATCCATACAGCATGTCCCACCTGAACTGAGGATTTTTCCTCGCGAGTAATAGGTTTGATGGCTCCTGCGGGACACACCTCGGAACAACGCGTACACTCAGGACGACAGTAGCCACGCTCATAGGACAGCTCTGGCTGCATGAAACGTTCAAAGTCGGTAGCTGGGCGAAGCACTCCGTTGGGGCAAGCCGATACACATAGCTGGCAAGCCGTACAATGTTGTGCAAAGTGTTTAGCGGTGAGCGCTCCGGGAGGCAAGATAGGCGTCTGGCGCTCGGGAACCTTCTTGTCGAGAATCTCGGCCAATCCTCCATCAACCTTTTTCTCTTCTGCCTTGAGGGCAGCTGTAGCCGTCACAGCAGTCACGGTGGCAAGAAAGGCGCGACGTGAAGTGCCAGAAGATTGACCGTCCTTACCCTCCTCAACCTTTAGGTCGATATCCATAGAGGCCAAATTCAAGGAAGGGGCTCCAACTCTCGCCACATACTTTATCGCACCGCGCTTACACTTATCAATACAGTCCATACAGGCCACACAGCGACTATAGTCGATGGTGTGTTCTTTACTATTGATACATGAGGCCTTACAATTACGCTCGCAGAGGCCACATCCGTTACACTTGGAGGTATCAATAACAGGCTTGAGCCACGAGAAACGTGAAAGGAACCCCAACACAGTACCTACAGGGCAGATAGTGTTGCACCAAGTACGTCCACCTCGCCAAGCAAGCACAGCAACTACGATAAATGTCATAACAGCCACTATGAGTACAGGCATGCTCTTGAGCCATACGTCGAAGGTGTAAAAGGCGTAACTGTCGACATGTTCAGCCCACATAGCCAGCAAATTATTCACACCTATATATACAGGTTGCACGAGTGCCGACACCATACGGGCATAGGCGCTATAGGGGGCGATGAGTGCCACGAAGGCATTGACCCCTGCCACCAAAGCCACAATGAAGAATGCGAGCATACCGTAGCGTAACCAATCGATTGCACGTGAGTGACGGAAACGATTTTTCTTACGCTTACCAGCCAGCCATGACACAAGATCCTGAAACACACCTAACGGACATATAACAGAACAATATACACGTCCGAAGATGAGGGTAAGTACCACAAGAAAGAGAATAATTCCCACATTGAGTGCCAGTATGGCGGGTAAGAACTGCACCTTGGCCATCCAGCCGAGCCAGCCATGAAGTGTACCCGTAAAGTCAAGCAGCATCAGCGTAAGCAAACCGACAAAAAGAACCGCAAGAATACGACGAATGTTTTTTAGCATATTGAGTTTATTTAGTATTTAGAATCTTGGATAATATTCGCTGAACTGCCAATATATGATATCTGCAGCACCTCACTCTCATCACCAGCCAACCGGCAATGTTCACTTGCGCGCATACCGACTGCCCACACAATATCGTCACCGTGGCATAGCACCCATTGTTGCATCCGCTCCACACGGCTAAGTTTGGCATCGGTGTAGAGGTCGCTCAGAAGTTTACTTCCCTTCATACCAAAAGGGCGCATACGGTCGCCCTCTTGAGGGTGACGTATAATAAGCGGCTGACTGATGCACGATGCATCCAACACACAGATATCCCTATTGCGCGGTACGCTCCACTCCACATCAGGCTTTATCCGTTCCACTCCTATCGTTGTGCCATCGGGCAATGTCAAGATGCCTTCATTGGGCAACGGATATACGGTAGCCGAAGATTCCACAACCTGATGACGTAGTTGTAAATGGGTGCGATCGCACAACAATACATATTCTGCGGAATAGAACATACGCCCTACCCTATTCCTTTCGTCCAAGAGCGTGCGGAACACATCACTCACTTGACGAGAATTGAATCCATAGGGATGCAAAATCTCAAAGAGCAGCGTCTGGGGAATATCGGTTCCAAGAAGCAATGCTATGCATATATCCACACCGTCAGCATGGGCCGTAACAATACGTTCATAATTCTCAGTCACCATCCTATTATATACGATAGCCGCATCGGACAAATGGAGTGCAGCCTGCGCTATATTCTCAGCCGCACAAGGATTGATTTCTTGCATTAATGGGAGCAAGCCACGGCGCACCTTGTTGCGAGCATAGGCATCAGTAAGATTTGTACTGTCTGTAACGTAAGTTTGCTCCAACCAAGACAAATATTCGAGCACCTCATTGCGAGTAAGGCACAGCAGCGGACGCACCACATTGCCGTTCTTCACACGCATCCCAGTCAAGCCATTGATACCTGCTCCACGAATCAGGTTGAGCAGCAGCGTCTCCACAGCATCATCTTGATGGTGAGCAACAACAATAGCATCCAGATTCTCAGACTGCCGTATACGTTCAAACTCACGGTAGCGAAGTTCACGAGCTGCCATTTCAACAGAGAGATGCTGCTCGTGAGCATACATTTGCGTATCAAAGTGCAACACCTCTAAACGAACATTCAGTTCTTGACATAGTGCAGTGACAAACCGCTCATCACGGTCGCTTTCTTCACCACGCAAGTGAAAATTGCAGTGTACGGCATAGCACACATAACCCAAACGCAAAAGCATACGAAGCAGTGCTACCGAGTCGGCACCGCCACTAAGCGCCACCAATACCTCAGCATCAGGCATCAACAAACAATGCTGTCCAATAAAACTCTCGACACGCTTCTCCAATCTCATATTGCCATAAATTCAAGCAAGCCAAAAGACATAAATCAGATGAATCTCTAAGCAAACCTAAATTCGGTATCTGCAAACAAATATTATCATCATTTCAATATACCTGCAGCATGATATCCTTCTCCTGAGCGATACGACGCATATTAAGAATCGCATAGCGCATACGCCCAAGTGCCGTGTTGATACTTACGCCCGTAATATCGGCTATTTCCTTAAAACTGAGGTCCTGGTAGAAACGCATATATACCACTTCGCGTTGGTTGTCTGGCAGGGCATCTACAAGACGCCGCACGTCGGCAAGCGTCTGGTCATTGACCATTTGCATTTCGATATTGTCATCACAGAGGTCTGCGTTATTGAGAAGATCCACTTCACCTTCATCATTCGAAACGGTGTTCTCATTGCGTTCCTGACGGAACGAGTCGATAACGAGGTTGTGGGCAATGCGTGTGAGCCATGCACCAAAACGGCCATCGGCCGTGTAGCGGCCTTGTTGTATAGTCACAATAGCCTTTACGAAAGTCTCCTGAAAGATATCCTCGGCCTGCTCCTGATTGCGTACTATGAAATAAATGTAGCTGAAGAGTTTGCTTTGATAACGTGAGAGCAACTCATCAAACGCCTTATTTTCACCTTTTGAATAGAGAGCAACCAACATATCGTCGGTCAGCTGATTCAAATTTTCCATTACTACTTACTTTTTGTTTATTCAGAGTAAGAGTGTTTCGATAGGCGTTTTATTTTTAGTGTTAACAATATCTTTCTCCACCGTACACAATAATTGCACATGGTTTTCGTTGGCAAAGAAAAGCATAATTTTATTATCGTGCAACATTTTTGCCCGATTTTAACACAATAAGGTCATTTTTTCTCCGTTACTACAGCATTTTGCTACCTTCTACAAGGCGAAAACCGCGCAAGAAGTCCTCTACAGCCATACGTTTCTTGCCTGCCAGTTGTAGGGTTTGCAGACTCAGTGCACCATCGGCAGTATATACATATATATAGTGCTTTCCATCAGTCTCAATCGTTCCGTAGGATATATCACCATTCCGAACAGGCACGACTGTAGCTTCATATATCTTGAGCACCATCTCGGTACCATCAGGATTTACAAGTGATGTCCAGGCTGCAGGATAGGGCGAAAGGCCACGGATAAAGTCGTATACACGCTTGGTCGGTCTTCCCCACTCTATGCGGCAAGTATCCTTGAAAATTTTCGGTGCAGGACGCAGTTCTTCAGTTATCATCTGCTCTTGCGGTGTAGCCTCGGCTGTTCCATCAATGATGGCATCCACCGTTTCGCATACCACACGTCCGCCAAGCAACATCAGGCGGTCGTGCACATCGCCCACACAGTCAGTTTCACTGATAGGGACGCGTACCTGGCGTATCACGGCACCCGTATCAATCTCGTGCTTGAGGAAGAAGGTAGTGACTCCTGTCTCGGCATCACCATTTATCACAGCCCAGTTGATTGGGGCTGCACCACGATACTGTGGTAAGAGTGAAGCATGCAGATTGAAGGTGCCGAGTCTCGGCATAGCCCATACTACTTCGGGAAGCATACGGAAGGCTACGACTATTTGGAGGTCGGCCTGCAAGGAGCGCAGTTCTTCAACAAAGGTTTCATCCTTTAGTTTTTCTGGTTGCAATATGCGTAAGCCATGCTCTACTGCATATTGTTTTACAGGGGTAGGTTGCAACACACTGCCGTGACGGCCTACCGCCTTATCCGGACCAGTGACTACTCCCACCACATTGTAACCACCCTCAACAAGGCAGCGTAGGCTCTCGACAGCAAAGTCCGGAGTACCCATATATACGATTCTCAAGTTTTCTTTTGTCAATGTATTCATGTCGTTCATAGGCCTATATATATAATAAAGGAGCGACGGGTAGTCGCTCCTTGTGAACTGTTACCTTATTTCTGATGTTGGTCACGCAAGAGGTCGTTAACCGTCTTTACCGGATTGAATGTGCTGAGAGGAACCTCTACGAAGACAGTATTCCAGTCGCTCATGGCACCGTTCCACAAACCGGGGAGTTCGAGTGCCTTAAGTGAACGTCCACCTTTCGATTTTGAAGAGATAAATCCTGTGGATTTGTCAACATACTTTGGCAAGTCAAACTTCTCTCCTTTATAGTTCTTGATAGCACATACAAGGTCTACGGGATTAAAATGGGTTCCTTCAAGGAACATTGCCTTCTTCACTGGGTTGTCCATATCAATCTGCGAACTCTCAAGAATCTGTAACGACACAGTTCCATCGGCATTATATGCCAAGAACGGTCCTCCACCAGGTTCACCCACATTCTGCACCATACCGCATACACGCATTGGGCGGTCGAGTTTCTTTTTCAGATAAGCCGCAAGCACATCACCCTTTAAAGTTTCAATGGCAGGGTGTATACAATAAAGTTTCTCCTGCAGGAAGGCTACCATCTCTTGCAATTCCTCATCAGTACAGTTACCTTCATCGAGACGACGCAGATAAGCGAATGCCTGTGATTGCAACGACACGAGGATACCCGCCAAGAGTTTCTTGTAGGTTACAGTGTCATCCTTGAGACGATCAGGCACTACGTTATCAATATTCTTGATAAATACCACATCAGCATCCAGATCGTTGAGGTTTTCAATCAACGCGCCATGACCACCAGGACGGAACACAAGACTACCATCCGTATCACGGAAGAGCTCGTCATGTATGTCTGCAGCTACGGTATCAGTGCTGGCCTTTTGCTCTGAGAAGGTGATGTCGTACTTCACGCCAAACTCTTGTTCGTAACGCGCCACCACAGAAGCGACTTTAGCCTTGAAGAGTTCGCGATGCTCCGGCGACACTGTAAAATGCACATGCACATTCTTATTGGCATCCTGTGCATAGAGGGCACCTTCCACGAGGTGTTCCTCGAGCGGAG
This sequence comes from Bacteroidaceae bacterium, assembly GCA_017520935.1. GTDB lineage: Bacteria > Bacteroidota > Bacteroidia > Bacteroidales > Bacteroidaceae > UBA1189. Next base: position 16,276 of record JAFXEF010000021.1, on the reverse strand, counting down.
TGCGCACCGAACTATCCTCATATAAGTGGAAGAGCAATAAGCCTTTGGGCAGTTGGCCAAAGTTGAGTCCTTCGGGATTTAACAGGGCAGCCACTACCTGACGGTGATGACACTCGGCCATCAGTGCTGCAATATCCTTTCCATACAGTTCCACACACTTATCATTGAGTGCAGCATAGAAACCGAAAAATTCTATATGATCAAAGAATACGTGTTCAAAATCAGTCACCGGCTCATCGTGACCACCGTTCAAGAATTCATAGAGGTTCTTGAACATACGGCTGGCAGCACCGGAAGCCGGCACAAATTTCACGATACGATGTTCAGTCTGAAGATATGCATTCCAATCATCAGCCGCCACCTCTACGTCAGCTTCATCGGCTTTGATGACACCACGGCTTATCGAAGCAGGACTATCCAAGGTAAGGTAGGGGAAACCCTTTTTGAAACACTCCAATTGCTCCAACACCTTTTCTTCCGTAATTCCTCTCTTCGACAACATCAATTGGTCTTCACTTGTAAACATAAAATCTCTAATTTACTATTTAACGCGTCAAAGTTAAAAAGAATCGGGCAACTCTGCTAATATTTTTTAATAAAAAAAACTCTATATGGTATTTTTAGCAGGAAACCGCCTGCACACACTGAAACGGGGTGTCAAATTTGCAAAGCCGATTCATCAACCACGGAAAAGCCATAGGGACTGATGTCAATTTAGACTCCGACCCGAAAAAACGCGAGTAAACTTGCTTTTTCTCTCACCTTGCACTAACTTTGCAATTCAAATTAACACGCATTCTTGGATACCTATAAGACCATAGCCACTCCGTGCGAAGGAGTATTCACAGAGAAACGTAGCAAGTTTATTGCCATGGCGTTTCCCGTGACTACGCTTGAAGAAATCAAGGAGCACCTTGCCGAATGCCAGAAGCGCTACTTTGATGCCCGACATGTGTGCTATGCATATATGCTTGGACATGAACGGGCCATCTTCCGCGCCAATGACAATGGTGAGCCATCGGGCACGGCCGGGCGCCCTATTCTTGGGCAAATCAACAGCCGTGAGCTTACTGACATTTTAGTGGTAGTGGTACGTTACTTTGGAGGCATCAAGCTTGGCACTGGCGGCCTCATCGTAGCCTACAAGGCCGCTGCAGCTGAGGCACTTGATGTGGCAGAAGTGATAGAAAAGACAGTAGATCTCACACTTGACATCTTCTTTGAATACCCGATGATGAATGAGGTCATGCGCATCGTAAAAGAGGAGTCTCCCACAGTAGTAGAACAAGATTTCCAGATGGATTGTCGCATACGCCTCTCTATTCGTGCCTCGCGTATGCCCCGATTGCGTGAACGTTACGAACAGTTGGCACTCGAGACAGGCCGTATACGAATAACAGAGAATAATCCATAATCACACCTTTCTACGTCACAATAGTTCTATTCGTGTTCAGTCGGTCATAGTGGATGGTACCGTCCTTTATATACACATTACGGATAGCATAGTTGGCAATCTCCTGCTCGTGAGTGATGAGTATGATGGTATTATCGCCCTCACGGTGCAGTTCATCAAAAAGACGCATAATCTCTACTCCAGTCTTTGAGTCGAGCGCACCTGTAGGCTCATCGGCCAACAAGATTCCCGGATTGGTAACCAATGCTCGGGCAATAGCTACACGCTGACGCTGACCACCCGAGAGTTCACTTGGCTTATGGTACATACGGTCGGCCAACTTGACACGTTCGAGAGCACGTATGGCACGCTCACGACGCTCAGCCGCAGGAACCCCGGCGTATGCCAAGGGTAGTTCCACATTCTGTACAGCATTGAGCTTGGGCAGAAGGTTGAAGTTCTGGAACACAAAGCCAATCTCCTTATTGCGCATGGCCGAAAGGGCATCATCATCGAGTTTGCTCACATCAACTCCGCGAAACTTATACTCTCCTGTCGAGGGGGTGTCAAGACAGCCCAAGATGTTCATAAAGGTACTCTTTCCAGAGCCAGAGGGTCCCATGATGCTCAGGTACTCTCCGCGCTCAATTTTCAGATTGACATCCTGTAGTGCCATCACCACATTGTCGCCCATCTCATAGCGCTTGGTGATATGGGTTATTTCTATCAGCAGTTTATCATTCATAGCGTATCGAATCTACAGGTTTCAGATTAGCAGCATTCTTGGCAGGCAGGTATCCGAAAACGACACCCACCACTACCGAGAAGGCAAAGGCTATCACGATACTATACAATCGGATATAGGTAATCACATCGGTAAATACCGATACCAAGAGCGAGAGCGACACACCAGCGACCACCCCGACAATACCGCCGGCAATACTGATCACCACGGCCTCGGTGACAAACTGGGTCATAATATCACGTTTGCGCGCCCCGATGGCACGGCGTATACCAATCTCACGAGTACGCTCCATCACCGTAGCCAGCATAATGTTCATAATACCAATACCACCTACAAGGAGTGAAATGGCAGCAATGGCACCGAGCAGGAAATTGTAGATCTGACGTTCCTTCTCCTCCTGCTTGAGCAGTTCGAACGGTATCACGATGCCATAGTCCTCATTATTGAAGTGATGACGCTTGACGATCTCATTGATCAATGTAGAAGTTTCCATCAGATGTTCCGAATTCTCCACCTGGATGGTAAGTTGTTGTATCTCGCTATCAAGCGTATTGCCTCGCGAGAAGCGATCGAGAAACATGGATAGTGGCACATACACATCGGTATTGAGATCACGGGCAGCCAATTCGCCTACGGTTTCAGTGAAGAGAGCCTTCGATTCCAGCACACCGATAACTTCGAGCCATTGATCCTCTATCTTGATCATCTTTCCGATGGGTTCCTCTTTTTGGAAGAGTGTAAAGGCAATGCCGGCTCCTAACACACAGACCTTCTGCTTACCATTGTAGTGCAGGTTGCCTATAAATTCACCTTCATTGATCTTATAGTTCAGAATATCGTAGAACTCCGGCGTAACACCAATTACCGAGGACTTCACCGAGCGGTTGGTATACTTGACATCGGCATTGATCTCTGCTTGAGCTGCAATACGGCTCACCCCAGGAACAATTTCACGGATAACCTCTGCATCGTGCAGAGAAAGTCCTGGAGAAAACTTGGTGCGCACCTCCTCCAGCTCCTCATCCGTCATATCTTTCTCACGAACGATGATATTGTTCACACCCAAATCCTGGTACTTGGCTATAGCCTCCCGCTTGGCACCCTCACCTATCGAGAGCATCGCAATCACCGAAGCCACACCAAAGATGATACCGAGCATCGTCAAGAATGAACGGAACTTATGGTCCGTAAGTCCTTGCCAGGCCACTTTTATATTTTCGCTATATTCCATTTTTTCTTCCTTACTTTTTTTTCCTATGTCTTATAGGATTTCCTATATAGTATAGAGTCTCCTAAAGTTTTGTAGGACTTCGACTACTACCCTACCTCCTCCAAATATTCACAACTTACAGTCATACCCGGTTTCAGGCGTTCGTCCGACACAAGTAGACGCACCTCTACGTCAAACACTTTCTGCCGGGGATTGTTGGCATCACGTACGTGGCAGAAACGGCCGATACGCGACACCTCGCCATCAAACGATACATCGGGTAACGCATCCAACCGTACCAGCACCTTGGTACCTACCTTGATACGCAGGAAGTCATTCTCATTGATACAGGTCTCCACCTTCATCCAGGTGAGGTCGGGCACGTAAGCCATCGAATTGCCTCGCCATACCTCATCGCCCACTTGGAGCAATTGTCCCGATCGCCAGTTACGATGAATTTGGAATATGCCCGGTATCTCCGAGCGAATCGTCAGTTGAGGTATGATGTCGTAGGCATTCTGGATATCCTTCTTTATCTGGTTGACACGTATTTGCTGTATCTTAAGGTCATTCTCGTTGATAATCTCATTGAGTTCCAGCTTACGCTTGGCCAGGTTGAGGGCAATGGTAGCCTGCTCAAACTCCAGCTCCTTGATTCGCTTCGTGCGCTCCGATTCAAACTGTGCAGCCTCAAGGGTCAGTTTACGTAGTTCGTAGGTTGCCAACTCAGACCTGATGGTCGACTCAGCCTCACTATCGCGGTTTTCCTGATTTACCAGCATCGTCTCGAGCGAAGCCAACTGCGACTCCAGCGCAGTCTCACGATCTACGATGTATTTGGTCACATCGGCCGGGTCGAGCTGTATGACCGAGTCTCCGGCCTGTATCACCTTACCATGCTCTTCAAGCCCGATAATACGCATTGAGCCCCACCGTCCGAAACGGGGCATCACGAAAGCCTTGGTGCGCACTGCCGAAAGCTCGCCCGTCTCCACAATGGCCGTGCTCTTATACTCAGCAGCATCGTCGCCACCCTGAAGGCCACCCTTACAAGCCGCCAGGAGGGGCAGCAACAATAAACATATAGCAATACGTCTCATCACTTATTCTCCTCCTTATCCTTTTTGGCCATCACCGTAGGATCGGTAAGTGCCACGGTGTCATCCTCATCAAGCCCCGACTCTATGATGATATAGTCCGAGTTGGCACGTCCGGTCTGCACCTCTACCTTCTCGTATCCACCCATCGTTTTCTTGTAGACGTAACTCTTGCCACCCTCCATGTACAGTGCTTCGAGAGGTACATAACACACATTCTTAAGCTCATCAACAATGATTCGGCAACTTACCGTAAGCCCCGGCAACAGGTTCTTATTGTACTGGTCGATAACAATCTCTACGGGGAACACCTTAATCTTCGACTTGTTGTCCTTATTCTGTGCCAAGTTGGCCACCGTGGTCACGGTTCCGGTAAATGTGCTGTCCGAGAAGGCATCGGGGCGTATCTGCACCTTCAGTCCCTTGGTCACCTGCGAGATGTCCACCTCATTGATATTCACCTTGGCCTTCAGTTTAGAGAGGTCGGGCAACTGGATAAGCTGCTGCTGCGACCAGCATTGGTCTCCAGCCTGATACTTGGTATTGGTGCTGTAGTTGCGCGATACGATAGCGATACCGGGAGAGGGAGCAACAACAAACAGTTTATTGAGCGTGTTATGCGCTTCCTCCAGACGTTCCTCGTCCTGACGGATAGAGAGGCGCTTCTTTTTCACCTCTTCAGCCTGTATACGCCGGCGGTTCTCTATCTGCTCCTTGGCACGGGCCAACGAGATATCGGCCTTTTCCAGGTTGAGCTGGATTTCGCGTTTCTTGATTTCACTCTCGTGCGAAGCCGATTCGAGTTGCATACGTGATATCTCGTGGCTGATACGGGTCACCTCATAGTCGGCACTGAGTTCCTCCATCTGCAGTTCGTGTTGAGCCAGCATTTTTTCCAACTCAGCATTACTCACTATCAAGCGGTCTTCATAGTCGAGAATCGATTTGCGCACCTCGGCAGGATCGAAAGTAATGACCGTGTCGCCCGCCTGCACCTCATCGCCATCAGTCACGATGTTTGATATCTTCAGATTGCCAAACCGCCACGGGATGTTAGGTGACGAGAGGTTAATGGAGTTGACGGCCTCGATTTCTCCCTCTTCATATATATCTATATAGAAGACGCCTTTCGTCACTTTTGCTTCGGGCACCTGTGTCTCGGTCTTCTTGCCACACGATACGGCAAGCGCTCCTATGCAACAGAGCATTGCGGCCAGTCCCTTGATTCTATAGTTTACCATCATAAGATATGTTTGTCGTCAGGTTTTATCAGTGTTATCTGTTCTCCTTCATGCAGTCCCTCGGCAATAACCGAACTCCTGGGTGTGGTGATAGAGAGTTTCACTTCGCGTTCTTCGTATTTCTTTCCCTTACGCACATACACCACATTGGTCGAGTCGCGGTGATACACACATACGGTAGGCACCACGAGCGTGTCAGGCACATGTTGCAAGTAGACACGGCAGTTGGCACTGAGACCCGGGTCAATCGGTTGCAGGAGTGAGTCTACCGAGGCCTCTATCTCGAAAGTCTTCACCTCAGAACCCTCGGTACGCTTCAGCCCCATCGGCGACAGTTTGGTGATACGGCCCCATGCCCGGTTTTCGGGCATCGCATCAAAGGTATACTCTATCGAGTCGCCCACGTCGATACGCTTGTATTCCGTCTCCTGCGCATAGATAAGCACCTTCACACTATCTACCGAAGGCATCGTGACCACCGCACGCCCATCCCATACATTATCACCCACAAGCCACGTCTGAGTACTCCAGGGCCATCGGCGGGCACGGATAGCCAATCCATCCTTCGGTGCCAGGATAACGAGCGACTCCAGCAGCTTCCGTTGCTTCTCCACCCGTCGTTCCACTTGTGATATCTGGCTCTCTATTCTCTTTATGTCAGCCTGCTGGATGGCCTTCTGTGCCGTTATCTGCTTGGCCAGTCGCGAGCGATTGATGACAGCCTGCTCCATCTGCAGCTCCTTGATGCGTCGTTCGGTAGGGCTGAGATACAGCAGCTGAACCGAGTCAAGACCAGCAATCAGCGTCTCAGCTTCATTGGTCCTTACCTGGGCTTCGAGCAACGCCAACTCCATCTTGGCATTTGCTTTGGCCGACTCGAAATCAGCATATACATTCTCCAGCGACAGCATCCAGTTCTCATACCGCTCTTCTATTCTCGGGTCATCAATGATGCATAGCGTATCGCCTTTCTTAACCATTGTACCGCTTTCCACCAGGTACTCGATACTTCCGTCAGCATCCTGCGGACAAGTGAGCGAGATAGAGCTAACCGATTCGGTGAATCCCTCTATCCGCAACACATCATCAAACGCCCCACGCTCCACGGTATATAGTGCAAGGTTGCTCCTACCCTCCGAGGAGCAGGATACAAAAAACATACCTATCATTGCTATCACACCCGACAGCACAATCTTCTTACGACCACCAAGCATCAGCGGGAAACAGTAAAATCGTATAAATATCTGCAAAAATACAACAAAGAATCTTATTTGTCAACACACATGTACAAAAGAACACACTTTGCTCCAAACTTTAACTTTTATTGTTAGTTACAGAATTATTCCTACAGCCGAAGTCCTTAGCCGAATAATAATAAGAATAGGGAGGCTCCGACATCCTCCCTATCCTATTCTCACAAGTCCCTTATCAAAGAATGGCCTTCACAGTCTCAAGCATACCTACTGACTGGATGCTGTCGAGGTATGTCACTACCAGGTCTGTCAGACCGGGAATCGCGTTGAGGTTGCTCTTCCAGATGCTTTCTTCGGCAAGTACGCCTTCGGCTACCTTGCGGGTGTCGCCTGTTGCCCACAGTCCCTTGAGCAATGCCATAATCTCGGGGGCATCGTTGGGCACAATCTCTGCACCGTCTTCGCGCACACCACCCTTATAATAGGTGATGATGGCAGCAAGACCGAGCACGAGGCCTTTGGGAAGTTCACCCTTACGGGCAAGATAGGTCTTCAGGCCGGGAAGGTCGCGTGTCTCGTACTTGGGGAATGAGTTGAGCATAATGCTGGTGACCTGATGGTCTACGAAGGGATTGACGAAGCGTTCGAGCACATCGCCGGCAAACTTCAGCAACTCCTCTTTGGGGAGGTTGAGGGTCTCCATCAGCTCCTCATACATTACCTTGTTGATATATTTGCCGATGACAGGGTGCTGACAGGCATCGCGCACGATATTGACTCCCGAAAGATAGGCTACGGGCGAAAGCACGGTGTGGGGGCCATTGAGGAGAGTCACCTTGCGCTCGTGATAGGGTTCCTCGGAAGGTACGAAGAGGACGTTCAGTCCAGCCTTGTCGGCAGGGAACTCGTTGGCAATCTCGGCAGGAGCCTCGATGACCCAGAGGTGGAAGAACTCACCCTGGACGACCATGTTATCGTCATAGTCGAGCTTGGCCTTGATGGCATCGATTTCCTTACGGGGGAATCCCGGCACAATGCGGTCTACAAGTGTAGCATACACCCCGCAAGCGTTGAGGAACCAGTTTCTGAAGCCCTCACCGAGGTTCCACAACTCGATATATTGGAGGATACACTCCTTGAGCTTGTGACCATTGAGGAAGATAAGCTCGCAGGGGAACACGATGAGTCCCTTGGTCATATCGCCCTTGAAGTATTCGTAGCGATGATAGAGGAGCTGGGTGAGCTTGCCTGGATATGACGAGGCGGGCTTGTCGGTAAGCTTGCAGGCGGGATCGAAAGCGATACCAGCTTCCGTAGTGTTGGAGATGACGAAGCGCATCTCAGGCTGCTCGGCCAGACGCATAAACTCATCGTTCTGCGTATAGGCGTTCAGTGCACGGCTGATGACATCAATCTTGGTCAGGCTATTTACAGGCTCTCCATTGTCGAGCCCTTGCAGATTCACGTGATAGAGACAGTCCTGCCCGTTGAGCATATCAATCATACCCTTCTCGATGGGCTGTACCACCACTACGCTACCGTTAAAGTCGGTCTTTTCGTTCATGTTAAAGATAATCCAATCCACAAAAGCGCGAAGGAAATTTCCCTCGCCAAACTGAATCACCTTTTCGGGACGGATGGTCTTCTGCGCCGTTTCTTTGTTCAAAGCTTTCATGCAATTACAATTTTACAGTTAGAAACATTAGTTGCTGCGAAATTACAATAACGTTGTGAGAAATGCAAACGATTTCATAATTTCTTGTGACATGTAATGCACGAAGGCAGCTCCTCCGGATAGTGTGTCACCATGACAAGCGTCTTCTCGGGACGTGCGCAAAACCGGTCGATGACACCCCGCACCTGTTCACGACGTTGCGTGTCGAGTCCGTGGAGCGGTTCGTCAAGGATAAGCAACTCGGGATCCTTCACGAAAGCACGTGCCAGAAGCACCAATCGCTGCTCACCGCTGGAGAGGGTGAGGAACGTGCGTTCGGCCAGCTCTTCGATTCCAAACACCCGCATCCACTCCTTGCACACACCCATCTGATCAGGACGTGGCCGCTTGTAGAGTCCAATGCTGTCATGCAGACCCGAGGCTACAATCTCTATAGAGGGCAGATCCTTCAGATAGGCACGGTGCATTTCGGGCGACACGTAACCGATGCGTCGTTTGATGTCCCAGATGCTCTCACCCATACCTCTGCGCTGTCCGAAAAGACTGATGTTGCAGGCGTATGATTGGGGGTTGTCGGCACAGATGAGCGACAGCAGGGCCGATTTGCCGCTTCCGTTCCTCCCGTGCAGTGCCCAGCGCTCGCCACGACATACCGTCCAATTGAGATTCCCGAATATTACGCGCTCGCCATACCGAAGGGTCACATCGTGAAGTTCAATGATGGCCTCCTTGCCATCGCCTCCATGCGCCACCCCACTTGCCACTTCACTTGCCACTTCACCGGCATCGTCACTTACGCCTGAGGCTATGGGGAAGAGGCTCTTCTCCACCTTTTCACCCACCACCTTATTGCATACAGGCACCACATGGGTCACGAAGTCGGGTATCTCGTCCTCTCGCGAAAGCACGAGTATGAGCTGCAGCCCACGCTCATTGACAAGCCGTTTCAGGAGTTCGTACAACTGATGCCGCATCCCGGCATCGAGTCCGATGAAGGGATTATCCATGATGAGTACGCGAGGAGAGGTCATCAATGCCTTCACGATCTGCAGACGACGCAGCTCGCCACTCGACAGCATCACCAACAGCTTATCCATCAATACGTCAACAGCGAAATCACGGAACAGCGATTCCCGCAATGCCTCGTTCACGGCATTGGCACCAAACTCAAACTGCTCCCTCACCGTAGGCGAAAGCTCCACATCCTGCGAGTGCCAACGCTGCTGGTAATAGTAGCTGGGGTCGTGGTCGCCATAGCTGTCACGAAAAGCGATATAGTGTATATTCTCACACACCATACGTCTGTTGCCGTCACCGAAATCATAGCGCACCTCGTTCATCAGCAGCGGATAACGGCCTGTAATCGTGTTCACCAGCATCGTCTTGCCGCTACCGTTGGGCCCCACGATGGCGAGTTGCTCACCCTCGTTGAGAACAAAATCAATCGGCTTGTTCATCCGATAGGCCGGATGGCGCGTTACCCCACCCACTATTTCTATTATCTTTCTACCCATATTCATATTCTATCTCTTTTTCATACAATGCCGCACCACCGAGCGCACTCCTGCCGAGTAATAGTCAAGCTCCATATTGCGCACCACACAGAGGAACTCCTCATGCAGCTCATCATACGTACGGCTCATGCGATGGGCCAGTTTCATGGCCAACGACTGCACCCCGGGCGGCACCTTGAGGTCAAGCATCGTTTCTAACAGGAAGTTGAACAACTCCACATCCAGCACCCGTGCATCGGGCATATTATGCATGATGCTTAACAGCAGACGGCGAAGGCCGTCAGGAATGTCCGTACGCATCGCCAAGGCCACTATCCTGCCATGCTCGGCAACAAGCAGCGAAGGCCGTTGCTCACTCACCTTCTCCAATACCCAGGCAGCACGCCAGCGCAAGGGGTCGCCACCCTCATATACAAAGAGGAGCAGTGCATCGAGTACTGACGCATCGGCCATTGCTTCGCGGGCAACAGCCAACGTCAGTTCCTTGGCAAGACGCCCCGAGAGACGTTCCTGCAATGCCTCAGTCGTCAGTGGCTCTCCATTCATCTTTTATTACTGTCGCTTCTGGCTATTTCCGCCACTAAAGGAAGGCCATATACGATAGCCGACAACACCGTTACCGCTCCGTCACCCCACCCCAACAAATCGGGAACATGCACATAATGCATAGCTGCCACCAGCTGCGAACCAACGATGAGCGTAACGAAGTAGCCTGAGCAACGGGCTATCTCGGCAGTAAAAGCATCGATCACATCGCGCTCCGTATGCCACAAGCCCGACACACGTCCGTAGACCCAGCAAGGCACACACACCAATAGGAGAAGTATAAAAAGCCATCCGCCCGACAAGGGACCTCCTGCTATACGCCCGGTGACACTCAGCAAGTTTCCACCCGGAGCAGCTATGCCCCACCCGACCATCAGCAGGCACACACCCAATACGGCTAAGGCAATGCGCATAGCATACTGTTGCCGACGCGACAAAGGCAAACGTTGGCGCCCCCGCACAAGACACCCCACGCCCTGCACCACTCCACAGCTGCGTACCGCCCCCACCATAATCAGCACAAGCACCACCGGCACTATAGGAGCAGCGGCAATGTTCTCTACGCTATGCCGCACAAACCAACGCAGGCTATCGGCACCAAGCAGGCTGGGAACCACCTCACCACCCGGCAACACAAGACCATAGGCACTGGCTATCCACGAGAACAGCATCAGCAACACCAACAATATCAGGTAGAAAGTAGCGAACAGGTCAATCATCTGCCACCAACTTATCAGGTTCAATGATATTCAGTTCTATAGCCCGCACCACAAGCCGGGTGACATTGACCCCGCGCTGCTCTCCCTCAGGGAAGAGGCGGGCTATGAGGTCGGCCTGCCGCTTCTCCAAAGACTTGGGGCTAAAGGGCATCGTACGCAACGAGGCAATCATATCCTTTGTATACCCCAAAGCCAGATGGCGCAAGAAGCATTCGTCATATTCATCTATATCGTATGCTATGGTAGCACGGTTACGCATAGTCTCCCCATTCACAGCCTGCCGGAAACGGGCCACAATCTTTTCCAATATAGGCTGATTGAACACCAGCTGCTTCCCCTCCATCACGCTCTGCACCTCGGTGCGCGTCAAGAGTTCGCCCGTCTTGAGCACAATGCCGCAGGCACCGGCATCAAGAGCATCTACCCACAGCTTCTCGTTGAGTATCTCACCGGTGAATATGAGCACCTTCACCGCGGGATAACGCCGTTTGACAGTGCGGCAGATAGATACCCCGATGGTGGTGGAGCCACCCAATCCCAGATCGAGCAGCACCATATCGGGCAGTTGCTGCTCCATAAGGGGCCAAAACTCCTCTTCTGTCATGGCCGTCCCTATCACCTGTGCCTCAGGTATCTCATTACGGAATATCTCTTCGGTACCCTTCAGCTCCAGCTTTACGTCCTCTACTATAATTACGGTATACATAGATGTTTGGTTTCGCGATTTTACTGCAAAGATACGGATAAGCGAGTAAAGTGTCAAGTTTCTTGGATAAAAACCAAGTGCTAAGGCAGTCCTTGAACATTTTGCAACGAGCGAGAGTATCTTCTTGACGAAGTCATAAAGATACGGATAAACGAGCGAGAAATATCAAGCTTCTTGGACAAGCCAAGTGCTAAGGCAGGTCTTGGATATTTTTCAAAGCGAGTGAAAGTATCTTCTTGGCGAAGCCATAAAGATACGGATAAGCGAGTAAAGTGTCAAGTTTACTTGAATATTTCACAGCGAGTGCAGTATTTCATCACGTATCCCGACATATTCTATATTCCCACGGTGGGAATATAGAATAGCACCCGCAAGCCTTGAGGCAACTACGAGGCGTAAGTTAAGACAGGTGCCAGTCTTAAGTTACGATAAGCCGAAACGTAAGCTACAATAAAAAAGTAGCTCAAGGGAAGACGACCTTCCGTCCACTCGGATATCCAATATCCGAGGGTGTAGAGGTAGGGGGCTCTGACCCCTTTGAGGCTATTGTGGGTCAAAGACCCTAATACTCAGTCACGGCGGATAAGGCATATCCGCCGTGACGGAATGTTTCCTAATCTCTGACAGGGCGAACTGGAAGCCCGAAACTACGCTCTGTTTCTGAGATAAAAGCATAATATCCTTTACTTATAAGGATGGTTTTAATCATGGTGTTGTCTTCAGTTGATGCTGACCAATAAACTCCCTCTTCTTCGTAATCGCTAATCCTGCCATTCTTTCCATAGAGTCCTGCTGCAGGAAGGAATATAGAGTTTCCATTGGATGCTGTCATTTTATATCCATATATACCATTAACAGAAATCCATTCCCTTGTACACTTGCGGCCCAACTCTTCTATTTCTTCATCGGTAGGCATACGCCAACCGTTCTCCCATTTTACAGTAGCTACATCATATTGAGTTTTCGAGATATTAAATCCTATATTGGTATATTCATCATTTTGTTTCTTTCCATCATTATTAAAATCTGTCCAATATGAATACGTTTTAAAACAATAGCTACTATCTGATTTAGGTTCTGTTTCTCCCCAAGCGAAATAATCTCCGTACTGTTCAGGAGAAGTTGCTCCGATATTACACGTCGCCCATTTGACACTAAGCCCTAAATCAACGGCTTCATAGGTGCCATCTTCCTCCTCTTGGCCGCCCCCTTCGTCTTTATAATCTGCATATGTCACAATACTATCTATTGCGGCATAAGATAATCTATCAGTTGTGCCATCTGACTTATATATTATTACACCTTGTGCCCATATGCTTGGAGCATGTATTATTGATATAACTGCAATCAACAATATTTTTCGTATTTTAGTCACCATAATGTATCTCTTTATTTATTTTTTACAGGACGAATGTACATGACAGAGAAGCGCAAACCATCAAAAAAAAGAACTGACTTCTTGGAAAACCTCCCAAAAACACTATAATAACCTGTTAGCGAAAGGTATGAAGAATGTCTTGTTGCCGTACTTGTCCAATAATCTCCACTATACTGATGTGCTGATGACACTGAATCGTCATCATAGTAATAATCAGGGATTGGTAGAAATATATAATTACCATTATTTCCCGTAACCTTAAAAAGGTAGACATTACCAAGGTTTGTACAATCCCATGTGCAATTAGTCACCAACTCCTCCATCTCTTTTTGAGTGGGCATTCTCCAATCTCCTCCCCATTCAAAATGAGCTGCATCATAAATCGTTCCTGAGATATCCGAACCTAACTCACGATTTGAGGTATAATCAAAATCATTATAATACCATGAGTTGACAAGTTTACCTTCTTCCTTAGGTTCAGTTTCTCCCCAGGCATATTTATTTCCTCCCTGGAAAGGCTTATCTGCTCCCACATTACATGTAGCCCACAGAACACTCAATCCTAAATCGACTGCTTCACGCGTCTCGGTTTCGGGCATTATTTGATAATTGACGATACTATCTACCTCACCGCAATGGTATTCCAATTTAGTTCCATCCACTTTGTGAATGCTAATAGTCTGTGCCTGCAAACAAAAGATATTTGCTGCAAATACAAGGAATGCTGTTGTTCTTGATATTTTCATCGTTTTACTATTTTATGAGTCAAATGTCTTGTCTTGATGAGATATGTGCCCTTAGGGTATTGGCTTATAGAAATCTGTAATGTCCCGTCTCCACCAATGGTATACGAATCAATCAGTTTTCCATTAATTGCATAAATCTGTACTATAGAATGAGGCTCGCATTGTTCTAACAAAACAGTCTCCCCTTGTTGAAGCAAATGAGTGTCTGCAGAGCTTATTGTCTGTGGTGGCACTATATTGGTATTGTCATCAAGTTCCTCAAATGTATATTTATTAATATCCATTGCATTGTATTCCACAATAGTTTCTGTTGTAGAAAGTACAATATTACCATCACTATAAGTCAACATCGGACGTTCGTTAAGCCGATAAGAAGCCTTGCTGCCATCTTTTGCCCATACAATCAGCTTGTACTCCGGTTCTATCACGTTCACTACACATGTTGTAGAAACGCCCGTGGCATTCTTTCCCCGAACGGTTATTCTTGCTTGTCCTACACTATGTCCCGTAATTATTCCACTTTCATCAATCGTAGCAATCTCCTTATTATCAGAATCCCAAAGTAAGTGATCCAATGCGTTCGTTGGTACAAACCGAGCATTAAGTTGCACTTTTTTATTCAGATTCACCTCTGCCATTTGTGGCAATGTGATTTGATCAGGTAAAGGCGGGACGGTCACTGTGCAAACATCCGATTTGCCATTATCTGTCTCCACCTTAATATTTGTAGACCCTGCTTTTTTTGCTGTCACTACCCCTTCTTGAGTTACACTGGCTACGGTTTCATCACTTGATGACCAAACGATGGTATTGTTCGAATTACTTGGATAGATATTATACCGGAGCTTTTCGCTATCACCATAAATAATCTTTTTAGAAGAAATGACAGATATACTTGTAGCATTTATCTTCTCCACCGTAACGGTACATGTCGCCGATAGATTATTTTTTGTTCTAACTGTTATGTTTGTATTTCCAAAGCCTGTAGGTGTAACCACCCCTGACGAATTTACCGTTGCTACAGACGTATCACTTGATGTCCACGTAAGAATTATATATGCATTTGCATTGGCTGGAATTATAGTAGGTTTTAAGGTTAAAGATTCATATATTGTCATT
Source organism: Bacteroidaceae bacterium (assembly GCA_017520935.1). Classification (GTDB taxonomy): domain Bacteria; phylum Bacteroidota; class Bacteroidia; order Bacteroidales; family Bacteroidaceae; genus UBA1189. Next base: position 994 of record JAFXEF010000021.1, on the reverse strand, counting down.
GTATCTTTTTCTGGTAGACGTATTTCTGTTGGTGGTATAGGATCATCACCACACCTGATATAATACTTTGTTGTACCGGTACCAGTCCTAGTATACAATTTACCATACGACTCATATTGGTATATATAAACATATCCGCATTCGATTATGGCAGTTCCTTCAAAGTAAGAATTAATAACGATTTTGACACCTATGGTATGTTCATCATTATCATCCTTACAAAGCGTCATCCCTATTTCCTCTTTATCACAATACCAACTGGAACTATATAATGATCCCATAGGAGGAGTAGGAGAAAGATATTTTGGTATTCCAATACCTAATGTATAAGTTTCTGCAAATCCAATGACACACAATGTCATACATAAGAACAGCAGAATGCTACGTTGAGTATTCATGTGCTATATAGAATAAGAAAAAGGCGTGAAACCATCCGTTACTCGCCTCTATCTTAGGTTACCGCCAAGTGACCCGCACGTTCAACAAGTAAAGAATAGTCCACACCCAAATGGTGTGAACTTTCAGTCCACTTGTTCTCGAACGTTGAAAATTGGCGGTATTCAAGATAGAGAGAACAAGAGCTAAAAGCTCCATATCAATATGTCAAGAACGAATGGAACGCTTTTCGGTTAATAAATTAGTTTAATTAACTTGATTGGGAGAGCCGTAACGCTATCGCGCCACTAAACTCTCATCATAAGCGTCCGCTCCGTTGTTTTCACTTCATAGGCAATTCGTTTTTATCGTTAATACTATAATTCGGGTACAAAGATAGCAAAGTTGTTTGGTTTTCGAGCCAATTATGTGTATAAAAATAGAAGTTAGAATCTAAGTTTTTCTTACATCGTGGAAGACTGACGACGAAGGCATCTACAAAGCCACTCTCAATAATCTGCAAGGTCTTCAAGAAATAGACAGCAACGCGATATGATAGCGTTGCTTGCGACGACTGAAGCTTTAGCTTCACCAAGGAGTGTGCTTTAGCACCATCTTG
>JAFXEF010000020.1 GCA_017520935.1 Bacteroidaceae bacterium | reverse complement strand
AAGCTTGGTATGTATATCCCAAGCTTTGGTACGTACATCCCAAGGCTTGGTACGTATATACCAAACCTTGGGATATAAAATATGTCGTGCAGAAAAAACATATTGTCACAGGCGTGCCCGCCTGTTGCCGCAGGTGCGGCACGGCATTGGAGCAGGTGCTCGGGAAGGTTGCCGCAGGTGCGGCATTAACTCACGGTACGCTGAAGCGTAAGTTAAGATTAGCCGAAGCATAAGTGATGCCTAATTTCGGTCATCACTGACGACCAACGCTTGCCGTCAGTGACGAGATAAAATTCAGAACCTTTGGGAAAGATGTCTGCAATAGCGGATCGACCCGCCATTGACGTGGATATTGTCAATGACGGGCACCTTTTTCATCTAAAATAATATCGGAGTCACGCCAAGCACTAAACTCCAAGTTCTCTCTTACCACGAGTAGTTGAGACCGAAGGTCAGGTACTCCTTGAACTGGAAGAAGCCCCAATCGTCGTTGCGTGCCACATGATCATCGAAACGGGTGTGGAAGAAAAGTGTAGTGGAGATATACTTGCTCACCTGGAAGTTGAAGGTGTTTTCCCAATCCATCTGCACGTAGTCATACGGAGTATAGTAGTAGAAACGAGTGCGATAGCTGATGTTCTTCGTGATGTTATAGTTGAAGTTCACCTCCAGTTTCGAACCGATATCGTTGCGGACGCGCCCCTTCTCAACACCATAGCTTGGTGCTTTATCCTTGATAGCCACATAGGTCATCTTATAGGACAGAGGACCGGGGAAGATAGAGACGCTACCATTCTTGAAGTTTTTCTTGAAGTCCATACCGACGGTGAGCGAACCGTTGAACGGGGTCATGAAGCGGGACTTCAAGGTATTGTCTCCGTTGAAATGCTGCATCATCTGTGTTTCGCCCTGTGCCTCTACCGTATAGTTCCAACTGCGGACAGCCTTGAGGTTGAGCTTCGAGGTCATACGCAACATGTCTTGGTTCGACTGAATCTCCGCTCCTTGATTCTGGTAGAAACCGATACGAGCCTCCAGTTTGTTGTCCCACTGTATCTTCTTCTTGTTGTTGTAGTTGGCCTCAAGCCGCATAGTAGAGAGCACGTTGATGTTGTTCGTTCCTCCCTGATACCAGTTGGGCGAAAAGAACGACTCTGTCATCTGGGTAGAGAAGGCACCCTTCGTGCGCCAGAAATTGGGTTTATGTACCACCATATCGGTAGCTATCGCAGCCTTTTCGCCATCGCCCTGGGGCAACGTGATATTCACAGGCACATCCAGCTTTACATTATCCGTACTACCCTTGATAACCTCTACCGAGACACTCTGATTGGCCCGGAGTGAATCTTCAGTCATCAGCACCCGATCGGGCGATGTCAGGTAGATGTTCAGCAACACACGGTCGAGCTCATGCAACAGGCGCAGGTCACGGCCACTGACCATCAATGCCTGCCGGATGCTATCTTCCTCATCTATAGCCACTGAAGGTTTCACCTGCATAGCACGGCTCACAGGGGTCTTATACAACGTGAGTGGAGCAAAGAGACGGAAGAAATAGGAGTTGAAATGAGTGGAATCTTCACCCGCAACAGCTGCTACCTCCGAATCATACTCACGCACCATCTTATCGAGCAGGCGGTTATACTTATTCACTATAGCCGTATCGGAGAATACCTCCTTCACCATCTGAGCATCAAGCAGTGCTCGGGCAGAGATCATATCGGTCACCGCCTTCACCTTTTCCATAATCAATGCGGTAGAGTCTATGGGTTGCAGACGAAAGTTGTAAGTAATGGAGTCGGTAATGGCTATCGAATCAGCGGCAACACTGAGACTATCGGCTGCAACCAAAGAGAGCGTATCTGCCACAGCCGGTGAGATGCTGTCAGCCACCATCTTAACCGAGTCTGCCACTATGATTTGAGTCGAGTCAGGCAGCACGACTGTTTGTATCAGCGAATCAGTCTCTACAGTCTGAGCCCTCATCCATCCCAAACAGCACACCAGCAGGCAGCCCAACACACATAGTCTTTTCATAAATATCATTTCCTTAATTTTGATTAAATTGATTGCGAAGATACATATTTTTACAATAGTCTGCACCATGCCGACACGCTTTATGCTGTTTTTTTTATTTTTTTCAGAAACTAATTGCCTCTTTGTTGTCCGCATTTCCCCAAAAATGACTAATTTTGCAGCTTGGAAATTTTAATACAGAACTTATAAACTTTTTGTGTTATGGCAGAGACAAAGTACATCTTCGTGACTGGCGGTGTGGCCTCTTCACTTGGGAAAGGCGTTATTTCTTCATCAATCGGCAAGTTACTGCAAGCCCGCGGCTACAATGTGACTATCCAGAAGTTTGACCCGTATATCAACATAAATCCCGGCACACTCAACCCCAACGAGCATGGCGAATGCTATGTGACCGTTGACGGACACGAAGCCGACCTCGACCTCGGCCACTACGAGCGTTTTCTCGGCGTGAACATGACCAAGGCCAACAACATTACTACCGGACGCATCTACAAGCGTGTCATCGACCGTGAGCGCCGTGGCGAATACCACGGCAAGACCATCCAGGTAGTGCCACACATCACCGACGAAATCAAGCGCAACGTGAAGGCACTCGGCACCAAATCTCAGTTTGACTTCATCATCACCGAGATTGGCGGTACCGTGGGCGACATCGAGTCGCTGCCCTACATGGAAAGTGTACGCCAGCTCAAGTTCGAGCTCGGCCGCAATGCTCTCTGCGTACACCTTACCTACGTGCCCTACCTCGCAGCAGCCGGCGAGCTGAAGACCAAGCCTACACAGCACTCGGTACAGAAGTTGCAGTCGCTCGGTATCCAACCTGACGTATTGGTACTGCGCACAGAGCACGAACTGCCCGAAGACCTGAAGAAGAAGACCGCCCTCTTCTGCAACGTGGATGCCAACGCCGTATTCCAGTCAATCGATGCCTCTACTATCTATGAAGTACCCGTATTATTGCAGAATCAAGGTATGGACGACATCATCCTGCGCAAACTCGATATTACACCGGGTCCCAAGCCCGCTCTCGGTCCCTGGAAGGAGTTCCTCGACCGCCGTGCCAAAGCTACCGAAGAGGTACACATCGGCCTCGTAGGCAAGTACGACCTGCAGGATGCCTACAAGTCAATCCTCGAAGCAGCCTCACAAGCTGCCACATACAATAACCGTAAGCTGAAGATGCAATTCTTCAACAGCGAAAACATCACAGCAGAGAATGTAGTCAAGACACTCGAAGGCATGGACGGTGTCATCATAGGTCCCGGAGCCGGCCAGCGTGGCATCGAGGGCAAGAACATCGTGGCCCGCTACACCCGTGAGAACAACATCCCCACCTTCGGCATCGGTCTCGGTATGCAGTGCATGGTGGTAGAGTTTGCCCGCAATGTACTCGGCATCGCCGATGCCAACTCACGCGAAATGAACGAGACCACTCCCAACAACATCGTCGACATTATGGAGGAGCAGAAGGCTCACCTCAGCGACACCATGCGCATGGGTAACTTTGACTGCGCACTCATCGAGGGCAGCAAGCTCAAGGAGATATATGGTGTGAACTGCATCCAGGAGCGCCACCACCACCGCTACGAACTCAACAACAAGTATCAGGAGCAGCTCGAAGCAGCCGGCATGAAGTGCGTGGGTATCAACCCCGACACCAAGCTCGTGGAGGCCGTTGAGGTATCGGAACATCCTTGGTACATCGGTGTGCAGTACTATCCCCAATACAACAGCACCGTACTCAAACCTCATCCCCTGTTCCTTGCATTCATCAAGGCAGCGATTGAGAAGAATTGAGAAATTATATTTTGAGAACTGATTTCTGGTAGGCGCAGACGCTGTCTGCGCTTACTATTAGTAATAATAAGATAACAGAAAGTAACAAGAAAGAAGAATGAACAACAACAAAAGCACAATCATCGGCTGGGTACTGATATTTGCCGTGATGGTAGGTTTCATCTACCTTAACCAGCCCACTGAGGAGCAACTTGCCGAACAGGCACGCATGCGCGCCATGCAGGACTCTATCGCTACCGTTGAAGCACAGAAGCAGCTTGATGAGTCGATGGTCGAAGCACGCTACAACCAAACCCTGTTGCAGGACAGCACCTCTGCCCTCTTCCTTGCCGCACAAGGCGAAGAGCAAAATTTCACATTGGAGAACGAGCTGGTGCACCTCACCTTCTCGAACCGTGGTGCACGCGTCACCTCAGCCATACTCAAGGACTACAACAACCAGGAGGGATTGCCCGTAGAGCTCTTCAATCAGGACGACGAGAGCCTCAGCTTCATGCTCGACGGCAAGAATGAGAATATCGTCACCTCGAAACTCTACTTCCAACCCATCGAGGTATCTGACACGACCCTCGTGTTCCGCCTCCCCACCAACGGAGCCGGCTACATCGACTTCAGCTACCGCCTGCTCCCCGAGAGCTATATGCTCAATCTCAGCGTACAGGCTCACGGTATGCAGAACTTCTTCCCCTCATCGATGAAGACGATGAACGTGGATTGGGAGCAGCGTGTACGCCAACAGGAGAAGGGATACACCTTCGAGCAGCGTTACGCCACCCTCACCTATAAGATTAACGGTAAGGGCACCGACCATCTGAACGAGATGAAGGCCGAGACCGAAGAACTGGCCAACCTCGACTGGATAGCCTTCAAGGACCAATTCTTCTCTTGCATCTTCATCGCCGACCAGGAGTTCAAGAGTGCCGAGGTGAGCTCATCGCCCATCAACGAAGGCAGCGGCTACCTCAAGAACATGACAGCCGAGACTACCGTATTCTTCGACCCCTTAGGCGAAAAAGCCTCAGATTTCCAGTTCTACTATGGCCCCAACCAGTTCCAGACACTCAAGGAGAGCAGCCGCCTCTCTACCAGTGGCAAGGATCTCGACCTCGACAAACTCATCTACTTCGGATGGCCTATCGTTCGCTGGGTCAACCGCTTCTTCGTGGTGTACCTCTTCGACTGGCTCAACTCATGGGGAATGAACATGGGTATCGTGCTCCTCTTGCTCACACTCATCGTGAAGGCCATCGTATTCCCCTTCACCTACAAACAGTATCTCTCTACGGCCAAGATGCGCGCGCTCAAGCCCTACATCGACAAGATCAATGCCAAGTATCCCAACCCCGAGGATGCCCTGCAGAAGCAGCAAGAGACCATGCAGCTCTACAGCAAGTATGGTGTGAGTCCCATGAGCGGATGCTTGCCCACTTTGATACAGATGCCCGTGTGGATGGCTCTATTCTTCTTCGTGCCTAACGCCATTGAGTTGCGCGGACAGAAATTCCTCTGGGCAGATGATCTTTCAGCATACGACGACCTGTTGCACTGGAACTTCGACCTTCCCTTGCTTGGCGACCACATCTCGCTCTTCTGCCTCCTCTTCAGTGCGGTGAACATCTTCAACACCCTCTACACGATGAAGCAGCAGCCCGCAGGTGGCGATCCCCAGCAGCAGAAGATGATGAAGTGGATGATGCTCTTGATGCCCGTCATCTTCATCTTCGCGCTGAACAACTATTCAGCCGGTCTTAACTACTACTACTTCATCTCTACCCTCACGTCTATCATCATCATGTTTGTGCTCCGCCAAACCATCGACGAGAAGAAACTGCTCGTGCAGCTTGAGGCCAACTATGCCAAGAACCAGCAGAAGCCCGTCAAGAAGAGTAGCATGATGGCTCGCCTTGAGGCTATGCAAAAGGAGCTGGAGGAGCAGCAGAAGCTGCAACAGCAACAACAGCAACGCCACAAGAAATAATTCAGTAGCGTATGCAATAAATGAAGCGGGCGCATCCATCTCGGATGTGCCCGCTTTTGCAGATTACCCTATAATGAATATGTTTTTGCTGTAGCCCGCTCAGCCATGCCTGGCAAAGTATTTCCATAGCGGTGCCGCCATCAGTGACTGGCGCACCTCATCTGTTTGTAGCAGTCGCTTCACCTCTTTCTTGGCGAGCAGATGCACGCTCAGATCCTCGGTGTCCTCGAGGTGCTGCCCGGTGATGCGCTCCACGCCTGTGGCCAGATAGCAATGGGTAAGGTTGGTCATGGTACTGGCGTTGGCGCTAATGGTCATCCACAGTTTCCATTGTCCGCCTGCATATCCCGTTTCCTCATACAGTTCGCGCTTGGCGGCCTCCATCGGGTCTTCGCCCTCCTCACACACTCCGGCACAAAGCTCGTAGCGTGTCTCCTGCAATCCGTGACGATATTGGCGCACCATGACGAACTTGCCCTCCTTGGTCAGGGCTATCACGTTCACCCAATCGGGATATTCCAACACATAGTATTCGGGAATCTCGGCACCGGTGGGCAGTTTCACATGGTCGCATCGGGCAGTCAGCCAGGGCCGTTCTATGATGTAGCGGCTGTCTATGGTCTCCCATTTGCGGTCGGTTCCATTGTCCGATGAGTCTTTTAACGCGTCATCATCGTCGTCATCTTCCTTATGTGCATCGCGGCTGCTCTGCATCATCGAAGCGGAGACGATACCTGTAGGTACGGCAATGACGGTGTATCCGATGAGCATGACCACCACGGAAAGGAAACGTCCCAGGGGTGTCTCGGGAGTAATGTCACCGTAGCCTACGGTAGTCATCGTCACTACGGCCCAGTAGATACTGTTGGGGATGTTGTTAAACTGAGTGCCAGGGCGTTGCCCTTCAATCATATACATCAGTGTACCGATGGCAATGACAAGGATGACTATGAAGAGGAAGAATACGCCTATCTTGCGGCTGCTCATATAGAGCGACCGCAGCAGCAGGTGCCCTTCGGTGAGGAAGTTGAACAGTTTGAACACACGGAACACGCGGATGAGTCGGAAGGTGCGCAGGACAAGCAGGTAGCGTGCCGAACCGAATATCCAGGTGATGTAGAGGGGCAACGTAGCCAACAAGTCTATGATACCGAAGAAGCTGAAGGCATAGTCCCTTGCCCGCGGTGCACAGTAGAGACGCAACAGGTATTCGGCAGTGAAGATGATAGTGAACACATACTCCAACACACGCAGATAAGGGCCAACATAGGGTTGCCACTCTTGGATGCTCTCGGCTATGACAATGAAGATACTCAGTAGGATACACACCATCAGCACCACATCGAAGAGTTTGCCCAACGGGGTGTCGCTCTCGAAGATGATGGTATAGAGTTTCTTTTTTAATTGCTCGTTGTGCATCAGCTTGCGCCATGCGGCTTTGATATTGCTCAGGAGTCTCATCGGGTTGGTGTACTATTTTGTGGGTTGTATATGCTTTTGTGTGCAAAAATAACTAAAATCTCCAATCCCAACAAGTGACGCACGGCTTTTCTCTGAGCGCATAGGAACTCATATTTTTTCCGAGCCGATGAAAATTCCCGACAAAATCCTCTTTTACACTCCGGAGCGTTTTTTATAATCAGAGAGCTATATGAACAAACGGAGTGGGCACTCCTTTAAGGAAGTGCCCGCTCTATTGGACATTGCATCATGAAGAAAATAGTTTTACAATGTCGCTTGATTAGTGGAACTGTTAATTGCTTAGTCGGAACGTCACGGGGAGGGTGAAGCGAGTACGCACCTCCTTGCCACGTTGCTTGCCGGGATTCCAGTTGGGCATTGCGCTTACTACACGCAAGGCTTCAGCATCGAGCAGCGGATCAACGGGTTTCATCACTTTGGCCTCGGTAATGCTGCCGTTCTTCTCTACCACGAACTCTACGATGACACGCCCCTGCTTACCCTGCTCTTGTGCCTCCTTGGGATACTTGATTTCCTTCTGCAAATACTTCATCAGTTCGCTCATACCACCAGGATACTCGGGCATATTCTCTACAACTTGAAAAATCTCATCGCCGCTGCTTGCGTTTTCCGTCTGAGCAACCTTGGCCGGTTCCTGAGCCTTGTCGGTGCTCCCCCCTGAGAGGCGGAATGACACGGGCAGTGTAAATCGCACACGTACGGGCTCGCCCTTCTGCTTGCCGGGTGTCCAGTTGGGCATGGTACCCATTACACGCAGGGCTTCGGCATCGAGGAGCGGATGAACCGACTTCATTACCTTAGCCTCAGTGATACTGCCATCCTTGTTCACCACGAACTGCACGATGACACGGCCCTGAACACCCTGCTCTTGTGCCTCCTTGGGATATTTGATTTCCTTCTGCAGATACTTCATAAGTTCGCCCATACCACCGGGGAACATGGGTTGTTCCTCTACGACTTGGAAGATTTCGCCATCTTCAGAGTTCCCAGAAGAGCTTCCTCTACCTGGCTTTGTACTTTCATATACAGAAAACTCGCCATCTCCGTCAGATTCTTTTGTTATAGATTCTACGGACACTGAGCCATCTTCGGATTTCTTGATAAGTTGAACCTGCAAAGGTTCCTCTTCGCCCTTATGTTGCCACATAGCATCCATCACCTCTTTCTTAGTCGTATTTCTCAGATAGAACTTCATTGCACCATTTGCTGCACGCTCACCGTATGTGGATTTAGCTTCATCTTCTTTCAAGACTTTAACCGCCTCGATATTCATTTGAGTGAGATTAAATTGTGCAAGGTAACTCTTGGAGTCATTATTGTACTTGTCTACCCAATTCCTTTCGTCAATCTTATACATTTCTGTGCCGTCAGGAAATACGAGTACAAGCAACGGGTCGCCTTTTCCGTTTGTCTCTACAATTACATCAGCATTCTCTTGCTTAGCATCTGCCTTCTTCTCCTTCGGCGAAGTGCAGGAGATTACGGCTACCGCCACGAAGGCTACTGGGAGCACGAACAGAGCTTTCATCCGTGCCCACGGACTGGTTTGTCTTTTCATCATCATAATAATACGTTTTTTAGTGGAACAATTG
>JAFXEF010000019.1 GCA_017520935.1 Bacteroidaceae bacterium | reverse complement strand
AGGCTGTCAGGTAATCTCTGGTCTCTATCCAAGAGACTAACTGTACGGCAATATACTAACAATCAGTTAATCAACGCATAGGGAAGCCTCGGTTGGGTTCTTGTGCTTTGGGGGCTGGTGTTTACCATAATGTAGTGCAGCGAGACTGATTGATGTAGGACTATATAATAAAATTATATAAACTTTCGCAAGAGCAAGGGTTAGGAAGACACAAGTTGAGCTTGCGAAACTTAAATGAGACTATATGAAAAACAACCGGATGCTGCTCCTCCTTTCTGCTGTGATAGTCAGCCTGGAGATTAATGCGCAAATGAGCTTCACCTTCTCTGGCGGTCTGGAGGCCGAGGAGAGCACGTTACCCGATGGCAGCACACTCGTGCAACTGCGCTCCAGCAACCTCATCGACTGGACACACACCGCCATCGACTTCCCCGACAAGTGGCCCGACCGCTTCGACCGCGAGACCCTCACCCAGGTATGGGCACCTCAGACCATCTACGACCCCGAGGAGGAGAAGTACATGGTATACTACACCATCGGCGAGAGCGGCACACACTACAAGATATACTACTCCCATGCCAACGCGGACTTCACCGAGCTCACCCAGCCTCAGCTGCTCTACGACCACGGTGCCAACACCATCGATGCCGACATCGTGTGGCACGACGACCTGTACCACATGTTCTTCAAGACCGAGGGCGACGGCAACGGCATACAGAAGGCCACGGCCGAGACCCTGCATGGCGAGTGGACTCCCAACAACGAGTACCTGGACCAGACGGCCGATGCCGTAGAGGGCTCGTGTGCCTTCCAGCTGATAGGCACAGATACCTGGGTGCTCATGTACGACTGCTACAGCAATGGCCGGTATGACTACTGCACCAGCGAGGACCTCACGAACTTCACCTTCAAGTGCAGCTCCAGCAACACCGACATCTTCACCCCACGCCACGGCACCACCATCGCCATCACCGAAGCAGAAAAGGTGCGCCTGCTGCTGCAGTGGCCATGAATGTCGGTTGAGGGTCTGTATTCTCCTGTCTCATCCTGCTCTCCTATCATCATCCTCTCCTGTCATCCTGAGCGTAGTCGAAGGATCTAAAAGAAGAAAAAAGCAATAAGCCTAATAAATATTCATTATAACCAACATTATTAACCAAAAACACAGTGAAATGAAAAACAAAAAACGTTTCCTCGGACTCATCGCTGCCGCACTGCTCGCCACGAGCGGATGGGCACAGATGACGTTCACGTACTCCGCCACAACAGCTACGGAGTCCACGATGACCGACGGCAGCACACTCGTGCAGCTGCCCGCAGGTACTGATTTGAACGGTGGCTTCATCACCGCCGTTAAAGTAGATGGCGTTGCTGTAGATGCAGCCAACGTAACTCCTGACCCCACGAAGACCTTCATCACCGATGGTGAGATCGAGACCTTCGTCTACGCCGGCAAGGCCTACTCGTTCCGCTTCATCGCCGGCGAGTACTTCACAGCTGTTATCTTCAGTGACCCCCACGTGGCACAGGACGACTATGATGGTATCACCGTTGCCAACATGCAGACCTTTGTCAGCAATGTAGTTAACATGGGTAAGGATGGCGGCAAGGTCGTAACCTTCGACAAAGGTCCTAAGGGCTTTGTACCTACTGCCGATATCGTATTCTGTCTTGGCGACATGGATGCGGATAAGGCTTCGGGCGATGACTTCAAGAATGCCATCGCTGGTTTCAATACAGCTGGCATCCCCTTCATCACTATGGCAGGTAACCATGATTTTGTTCCTTATCTTTGGGATGATGAGACCACAGGTGTAACATTAGAGGGAGCAAGTGCAGACCAGACCACACTGACAATCATTGAAGAACAAAACGCAACAGCTGCAGAAAACGGAGATTTTGAAATCACCACTTTCACGCAAAGCAATGGTGATGTACAGCCAAAACCTTTTGCTTTTGAATTCAAAGGGGTAGACTTCTATTGTGGACAGACCTATTGGTATCAAATGCCATATACAGGAAAAGTTCTTATAAGCAGTTCAACTTCCGGACTCACCTATTATGCTGCCGACGGCATTATTGACGCACTGAACACTTATGTAGAGGGTCGCAAAGGTAAGGCTGCTGTATGGATGCAACACTATCCGTTCAATTATGGCGACGACTGTGACCGTTGGTGGCTTGACCAAAACAAGAATGGCAACACTATTGCGCCCAATGAAGCAAGCGCTTACACTACTGCTGCACAGAAGAAGGATAAACTGGTGGAGATTATCAGCAAGACCAAGAATCCCGTACACTTCTCTGGACACGTACACTCTACTGCTACTAAAACCTATTCAACACTTACCGACCATACTATTGACAACACCATCTCTATGGCGGCATTCGTGGTTCTCTGCAAAGAGGGCGAAGGTGTAGTGGATATAAAAACTGTAACCTTCTAATAGATAAAAGACATGAAAAAACTAAATAAACTTTTCGCAATACTTTTTACAATACTTTTTGCAGTGCTGGGCGTAGGTACGCTGTCGGCACAGACGTGGACAGACGTCACATCTACGTATATAAAGAATCCGACTTTAATAGAGGAATATTACAGCAAGAGTGATAATGCAGCTTGGCCTGTATATACAACGGGGAGAACGGGAAATACTCAACATCCTAAAAATTGGATTCTTCATACCAATGGAACAACCAATCACAATATTGGTGGGGCATTTTTTGAGTGTTGGACAGCAAACCAAGGTGTTAAGCGTTGGACTTTATTCCAAGATGTAACACTTCCCGCAGGAAAATATAGATTAACGGGAAGATATAGCACAAATGAGAATCGAGGTATTATCAAGACCGTAGCAATTACTCCTCATCATTCATACTATTCTCCTGGAATTACTACAGGAAACTGGGGTTCATGGGGGATAGAAACAGCAGAGTTTACTATCTATGAAGAAACTCAAGTGCGCGTGGGAATGATTTCAACGAATTTTGCACAATGTAATGGTTTTACTTTGACGACTACTGGCGCAAAACAACTGTTGGCTGATGAGATAGCCGCTGCTCCTGAGGATTTGACAGAGGCAGTCGCTACAGCACAGGGGGTATATGATGATTCAAATTCAGACGAAACCGCATATAGAAATGCGGCAAAGAGCCTCAACGATGCAATTGTTGCTTATAATATTGAAAATGCTTCGGAATCAACACCTGTAGATATGACAGACCGTATTGCAAACCCAAGTTTTGAGGGTATAGGAGGAACAACAGCTTATACGGGAGCCAAGCATAATTGTTCAGAGTGGACATATACAGCAAATACCGATGCGGGCGCTCGTTCTGTAACAGGAAGTGATTACCTGAATACTGACGACTCCAATGATGCATTCTATTGCTTCAACACTTGGGGAGGTAATGCATTTAATGTATCACAGACTTTGAAAAATATGCCTGCCGGTAACTATAAGTTGTCAGCTTGCTATAGTTCTGATGCAAATAATACCGCAATTCTATATCTAAATTCAACAGAGACCGGTATCACGTTGACCGCGACAAGCAAACATACTTTTGTGGAGGACTTCTATACTTATAAATTGGCTGTTGACGGCGACCTTGTTATTGGTATGACATCGAGCAAATGGTACAAAGTTGATGACTTTAAATTACAGTTTTTGGGAGCTGACTTGACTGTTTTGCAAGAAGCTTTTGCAGAGAATTATTCAAATTTACAAGGATTAAGTACTGATAATGTCCCGACTGCATTTGCCAACAAAATTTCAAATTTGTTATCCACGTATGTAACTGTACCAAATAATAAAAAGGATTTGCAGATAGCGAATACTTCTATCTCGACTATTGTAAGTGATCATCCTTCAATTGTTGCGGCTTACGCTAAATTGGATACTTACGTCAGCACTTATGACAATTCCGTAGAGATTGAGTCAGGTGCTAAGGCTACATTCAAAGCTGCAATCGACAAAGCAGAGGAAGATGCTGATAATGCAGTAACAGTTGAAGAAATCAATAATGCCATTATTGTATTGGAAACTGCCCGTCAGACATACGTTCAGAAGGCCGACCCGACTAACGACACATACTTTGACTATACCTTTAAGATTAAAGATCCTGCAGTTGTTGATGGTAATGGTTGGACTGGTAAGCGCACCAATTCTGGACAGCAATACACAGGCGCTCCCGACAATACCTATTTGGACAGTTGGAATGGTAATGGGCAGAATATCTATCAGGAAATCGCGAACTTGCCAAGTGGGTTGTACACATTGAAAGCTGCCGGTCGTGCATCTACAAGCTGTACATCTGCCTACATCTATTTGAATGATACAAAGGCAGATTTTGAAAAGGTAGGTAGCGAAGGCAATGACCTTGGTCAAGGTTGGAAGTGGTACACCACTGAGAAGACTGCGGTGGCTGGTACTGCAAAAGTTGGCTTTGGCTGTAACACAACAAGTGAGCAATGGGCAGGTGCCGATGACTTTCACCTCTATTACTATGGTTTTGATGTCGAAACTGCCCAGAATAGTGTGACAACCCTTAAAGCTGAAGCCGAAGCACTTGTTGACAAGCCCATGAATGCTGAGGTAGCAACTGCATTGGGTGAAGCCATAGCTGGCGCTGATGCCTCCAAGGCTACCCGCAATGAGTTGGATCCCATGATTGCAGACCTAAGCACAGCTATTGCCGATGCTGAAGCGTCTATCGCTGCTTACGAAACTATCGCTACATATATCGCCAAGGCCAACAAGATAGATGAGAGCATTGCCGCTGATTATCAAACAGCCTATAACAATGGAACTCTCGAGAGTGCTGAGACCGTATTCCAAGAGTTGGAAGTGGCTACCTACGTTTACGTAAAAGATGAATTCTCGTATCCTGTAGAGCTTCCTGCTGGAGAATGGATTTCGGAAGGGCCAACAGGAACAAAGAGTGAACAACACTGGAGCGGAGTAACCGATGGTTCAAGATCATACTTAGAGCAGTCTAATGCTGCGTGGGGAGAGAATGCTTGGAGTATATCATATAAGCAGGACAAGACATTGCCTGCAGGTGATTATGTATTTAAGGTGTCAGGCCGCCGTGCTGCAGGTACAGGCAATACATTGAGCTTGGTGGTAATTAATATCAATGACCCGGAGAATCCTCTCGGAGTTGTAAATGATTTCCCTGAGGGTGATACAGGTTTAGGTATAAACAAAAATGGTGAAACCAGTTTTGATGCCGAGGACGAGGCAGGTTTTGCGAATGATGGCAATGGCCGTGGTTGGCAGTGGCGTTATGTTAAATTCACGCTAACCGATGAAACCACTGTACAAGTTGCAGTGGAAGCTGAAGCAACAACAAATCATCAGTGGATAAGTTTCTGTGACGCAACCCTGCAGATGACCGAAGAGACCTACTTGGATGCCAACAAGGGGGCTCTGGATGCTCCCACCGCCGAAGCCAACGCATTGGTTGACACCAAGCCTATGGGCGCTGCTGAAAACAAAGCCCTTAAGGATGCAATTGCCATGCCTGTTACCACCGGTGCAGAACTGTTGGCAAAGATCGAGGCCCTCGAGACTGCCGTTGCCAACGCCAACGCATGGGTTGCCGCCTACAATGAGGCCAAGGCTCCGCTGGTTGCTGCTCTCGAACGCTTCGAGACTGAACTAAACGATGGTGTGAACGGATGTAAGTATAATATGGTAGAGGATGAGGATGTTTGGGCTACATTGATTGCAGAAGTAGGAGAAGCCGCTTGCACCAAAGACGTGACAAACGATTACTATAGTTTTGCAAATGCGGCAGAGAAACTGAACAATGCGATAGACGAAGTTCATAATTGGATAAGGACTAATCCTACATTGAATGCAAAGTCTGCTACAGCCGTTGATATGACCGACTATTACTTGATGAATGCATCCTTTGACGAAGGAAATACAAACGGTTGGGAAAAGACAGGAAGCCAGACAAATAATGTGGCTTGGTCTGTTACCGACGGAACATTTACAGCAACTCCAAGTGGAAGTCACTATACAGGTGATGCAATCTGGCAGAAAGTTAATCTTGCTAAGGGGGCATATAAACTTACAGTTAATTTGAAGGCACAAGAAGTTGCAGGACATCCTTCACAAGTCTTTGTGGCAGGTGCAGCCCCATCTTGGAATAACAACTTAAGTGATTTGATTGCATCTGTGAAAGTGACTGAGTTTAATAAAGACGTAGAACTATCTTGTATATTCAATGTTGCTACTGATGCTGATGTTTACATTGGATTCAACCAGAAATCTGGAAACGTGGCTGGTACAGGCATACAGGGTTCATACACTATCTACGACTTTACTTTAACCCAGGCCGCCAACCAGATTATCACGAAGGATGGTGTAATTACTGTTGTTGGTGAAAATGAGGCTACGGATCTGGCTGGTATCTCTTCTGATGAGAATATCGTTACAGTTGACCTTACAGGTGCTACGTGGAGTGAGGCTTCCACTTTAAGCATTGACAACAAGAACTCGTTGGTATATGTAACAGACGATGCAAACCTTACTGCAAATAATATTGTAAAGGTTGGTGTAGATGAAGAGGGCAATACGACCCGTGTGGCCAAATCTATTGTTCTAACCGAGGGCTACAAGTTCTCTGCACGTGAAGCCTTCACAGCCACAGCACTGAACTATGCCCGCGAGTTCTCTGCCAACTGGCTTACTATATGCCTGCCCTTCGCTTACGAAATCCCCGAAGGCGTAAAGGTAGAAACCTTAGGTGCTGTAGACTTGGATACCAAGACCTTCACCTTCAATGAGGTGACCGGTACGATGGAGGCCAACAAGCCCTATATCATCAAGAACAGTTCGGAGACTGCTGCCTTGTTTGCAGAGTTGGGCGACGTGACAGTG
This sequence comes from Bacteroidaceae bacterium, assembly GCA_017520935.1. Classification (GTDB taxonomy): domain Bacteria; phylum Bacteroidota; class Bacteroidia; order Bacteroidales; family Bacteroidaceae; genus UBA1189. Next base: position 25,534 of record JAFXEF010000019.1, on the reverse strand, counting down.
GAGGCTACTCCCGAGGCTATGACAGTAGAGGTTACAGCCGAAGGCTCAGAGCATAAGGCTGAGTTCATCGGTACATACACAGCCGTGAAGACCGATGCGTTGATGGAGAATGGCGCATACGACATCCTCTTCTTCGGTAGCGATGGACAGCTCTACTTTTTGTCACAAGGCGTAACAACGAAGAATGTCAACATCAAACCGTTCCGCGCTTACATCCGCTTGCCGAAGAGTGCCATCAACTGGAGCGACGGCCAGCAGGCTATAGCTCGCCACGGTGGAGGTACTACTGACATCGAAGATGCCGAACTGACAAATGACGGTGCTTCCGTAATCTACGACCTCATGGGTCGCAAGGTGAACACCATAGAGAAGGGTGGTATGTATATCGTAAACGGAAAGAAAGTTGTGATTAAGTAAAAGACCCCCTCAGTCCTTCGGGCATCTCCCCCTCTATGGGGAGCACCTCCGGGGGACTGTAAGAGATGAAATATTAAAGTAGAACAATTAGAATGCAATACCCCCGGCAGACAACCCGGATGGTTCTCCCCATAGAGGGGGAGATGCCCGAAGGGCAGAGGGGGGCTACGTTATGAACAAGAAAACATATATCAAACCAGAGACAGAAATTGTAGAACTTGCCTTCGACACCGCCATACTGGGTGGCAGCAATTTTACACCAGAGAGCGGTGACGGATACGAAGGGGATGATGCCGGTAGTCGTGGCCGCCGTGGCACATGGGGCGACCTGTGGGGTGGCGAGGAGTAACCTGCGCGGACTCAACAATGTATTAAACAACAACTGCTGCAACCTGATTGCAGCAGTTGTTGTCTTTTATTTGCGCCCCTGCCTCACATCGGGTATATCTTGCCAGGAGGCTTGATATTTCTCGCTCGTTTATTCGTATCTTTATGGCTTCGCCAAGAAGATACTTTCACTCGCTTTGAAAAATATCCAAGCAAGCTTGATATTTCTCGCTCGTTTATTCGTATCTTTGCAAAAAATATTGCGTACATTGGCGATGGAAGGCTATTGCTGATGACGAAATGAATGGACCTTACAAAAAAAACGACGACAAGATGAAATATCTATTTACCCTTGTTCTCATGGCATTGCTCCCGTATGTGGGTGCGCTTGCCGGAGTGACCTCAGCAGATACTGATGAAGTGCGCTACATCGTGATGGCCGATGGGCAGGTGGTGGCAATCCCCGACAAGTATGTTCTTGGGGAGAAGTCCGTAGGCGGTGTATGCACGCTCTCCTTGGAGGGAGGCGAGACATTTGTCTACAGGACCGATGAGGTGGTGAGCATAAGCGACAGCTATGATGTAAGCTCGGCTCGCCTGCTTTCGTTTGGCTTTACCCATGCCGACAATGACCAGGTATATGCCGATGTGGAGGCTACGATTGCCGAAGAGGGCGATAAGGTGCTCGTGACTGCCGATGTGCCTGTCATCGGGAAGCGCCTCCGTCCCCGTTTCACGGTGAGCGAGGGTGTCACGGTATGGCTCGATGGCGTTCAGCAGGTGAGCGGGAAGAGCAGCCTGCGCTTTGAAGAGCCGGTGACGTATACGCTTGCCTTACCCAAGCACTGGATATATGAGGTGGAGACGGTGGAGGATGACGACACGGGGGGGGAGACGGTGCCTGAGGACGGATGGATCCGCACGAAGGTGGACATCTCGTCGGGCACGACGACCAATGCGCCGAGCAACTATGGCGAGGGCTTGAGCAATCTGTGGGATGACAATCATGCTACCTTCTACCACTCTACATGGGGCACAGGTTTATATACGAAACTCAATTGGGTGGAGGGCGGTTACTATGGCGACGGCATCACCGAATGGCCCTATGTGCAGATGGAGCTGAGCACGACACTGGAGAACTTCTGCCTGTCATACACGACTTCCAACCAAAATAACCGCTTCCCCCAGGGCTGGCGCATCACTGCACAGAACAAGACCACCGGAGAGTGGGATGAGATTGATGTGCTGACGATGGAGGAACATGCACTGCCTCAGATGAATCTGCAAACTTACACCACCCCCATATATGCGTTGGGCGGGAACTATACGGCTATACGCCTCGAACTGACACAGGCATCATACAAGAACTATATGGTGATTAGTGACCTGTCGCTGTATGAATGTGTGGAGGCGGATGAAGAACCTGTCGAGCCATCGGGACCTACCGATCCGGAGATGGTGGCGGGATTCAAGCCCTTCGGCCGACAGTGTCAGGTGAACGTGAGGTATCTGACCGACTATGCTACCGGTGACTATAAGATACCTACCGTATATATTACATTCGGTGACGGAGTGACCTGGGACTACACGCAATGGATAGGCCAGACCCTATACGATGAGATGGGTAATGAATACAATACCAAGGAGGAGTGGATCGCGGACTGCACATTCCGGCTTGACGGTGCCGGAATCTGGCCCGACATAGACACGGTGGAGGGCTGTGAGGTGCGCGGCCGTGGCAACAGCACCTGGAGCTGGAGCTACAGAAGCAAGAACCCGTATCGCATCAAGTTCCCGAAAAAGGCAAAGCAGTCGCCCTTTAACCTGACCGAGGGCCGCCAGTGGGTGCTCATCTCCAACAAGCAGAACGGATCGATGACGACAAACGCCATAGCGCAGAAGGTGGCAGCGATGGTCGATGCTGATGCTATCTGCCACATGATTCCCGTGGATCTGTATATAAACGGGCATTACCGCGGTTCGTATTGCTTCACGGAGAAGATAGGAATAGCTGATAACAGTGTTGCCATTGACGAGGCTACGGGTTGCTTGCTTGAGCTCGATGACTATTACGACGAGGATTTCAGGTTCAGGGATGCTACCTATCATCTACCGGTAAACGTGAAGGACCCCGATTTTACGGAAGAGGATGCCAAGCGGGTTGTCACCTTCGAGGAGGTGCAGGCTTCGATGAACAGCCTCACTGCCACTCTGGCCTCGGGCGGGGATATCACACGGCATGTGGACATGGAGTCGTGGGCTAAATTCTGGTTGGTGAACGACCTGGTGCGTAATGTGGAGACCTATCACCCCAAGAGCTGCTATATGTTCAACGAAGACCCGGCCGCAGGTGGGCGGTGGAAGTTCGGGCCTGCATGGGATTTCGACTGGGCCTTCGGTTATGAGGAGTCGAGCTCTTATTTCAACTACGGTGCCGAGGAGGATCTTTATAGCCGTCGTTCCGGCAAGGCTGGATACAATTTCTATAACGCACTGCGCAATACCGAGGCCGCAAAACGTGCATACTACAAGGAATGGAGAGATTTCGTGGCTGAGGGTCGCGTGGAGGAACTTGTGGAATATATAGCTGACTATACGGAGTTCGCTTCGCTGAGCATAGCGCACAACAATGATGCCGATGTCAGTGAAAAAAATAGCACCAATTACGAAGCATTGGTGACAAGAAGTCAGCGCTGGATTGAGGCGCGCGCCAACTATATAGCCGAGCATCTGACAACATACGATGAGGTGGAAGAGTATCTTGTGACCTTCCTCGTGGATGGTAGGGTGTATCATACGGAATATTTTGCGTATGGTGAAACTATCAGGTTGCCCAAGACTCCCACAAAGAAAGGCCACACTTTCAGCGGTTGGAGCGGGTTACCTGAGACAATGCCGGCAAGGGATATCACCGTCAGCGGAACATTTACCGTGAACCAATATCAGGTGACCTTTAAGATCGGTGAAGAGGTGATTGCCGTCTACACGCAGGACTACGGCTCTGCGATAGTGGCTCCTGAGGCACCCGAGAAGGAGGGGCATACCTTCAGCGGCTGGGGCAATGTGGCCGAGACCGTGCCTGCGGCTGATGTGACCTACGAGGGCAGCTATTCGGTGAACTCATATACTATCACCTACTCGGTGGATGGCGAGGTGATTCACTCGGAATCTGTCGCCTACGGTGCCACTGTCACTGCACTCGATGAACCTGTCAAGGAGGGCTATACCTTCAGCGGTTGGAGCGAGTTGCCTGAGACAATGCCGGCAAGGGATATCACCGTCAGCGGAACATTTACCGTGAACCAATATCAGGTGACCTTCAAGATCGGTGATGAGGTGATTGCCGTCTACACGCAGGACTACGGCTCTGCGATAGTGGCTCCTGAGGCACCCGAGAAGGAGGGACATACCTTCAGCGGCTGGGGCGACCTGCCTGAGACGGTGCCTGCCGGGGACATCACCGTCAGCGGAACATTTACCGTGAACCAATATCAGGTGACCTTCAAGATCGGTGATGAGGTGATTGCCGTCTACACGCAGGACTATGGCTCGGCGATAGTGGCTCCTGAGGCACCCGAGAAGGAGGGACATACCTTCAGCGGCTGGGGCAATGTGGCCGAGACCGTACCGGCCAGCGATCTGGTCTACGAGGGAACGTATACCGTAAATAGCTATAATGTATACTATTACGTAGGTGAGAAACTGGTACATACCGCTGAGGTGGTCTATGGCGAACCTATCCCCGAATACATCTACGAACCGGAAGAGGAGGGATATACCTTCCTCGGTTGGGTGGGTGAGAAGTATGAGACCATGCCTGCTCACGATGTGACCTATACGGCAAATATTGATGACGGTATAGACCAACTGACAAATGGCAACGGCCAACTGACCATTTATGACCTTACGGGACGCAAGGTGCTGGATACTGAGAACCTCAAGGGCGGTATCTATATAATAAATGGTAGGAAGGTGCTGATTGATGATTGACATGTAACGATGGACGGATCCAAAAGGTAAAGAGATGGATAATAATGCACGTGAGAATTTTGGAAGTAAGATAGGGGCTGTGCTTGCTGCAGCCGGCTCGGCCGTGGGGTTGGGCAATATATGGCGTTTCCCCATCGAGGTGGGCACGAACGGTGGTGCAGCCTTCATCATTGTGTATGTAGGCTGTGTGTTGCTGTTGGGTATACCCATCATGATGAGCGAGTTCCTCATAGGCCGCCACACGCAGGCTAATACGGCCGGGGCTTACCGTATGCTGGCTCCCGGCACACCGTGGCGATGGGTGGGGCGCTTGGGCGTGCTCTCGGGTTTCGTGATACTGAGCTACTACTCGGTGGTGGCCGGCTGGACGGCCGAGTATACGGTGCTGGCTATCGGCAACTCTTTTGACGGAAAGAGTGCAGCCGATTTTCCGCAGATATTCAGTCGGTTTGTGAGCAACCCGTGGCTGTCGGTAGCTTGGATGCTGGCCTTTATGGTTATCACACACGTGATTGTAGTGCGTGGTGTGAAGAGCGGTATAGAGAAATTTTCCAAGCTGATGATGCCGGCGCTATTTGTCATCCTGATTGTGCTGGCAGTCTGCTCGGTGACGCTGCCGGGTGCCTCGCAGGGGCTTGAATTCCTGCTCAAACCGGACTTCAGCAAGATTACCGGTACGATGGTGCTGAGGGCTATGGGACAGGCGTTCTTCTCGCTCAGTTTGGGCTTGGGTTGCCTGTGTACCTATGCCTCATATTTCAACCGCGAGACCAATATCGGGAAGACGGCTCTGAGTGTTTCGCTCATTGATACGATGGTGGCTATCATGTCGGGTTTCATCATCTTCCCGGCTGTGTTCAATGCCGGCTATATGCTCGACCGCAGCGATATAGGTCCTTCGCTGCTCTTCATCACTATGCCCAACGTGTTCGGACAGGCTTTCGGCAACATGCCTGTGCTGGCCTATGCCGTGTCGGTGCTCTTCTATTTCCTGCTGATGCTGGCTGCACTTACTTCGACCATTTCAATGCATGAGGTGGTGACCGCCTATGTGAGCGAAGAGTTTGATATGAATCGCCGGAAGGCAGCTACTGTCGTCACTATTGCCTGCTCGGTGGTGGGGGGGCTGTGTGCCTTGTCGTTCGGCCCGTTCGAAGGGGTCAAGATATTCGGTATGACACTCTTCGACCTCTTCGACTATGTGGCATCCAATATCATGCTGCCTGTAGGCGGTATGCTGATAGCCATCTTCACGGGCTGGTATCTCGACAAGAAGGTTGTGCGCGATGAGATTACCAATAATGGGTCTCTGCGTGCCCGCTACCTGCCTGTGGTGGTGTTCATACTCAAGTATATCGCTCCAGTAGCTATCGCCTGCATCTTGTTCGGGCAGTTGGGGCTGTTCTGATTATAGTTGCGGCTTTGTGTGTATGGGGCTTGCCGTTTGAGGATGGTAGGCCTCTTTTCTTGTGTGTATTTACAAACGATTGTTAATCGGTGGAGCGCAATGTTAATTTGTAGTAAATTATAGCTGTCTGAAGGCGCGATTCGTAAGAAAAGCTATTATATTTGCACCGTGAAGTTTGAACACTTGATAAGTTAAATGTGTAAATTAATTAACCTAAAAGGATAAAGTAGTTATGAAATCGACAATCAAGAAAATTTTCGGCTATTCGGCTCTGATGCTTGGCAGTGCTCTCGTGGCAGGGGTTACAACCTATATGCTGATGGAGAAGCATGCGGGTAAGGAGACGGTGGTAGCTGTGCAGCAAGACAGTAGCTATGCCATGCCTACGGCTTTGTTTGACAATAAACCGGCACAACCAATAGACTTGACCGGAGCAGCTGAGAGTTCGCTGCATGCAGTGGTGCATATCAAGTCAACCCAGTTGGGAAAGACACAGACGGTGCAGCAGATGCCCGATCTTTTCGACTTCTTCTTCGGTGACGGTATGGGACGCCAGCAGCAGGTGCGCACACAACCCCGTGTGGGCTTCGGGTCAGGAGTCATCATATCGGAAGATGGCTATATTGTGACCAACAACCACGTGATTGACGGAGCCGATGAGATAGATGTGAAGCTCAACGACAACCGTGAGTTCAAAGGCAAGCTGATTGGTGCCGACCCCAATACCGACTTGGCTCTGGTGAAGATTGAGGGTGACGACTTCCCCACCATTCCCATAGGCGACTCTGATGCCCTGAAGGTAGGTGAGTGGGTGCTGGCCGTGGGTAACCCCTTCAACCTTACCTCTACGGTGACTGCCGGTATTGTGAGTGCCAAGGCTCGTACGTTGGGAGTATATAATGGAGGTATAGAATCGTTCATACAGACCGATGCGGCCATCAATCAAGGCAACAGTGGTGGTGCTTTGGTGAACGCACGTGGCGAACTGGTAGGCATCAATGCCGTGCTGTCGTCTCCTACGGGTGCCTATGCTGGTTACGGATTCGCTATTCCCACCAGTATCATGACCAAGGTGGTGGACGACCTGAAGGAGTTCGGTGCTGTGCAACGGGCCATCCTCGGTATCAGTGGTCACGACCTGGGCGACGAGCGCACCAAGGATAAGGACCTGGGCACGGTGGAAGGGGTGTATGTGGCTGAGGTGACCGATGGCAGTGGTGCCAAGGCAGCGGGTATTGAGCCGGGTGACGTGATTGTGAAGATTGCCGGCAAGAAGGTGCACAACATGGCCGAGCTGCAGGAGAATATTGCCAAGCACCGTCCGGGCGATAAGGTGGGCGTGACTATCATGCGAGGCAAGAAGGAGAAAGAGCTCGATGTGACCTTGAAGAATATGCAGGGAAACACCGAGGTGGTGAAGAAGTTTGACCTTGACATGCTCGGGGCAGCCTTCCAACCTATCAGCGAAGATGTGAAGCGTCATCTCGGCATAAGCTACGGCTTGCAGGTGACAGGGGTGGATAAAGGCAAGTTTGCCGATGCCGGCATCAAGAAGGGATTCGTTATCCTCAAGGTCAATGGCCATAAGATTGCCAGTGAGGAGAACTTGGCCGAGGTGCTGAAGTCTGCCAATCAATCGCCCGAACGCGCCCTCTTCATCTCTGGCTACTACATGTCGGGTCGCAGGGCCAACTATGCCGTAGACCTCTCGAACGGCGAGTAAGGATAGGCAGGATGTAATAATTCATAATATTCGGCCGTTTCTCCTAAAAAAGAGAAACGGCCGAATACTTTTGTGGAGCTTTTTTATTGATATGTCGAAAAAATGCACTAATTTTGCAACTAATTTGGTTTATTGACTGAAATACGTGTTTTTCGAAAATGAGACAGCTTAAAATTACAAAGAGTATAACCAATCGCGAGAGCGCTTCGTTGGACAAGTATTTGCAAGAAATTGGTCGTGAGGAGTTGATTACCGTAGATGAGGAGGTAGAGCTTGCTCAGCGGATTCGCAAAGGTGACCGTGCGGCATTGGAGAAACTGACCCGTGCAAATCTGCGTTTTGTGGTGTCGGTAGCCAAGCAATATCAGAATCAGGGCTTGAGCCTGCCCGACCTGATCAACGAGGGCAATTTGGGCTTGATAAAGGCTGCCGAGAAGTTTGATGAGACTCGTGGTTTTAAGTTTATCAGTTATGCCGTATGGTGGATTCGCCAGTCTATCCTTCAGGCATTGGCTGAGCAGGCACGTATCGTACGCCTGCCGCTCAATCAGGTGGGTTCGTTGAACAAGATCAGCAAGGCTCTCTCTAAGTTTGAACAAGAAAACGAACGTCGTCCCTCAGCCGAGGAACTTGCCGAGGAACTGGATATACCGGTAGACAAGATTGCCGATACCCTGAAAGTGTCGGGTCGTCATATCTCTGTAGATGCTCCGTTTGTGGACGGTGAGGACAATAGCCTGCTCGATGTACTTGTAAATGATGATTCACCTATGGCCGACCGCTCGCTGGTGAACGAGTCGCTCTCGACCGAAATAGACAGAGCACTCTCTACGCTCACTGAGCGTGAGAAGGATATCCTGCAGATGTTCTTCGGTATCGGTTGCCAGGAGATGACCCTTGAGGAGATTGGTGACAAGTTTGGACTCACCCGTGAGCGCGTGCGCCAGATTAAGGAGAAAGCTATCCGCCGTCTCCGTCAGAACTCGCGTAACAAATTGCTGAAATCGTATTTAGGGTGACCTATTGCTAATTTATACACGCGCGTATGAATAAATGTAAGCTGCTGCTGGCTGTTCTGTTGGGAATGGTGTCGCTCACTGCCTTTGCTGCCAAGAGGGATAGGGCTGACGAACCGAAACGGGTGTACTTATATGGCGTGTCGGTTAACTTCAATGACTCGGTGGTGTACATGACCGATGTGCAGTCTCTTGACAGCATGGTGATCAACAAGGATGGCTCTATACGGAACTATGCCAATTATTCTATCCAGATGAAGGTGTACCTCGAGGGGGTACTCGGTAAGAGCAATCAGACGTGCGCGGTAATCTACTCTGACAACAAGAAGAAATTGGAAAAACGCTTCGTGAAGATGCGCAAGAGATATCAGGCCGATAAGAACAGGTTGTTCCTGCAGGTTGGTGCTGATGCCTTCCGCTTCCGTAAAGAGTAATGGGACGAGATGAAATTGCGCCTCCTGATATATAAGTTTATGTGCACGATGTTTATACTGTTAGGTATGACATCGTGTCATTGGTTATTCCCGGAGGAAGAGAAACTGAAGTACGACCGTACCGTGTTGGTGTATATGGCGGCGGAAAACAGTTTGTCGTGGGAAGACCCGTATACCCAGATGGGATTCCACCAGCAAGACATCGATGAAATGCTGCAAGCTGCAGGCGACATTCCGGCCAATAGCCGTTTGCTTGTCTATCTTGACGATACCGAGTTGCCTCGTATACTCTCCATTGAGCAGCAGAATGGCCGCCAGCCAATAGCCAAAGTGCTGCACAGCTATGCCGCCGAGCACAACTCGGGCGATACGGAGACCTTACGCCTGGTGATGGAGTGGGTGAGCGAGAACAGCCCCTCGCTGAACTATGGCTTGGTGCTCTGGTCGCATGGCGATGCCTGGCTGCCTGCTAAAGCACCACAGCGTAGTATATGCATTGACAATGGACGGAATAACAGCTACTCGAATAACGGTACGAAAATGGATATCGATGCCGTGGCCGATGTGTTGGCTGGTTTCCCTCGTCTTGAGTTCATCATGTTTGATGCCTGTTTTATGCAAGCTGTTGAGGTGGCTTACGAACTTCGTCATGTGGCACGTTACATCATAGCCTCTCCGGCCGAGATACCCAATCCCGGCGCTCCCTATGAGCGTATGCTGAAACCACTTTTCAGTATTCCATTCGATGCTGAGAGCGTTGTCGACGGATATTATAGAGCCTATAATGACAGTGTGATAAGTGTCTTCGGTTATGGCTCTGACCGCTACGGTGTGTCGCTCTCGGCTATCAACTGCGACTACCTGGACGATTTGGCTGCTGTGACCGCTGAGATGGTGGGTAAGTATGCGTCAAAAGAGGAGGTCATTGACCTTGATGGCGTGCAGCGTTATTATCCGCTTTCCAGCAAGTCGCGTCCTGAATTTCATGACATGAACGGGTATATGCTGCGTCTGGTGGCGGATGAGGCCGACTATGTCCGTTGGAAGAGTGCTTTCGACCGTGCCGTCCCATACGCCAAATCTACCGCCTGGTGGTACTCCAATGATGCCCGTATGCAGTATGTCGATTTGGATACCTACGGAGGTGTCTCATGTTATGTTCCACAAGATGTGAGCATCTATACCGGCCTGAACACTAAATTTCGCTCTACGGCTTGGTACGCTGCTGCTGGATGGAGTAGGGTAGGCTGGTGATTCTTTAGGGGCTGACTGCCTGTTCCTTTCTCGTTGGTTTTCTCGGAACCGCAACATCGCTTCTCTGTCAGGATTGGCTGGCTCGATGTGCTGTGGAGTGTTTTGATGTGTCTCTTTCTTCTGATGGCACAGCGTAGGTCTTGTTTCTCTATTCTTTTGTCTCTAATGGCACTCGTTTGTCTTTGCGATACTGCAGGGATTGAGCAACATGTGTGGTTTTTTATTTGGTGTGCGTGAAGTTGTTTCCCGAGTAGTGGTATTCGTATGGAGCGGCGGATGTCTAACTGTACCGAATGGAGCTCTCAGGGTATTTAGGGGCTATCAGTAATGTGCCCAAATTTGTTGTCGGGCTAAACGGGATACTGCCATCGGTTATTATTTTGGGACAACTTTTTGAGATGTTTTTTATGAAAAGTTGACTTTTTTATCATATTCAAGGAAGATTTTCAATCTTTTTCTTGTTTAAATTATTCATACCTATTATCTTTGTAGCTGAAAGAGTTTGCAAAAGATGGCAAGTATGAACATTGGAGGCCAACCATTCATCAAATGGCCAGGATCGAAAAGTCAGCATATACACATACTGACGCAGGCTCTTCCCGCAGACTTTGCCGAAATTCCTAACATCACTTATATAGAACCTTTTGTAGGTGGTGGTGCTCTGCTCTTCCATATGCTGCAGACCTATCCCAACATCAAACATGCCATCATCAATGACAATAACCTTGACCTGATCCGTGCATACAACACAGTGCGCGATCGTGCAAAAGAGTTGGTTGCCGAACTTAAGAAGATGCAAAAGGAGTTTCTCCCCCTTGATGAGGAGGAGCGTCACGAATACTTCAATGAACGTCGTGACGAGTTCAACGCCCGCCTCGCCGGAGGGCTGCGGCATTCGGCACTCTTTATCTTCTTGAACAAGACCTCGAATGCCAACTATCGCACCAATGGCAACGGTAAGTTTAACGGTGCATACAATCATCTGCTCAATCCGGGCATCTGCGACGAACGCACTATCCTTGCCGACAGCAAACTGTTGCAGCGCGTGACCATCACTTGTGGTGACTACGAGAAGACCTATAGCGAAGCGAGCGGCAATACTTTCTTCTTCCTCGATCCGCCCTATCGTCCTACGGGAAAGCGTCACGGTAACACCGAGTTTAACGATAAGGAGCAAATACGCTTGAAGAAGTTCTGTGATTTGCTCTCGTATCGCCGATTCCAATGGATGCTTACCAACAGCGACGGCAAGAGCCAAAACCCCGATGATACCTTCATGGAGCAACTCTACAGCAACTATAATGTGGAACGTATCTGGTCGAAGAATGCTATCGTGGCCAAGCCTGAGAAGCGCGAGAAACTGTCAGAGTTGCTCGTGCGCAACTTCCAGCGCGAAATACTCTCTTTGCGCGATGTCTATTGCCAACAGTTGTCATTTGCTTTCTGAGAAGTGGTGGCTAACAACAAAATTAGCTCCTGATTCTAAAATAAATTGGCAAACTTTTTGTCGTTCAAGAGAAAAGTTGTACCTTTGCCGTCCGAAAACCATTACACATTATTGTTACCAGCAATAAAAACGAAGTAATAACTAATAAAACGAAATAAGACAATGAAAAAAGGTATTCATCCTGAAAACTATCGTCCCGTAGTGTTCAAAGACATGTCAAACGGTGACTGCTTCCTCTCACGCTCTACTTGCGCAACAAAGGAAACTATCGAATTTGAGGGCGAGACTTATCCGCTGATCAAGCTTGAAATCTCTAACACCTCTCACCCCTTCTACACAGGTAAGTCTAAGTTGGTAGACACCGCTGGCCGTGTGGACAAGTTCATGAGCCGTTACGCAAGAGCTCAGAAGAAGTAAGGATAACACCTATCCGCATAGAGGTGTACCTAAGGAAAAATCCTCGGTACACCTTTTTTGTTTGCCGACATTTGCTCCTAACGAATGGAAAGCCTCTCGCGCGCGTACTTATTATATATTGAGTTCTGCTTTGTCGTATCGGCAGCGAGAAGAGGTTGCCGTGTTCATGGGATAGATGAACCTTGTTTGCCGTAAGGTTTGTCTTGGGTCAAGGCTTTCTCGCAAACCGGTCGCCTTCCCAAGAGAACACCAGTGCATCGCACTTCAGATAGGGTGTCACGGCTCTTCTGTCCTCTTCGTTGAGGAAGTTTGTCGCCTCCAGACGACAAGTCAGCGTGGTCGCATCGGGCGACAGCTCATAGCTTTTGAAGAAAATATCCATCTTGCGCCATGCCGCATCGGCCGAATCACTCACCTCGGCTCTTTTGAAATCCTCCAAGACGGGTTCTGCAAACAACATGTTTGCCTCTATCGGCTGCCATGATTCGTCGAAAAAGAACACGTGGCTGTCGTTTACAGCCGCCTTTACGGTTGTGACCATGCACAGTACATCCACCGAATCTGTCAGCGGTAATAGCTTCATCTCTACGTCGCACGTGCGGGTATAGCTGATATGCAGATAGTCGTCGGTCAGTGCATTCATCTGCGATTTTCCGTCCAGGCGGTTTGTCACCACTGCTTCCATCTTGCTCTCCAGGAAGTCGATAAAGTCCAGACGGTTGTTCTTCGTCAGTAACGGCATCACCGAATCGGGCATCGCCGTCAGCCATTGGCGTATAGGTGTGCGGGCCTGAACTGCCGGTGCGGCCATCAAAAGCAAGAGGAAAAGATATTTCAATCGGTTCATCATATATACCTGTTAAATATAGGTACAAAGTTAATAAAAAATAGCTCGGAAAAACTCAAAAAGTTTTGGTTTTTCGATGCCCTTGCACTAATTTTGTGTTTATAAAAGAGAAACTCAATATATGGAGAACTTTATCGTATCGGCCCGTAAGTACCGTCCTGCCACATTTGACACCGTGGTAGGTCAGAAGGCGCTTATCGTGACGCTCAAGAATGCTATCCTTACCGGCAAGTTGGCTCACGCCTACTTGTTCTGCGGTCCGCGCGGTGTGGGCAAGACTACCTGTGCCCGTATCTTTGCCAAGTCAATCAATTGCGAGCATCTCACCCCCGAGGGCGAGGCCTGCAACCAGTGCGAGTCATGCCTTGCCTTCAACGAGCAGCGTTCCTATAATATACACGAGCTGGATGCCGCCTCGAACAACTCCGTAGATGATATACGCGAACTCATCGATCAGGTGCGTATCCCGCCCCAGATAGGCCGATACAAGGTGTTCATTATCGACGAGGTGCACATGCTCTCGACGGCTGCCTTCAATGCCTTCCTCAAGACGTTGGAGGAGCCACCTCGCCATGCCATCTTTATTCTCGCCACTACCGAGCGCCACAAAGTGCTCCCTACCATCCTTTCTCGCTGTCAGATATATGACTTCACGCGTATCGAGCTGAGCGACATAGTGGAGCATCTGGCCAATGTGGCCGCCAAGGAGGGGGTCACTGCGGAGGAGGCAGCCCTGCACATCATCGCCCAAAAGGCCGATGGTGGTATGCGTGATGCGCTTTCGCTTTTCGACCAGATGGTGAGCTACACGCAGGGTAACGTCACCTATCAGGGTGTCATAGGCAGTCTCAACATACTTGACTATGACTACTACTTCCGCTTCACCGACCTCTTTCTGGAACACAAGATAAGCGAGACGATGCTGCTCTTCGACGAGGTGTTGCGTCGTGGCTTCGATGGGGGCAACTTTATCACCAATCTTACCGCCCACCTGCGCGACCTGTTGGTAAGCCGCGAACCTGCCACACTCCCTCTGCTGGAAGTGAGTGCCGATGTGCGCGAGCGCTACCGTGAGCAGGCACAGAAGTGTCCCGAGCGAATGCTTATCCACGCTATCAAACTGTGTAACGACTGTGATCTCAACTATCGCGCAAGCAAGAACAAGCGCCTGCTTGTGGAACTTACACTGATACAGTTGGCTCAGCTTACGAGCGACCCCGATGAGATAGGCTCGGGGCGTGGCCCTAAGCGACTGAAACCCCTATTCCAAAAGGCGGTAGCCACCGCCACGACGAGCCAGCCGAAGAACAGTACGCCGGCTCAGAGCAACACTGCTATACCTACCGCGCAACCTGCTAATTCGCGTCCGATGCCGAATGCTGTCTCGGACAGTGGATCCGGTGGGGGCAATCCTATGGCGCAGCTTAGCGCATATAGCGGTAAACCGACTGCTATGCGTCGTCCACAAAGCATGTCCATACGTGCCGCGGGGACACCAATTGTAGCCAACACGCAAGCGGTACCTGCAACTGTTTCTGCCACTCCAACACATCAGACTGTCGTAGAGGATTTACCTGTCAGTGAAGAGGGACTTCGTATCTGTTGGAAACAGTTTGCCGCTTCACTCCCTAAGGAAGAGTCGGCAATGGCCGGGCGACTCATGAACATACGCCCCAAGCTGAATGATGACAATACATTCAATGTGACCATCGACAACAAACTGGTGGCACAGGAACTGCATGGCATGCAACCGCGTATAGAACAATACCTGCGCAAGCAGATGCAAAACAGCCGCATAAGCATGCGCATCCGGGTAGAGGATGTGCTGCCCACGCACCGAATCCTGAGCCGTGTGGCGCAATATCAAATCTTGGAGAATCGGAACTCTGCGCTGAAGCTGCTGACCGAGTTGCTCAATCTGGATCTTGAATAGCCAGGGAACCTACGAAAATACAATATCACATATTACTTGTGCCCCTACGTAAGCATTGAGTCTCGCCACCAGGTCGTGACGTTGCATAAGCAACTCTTGCCGTACCGCCGGAGAACTTAGCTTGACGTAGAGCGTCTGATTGCGGATAGTCAGGTCGCGCGTATATCGTGCCACTACAGGCCCCATCACATGCGACCATCCTTGCATGAGACGGTACTCGTTGAGTGGGGATTCAAGTCCCTGCTGGCGGAGATATTGTCGGATGAGACTACCTATGGATTCCGAATTGGTACGACGCATAGTGGTATGGTTCTCGGGATTAGGGAAAATGCTACAGCCGTTCTTCGTTCAATGTCACTACCCCCTCACTCACGTCATACAGCTTGTAGTTGCCTGCTGCCGATGCGAGGATGCGGTCGAGGTGTCCCCGGTTGACATCAGTGATGAATATCTGTCCGAAGGTGTCGCCTGACACCAGGCGGATAATTTGCTCCACGCGTGATGCGTCAAGACGGTCGAATATGTCATCGAGCAGTAAAATGGGCACCGTCTGTCCCGAACGGCGAAGAAAGTCGAACTGTGCCAGTTTCAGTGCTATCAGGTAGGTCTTGTTCTGTCCTTGTGAACCCTCGCGCTTAATGGGATATCCTCCGAGTTGCATCGCTAAGTCGTCCTTGTGTATGCCATGAAGCGAATATCCCATAATGCGATCCTTGGCGCGCCCGTCGCGAATCACATCGAGCAGGTTCCCTCGGTCGCCGTGTGAAAGATAGGTGAGCGACACCTCTTCGCGCTCGCCTGAAATCTGCGCATAAAATGCCTGGAAAATGGGTGTGAGCCCTGCAATGAAAGCTTGACGCTTGCGATAGATGACCTCGCCCGAACGAGCCATCATCTCCTCCCACAAGGAGAGCAGTTCGGCATCAGGCTCCTCTTCCTGCTTGAGCAGGGCGTTGCGTTGCTGCAAAGCCTTGTCATAGTTGATCAGTTCGGTCAGGTACTCCTTGTCGTGCTGCGAGATGGCTACATCCATAAACCGACGGCGCTCCTCGCTGCCTCCTATGATGAGTTCCCCGTCAGATGGCGACACCATCACGAGCGGGATGAAGCCTACGTGTTCGGAGAAGCGCTGGTAAGCCTTCTTGTTGCGTTTGAAGGTCTTCTTCTGCCTGCGTTTCATGCCGCAATAGATCTCCTCCTCGGCTCCCTGCTCTGTCTCGTATAGTCCCTGTGCCACAAAAAAGTCGCTATCGTGTCGCATCACCTGCGAGTCTATCGGGTTCGATGCGCTCTTGCAGAACGAGAGATAATAGATGGCATCGAGCAGATTGGTCTTCCCCATACCGTTCAGTCCTATGAAGCAATTCACCTTAGGAGAGAAATCGAGGTCGGCCTGCTCGATATTCTTATAGTTCAGCAAAGAGAGTCTTTTAAGTATCATTATAGGCAAGAATAACACCACAAAGGTACTAATATTCCCTCGAAAAAGAGATACAAAATGAAAAAACAACGTCGAGAATGAAAAAAAGCATGCCGAAATTTTAGAAATCAGCAGAAATAGACTAATTTTGCATTTTGTAACGCAACGAATATAATAAAAATAACAAATAAGAATATGGCAAAACAAGAAATCAAGCAAGAGCAGATGCTCAACGTAGGAGAGGCAGTAAGCCGCTCTGAGGAATTCATCAACAAGAACAAGAAGACAATCATCGGTGTCGTATGCGCCATCGTAGTTCTCATTGCCGGTAGTGTGTTGGTATCAACACTGTACATCAAGCCCCGTGCACAGAAAGCCGCTGAGGCTCTCTTCGCTGGCGAGCGCTACTTCCAGAATGGTGATTATGAGACCGCTCTCAACGGTGATCAGAACGAGTATGCAGGCTTCGAGGCTGTCATCAGCGAATTCGGTGGCACCAAGTCTGGCAAACTGGCCAAGGCATACGCCGGACTTAGCCTTGCCAAGCTTGGCCGCTATGAAGAGGCCATCCCCTATCTCAAGGACTTCAAGGGCAACGATGCCATGGTAGCTCCCTCGGTACTCGCTGCATTGGGTAACTGCTATGCACAGGTGGGCGATGAGGCGCAAGCTGCAGCCACACTTGTAAAGGCAGCTCGCAAGGCCGACAACAACCTCCTCAGCCCTGCCTACCTTGTGCAGGCTGGACAAATCTATGAGAAGCTGGGCAAGAAGGCCGATGCCTTGAACGTTTATCAGGAGGTGAAGGACAAGTATTACGGCTCAACCCAAGCAATGGATATCGACCGCTACATTGAGCGCGTGAAGTAATTAGTGTCTACAGTCATAAGTGGAGAGTGAAGAGTTGTATGCATCAGTAGCCAACCTCTTCACTCTTTACTTTTTTTATTAACCTTTCCACTATAACCTTCCCTCCCATGGCAACAGCATACCACAATCTCTCGGCATACGACATTAATTCCGTGCCCGATGCCAGCAATATGCGATTCGGCATCGTAGTGTCAGAATGGAACGAAAACATCACCGGTGCCTTGCTGCACGGTGCCAAAGAAACCTTGAAGAGACACGGAGCCAGCGACGGCAATATCATCGTATACACCGTTCCCGGCAGTTTTGAACTCACTTATGGTGCCGCTCGGTTCGTCCATAGCGGTGAAGTCGATGCCGTGATAGTTCTCGGCTGTGTGGTGCGTGGTGATACTCCCCACTTCGACTACGTATGTGCCGGCACCACGCAGGGCATCGCTGCACTCAATACCCAAGGCAGCATCCCCATCATCTTCGGCCTTATCACTACCGACACCATGCAACAAGCCGAAGACCGTGCAGGAGGTATCCACGGAAACAAGGGTGACGAATGTGCCGTTACGGCCATAAAAATGATAGGTTTAGCCAAGCAATTTGAAAAATAACCACCAATTCGCTTGCAGATTCAAAAAAAAAACGTACCTTTGCAGCGCCTTTCGATAGAGAGGCCGTTTGGGCAAATTCCAGAGTGGCCAAATGGGGCAGACTGTAAATCTGCTGTCTTTCGACTTCGGTGGTTCGAATCCATCTTTGCCCACAATGAGAGGAACGAGAAATCGTCCCTCTCTTTGTTTTTTATATGCAGCTACTATCTACACTCAATCGGTATTACAAATAAGACAAACTACAGTCAATATAAATCGTTAATATGCAACAGGAAAAGACAAAGATCTCGACATATTCTATATTGCCACGGTGGGAATATAGAATGGATCCGCAGGCTTGAGGCTATTGCGAGGGGGATAAGGTTCAACTGAACCCCTTGCGGCGGCTGATGATGACGTAGATGATGATGGGGGCACCGATGATGGGGGTGATGGCATTTAGTGGAAGCAGGCCTTGGTCGCCGGGAAGGCTGCTGATGAGGTTGCATAGCAGGGCAATGGCGGCACCGCAGAGCATGGTGGTGGGTAGCAGTGGGCGGTGGTTGCCCGTGCCTAAGAGTAGACGGGCCATGTGAGGCACGGCAAGACCGATGAAATTAATGGGGCCGCAATAGGCGGTAGTGACGGCTACGAGAAGCCCCGTGGAGAGGAGCAGCAGCGAGCGCGTGCGGCGGATATTGACTCCCAAATTCTCGGCATATCGCTCACCGAGGAGCAGGGCGTTGAGTGGCTTGACGAGGCTGACTGCGATACCCAACCCTATGAGTATGAGTGTGGCGAAGAGGGGAAGGCTGGTACGCGACACACCGCCGAAGTTGCCCATTCCCCACATCATGTAGGATTGTACGCCTTCGGCCGTAGAGAAGAAGTTGAGCAACGACACGGCCGATGACACGATGTAGCTTATCATCATTCCTACGATGAGCAGCATCGTGTGGCTGCGAAGGCGTGAGGCAAATATCAGAATGAGGAGGGTGACGAGCAGGGCACCTACGAAGGCGGCTCCTACCATGGCGAGCGAACCGCCGAGGAAGAGGTTGCCGGAAGGGATGAGTCCGCCGAAGAGAAGCAGTACGATGGCGGCACCGAGCCCTGCACCGGAGTTGATACCGAGGATGTCGGGACCTGCAAGCGGATTATTGAACGCTGTTTGCAGCATCAGGCCCGATACGGAAAGGGCGGCACCCGAGAGGAGAGCCGTGAGGGCTTGGGGGAGGCGTGACTCAAGGATGATGTATTCCCACGCAGGCTTCTGGACTTCACCACCGGAGAGGATGGTGAACACCTCGCTGGCAGGGATGCTTACCGAACCGTAGAAGAGGTTGGCGGCAAAGAGGAGAAGTATTATGCCGAGGCATAATAGGAGTGGAACATTGAGAATTGAGAATTGAAAATTATGAGTTTTACTGCGTTTGGCCATATCTGAAGTCCTCAATCATTTAATCTATGGAAATAGCGTAGGGTATCGTCCGGGAGTAGTGTGGGGTGTAGTATCTTGATATAGTCGTGTAAGAGACGTTCGGGATGGAAGGGGGTCTCTTCGTAGAAGATGAGTTCGGCTGAGTTGCATCCGTAGACATTGCCATCCCGGTAGGCACTGAAGAGCGTGTAGGGATGGTAGGCCTGAGCGAGGTCGGGCAGTGTCATCCGTCGAAGGCTGTTGCTGTAGCGGACGAGCCATACATCGGCCTGCTCGCCCCGCTCGAGTACGCTCTCGAAGGCGAGAGGGATGGAACCGCTCTTGGTGTTGTCTCCGAAGAGGTAGCGTCCACCGGCATCGGCGATGAGCTGAGCCATCGTGCTGCGTCCTCCGGGGACGTACCATGCCGAGCCGTTCTTTGTGTCAAAAAGTACGGTGGGACGTTGTCGTTCGGGGAGGCTGTCGGTGAGTGCCTGCAGGGTGTAGTACCGGGATTCGATAGCGGTGAAGAGCGAATCGGCCTCGCGGCCTTTTCCGAAGAGCCGGCCATAAAAGCGCATCCACTCGGCGCGCCCCAGGGCGGAGGTCTCCATATAGTCGGCACACTGTATGATGGGGATGCCCAATGACTCAAGGTTGCCGTAGGTGCTGGCATTCTCGTAGGGGGAGAGGAGGATGATGTCAGGGTTGAGTCCGATGATGCGCTCGCGGTCGGGAGTCATGGCACTGCCGATGTCGGTGATGCACCCTGCTGCCAGTGACTCGCGGATGCGGGGATTGGCGATGTATTCGGCCTCGCATACGCCGATGATGGCATCAAGCATGCCCAATTCCTCGATGAGGCTGCTGTGGGTGGCGGTGAAGAGGAGTGCACGGTGGGGCAGGGAGATGATAGGCTGGGAGTAATGCCTGGTGTTCTCTGGGTTTTCCGAGTTCTTCGAGTTCCCGGATTGCAGGAACACCGTTTGTAATAGTTTGCTCTCGTCCCAGGGGTTGTGTATCTGTACCTCGGTATAGGCTGGGTGCTCGATGAGGGTGAGGTGCTGTGCATGTCGCAGGTTGAGCGTGTCGGCATCGGTAGGCATCGGCCTGTGACCGCTATGGCAGGCGGTGAGTAGGGCGATGGTGAGCATGAGTGCTATGTGGAATGTTTTCATCTGTGTGCTGTCTTTATTTCTTGAGTCTTACGCCGAGTGTCAGTCTGAACTGCCGTCCCGGCATTGGATAGTATTGTATTATCTGGTACTGTGTGTTGGTGAAGTTGATGGCTTCGGCACGGGTCGTGAGTAGGGTATGGCGTGTGGTGAAGGTGTGTGAGAGGGTGAGCGTGTGTTCGGCATAGGGGGCGAGGCGGTAGCGTGGCGAAGGGTCGGACATGCTGGTTCGCTGGCCCGACCAAAGGATGGAGTAGCCCATATTGACCCATGGAGTGGTGAGCAGCAGGCGGGCACTGCCGCTGTGTATGGGAGTGTAGGGAAGCTGTAGCCCGTAGGTTTGTGCCGTAGGATCGGTGACATCGATAGCGTGTTGCAGGGTGTAGCCTGCACTGAGGGTGGCTCCTATGTGGCGATGGAGGCGTAGGTGGGCATTGAGCGTGGCATCAAGTCCGGTGATGTGTACACGGCCATAGTTGGCCATCTTCCATACGTAAGTGGTGGGGAAGGCTACAATCTTGTCGGTGACATCGTTGAAGTAGCCATCGGCAGTGAACGAGAACGATTGGAGTGCTCCCCATTGCGGAGACTGCCACGTGAGGCCGAGATTGTACTCGTGGGCACGTTCGGGACGCAAGTCCTTGTTGCCGCTGCGGAAATAGTAGAGGTCGTTGAAGGTGGGCATACGGAAGGTGTGCTTGTACATCAGACGTATATGGAGGGGAATCTCCGTGAAGGGGCGCAGGGAGGCGCTGAGGGTAGGGGAGAGTTCTTGGGTTGAGCTGTGAGCCTTGAGCTGTGAGCCTTGAGCCTTTTGAGAGGTCTCGTTGATGAGCGTGCCGAGTAGAATACCGCGCAGATGGAGCCAATGGCTGCGATACTGGGCTTGCAGGGCGGTGAGTGAGGTGTAACGGGTGGGAAAGGGACACGATGGCAGGTTGCTCTCTAAGGTGTTGATGAAACCGTCTTGTGCCAGAGAGAAGCTCCACGCAAGGGTAGGGCGGTAGAGTAGGGTGGCTTGGGCATAGTACTCATGCTGGAGGTTCTCGTCGACCTGTTTTCCGCTGACATACTTGACATTGGTGTCGGTGTAGCGGTTCCAACCGTAAGTATATTTGGCGATGGTGCGCAGTTGCCAGCGGTGGTTCCACTGCTTGGTGTAGCGGGCCTGGAAGAAGAGGCTGCGATCGGCCAGGCGTTCGGTGCTGTTGCTGTTGTAAAGGATGATGGCACCCGGCAGACCGCGTTCGGAGGTGTAGGCATAGAGCTTGGTGTCGAGCTTGCCTCCATGGGTGAACTGGTGGTGGAGGTCCCATTCGCCCAGGAACTGGGTGATGTCGGTGTTGATGCGTTCTTCGGTGGTAATCTTTGTTCCGTTGACCAGTGTGTAGGGGTAACGGCCGTGGGCTTGGGAGAGGCTGGCATTGATGACGCTCGACGTGTGTGTGCCGAGTCTCTGAAAATAGTTTATGGAGGGCTCGACAAATCCGTATGAACCGCTTTGCAGGTTGGCCTCTAAAGCATATCGCTTGCTATCTTCCCGCGTGGGCTGACGGCTGCTCATGCTGACGAGGCTGCCCGAGGCGAGGGCGCGTGCCGTGGCGAGCATATTGTCGCTCTGCCCTACGTGAAGAGTGATACTGCCCAGGCTGCTTGAGGCAAAACGCCCGAGGTCAATCTGCCCGGCCAGGCAGTTGCTCACCACAACATCGTCGTAGCTGACGGCTGTGTGGGTGGCTCCGAGTCCGCGCACGGACACCGTCTTGAGCCCACCGATACCGCCATAGTCCCTCACATTGGTGCCGGCAAAGTGGCGTACGGCATCGGCAGCCGTATGGGCGGCGATGGCACTGAGTTCGTCGGCATCCATCTGCTGGGCAGGAGTGATGGCCGATACTTGCTTCTGAAGCGGGCGCGCGGTGACCTCTACCTCATGGATGGTGAGCACCGAGTCCTGCATGGCCTCTGTGGCGCCACTGCAAGGCGATGTGGATAGTGCCAATAAGCCCATGAAGGCTGTCTGTAGAGCTTTATTCACGTTTCATAACGGTATGAATAACAACATGGCCGGGCTCTCTTTCCTCGAAAGAGCGGGGCGGGTATCTCGTCTCTCAGCGTTTTGCAGGTCTTCTGACTTGTTCTGCTGTCCCGCCTTCCCACCTTCATCGTAAGGCAGTGGCAAAGTGTGAATGGACAGCGCTTCTTGTGAACTCACAGCAGCGGGACTGTTCGGGACTTTCACCCGATTCCCTTTTCATCCTACACCCCGCAAAGGGCTTCGGAACAAAACGCAGTGACAAAATTAGTGCAAGGCGAGTGAAAAAGCAAATCTCAACGAGCGAAAGTAAAGGAAAGGCTTGCATTTTCTTTACTGAGCGAGGCCAAGATTCAACGAAGTTAAATTTATTTGCGGTTTTCCGAGCCACCGCCTAATATTTCTGCTTGCGGAGCAAGCTAAAGATGTTGCAAGCATGGGGACTGGGTGGAAAGAAGAAAAGGACGAAGCAACAAAAGAGGTATTTCCCCTTTGTTGAATTCTATCGAAATTCTACCTCTCTTGTCAACAGGCGTGTACCGCCACTATTTAGTTCGGGAGTATTGATACGTATATCACAGTCAACGACAAACACATTGCCACTTTCCGAACGGATAACGTTCTCGTCATGTATGTTACTCAAATAGATTTCAGGTGTAGCATATGTCCAATTGCGAGGATTGCGTAGTTCAAAGCCCATGCACTGCATATATGTGGCAATCTCCTCATCACTCATCCTGTTCCCTTTAATGAAGGGTTGTTCTACGACAATCTTGAAATCCCTTTCCGTATCGCGTCAAATCCGAGTACCGTGAGCGATGTCTCGGGAAAATAGGCATTATGCAACGATATACGGTCAAGAGCCAATGCCGGTTCTACGAAATAGTCCAATCCGATGGATTTGATTAACGTGGCGCTATAGCCTCACCATCCTCGGCTATACGCTCTCCCAGCACGTGGGCCAGCGAGTCGTCTATACTGTCAATCCATGTTCCTACAGCCTTGGCCCATTGTTCAATCCTCAGAGCTTGCGCCTCTCCGCGTTGGCACATTCTTTTGAAGTCCGAGATTCCCGGAGCGAACGAATCTGCATCAACTTCTGCTCCCGCGAGTAGGGTTGCAATGACATGCGTTGTACCTCCCGCTGCGCAGCCATACTGTTCGAGCGGTGAAAATCGTTTATAAACAAGTCTTTCGCTGATGAATAGTTCTGTATATTTATCTAATTGTTGCAAACCATCGGCAATGAAGCCCTCCTCTATGATATGGGCTACAGAAGTCCAAGGTCTGCGTTGGTTGTCATATAGAATATTTATCCTGAGAATTATGAAACAAAGGTATAGCTTTTTAGTTTAACTTCCAAGTATTGCCATGCTGCGGAAGGCATCCTTCGTCACGACCGATAAAATATATCCGCTGTAACGGAGATTTGTTCAATGCTCTCAGTTATCGCTTTACTACGATCTTGCCATTTTGGATGCAGATACCCTTCTGTGCTTTCTGCACACGGCGTCCACTGAGGTCGTATATTTCTGTCTTCGTATTTCCGCTTTCCGCTTTCAAATTATCGACTCCTACCTCCTGCTCAGTGAGAGCTGTAATTTCTCCAAAATTGCTCCAGGGTTCAGATACCGCATAATCAGCGATAGAAGTTTCTAAAACATGAAGAGTTGCTGATTCAATATTTGAGTCATCAAAAGCATCTGTTTCTGTTTCTGGTACATTTTCAGCATAGCAGTAGACGTTAAGAAGTGCAGGACAATTAGCAAAAGCGTCATGTCCAATATGCTCAACTCCACGGCCGATAACAACTTTGTTCAAAACTGTGCAACCTTGAAAAGCTGCATCCTCTATACTCATCACACTATTAGGTAATTCAATAGATGTCAGACTATTACAGGATCTGAAAGTCCCATGTCCAATCCCTGTCACACTATTAGGTATAGTGACCGCCGTCAAATCAGAGCAATAAGCGAATGCATGATTCTCTATGTCCGTCACACTATTAGGGATAATAACTGAGGTTAAACCATGGCACTCTTCAAAAGCACATACTTCTATAAATGTCACAGTGTTGGGAATTGTCACAGAGAGCATGCGTTCAAAGTTGTAGAATGCATATGCTTTGATACATGTCACGCCTTCTGGTATTACCAAATCCCTAATCTCATTCCCATTTAGATATAGACTTCCTGCATTTTCTAATGGATTAGAATAAATGTCCTCAAAATCAATATTACACCATGAAGCAATATCTGAGATATGAACAGATGTCAATGATACACAACTCATGAAGGCTCTCCTCTCAATAATTGTAACACTACTGGGAATATTAACAGAAGTCATAGAATAGCAACCACTGAATGCGTGTTCCTCTATGCAAGTCACACTATTGCCAATATTAACAGAAGTTAAACTCGTGCAGTCCCAAAAGGCATGATGTCCGATGTTCGTTATGCTATTAGGGATGATAACCGAAATTAGATGTTCATTGGAATAGAAAGAAAAAGGTTTAATACGGGTTATCTCATCTGGAATAACTAATTCCTTTACCAATACATGATTTAGATATAAAAATTCTGCACAAGCCAATGGGTTAGAATACCTGTTTTCAAAATCAATATTACACCATGCTGAAATATCTGATATATATACTGAAGTAAGACTACTACAAAAATAGTATTTACAACCAGTTATTACTCAATATTTTGCGAGTAATAAGTCAGGAATATGGTCATAACCTTTAAGGGCGCATTCTAAAAGGTGAAGATTTAACGTTTTTATTGTTTCTTAACGCTCAAAGCGTATCAATAAAGGATG
>JAFXEF010000018.1 GCA_017520935.1 Bacteroidaceae bacterium | reverse complement strand
TTACAAAAATGGCTAAAGAAGTTGCTGGAATAATCAAATTACAGATTAAAGGAGGCGCTGCAAATCCATCACCTCCCGTTGGTCCTGCATTGGGTTCAAAGGGTTTGAACATCATGGAGTTTTGCAAGCAATTCAATGCCAGAACCCAGGACAAGGCGGGTAAAGTTCTGCCTGTAATCATTACTTATTACTCAGACAAGTCATTCGACTTTGTTATCAAGACTCCTCCTGTAGCTATTCAGCTGCTCGAGGCAACAAAGCAAAAGAGTGGTTCTGCTGAGCCTAATCGTAAGAAGATTGCTGAACTCACTTGGGAACAGATCAGAACGATTGCTCAGGATAAACTCGTAGACTTGAACTGCTTCACTGTGGAGGCTGCTATGACAATGGTTGCCGGTACAGCTCGCAGTATGGGTATCAATGTAAAGGGCGAATTCCCCGGTAATAACTAAAAAACTTCAATTAGAATGGGTAAACTGACAAAAAATCAAAAGTTGGCCGCTTCCAAGATTGAAGAAGGTAAGGTATACACCTTGAAGGAGGCTGCAAGCTTGGTGAAGGAAATCACGACTACCAAGTTTGACGCTTCGGTTGATATTGACGTACGTTTGGGCGTTGACCCCCGTAAGGCAAATCAGATGGTTCGTGGTGTTGTCTCTCTTCCCAACGGTACTGGTAAGGTGGTACGTGTGCTCGCACTCTGTACTTCTGATCAGGAAGCCGCAGCTAAGGAAGCAGGTGCCGATTATGTTGGTCTCGATGAATATATTGAGAAGATCAAAGGTGGATGGACAGATGTTGATGTAATCATCACCATGCCGTCTATCATGGGTAAGATTGGTGCCCTCGGTCGTGTATTGGGTCCCCGTGGCTTGATGCCTAACCCCAAGAGTGGTACTGTAACAATGGATGTTGCCAAAGCTGTTAAGGAAGTTAAGCAGGGTAAGATTGACTTTAAGGTAGACAAGTCTGGTATCGTACATACTTCTATCGGTAAGGTTTCTTTCACACCTGAAGCTATCCGCGAGAACGCTAAGGAGTTTATTGCTACTATCAATAAGCTGAAACCTAGTGCAGCCAAGGGAACTTATATCAAGAGCATTTATCTTTCAAGTACCATGAGCCGTGGTATCAAGATTGATCCCAAATCATGTGATGAAATTTAATGAACGTAGAAAGTTATGAAAAAGGAAGATAAAGGACAGATTATAGCTCAATTGGCTGAAACCATTCAAGCATATCCTCACTTCTACCTCGTAGACGTGACAGCGCTCGACGCTACCGCTACAAGCGAGTTGAGAAGAAAGTGCTTCAAGCAGGAGATCAAGATGGTCGTTGTGAAGAATACACTTCTTCAGAAGGCTCTCGAGTCTATCGAAGGCGACTTCTCTCCCTTGTATGGTTCGCTGAAGGGTACTACAGCTCTGTTCTTCTGTCAGACAGCTAATGTTCCTGCACGCTTGCTGAAGGAATATGCTGACAAGAAGGCTGAGACTCCCGTACTCAAGGCTGCTTATGCTGAGGAAGGTTTCTATGTGGGCGCAGATCAGCTCGCAGCTCTTACAAGCATCAAGAGCAAGAACGAGGTTATTGCCGAAATCGTTGCATTGCTGCAATCACCGGCCAAGAACGTTGTTTCAGCTCTTCAATCAGGTGGTAACACCATTCACGGAGTACTTAAGACACTCGGTGAGAGATAATCAAATTAAATTAAAACTAATCTTAAAATTATACGAAAATGGCAGATTTGAAAGCTTTTGCAGAACAACTTGTTAACTTGACAGTAAAGGAAGTTAATGAACTTGCAACTATCCTTAAGGAAGAATATGGTATCGAACCCGCTGCTGCAGCTGTTGCTGTTGCTGCTGGTCCCGCAGCTGGTGCCGCTGAGGCCGCTGAGGAGAAGACATCTTTTGATGTAGTGTTGAAGAGCGCAGGTGCAGCCAAGCTCCAGGTAGTTAAGGCTGTGAAGGAAGTTTGCGGTCTTGGCTTGAAGGAGGCTAAGGACTTGGTAGACGGCGCTCCCAGCGTAGTTAAGGAAGGTCTTGCTAAGGACGAGGCTGAGAACTTGAAGAAGGCTCTCGAAGAGGCTGGTGCTGAGGTAGAACTTAAGTAACAGCAGCCTGTCGACAGGTAAACGGTTAAGAATCCCCTTTGTTTGGGGTTCTTAACCTTTTTGTGCCTAAATTTCTTTTAAGTTCTTAAAACTATCATCCAATGTCTTCAAATACTGTAAACCAAAGAATTAACTTTGCTTCAATCAAGAACCCGATAGAATGTCCGGACTTCTTGGAAGTACAATTGAAGTCATTCAAAGACTTCCTTCAATTAGACACTCCCCCCGAAAAGCGTAAGAATGATGGCCTTTATAAGGTGTTTGCAGAGAATTTCCCTATTGCAGATACCCGCAATAACTTTGTTCTTGAGTTTTTGGATTATTATATAGATCCGCCCCGTTACTCTACCGCAGAGTGTTTGGAGCGTGGTTTGACATATTGTGTCCCCTTAAAAGCCAAGTTGAAATTGTATTGTACTGATCCCGATCATGAGGATTTTGATACAGTAATACAAGATGTTTTCTTGGGTCCTATCCCTTACATGACCGAGCAGGGTACGTTCATCATCAATGGTGCTGAACGTGTAGTTGTTTCTCAACTCCACCGCTCTCCTGGTGTATTCTTCGGTCAGAGCGTTCATGCTAATGGTACGCAACTCTATTCTGCGCGTATTATTCCGTTCAAGGGCTCTTGGATTGAGTTTGCTACAGACATAAACAATGTGATGTATGCATACATCGATCGTAAGAAGAAGTTGCCCGTGACGACACTGTTGCGCGCCATCGGTTTTGAAAATGATAAGGATATCCTTGAGATATTCAACTTGGCAGAGGAGGTGAAGGTCAACAAGACTAACTTGAAGAAAGTGGTTGACCGTAAGTTGGCTGCAAGAATATTGAAGACACGCGTAGAGGACTTTGTTGATGCTGATACCGGTGAAGTGGTATCTATCGAGCGTAACGAAGTGCTCTTTGACCGCGAGACAGTATTGGACGAAGACGTAATTGCTGAAATTCTTGAGTCGGGCGTTGAGACTATCTTGGTACACAAGGAAGCCGCCAATCAGTCTGACTACTCCATTATATTCAATACCCTACAAAAAGACCCCAGTAACTCTGAAAAGGAGGCTGTGCTCTACATCTATCGTCAGTTGCGTAATGCTGATCCTGCAGATGATGCCAGTGCACGTGAGGTTATTAACAACCTCTTCTTCTCTGACAAGCGTTACGACTTGGGAGAAGTAGGACGTTATCGTATCAATAAAAAACTTAATCTGACAACTGATATCAATGTCGGTGTACTCACAAAGGAGGACATCATTGAGATTATCAAGTATCTTATTGAGTTGGTTAACTCTAAGGCTGTAGTCGATGATATCGACCACTTGAGTAACCGTCGCGTACGTACCGTAGGTGAGCAGTTGGCCAATCAGTTTGCCATCGGCTTGGCTCGTATGTCACGCACTATCCGCGAGCGTATGAACGTTCGCGACAATGAGGTGTTCACCCCGACTGATTTGATTAATGCCAAGACGGTATCGTCGGTTATCAACTCGTTCTTCGGTACGAATGCCTTGTCACAATTTATGGATCAGACCAACCCGTTGGCTGAGATAACCCATAAACGTCGTATGTCAGCGCTCGGTCCTGGCGGTCTCTCTCGTGAGCGTGCCGGTTTCGAGGTTCGTGACGTACACTATACGCACTATGGTCGTCTTTGTCCTATTGAAACTCCTGAAGGTCCGAACATCGGTTTGATTTCTTCTTTGTGTATCTATGCTAAGATCAATCACCTTGGCTTTATTGAGACTCCTTATCGTAAAGTGGCCAATGCTAAGGTTGACCTCTCTCCTGCGGGATTGGTATATCTCTCTGCTGAGGAGGAGGAAGATAAGATTATCGCTCAGGGAAATGCTCCGTTGAATGATAAGGGTGGCTTCATTCGGAAGAAGGTTAAGGCTCGTCGTGATGCCGATTATCCTGTGGTTGACCCCGATCAGGTAGAGTTGATGGATGTATCTCCACAGCAGATTGCCTCTATAGCTGCTTCGCTTATCCCATTCCTTGAGCATGACGATGCCAACCGTGCTTTGATGGGTTCTAACATGATGCGTCAGGCGGTTCCCTTGATGCGTAGTGAGGCTCCTATCGTAGGTACGGGTATAGAGAAGCAATTGGCAGAGGATTCACGTACACAGCTTGTTGCCGAAGGCGATGGTGTGGTTGATTACGTTGATGCTGCTACTATCAAGATATTGTATGATCGTACTGAGGACGAGGAGTTTGTAAGCTTCGATTCTGCATTGAAGGAGTACAAGGTTCCTAAGTTCCAGCGTACGAACCAGAATATGACTATTGACCTTCGTCCTATCTGTGAGAAGGGACAGCGTGTAAAGAAGGGCGATATCCTTACCGAGGGCTACTCAACTGAGAATGGTGAGTTGGCATTGGGTAAGAACCTCTTGGTGGCCTATATGCCTTGGAAGGGTTACAACTATGAGGATGCAATCGTGCTTAACGAGCGTGTGGTACGTGAGGATATCCTTACTTCGGTACACGTAGAGGAGTTCATCCTTGAGGTTCGTGAGACCAAGCGTGGTATGGAGGAGTTGACCTCTGACATTCCTAACGTGAGTGAAGACGCTACCAAGGATTTGGATGAGAATGGTATTATCCGTATCGGAGCGACAGTTGAACCCGGTGATATCCTCATCGGTAAGATTACTCCGAAGGGTGAGTCTGACCCCTCTCCCGAAGAGAAGCTACTCCGTGCTATCTTCGGTGACAAGGCTGGTGATGTGAAAGATGCTTCGCTGAAGGCTTCTCCTTCGTTGAAGGGTGTAGTAATTGACAAGAAGCTCTTCTCACGCGCTATTAAGTCTCGTAGCTCTAAGTTGGCCGATAAGGCGTTGATGCCTAAGATTGATGAGGAATTTGATGAGCGTGCAGGTGAGT
Organism: Bacteroidaceae bacterium; assembly: GCA_017520935.1. Lineage (GTDB taxonomy): Bacteria > Bacteroidota > Bacteroidia > Bacteroidales > Bacteroidaceae > UBA1189. Next base: position 104,040 of record JAFXEF010000018.1, on the reverse strand, counting down.
TCAAGAAGATTCTGGTTGATAAGCTGCTTGCTTTGACCGATGGTCTCGTATCACAGGGCGTGAAGGACTATGTGGGTGTAGAGGTAGTGGCCAAGGGCGCCAAGTTCACAAAGAAGAACCTGCAGGAACTTGACTATACTTCAGTTCAACTCAGTGGTTGGACAGAGGATGAGCATCGCAATGGTATGATTAGCCAGCTCATCATCAACTATATCCGCAAGTATAAGGAGCTTGATGCAGAGATTAAGCGTAAGAAGTTTGCTATCACCATCGGTGATGAACTTCCTTCGGGTATTATGCAGATGGCTAAGGTGTATATTGCCAAGAAACGTAAGATCGGTGTGGGTGACAAGATGGCGGGTCGTCACGGTAACAAGGGTATCGTGTCGCGCGTAGTGCGTCAGGAAGATATGCCGTTCCTTGAGGACGGTACTCCCGTAGATATCGTGCTCAATCCGCTGGGTGTGCCTTCACGTATGAACATCGGTCAGATTTTCGAGACCGTTCTTGGTCACGCAGGCCGCAAGTTGGGGCTGAAGTTCGCAACTCCTATTTTCGACGGTGCTACTTTGGATGACCTTTCTGTATGGACTGATAAGGCTGGTTTGCCTCGTTATGGAAAGACCTATCTTTACGATGGTGGTACTGGCGACCGTTTCGACCAACCAGCTACTGTGGGTGTGACCTATATGTTGAAGCTTGGCCATATGGTTGAAGATAAGATGCACGCCCGTTCTATCGGTCCGTACTCGCTTATCACTCAGCAACCTCTTGGCGGTAAGGCTCAGTTCGGTGGTCAGCGTTTCGGAGAGATGGAGGTTTGGGCTCTCGAGGCTTTCGGTGCCGCTCATATCCTGCAAGAGATCCTTACCATCAAGTCGGATGACGTGGTAGGTCGTGCAAAGGCTTACGAAGCTATTGTCAAAGGTGATCCTATGCCTACTCCGGGCATACCAGAATCCCTCAATGTATTGTTGCACGAGTTACGCGGCTTAGGCTTGAGCGTTACCCTTGAATAAGACGTTTCATCTTTCAGTTTAGAAAATTATGGCTTTTAGAAAAGATACAAAGATAAAGAACAATTTCACGAAGATTTCGATAGGTTTGGCTTCTCCCGAAGAGATTCTGGAGAATTCAAGTGGCGAGGTGCTGAAGCCCGAAACCATCAACTATCGTACTTACAAACCTGAGCGTGACGGTCTATTCTGCGAGCGCATCTTTGGTCCGGTGAAGGATTATGAGTGCCATTGCGGTAAGTACAAGCGTATCCGTTATAAAGGTATCGTTTGTGACCGTTGTGGTGTAGAGGTTACTGAAAAGAAGGTACGTCGTGAGCGTATGGGACATATCCAGTTGGTTGTACCCGTAGCACACATCTGGTATTTTCGCTCTTTGCCCAATAAGATAGGCTATTTGTTGGGACTTCCCACCAAGAACCTCGATTCGATTATCTACTATGAGCGTTATGTGGTTATCCAACCAGGTGCCGCTGCTGAAGAGGGTGTTGAGAAACTCCAGCTTCTTGCTGAGGAGGAGTATCTCGACTTGCTTGATAAACTCCCCAAGGATAATCAATATTTGGATGATAGTGATCCCAATAAGTTTATCGCAAAGATGGGTGCCGAGGCCGTATATGACCTGCTCGCAGGACTTGATCTTGATGCACTTTCTTATGAGTTGCGTAATCGTGCCAATAGCGATTCTTCTCAGCAACGTAAAAACGATGCGTTGAAGCGTTTGCAAGTTGTAGAGTCGTTCCGTGCATCGAAGCATCGTAATCGTCCTGAGTGGATGATTCTTCGCATTATTCCTGTCACTCCTCCTGAATTGCGCCCGTTGGTACCGCTCGATGGTGGCCGTTTTGCGACTTCAGACTTGAATGATCTTTATCGCCGTGTTATCATCCGTAACAATCGTCTGAAACGTCTTATCGAGATCAAGGCTCCTGAGGTAATCCTGCGTAACGAGAAACGTATGCTCCAGGAGGCTGTAGACTCACTCTTCGACAACTCTCGTAAGGCTAGTGCCGTTAAGTCTGAGGCCAACCGTCCTTTGAAGTCACTTTCAGACTCTTTGAAGGGTAAGCAGGGACGTTTCCGCCAGAACCTCTTGGGTAAGCGTGTTGACTACTCGGCTCGTTCGGTTATTGTTGTAGGTCCTGAGTTGAAGATGGGCGAGTGTGGTCTGCCTAAGTTGATGGCTGCCGAGCTCTACAAGCCGTTCATCATCCGCAAGTTGATTGAACGCGGTGTTGTAAAGACCGTTAAGTCGGCTAAGAAGATTGTTGACCGCAAGGAGCCTATCATATGGGATATCCTCGAGTACGTAATGAAGGGTCATCCTGTGCTCCTTAACCGTGCCCCGACACTTCACCGTCTCGGTATCCAGGCTTTCCAGCCTAAGATGATTGAGGGTAAGGCTATCCAGTTGCATCCGTTGGCTTGTACTGCGTTCAATGCAGACTTCGACGGTGACCAGATGGCGGTTCACTTGCCCTTGAGCAACGAAGCAATCCTTGAAGCGCAGATGCTGATGCTTCAGTCACATAATATCCTTAATCCTGCCAATGGTGCGCCTATCACCGTGCCTGCTCAGGATATGGTACTTGGCTTGTATTATATTACTAAGTTGCGTGAAGGTGCTAAAGGACAGGGCCTGACCTTCTATGGTCCCGAAGAGGCACTCATCGCCTACAATGAGGGCAAGGTAGATATTCATGCTCCTGTTAAGGTCTTGGTGAATGACCTGGATGAGCACGGTAATATCGTGAAGATGATGCGTGAGACTTCAGTGGGTCGTGTGATTGTCAACGAGATTGTACCCGATGAGGTCGGTTATCTCAATACCATCATCTCGAAGAAGTCATTGCGCGATATCATTAGCGATGTCATCAAGAAGGTCGGTGTGGCTCGTGCTGCAGAATTCCTTGATGGAATCAAGGATCTTGGTTACAAGATGGCCTTCCAGGGTGGTTTGTCGTTCAACTTGGGCGATATCATCATTCCTGAAGAGAAAGAACAGCTCGTAGCAAAGGGTAATGAGGAGGTTGAGGAGATTATGAACGAGTATAACATGGGTTTCATTACCGATAACGAACGTTACAATAAGGTGATTGACGTATGGACTCACGTTAACGATGACCTCTCTCGTATTTTGATGAAGACTATCTCTACTGACGACCAGGGATTCAACTCTGTTTACATGATGCTTGACTCTGGTGCTCGTGGTAGTAAGGAACAGATTCGTCAGTTGTCTGGTATGCGTGGTCTTATGGCTAAGCCCCAGAAGGCAGGTGCCGAGGGTGGTCAGATTATCGAGAACCCGATTCTTTCGAACTTTAAGGAGGGACTCTCCGTGCTTGAGTACTTTATCTCTACCCACGGTGCCCGTAAGGGTCTTGCCGACACCGCCTTGAAGACGGCCGATGCCGGTTATCTGACTCGTCGTCTTGTTGATGTCTCACATGATGTTATTATCAATGAGGAGGATTGTGGTACACTGCGCGGTCTTGTATGCACAGCATTGAAGAACAACGATGAGGTTATCGCATCACTCTCTGAGCGTATTCTTGGTCGTGTATCCGTACACGACGTTATCCACCCCACCACAGGCGAACTCCTTGTTGCTGGTGGTGAGGAGATTACTGAGGATATCGCTAAGAAGATTGAGGATTCTCCTATTGAAAGTGTTGAAATCCGCTCAGTGCTCACCTGTGAGTCTAAGAAGGGTGTTTGTGCTAAGTGCTATGGCCGTAACCTGGCTACCAGCCGCATGGTTGAGAAGGGTGAGGCAGTAGGTGTTATTGCAGCACAGTCTATCGGTGAGCCTGGTACACAGCTTACGCTCCGTACCTTCCATGCTGGTGGTACCGCTTCAAATATTGCCGCTAACGCTACTATCGTGGCTAAGAATAACTGCCGTGTGGAATTCGACGAACTCCGTACTGTTGATGCTGTTGACGAGACAGGCGAGGCAGTGAAGATTGTAGTTGGTCGTTTGGGTGAAGTCCGTTTTGTAGATCAAAACACAGGTATTACCCTCTCTGCTCAATCGTTGCCTTATGGCTCTACCTTGTTTGTGGTCGATAAGACCATTGTCGAGAAGGGTACAATGATTGCTAAGTGGGATCCCTTCAATGCCGTTATTATCACCGAGACTGCAGGCCGTGTTGAGCTTGAATCAGTGATTGAAGGTGTTACTTATCGCGTTGATTCTGATGAATCTACTGGTCTCCGCGAGGTGATTATTATCGAGTCAAAGGATAAGACTAAGATACCTTCTGCTCATATTAAGTCTGAAGATGGTGAAGTCTTGCGTACCTATAACCTTCCTGTGGGCGGTCACGTTGTTATCGAAGATGGCCAGCTTGTTAAGGCGGGTGAGGTACTTGTGAAGATTCCTCGTGCTCAGGGTAAGGCTGGTGACATTACCGGTGGTCTTCCCCGTGTTACCGAGCTCTTCGAGGCTCGCAACCCGTCTAATCCTGCTGTCGTATCTGAAATTGACGGTGAGATTACTATGGGTAAGGTGAAACGTGGTAACCGTGAAGTGGTAGTAACCTCTAAGACTGGTGACGTGAAGAAGTATCTCATTTCTTTGTCTAAGCAGATTCTCGTACAGGAGAACGACTATGTACGTGCCGGTACTCCGCTTTCTGATGGTGCCATCACTCCTCAGGATATCCTTGCTATCAAGGGTCCCACGGCTGTGCAGGAATACATCGTCAATGAGGTGCAAGACGTATACCGCTTGCAGGGTGTGAAGATTAATGATAAGCACTTTGAGATCATCGTGCGTCAGATGATGCGTAAGGTTCAGATTGACGAGCCAGGTGATACCCGCTTCCTTGAGGCTCAGATAGTGGACAAACTTGACTTTATGGAGGAGAATGACCGCATTTGGGGTAAGAAGGTGGTTGTTGACGCTGGAGACTCCGAAAATCTCATGGCAGGTCAGATTGTTACCGCTCGTAAGCTTCGTGACGAGAATAGTGCTCTCAAGCGCCGTGACCTCAAGTTGGTTCAGGTGCGCGATGCTGTACCTGCTACATCTACACAGATCCTACAGGGTATCACACGTGCTGCATTGCAGACCTCAAGCTTTATGTCGGCTGCTTCATTCCAGGAGACCACCAAGGTGCTCAACGATGCTGCTATCAATGGCAAGAGCGACCGCCTCGAGGGTATGAAGGAGAACGTGATCTGCGGACACCTTATCCCGGCTGGAACAGGTCAGCGAGAGTTTGATAAGATTGTAGTTGGCTCTCGCGATGATTATGAGCGCGTGATGTCTACTCGTCGTAGCGTAATTGATTTTAGCGAACCTGAGGTTTAATTCTCAGTTGCTATATGAGTGAAGCGAGGTGTCCTTGGGCACTTCGCTTTGTTTTTATGAGACAGAGCCTAACTTTGTTCTGTGGGGTTCGGTGTGAATATAGGGGCTTATAAAACAAAAGAGGCTCGCTACCAAAGCGAACCTTCTCCTGCTCTTCGTCTTGGACTTGAACCAAGGACCCTCTGATTAACAGTCAGATGCTCTAACCAACTGAGCTAACGAAGAATATTTGTCTAACCCTTAAATCTTGCTCTTCGTCTTGGACTTGAACCAAGGACCCTCTGATTAACAGTCAGATGCTCTAACCAACTGAGCTAACGAAGAATGTAGTTTTGTCGTGCGCCCCTTCCACTTCTGTTTCCGAGGCATCTTTTGTCGCTCCTGAGGGGGGGTGCTCGTTTTCTAAGAAAAATCACATTTTCCTCTCAATTGCGGTGCAAAATTAATAGGATATTTTGAAATATACAATAACTTTGCCGAAAAAAATGCAAAAAACAAGAAAGAAATACGGTTATGAAGAGAATTATTGGTATTGGTAACGCATTAGTTGATGCTTTGGCTACATTAAAAGATGATGAATTGTTGGATGTGTTTGGTCTTCCCAAGGGGAGTATGACCCTTATTGGCGATGCTGAGCAGTGCCGTATCCAAGAACGTTTCTCGGCGCTCAATGTGCAGCGTGCTACGGGAGGTTCGGCTGGCAATACGATGCTGGCATTGGCCAACTTAGGAATGCTTCCAGGTTTTATAGGGACTATTGGCGACGATGCTACAGGGCGTTTCTATGCCGACAATTGTGCCCAGTGTGGCATTGAACCTAACCTTACCGTGTTGCCTCAGCAATCGGGCATTGCCTACACATTCATCTCGCCTGGTGGCGAGCGCACATTTGCTACCTATTTGGGTGCTGCCGCGGCATTGCAGCCGGACAATCTTTGTGCTGATATGTTTGTCGGCTACGATTATCTTTATGTCGAAGGATACCTTGTGCAGAACCACGCCCTTATCCTACGTGCAGTGGAGCTGGCCAAGGAGGCTGGTCTCAAGGTTTGTCTTGACCTAGCCAGCTACAACATTGTAGCGGCCGACCGTGATTTCTTTACTTACCTCGTAACTGAGTATGTAGATATTGTCTTTGCCAATGAGGAGGAGGCGCATGCCTTCTCTGGGGCAGCGCCTGTAGCTGCACTCGAACATCTGCATTCGTTGTGTGAGGTGGCTGTGGTGAAACTTGGTGCCGATGGTTCCTCAATTATGTGCGATGGCAAGCGTGTGTCTGTCGATGCTTTCCCCGTTGGACAAGTGGTCGATACTACCGCAGCAGGCGATTTCTATGCAGCAGGTGTTATGTATGGTCTTATGCATGGTTGCACTATACATCAGTGTGCTCAGTTGGGATCACTCCTCTCAGGGTATGTCATACAGGTTGTAGGTACCAAGCTCAGTGAGGCTGCGTGGAATGAAATTAAGTTAAATGTAGCCCGCATACTTGGTAAGTAGGGTGATTGTATGTATTTTTGCACAGCAAATGCTGTAATGTCATAAACGATATATCCGATGAAGTACTTCCGTAAATCCCTATTGTGGGTTCTTCTGTTGCCCCTCGTGTGCATTGTTTTTGTCGCATTTAAGGGCGACAACCGCAATTTTCTAACCTCTAAGTATCTTGATGTTTTTCACGCAGTGTTTCGCGAGCTGGATTTGATGTATGTTGATACCATTGACATACCGGGTACTCTTGAGGCGGGTATTAGCGCAATGCTCTCCAGACTTGACCCTTATACTGTATACTATCCAGAGGATGATGAGGAGGATCTTAAGATGATGCTTACAGGTAAATATGCAGGTGTGGGTGCCATCATTCGCTATCACAAGCGTTATGATAGGGTAGTGGTGGTCGAACCCTATGAGGGTATGCCTGCTTTGGATGCAGGGCTTCGTGCTGGTGATATCCTTCTCTCGATTGATGGTGATGACCTTAAAGGACTTTCTGTCGACAAGGTCAGCGAACGCTTACGTGGCGAGGCAGGTACTACGCTCACCGTACGTGCTAAACGCGAGGGGGTGACCGATAGTATCCTTGAGGTTAAACTCACTCGTGCCAATATAGCTCTACCTTCAGTCCCTTACTATACCATGCTTTCAGACAGTATCGGTTACATCATTCTTAACAGCTTTACGGATAATTGTGCTCGTGAGGTGCGCTTGGCGCTTGTGGAACTTAAGGATAGAGGTGCCAAGCGTCTTGTCTTCGATTTGCGTGGTAATGGAGGAGGCTCTCTTTCCGAAGCGGTTGATATCACGGGACTCTTTGTCCCCAAAGGCACCGTGGTCGTTACCACTCGAGGTAAGATAGCCCAAGCTACTCAGTCGTTTCGTACTCGTCGTGAACCGCTTGATGCTACAATGCCGCTTGTCGTGTTGGTTGATGGACAGAGTGCCTCGGCCTCCGAGATTGTAGCTGGTGCCATTCAAGACCTCGATCGCGGTGTTATTATGGGACGCCGTACCTATGGAAAAGGCTTAGTGCAAACCGTACGCGACCTTCCTTATAACAGTTCCCTCAAGCTTACTACGGGTAAGTACTATACTCCTTCGGGACGTTGCGTGCAAGCAATAGACTATGCTCGCCGTGCCGAAGATGGTAGCGTAGAGCGTATTCCCGATAGTTTGACTACCGAATACCGGACCGTTGCAGGTAGGTCTGTGCGCGATGGAGGTGGCATTACCCCTGATGTACCCCTTCAGCCCGACTCCCTACCCAATATACTCTTTTATTTGGCCAATAGCGATGTCCTTTTCGATTTTGCTACCAATTACACACGTCTGCATCCAACCATGCCTCCTGTGGCTGAGTTCGTTGTTACCGACAGTCTTTATACTGCTTTCTTGGCTGCAGTGAAGGCATCTGACTTCACCTACGACCGTCAGAGCGAACGTGCCCTTGCTGCTCTCAAGGAGCTTGCCCGTTTCGAAGGCTATGCCGAGAGCGCGTCGGCCGAGTTTGCTGCTCTTGAGAAGAAACTCACTCACGATATAGACCATGACTTCCGCTACTTTGAACCCCGCATCAAGGAACTTTTGGCCGATGAACTCGTGAGTCGCTATTATTACCAGCGTGGTTCCATAGAACAGACGCTCAAGGCTGATAGTACCGTGATCCGGGCTTATCGCCTCTTGGCTGACGAACCCGCCTATCGTGCTGTCCTTAGTGGAGAAAAGAAATAAAGAAAATCCTCCTTTTCAAGATATTTTCAGAATCTTTTCAGAATTGTCGCTTACCTTTGTCGTGTAAAACTTAAAAACGTAAAGAGCAATGAAAAGAACAGTATCGTATTTTTTTGCAGTTTTCTGCGCTTTAATCCTAATGACCTCGTGTGACCACAGTATTACACCCGATAGCATTACGGGTACGTATCGTGGAACTATGGATATCAAGCTCAATATCTCTGGGGTGGAGTTTGCTGATGTGGAAGTACCCAGTCATGTGGATGTGACGAAGGTCGATGATGCGTATGTGAATGTCGCAATCGATCTCGATTTGGCAAAGTATATAGATTCATCGTGGGCTACTCTGGTAGGAAGTAATCTGGACTTCGGCGTTATCACGGCAAAGTGCCTTGTTGGCCCCACCATCGATGGAGAAGCACCATTGACAGGCACCGCAAAAGTGGGTGACACTACCTTCCCTATTGTGGGCGAGTGTGAAGGGAGTACACTTGACCTCACTCTCACAATCGGAATTGTAACAGTTGAGTTTGAGGGAATAAAGAGATAAGGGCTACAGTCAACCTTTCATTGGAGGATGTGCATTGAAACCTGGAATGCACACCCTCTTCTTTGTAGGTGCCTGCAAAATGCAGGTAGTTTTGTTGGATAGTATAGAATAGAATTTGTAACTTTGTGGAGTCTATCCCAAGAAGGATGGTATGTGAAATCAGAATAAAAATGATGAGGATATGAAAAAACTTAGTTTACTATGCATGGCGCTTTGTATGTTTGCCGTAAGCAGTAAGGCTCAGACAGCAGTGCTGAATGTAGATGTTTCGCGTGAAGGCGTAAGCATCAGTCCTACTCTGTACGGACTCTTCTATGAGGAAATCAACCATGCCGGTGAGGGTGGCCTCTATGCCGAACTCATACAGAACCGCTCTTTCGAGGATGAGGCACAGCCCATACGCAACCGTCGTTTCGGAGCCAATGGTGAGGGTGAACGCTTTGGTGGTCGGCCTTCACCAGGCACTATTCCCGCTTGGTACGTGACAAACAGCAAGGGGGCTACAAGCCGTATGGAGATTATCACCACGAACCTGCTCAATAAGGTGCAGCAAAAGGCGTTGAAGTGGACCATCACCGAGGCTACGGCCGAGGCACCTGCCGCAATTGCCAATACTGGCTTCTGGGGCATCGAGTCTGTCAAGGGTGACAAATATACCCTCAGTTTCTGGGCTCGTGCGGACAAGAGCTACAAGGGACACCTCCGTGTGGGGTTGCAGGGCAAGGACAGTGCCGTATGGTATGCCGAGACATTGGTGAAGCCCAAAATTGGTAAGGCATGGAAGAAGTATTTCGTGACCTTTACTCCCGAGACGGGTGCTGACTATGCTCGCTTCGTCATTGCTGCCGACCAGCCGGGCACGCTCTATCTGGATATGGTATCGCTCTTCCCGCCCACCTTCAAGAACCGTGAGAATGGATGCCGTAAGGACCTGGCCGAGATGCTTGTGGCTCTTCATCCGAAGTTCCTCCGTTTTCCTGGTGGTTGCTTCGTAGAAGGTATGTCGAAGGAGAGCGCCTATGAGTGGAAACGCACGGTGGGGCCGCTCGAGGAGCGCCCTGGACACTACAATGCCAACTGGCGCTACCCCGTTACGGATGGTATGGGTTATCACGAGTACTTGCAGCTGGCCGAGGATCTTGGTGCTGAGCCGCTCTACGTGGTCAACGTTGGTATCTGGCACGGCGGATTCGAGCCTTATGACCAGATTGACGAGTATATACAGAATGCGCTTGATGCCATCGAGTATGCCAATGGTGACAAAAGCACAAAGTATGGCCGTATGCGTATCGCTAATGGCCATCCCGAACCCTTCAATATGAAGTATATCGAGATTGGCAACGAGAATTACCAACCCAATCCTCGCGAGCAGAGCGACCACTATGCCGAGCGTTACATCCAGTTCTACAATGCTATCAAGGCTCGCTATCCCGAGATGCAGGTCATCGGCAATGTGGAGTCGTGGGGGACCGACTATCCCTCATGGCGCAATGAGCACCCTGTGGATATGCTTGACGAACATTACTACCGTTCGCCCTCATGGTTTGCCGGCAAGTACCACCACTACGACAACTACGACCGCAAGGGACCGAAAATCTATGTAGGCGAATATGCCGTGACCTCCAACTGCGGCGAGGGTAACCTCAAGGCTGCTCTTGGCGAGGCTATCTATATGATGGGTATGGAGAACAATAGCGACATGGTAGCCATGTGCAGCTATGCCCCCGTGTTTGTCAATATTCATGACAAGACCTGGATGCCCGATATGATACGTTTCGATGCTGCCCATGCTTGGGGCTCTCCCTCGTACTATGTGCAGCGCCTGTTTGCCGAAAATGTGGGTACCACGATGGTCGGCTCCGAGGTGAAGCAGACACGCCGTCCCAAGCCTACGAAGTTCAGCATAGGACTGGGCTCTTGGAATACGGAAGTGGAATATAAAGATATTAAGGTGATTTGTCACTCAGAGAACGCAGGGAGCTTCGAGCATGCCGACTTCTCTGACTTGAACATCAAGAAAGGCAAGTGGCAGGTACAGAACGGTATCATCAGCCAGTCCACACAAACGACCGAGTGCGTGGCCATTTGTCCCGAAGTATTCGATGCCGCCTCCTATGACCTCACCCTCAAGGCCCGCAAGCAGGCTGGTGACGAGGGCTTCCTCATCATCTTCGACTACTTCGATGAAGACAACTACAAGTGGCTCAACCTTGGTGGCTGGGGCAATACCCTGCATGGCATCGAGACAACCATGGCTGCATCGAAGAGCACTGCCATCACCGCGGCTGGCACCATAGAGAAGGATCGCTGGTATGATATCCGCATCGAGGTGCGCGGTGAGCAGATACGTGCCTTCATTGACGGACAGCTTGTACACGAGATTACCATTGATACGCCCGATATGCTCTATGCCAATGCAATGATTGACAAGAACACGGATGAACTGGTAGTCAAAGTGGTCAACTTTGATGACGCTATGATACCGTTGCAGATGAATATCAAGGGTGCCGATATCATATCGAGCACCATCACTCTGCTCACCGCCGAGAGCGGCAAGGCCGAGAATACCTTTGCCGAGCCTGAAAAGGTGGTGCCTACTACTACCGGATGTGCTCTCTCGTTCAAAGAAAGCCTCTATATGACTCCCGCCAACTCGCTCACTGTATTGCGAATGAAGTTGAAAAAGTAAGGGCGAGTACCTAATTTAGTATAAATAATAGGGGGACAAACTGACAAAAGCGGTTTGTCCCCCTTATTATTGCATGTTTTCTCGTCACGAGAGTTTGGGCTGCTTGTTACTTTTGCAGCAGATTTTCAGAGACAACTCCAAAGAATAATAGGTATGACGACAATTATTTTTCAGCAAGCGTTAGTGGAAGCCAAGTCAGTGCTGTTGGTACACACCGTAAGACTCTCATTACCCACATTGCCATCTCCCAAGGGCTATGACACTCCTTATCTCCGTCGCCGTAAGCAGAGCCGCACACGTGGGCTATATGGTTGAGCGGACTATAAATAGTGTGTTGCGTTTGTTTGTATCATAAATTATGAAGATTTACTTTCATTTTATTTTGTTTGTATGCGATTTGTTTATACTTTTGTAGCCGAATAACGTAAACGCATACAAAGATGTATAATCTCATCTCTCTACAGCTATTGGATAGCCTGCTGCTATTATCGGGTGGCAAGGATGAGAAGTGCGTTTATATATAATAGGTATATAGGACAATGGATAAACCTTTCTCATCACGGTGAGGAAGGTCTTTTTAATTTATTAATGGAAGGTTGACGAAGGATTATTGATGATGGTTCCCTTTTCGGAGTGAACGACTCTCAATTTCCAGTTCTCAATTTTCAACTTGAAAAGGATTATGGACAATAACAGATTGTATATCTTTGATACCACATTGCGCGATGGCGAGCAGGTACCTGGTTGCCAACTCAATACGGTGGAGAAGATTCAGGTAGCCAAGCAGCTCGAAGCGTTGGGTGTGGATGTCATCGAGGCAGGATTCCCTGTGAGCAGTCCAGGCGACTTCAACTCGGTGATTGAAATCTCCAAAGCGGTGACATGGCCTACCGTCTGCGCACTTACCCGTGCCGTAGAGAAGGATATAGATGTGGCTGCCGAAGCACTCAAGTATGCCAAGCATAAACGCATACATACGGGTATCGGTACCAGCCCCTCACATATCAAGTATAAGTTCAACAGTACTCCCGAGGAGATTATCGAGCGTGCTGTGGCAGCAGTGAAGTATGCCAAACGCTACGTGGAGGATGTGGAGTTCTATGCCGAGGATGCAGGCCGTACCGATAACGAATACCTCGCTCGTGTCATTGAGGCAGTATGCAAGGCTGGTGCCACGGTATGTAACATCCCCGACACCACGGGATTCCGCACGCCCTACGAGTATGGCGAGAAGATTAAGTACCTCTACGAGCATGTAGATGCCTTTGCTGCCGGTCGTGCCATCCTCTCTACCCACTGCCACAACGATCTCGGTATGGCTACCGCCAATACCGTGGCAGGTGTACTCAACGGTGCACGTCAGGTGGAGGTGACCATCAACGGTATCGGCGAACGTGCAGGAAACACCTCGCTCGAAGAGGTGGCGATGATTTTCAGGACTCATCCCGACTTGGGTATCCAGACCAATATCAATACGCAGAAGATATATCCTACGAGCCGTATGGTGAGCTCACTGATGAATATGCCCGTGCAGCCCAACAAGGCCATCGTGGGTCGTAATGCCTTTGCCCACTCGAGCGGTATCCATCAGGATGGTGTATTGAAAAACGTCTCTACTTACGAGATCATGGATCCCAAGGAGGTAGGCATCGATGACAATGCCATCGTGCTCACCGCCCGCAGTGGACGTGCAGCCCTGAAGCATCGCCTCAGCGTATTGGGTGTGGAGTTGGAGCAGGAGAAGCTCGATAAGGTATACGAGGAGTTCCTCAAGCTTGCCGACAGGAAGAAGGAGATCAACGACGACGATGTGCTGATGCTTGCTGGTGCCGACCGCAGCGAGAACCATCATATCAAGCTCGACTACCTGCAGGTGACCAGTGGTGTGGGCGTACGCTCTGTAGCCAGTCTGGGTCTGAAGATTGCTGGCGAGTCGTTCGAGGCTGCTGCCACCGGCAATGGCCCTGTCGATGCTGCTATCACTGCACTCAAGCAGATTATCAAGCGCAATATGACCCTTAAAGAGTTTACCATCCAGGCCATCAGTAAGGGTTCCGATGATGTGGGCAAGGTACACATGCAAGTGGAATACAACAACCAACTCTATTATGGCTTCGGTGCCAATACCGACATCATCGCAGCCAGCGTGGAGGCATATATTGACTGTATAAATAAGTTCAAGTAGAAGATGAAAACATTATTTGATAAGATATGGGATGCCCATGTGGTACAGAAGGTGGAAGATGGTCCTACACAACTTTACATCGACCGCCTCTATTGCCATGAGGTGACTACACCGCAGGCGTTCGATACATTGAGAGACAAGAAGATTGGCGTGTTCCGCCCCGAACAGGTGGTGGCTATGCCCGACCATAATACGCCGAGCGACCAGCAAGAGCGTATCGACGACCCCATAGGTCGCAAGCAGGTGGAGACACTTGCTGCAAACTGTGCCGAGTTTGGCATACGTCACTTTGCCATGGGCACCAAGGATAATGGCATCATCCATGTGGTAGGTCCCGAGAAGGCCCTTTCGCTCCCGGGTATGACCATTGTGTGTGGCGATTCCCACACCTCTACCCACGGAGCCGTAGGTGCCATCGCCATGGGTATCGGTACCAGTGAAGTGGCACAAGTACTCGCTTCGCAGACTATCCTGCAGAGCAAACCCAAGACTATGCGCATCAACATCGAGGGTAGCCTGGCCGAGGGTGTCACTGCCAAGGATGTGGCACTCTACATCATGGCACAGATGACCACTTCAGGTGCCACAGGCTATGCCGTGGAGTATGCCGGCTCTACCGTCCGCAACATGTCGATGGAGGGGCGCCTGACACTTTCGAACCTCTCCATTGAGATGGGTAGCCGTGCCGGCCTCATCGCTCCCGACGAGACCACCTTTGCTTATCTCAAGGGGCGCGAGTATGCTCCCAAGGGTGAGGCATGGGACAAGGCTGTGGAGGAGTGGAAGAAGCTCTACTCTGATTCCGATGCCGTGTTCGACAAGGAGGTTACCTATCGTGCCGAGGACATCGCTCCACGCATCACCTATGGCACCAATCCCGGTGCGGGTATCGCTATCGACGAGTGCCTTCCCACGTTGGATGAGATTGCCGAGGAGGATCGCTCGCAATTCCTCGCCATGCTCGACTATATGCAGTTCGAGCCCGGGCAGAAGCTCGAAGGTACTCCCGTAGATTACTGCTTCCTTGGTGCCTGTACCAATGGCCGTATCGAGGACTTCCGTGCCTTTGCTTCTGTGGTGAGGGGAAAGAAGAAAGCCGCTAATGTGGTGGCTTGGCTCGTGCCCGGCTCATGGCTCGTGCGTCAGCAGATTATCGATGAGGGTATTGACAAAATATTGGAGGAGGCAGGTTTCGAACTGCGTCTTCCTTCATGCTCATCGTGCTTGGCCATGAACCCCGACAAGGTGCCCGCCGGCAAACTGTCTATCTCGACGAGCAACCGCAACTTTGTGGGACGTCAAGGACCCGGTGCACGCACCATCCTTGCCAGTCCGCTTGTGGTAGCGGCATCGGCTATCACTGGAGTAGTAACTGACCCTCGTAAACTTTGATGAACTATGGCAAAACAGAAATTTGACATCATACAATCCACTTGTCTGCCCATCAGGATAGACAATTGCAATACCGACCTTATCATTCCGGCCCGCTATCTGGCCAGCACCACCCGCGACCCGCAGTTCTTTGGCGATGCCTTCATGCACGACCTCCGTTACGATGCTGAGGGTCGTCCCGTGGCAGACTTTGTGATGAACCGTCCCGAATATAGTGAGGCTCCGCGACAAGGCATACACGAAATCATCATCGGTGGCCAGAACTGGGGCTCTGGCTCCAGTCGTGAGCATGCAGCCTGGGCCATCGCAGGCTATGGCGTGCGTGTTGTCATCAGCAGCTCTTTCGCTGATATCCACCGCAACAACCTGCTCAACTGCTTCGTGTTGCCCGTCATCGTCAGTCGCGAGTTCCAGCAGGAGCTGTTCGACACTGTGGAGGCCAATCCCGCTGCCGAGGTGCGGGTAGATGTGCCCAATCAAACTGTCACCAACCTCACTACCGGCCATAGCGAGACATTTGACATCAATGGCTATAAGAAATACTGCCTGATGAATGCGCTCGATGACATCGACTTCCTGCTTGAGAACACTGCAAGGATTGAGGAGTACGAGTATGACCACGGAGCACGCGGAACACACTGATAATACGGATTCTTATGTTGCTGCACGAAGAGGTTACTGATGAGATTATCGCTGCATTCTATAGTGTGTACAATGGACTGGGATTTGGATTCCTTGAGCGGGTATATCAAAATGCTTTATATTATGAGTGGTAGAGAACAAGGTTATTGTTGAACTTAAAGCAGTGAAAGAACTTAAAGAAGAACACGAATGCCAGTTGCTGAATTACCTTACGGCGACTTCAATGGAAGTAGGGCTTTTGTTGAACTTTGGCCCTCGTCCCGAGATAAAGAGACTGATAATGACAAACGATAGAAAAAAGTAAGAAACATTCCGGTTGGTCAAGCATGTTGGTTGATAAAGATAGATTAATCCGTGAAATCAGTGTGTTCTGTGTCATCCGTGATCAATAACAACAAAGAATATGGATTTTAAGATTGCAGTACTGGCCGGTGACGGTATCGGCCCCGAAATATCCGCAGTGGGTGTGGATGTAATGACCGCCGTATGTGAGAAGTTTGGACATAAGGTAAGCTATGAACACGCTATCTGTGGTGCTCATGCCATCGACGAGGTGGGCGACCCCTTCCCCGAAGAAACCTACCAGGTGTGCAAGAATGCCGATGCGGTACTCTTCTCTGCCGTAGGTGACCCCAAGTTTGACAACGACCCCACTGCCAAGGTGCGTCCCGAGCAGGGCCTGCTGGCTATGCGCAAAAAGTTGGGGCTCTTTGCCAATATCCGTCCCGTGCAGACTTTCAAGTGCCTCGTGCATAAGTCGCCCCTGCGTGCCGAACTGGTAGAGAATGCCGATTTCATCTGCATCCGCGAGCTCACCGGTGGCATGTATTTCGGCGAGAAATACCAGGACAATGACAAGGCATACGACACCAATTACTACACCCGTCCCGAGATTGAGCGCATCTTGAAGGTGGCCTTCGAGTATGCCATGAAGCGTAACAAGCACCTCACCGTGGTGGATAAGGCCAATGTGCTGGCTTCGTCGCGTCTGTGGCGTCAGATAGCTCAGGAGATGGCTCCGCAGTATCCCGAGGTGAACACCGATTATATGTACGTGGACAATGCTGCCATGCGCATGATCCAGGAACCCACCTTCTTCGATGTGATGGTGACGGAGAACACCTTCGGCGATATCCTCACCGACGAGGGCTCTGTCATCAGCGGCTCTATGGGTCTGCTCCCCTCGGCCTCTACAGGCGAGAGCACACCGGTGTTCGAACCCATCCACGGCTCATGGCCGCAGGCTAAGGGCTTGAATATTGCCAACCCCTTGGCACAGGTGCTCTCCGTGGCCATGCTGTTCGAGTACTTCGACCTCAAGGAGGAGGGCGCTCTCATCCGTCAGGCTGTAGATGCCTCGCTTGATGCCAATGTGCGCACTCCCGAAATTCAGGTCGAGGGAGGTGCCAAGTATGGCACCAAGGAGATTGGCGAATGGCTGGTAGAGTATATCCGCAAGGCTTGATTCGTAAATAATCTTAATAAATAGGGCGTATCTTGCTGATGGGCAAGATACGCTTTTTTTATCCGTTCGTTTTTCGTACCTTCGCAACATGAAACGTCTATTGTGGATATGTCTGTTGGTGCCTTTGTCGCTATGTCTCTCTGCACAGTCGCAGAGCGAGTGGGCTGATCGCGCCTATGCCTATATGGCTCAGGATAGTCTGCCGCAGGCCGAGGAGTGCTTCCGCCGTGCTGTTGAGGCTGCTCCCACAAGCAGGCAGAATGTGATGCTGCTCGCCAATCTGGGTACCGTGCAGCGTCGGCGTGGCAAGATACATGAGGCGATAGATACCTACACGCTGGCGCTCAACCACTCACCGCTCAACGTCACCATCCTGATGAGCCGTGCCACGGCCTATATGGCATTGGGCAATGACAACAAGGCATATACCGACCTTTGCAACGTGCTTGACAAGGAGACCGCTCACATCGAAGCACTCTATTATCGTGCCTTCATCTATACCGGCCGTCGGGAATATGCCGCTGCCCGTGCCGACTATAAGCGTCTGCTGGCTCTGCAGCCCGACCATGAGAATGCTCTGTTGGGTCTTGCCCTGCTCGATCAACATGAGGGTCGCCTGCAAGCTGCCGAGCTACAACTTACTGTACTTGTGGAGCGCTATCCAGATAATCCTACCTATCTGCAGGCACGGGCCAATGTGCTCATCGAACGCTCGCTCTACGACCTTGCCCTGCTCGATCTCGAAGCGGCTATCGCCTTGCAACCTGCCGATGCTTACCTCTACGTGGCGCGTGCCGAGCTATACCTGAAGATGCGTCAAAGCAAGGCTGCCAAGGCCGATCTCGACAAGGCTGTCTCCTTGGGGCTGCCCCGCCTCTCATTGGCCGAACTCTACAAACAGTGCCAGTAGGGACAGAAATCGTATCCTCGATAAAAGGAATATTCCAAGTCTTGGAATATATATTGCTAGTCTTGGAATATATATTGCCAGTCTTGGAATATAGAAAGGTACCCGCAAGTATCGAGGCCATTACGAGGCATAAGTTAAGGCTGGTGCCAGTCTTAAGTTACGATACTCCGAAGCGTAAGCTACGATAAAAAGTGGCTTAAGGGAAGACGACTTTCCTTTCCTCGGATATTGGATATCTGAGGGTATCAAGATAGGCATCTCTGATTCCTTTGAGGTTATTGTGAGTCATAGACCCTGATACTGGCGGATAAGGCATATCCGCCGTGACGGAATGAACGGGAGGGGGAAGAAATCGCTTGTTATTCTTGTGGATGCTAACTATTTCTGTTATCTTTGTTGCGTAGTTTTAATATGAAGTTTAGATATAGCATAGCATAACAGGATGGAATTATTCTCAAATTTACAAATTATGTGCCCAATCCGAGGATTGCTTAAGGCACATAAGAAGAGTAAGAATGGATTGTCTTCAACTGAAGAATATTATCGGGTTGAAGCAATAAGACATTTGTTGGATAAAGGTTATCCCAAAGAACATTTCTTGATTGAACCTGTAATCAGTAGGTTTGGCAATTCCGGTCGAAACAGTTTCAGGAGCGATTTTGCAGTTCTGGATATTCCTGTAGAATGTTTGCCTGAAAAAACACCGGATGAGATATTGAAACATGCCTTAGTCCTTTGCGAAGTAAAAAGGGATAATGCAAAGGATTCGTATGTGAAGGAGACCCAAGTGAAACCTATGCTCAATTTTGCGGTAAACCAAAGTACCATCGGACTTTATTGGAACAATGTAGAAAGGCGTGTGTTTTGGATTGAGGTGCAAGACAATTCTAAACAGATTAAGGAGGGGCCAATCACGTTCTTGCCAGCTTTCGGGCATCTGATACAGGCTGTACCATTGACATTCAATACCATAAAGCCTACAGAATCATTGGTGCAGATTTTCACTAAAATAGAAAGTGTTTTACACCAAGCGTCTTATTCTCCTGAAGAAAGGTATGAAATCATCTTGCAATTATTGCTAGCTAAAATTTATGATGAACATAAGTATAAGTCCAGACCTTATGATGCATTGGACATTCAGGATTACCGCTCTTTAGGATACTCGCCTGAGATAACGAAAAAGAAAGTTGCTGAGGTGGTGGATAAGGCTGTATCGCATTACAGTAGGCATTTGCCTAAAATGGTTTCAACATCTTTGCCTTTGTCCGGTGATACATTAAATGACATTATGGAATGTTTGGCACCTGTGAAGATTACACATTCCAAAAGAGAAGTCATACAGACATTTTATATGAAATTTGCCAAGGATTTGTATAAATGGGATATGGCGCAATATTTTACACCTACTACCATTACGGATTTCCTTGTCGATATAATCAATCCTCAATTTGGTGAACATATTGTTGACCCGGCATGTGGCAGTGCAGATTTTTTGGTTGCTGCATTCAGGGCTATGCGTAAATATGACGAGACTTCAGCTGATAACGTTTGGGGATATGATAATTCTAAAAATGCGGTACAGGTTGCTGTGTTGAATATGATTTTGAATGGAGACGGTAAATCCCATATATTCAAAAGAGATTCATTGGAGAATAGCGACGAGAATGCAAATACTTTTGATGTCGTGACTTGTAATCCTCCTTTCGGTACTAAAATAGTAGAAAAGAGAGAACAGGTATTGAAGGATTTTGATTTAGGACACGTTTGGGAAACGGATAATGGAAATTTCAAGAAAACAGGAAAATTGCAAACTAGTCAGGAAACCGGAGTCTTGTTTGTTGAAATGTGCGTGAAAATCTGCAAGCCGGGTGGGCGTATTGCAATCATTCTTCCTAACGGATATTTAGGTAATCGTTCACCTAAGTATAAATTAGTAAGAGAATGGCTGTTGAAGCGTACAAAAGTTGCTGCCATCATATCATTGCCCAGATTTACGTTCAAGTCCAGTGGAGCGGATGTAAGTGCCAGTGTCCTTTACCTGGAAAAAAGACTAGAACCGATTGAAACGTTGCAGGAAGATACCGAATACAAACTTTCTGTGCAGATGATAGAAAAGGTCGGTTGGGAGGCAGGGAACAAGAATGCCAAACCAATTTATAAGAGAGACAATGAGGATGGCAGTTATATCATGGATGAAGATGGTAATCTTATTGTTGATAGTGATTTTGGAAAGGTTTCGGAGGATATATTGTCGAGTGATGCTGCTGTATGTTTCAATTGGCTTTCATCTGGTAAAAGAACGGATGCTAAGGAAGGATGGGCTATCAGTATCAAGGCTATATATGACGATAAGGATTTGACACTTGACCCCAAACGTTATTGTCGGAAGGTAGTGGAACTAAGAAATAGCATATCAAAGGATGAACATTTCCTATTGGGAGAAGTTGTGGATTTCCTTTCTGAAAAGACAACTTCTGGGGGAAAGAAAACATCTGTAAAGAAGTCTGAAATATATAATTATGTAGAAATACAGAATATTGGAGCGGGAGATTTTTCTTCCAATGAATTGAGGGGATGGGAATTGCCTGACAGAGCCAAACATTTTGCTGAGCCGGAAGATATATTTATTGGTTCTATTTGGGGTAGTGTATCCAAATGGTGTTATATCCCATCTGGCTCGCAGAATGTTGTGGTGACCAATGGATGTTTCAGATGTCGGATGAAAGCAGGTAAGGAAGAGTTTCTGCCGGATTTGTTGGCTTATCTAAATAGTGAAGGCTGGAGTGTTCAAATGCGTTCAATGGCCAGAGGCTCTGACGGATTGGCTGAAATTTGTGTTGAAGATGCGAGGAATATAATTGTCCCAAAGCTTAAGCCTGAGGTGAAGGCAGAAGTTATTGCTTTGGTAAACAGAATGAAAGGAAATAATTCTACTGTAAATACGTTGGTTAAACAATTGATTAGAAATGGTGAATTGGATTACAACGATCCGACTAAGAGACCAAGTCATATTGTGTTGGTTTAATAAATATGTTATGGAAAATCTTATTATGTTTCTGGGAAAATATGGACTGAAGCCTAATGATTTGGCACGTATTTGTGATATAAACAGCAGCCAAATGAGACAATATGTCGCTGGATTGAGGAAGCCTGGTCCAAAAACGATAGATAAAATTAATGAAAGAATCCGTGTGTTTGCAGATGAACTTAAAGAGTTTCAAATAACGGATGTGTAAGTAATTGTATAATTGGAAGCGGTAATCTTTTGGGATTATCGCTTTTTTAACTTTCCGCCGTTTCTGTGTTTTAGGGTCTGTGACCCGTAATAGCTTCAAAGGGGTCAGGGACCCCTTTCTAAACTTCCTCGGATATTGGATATCCGAGGGGACGGATTGAGGAAAGGACTTTGAACCCTTCCTTCCGGAGATGCAATCCGGCGCGGTGTTCAAAGCCCACAATAACAAGGAGGGTAATACCCCCCGCGGTGCAACGAACCGTAGCACGTCACTTCGTCTTTTCAACGCAATGCAAAGTTAATCGCAATAACCCAAAATACCAACAAAACCTTTATGGCGATTTTTATAACATTAACTTTTAATTGGGCTACGTAATCACTGAATTTAGGCTGCGTCTCGGAAAACTATAAATAAATTTGCGTTTTCTCTCGGCTTGCACTAATTTTGTCCCTCCAAGAAAAAGATTATGGAAGATTTCGTTCATTTGCACGTACATACGCAATACTCTATACTTGACGGGCAGGCAAGTATTCCCAAACTCGTGGATAAGGCAATGGCCGACGGCATGCGTGGCATTGCCGTCACCGACCATGGTAACATGATGGGCATCAAGGAGTTTATCAACTATACCAACAAGAAGAATGGGGGTGTCAATGGCGAAATCAAGGACCTGAAGAAGCGCATCAAGGCTCTTGAGAGCGGCAAGGAGGAGTGTGAAGACCCTGCAGCTGCGGTGGCCGAGTGCAAGGCCAAGGTGAAGGAATTGGAGGCGAAGCGCTTCAAGCCCATCATCGGGTGCGAGATGTATGTGGCTCCACGCCGGCTCTACCAGAAGGAGGGCAAGGAACTCGACGGTGCCAACTATCACCTGGTGGTGCTGGCCAAGAACGAGAAGGGATACCACAACCTCATCAAGTTAGTGTCGAAGGCATGGACCGAAGGATTCTACAATCGTCCCCGTACCGACCGTGTGGAACTGGAGAAGTACAAGGAGGGACTCATCGTATGCTCGGCCTGTCTGGGTGGCGAGGTGCCCAAGAAGATAACCCGTGGCATGCTCTCCGATGCCGAGGAGGCCATACAGTGGTACAAGAGTACCTTCGGCGAAGACTACTACTTAGAATTGCAGCTGCACAAGGCTACCGTAGCGCGTGCCAACCACGAGGCATACGACCTGCAGCTGAAGGTGAACGAGAAACTCATCGAATACAGCAAGAAATATGGTATAGGGTTGGTGTGTACCAACGACGTGCACTTCGTGAACGAGGAGCATGCCGAGGCGCACGACCGCCTCATCTGCCTCTCTACAGGAAAGGACCTCGACGACCCCTCCCGCATGCTCTATTCGAAGCAGGAGTGGATGAAGACAACGGCCGAGATGAACGAAATCTTTGGCTACATTCCCGAGGCGCTGGCCAATACGGTGAAGATATGTGATCAGGTGGAGTTCTACTCCATCGACCATGCGCCCATCATGCCCAACTTTGAGATTCCCGAGGACTTCGGCACCGAGGAGGGTTATCGCCAGAAGTTCACCGAAGAGGACCTCTTCAATGAGTTTACCCGCGACGAGAAGGGCAACGTGGTGCTGTCGCAGGCCGATGCTGAGGCCAAGATAGAGAAACTGGGTGGCTACGACAAGCTCTACCGCATCAAGCTCGAGGCCGACTACCTGAAGAAGCTGACCATGGACGGTGCCAAGAAATACTATCCTGAGATGACGCCTGAGATTGAGGATCGACTGATCTTTGAGCTGCATATCATGAAGACGATGGGTTTCCCGGGTTACTTCCTCATAGTGCAGGACTTCATCTGGGCGGCACGCAATCTGCTGGGCGTATCGGTAGGTCCGGGCCGTGGCTCGGCCGCAGGGTCGGCTGTGGCCTATTGCCTGGAGATTACGCGCATCGACCCTATCAAGTATGACCTGCTGTTCGAGCGTTTCCTCAACCCTGACCGTATCTCTCTTCCCGATATCGATGTGGACTTCGACGATGATGGCCGTGGCGAGGTGCTGCGTTGGGTAACCGAGAAGTACGGTGCCGAGAAGGTGGCTCATATCATCACCTACGGTACCATGGCTACGAAGATGGCACTCAAGGATGTGGCACGTGTGCAGAAACTGCCGCTCGACCGCTCCAACTACCTCTGCAAGCTCATCCCAGACAAGCTGCCCGACAAGAAACTCAACCTCCCCAATGCCATTGAGGCCATCCCCGAACTGCAGGAGGCCGAGACATCGCCCGACCCCATCTTGCGCGACACCATCAAATATGCCAAGATGCTCGAAGGCAACGTGCGTGGCACGGGCGTGCATGCCTGCGGCACCATCATCTGCCGCGACGACATTACCGACTGGGTGCCTGTGAGCACGGCCGACGATAAGGAGACGGGCGAGAAGCTCTTGGTGACACAATACGAAGGTAGTGTGATTGAGGATACGGGACTCATCAAGATGGACTTCCTTGGACTGAAGACCCTCTCCATCATCAAGGAGGCTGTAGCCAACATCAAGCAGAGTCTCGGCATCGATGTGGACATAGACACCATATCCATTGATGACCCCAAGACCTATCAGCTCTATTGCGAGGGTAAGACTATCGGTACCTTCCAGTTTGAAAGTCCCGGCATGCAGAAGTACTTGCGCGAGCTGCAACCATCTACCTTCGAGGATCTCATCGCCATGAATGCCCTCTACCGTCCGGGGCCGATGGACTATATCCCTGACTTCATCGACCGTAAGTGCGGACGCAAGCCCATTGTGTACGACATCGACTGCATGGAGAAGTATCTCAAGGATACCTACGGCATCACCGTATACCAGGAGCAGGTGATGCTTCTCTCGCGTCAGCTGGCCGATTTTACCCGTGGCGAATCTGATGCCCTGCGTAAGGCAATGGGTAAGAAGAAGAAGGACATCGTAGACAAGATGAAGCCCAAGTTCATCGAGGGCGGGCAGAAGAACGGACACGACCCGAAGGTGCTCGACAAGATATGGAGCGACTGGGAGAAGTTTGCCTCCTACGCCTTCAACAAGAGCCACGCCACCTGCTACTCATGGGTAGCCTACCAGACTGCCTACCTCAAGGCAAACTATCCGCCCCAGTACATGGCGGCCAACCTCTCGCGCAACCTCTCGCGTATCGACGAAATCACCAAGCTCATGGACGAATGCAAGGCCATGGGCATCAACGTGCTTGGCCCCGATGTGAACGAGAGTTACCTCAAGTTCTCTGTCAACGCCAAGGGCGATATCCGTTTCGGCCTCGGTGGTGTCAAGGGGGTTGGTGAAGGAGCCGTGGAGGCCATCATCCGCGAACGCGAGGCCAATGGCCCCTACAAGAGCATCTACGACTTTGTGGAGCGGGTCAACTTGCAGGCCTGCAACCGCAAGAACCTCGAATGTCTGGCGCTTTCGGGTGGTTTCGACTGCTTCGCCGAACTTAAGCGCGAGGACTACTTTGCCGAGAACGCCAAGAAAGAGGGTTTCCTTGATATCCTCATCCGCTATGGTACATTGGTGCAGACCGAGCGTGCCTCTGCCATGAACTCGCTCTTCGGCATGGACAGTATGGCCGACACCATAGCGCAACCCAAAGTGCCCGAGAACGTACCCGCATGGTCTACTATCGAGCGTCTCAACAGGGAACGCGACTTGGTGGGCATCTATCTCTCGGCTCATCCTCTCGATGAATATCGCATTATCCTCGAAGATGTATGCTCGGTACACCTTGCCGACATGCAGGAAGTGCTCGATAAGAAGGAAGAGCGCGATGTCACCCTCGGTGGTGTGGTTACCGGGACACGTAGCGGATTCACCAAGAACAACAAGCCCTTTGGCATCACCAAGATAGAGGACTTCTCGGGAACCTATGAGATAGCTCTCTTCGGTGACGACTGGCTCAAGTTCAGCAACTACATGATAGAGGGCTACTTCCTGTATGTCAAGGGGCGTGTCGTGCCACGTAAATATGCACAGGACATTTTTGAACTCAGAGTTGGCTCTGTAGAGCTGCTGCCCGATGTGAAGGATGTGCTTATACAAAGCATTACCATAAGCATACAACTGGAAGAGCTTGACAATGAAACTGTAAACGACCTGAATATGATGCTTCGCGAGCATCCCGGAAATGCCGAAGTGCGTTTCAGCGTGAAGGATGCCGAGGGACAATGTCGTGCCGACCTCAAATCGAGAGACCTTAAAGTTTCGGTACAAAAAGAACTGATAAATTACATAAAAAGTCGCGAAGGGTTGGATTATAAGATAAATTAATCGTATATTTGTGCTCCCAAAATATTACTAACAAATTAACGCATATAGAATTTATGGCACTTCAAATCACAGACAGCAATTTTGAGGCTCTGCTCGCCGAGGGCAAACCTGTAGTAGTGGATTTCTGGGCTACTTGGTGTGGTCCCTGTAAGAAAATCGCTCCCGATATTGAGGCGTTGGCCGAGGAATACGAAGGACGTGTAATTGTAGGTAAATGCGATGTCGATGACAATGACGAGCTTACTTCGAGATTTGGCGTCCGCAATATCCCCACTGTTATATTCATCAAGAACGGTGAGGTGGTTGACAAGACTGTGGGTGCTGCCACCAAGGCTGCATTCGCTGAGAAGATAGAGGCATTGCTCTAATCTGTTTAGAGTTTAATGTTTAGAGTTTAGAGCACCATCAGGACAGTACGTCACGGAATCCTCTTACCTTAAACCTTAAACTCTAACTTCTAAACATTGCACACTAAACCCTAAACATAAGCCACATGAACGACGAATTCCTCATGGATGACCTCGATGACGACAAGACCGTTGAGTTTATCCGTAATTTTCTTCCCGTAGAGCTGAAGGAGAAGTTCACTGACGATGACCTGTATTATATTATTGATGTCATCGCTGACTACTACTACAGTAGCGGTCTTCTCGATGCCAAGCCCGATGCCGACGGCTGTGTAGAAATCGACACTGACAAGATTGTCGCATACATAGTGAAGGAGGCCAAGAAAGACAAAATTGGCGATTTCCTTCCCGAAGATATTGAGCTTGTGGTGCAAGCTGAGATGGAATATGGCAATAGCTTAGGTCAGGTAGACTGATTGATGAGAGATTCCTATAAGAGCGAGGTTGGCAACTGCCTACCTCGCTCTTTGCGTCTACAGGGTGGGCTATTCCCTACCTGTAGATAGAATAGGCTGGCGTTTTCCCATAAAAAAAAGACCCACCTATAGGTGAGTCTTCTGTTGTGGGCGTTGACGGATTCGAACCGCCGACCCTCTGCTTGTAAGGCAGATGCTCTGAACCAGCTGAGCTAAACGCCCGAAAATGAAAGAACGCTATTCCTGTCTTTTGTCTATGAAGGCTTTTAAGTTTTTCTGTTGTGGGCGTTGACGGATTCGAACCGCCGACCCTCTGCTTGTAAGGCAGATGCTCTGAACCAGCTGAGCTAAACGCCCGAAAGCCTTCGTAGTTCTGAAAAGCGGTGCAAAGATACAGTTTTTTGCGATATCCGCAAAATATTTCGCAAAATATTTTACATTTATCCCGAATATTCCTGCATTTTGTTGGTTTTTGCACTCTTTTGGGGTACACATCACTTCCTATAGTGGCTCTGCTCCCGAGAACTCCAATGCTTGGTCTTTTGGGTTAATCGTGGTGGGGTAGGTGTTGGCTTGTTGGGAGGGATCACTGATGGCAGGTAGGGATTATCTTGTGTGGGGGGTAATGTGCCAGATACTTACGTACAAAGCAGTTCCAGTAGTTCATCAACATCCGTCCCGTCGAGATAGTCTGTTACTCCTATGGGGATCAGCCGTTGCCGCAGAGCGTGATGCTCGTATCGCACACCGCAGAGAGCCTGCTCTATGGCTGATATCGGCAGGTTACCGATAAAGTCACCTCCGAACCGGCATGCCGCGATGTGCCCATCTCGGATCTCCAACTCTATCTCTACTTTTCCGCACGTAAGGCGCGATGCTCGTCGGATGCTACGGGAAGTGTTCTTGTCGTTTCTGTGGGTAGTGGGTGCCTGCTTCCCATATACCCATTCTTGCGTGGCAAACTTCCTCTCTGCGGCTTGCTCTATTGCGTGTTTGGCCTCCTCCGTCAACATATACTCGGTATCCGTGTAGTTGTGCGACAGGTAACGCTCCAGACGCTCCTTGAGGTCTTCTATCCCCTTTACTTGGGGCATGCATTCCCGCAGGTTCATCACTCGGCTGCGTACCGAGGCAATGCCTTTGCCTACGAGCTTATCGGCTGGTGGGTTAAGCGCCTTCTCCAAAATGTCGAGATCCACATCGTACATCAGTGTGCCATGCACCATGAGACGGTCCTTATATACCCTCTTGGCATAGCCCGACACTTTGCGCCCATCTACTAAGATATCATTACGTCCCGATAGCTCAGCCCTTACGCCCAGTGCCTGCAATGCTTGCTGCATATACCGTGTATATTCGGGATAGTCCCTGTTCAGGTCGGCACTACGTCCTACAATCGTGTAGTTCAGGTTCCCTTGGTCGTGGTATACCGCTCCACCTCCTGTCACTCGGCGTACAAGAGCGATGTCATGCTCTCTCAGAAACTGGATGTCTACCTCGGCATAAGCGTCTTGGTTGAGCCCGATAATGACGGCCGGCCTGTTCTGCCAAAGATAGAAGAGGGGTTCATCAAGCGGTAACTGCTCCAAGGCATACTCGTCGAATGCCATGTTGAAGTAGGGGTCGGTATTGGTGTTGCGGAGGTAACGCATAGTCAATCACTTCCTGGTGAAGAAAAAAGAGGGTGTACTCGTGGCACACCCTCGAAAAAAATATAGGTTCTTAATAATTCTCCCCATAGCGTTCGCGGGTAATCTGCTCAAGCGATTTTCCTCTGGTGTTAGGACATCCGATTACGCCTACAATCAGTGAGATGAGCAGGAGGGCAATCATGCAATAGGCTGCTACGGTAAATCCTTCGCCATTCTCACCGTAAATATAGGTGAACGC
This sequence comes from Bacteroidaceae bacterium, assembly GCA_017520935.1. Lineage (GTDB taxonomy): Bacteria > Bacteroidota > Bacteroidia > Bacteroidales > Bacteroidaceae > UBA1189. The sequence continues at coordinate 75,423 of JAFXEF010000018.1, read as the reverse complement.
CAATCCCCAAGCAGCTGACAGGCCACGGACAACGAAGAACATCAGTCCTTGTGCTCCGGCACGGAACTTGGCGGGGAACAGCTCTGAGCCCCACAGGGCATAGAAGATCTGTACGGAGATGCCACCGTTGATACCCCACAGGATAGAGAAGAGCCACAGGGTGCCCATACCATTGATGCCGGCAATGACTACAAACCAAGTGGCCAATGCGGCTAAAAGCCCCAGCACATAGAGCAATTTGTGTGACACACGGTCGATGAAGAACGAAACACAGAATGTCACAACCACAACGATGGCCCAACCCACACAGCTGAGCATGTTGGCATACTCGTTGGTCAGTCCGCCAGCTGTCTCGTAGATATGAGGTTGGAAGAATCCCATAACCGACGCTACAAGGTTCCAGGTCAGATAGATGACTGCCAGGAAGCAAGCCGTCTTTACAGCCTTGGTGTTCGTGAACAGCTGTTTGAAAGCATGCATCAGTCCGGTATCTTCGCCCTTGGCCTTGGCGGCATTGCGGTTTTCGGTCCATTCCTTGCTCTCTTCCAGCTTGCGTTGCATGTTCCATGCAATGAAGGCCACCACAAAGAGTGAGAAGAAGACGACACGTGAGCTGAAGACATTCAATGCATCGCCTGCCAGGTCTGCACCACCAATGAAATGCCCGATGCTCTCTACCCAGCCGAACAGATAGCCATCAGGGGCAAAGAACATACCTAACAGCAAGATAATCATTGGGCCAAAGCCCCATGACATCTGTGAGATACAGATGTTGCGGCCACGGTTGTTGACTTCGGAACTTTCAGAGATGTAGGTCCACGATGCAGGCACACCGATACCTACCGAGATGCCTGTGACCAAGAAACCGGCCAGCAGCATGGGGAAGTTGACCGAACACATGACGAGCAGTACACCTACCATATAGACCAGCAGGTTGTAGGTGTAGATGAACTTACGACCGTATTTGTCGGCCAGGAATCCGCCGATGATGGCACCGATGGCCGCTCCCAAGCAGTTTGCGCTGATAAAGTTGAGCCAACCGAGATGAACCTCGGTAAGGCCCAGGTACTTCTGCCACAAGGTGAGGCCGCTGGCACCGGCAACGATAGCTCCGGCATCCAGATAATTGGTAAGAGATACCGCAATGGTACTCTTCAGACTGTTACTTTTTCCAGACATAGTCTTTATCTCCTATTGGTTATCGTTTACTGGTCACTTCTGCCACATACTTGTCTATCTCTGCAATGAAGCTGTCTCCTACGGGCACGTTGTTCTTCAGGCAGAACATGTCGTATATGGCCTGCCAGGGCATAGCCTTCTGCTCTTCCATTACGCCGAGCAGCTTGAAGCCTTCGCCTGCGAGTTCGTACTGGGCGAGCAGCTCTTTCGGTTCGAGCAATGCGCGGAGCATGCACTTCTGTGCCGAGCGTGAACCGATGACATAAGCACCGATGCGATTGATGGAGCCATCGAAGAAGTCGAGGCCGTAGTGTACGCGGTCGAGTGCACCGGCACGTACGATTTCGAAGAAGAGCTCTTGGGTGGGGTCGTCCATGATGGTCACGTGGTCAGAGTCCCAACGTACGGGACGTGATACGTGGAGCATCAGCTCCTTTACGAAAGGAAGCACAGCACTCACCTTGTCGGCAGGACTCTCGGTGGGGTGATAGTGACCGGTGTCGATAGTCAGGATTTTATCGTTCTTGGCTGCATAGGCAGTGTAGAAGTCGTGCGAGCCTACGGTGAAACTTTCGAGGCCGATACCGAACACCTTACCTTCGATACAGTCCTTCATCATGGGCTGCTCCTTGGCGAAGATCTCGTCGAGCGACTGCTTCAGCAAGCTGCGGTAGAGGCCGTGGCTGACGCTCACGTCCTTGCAGCCGTCGTGTACCCAGAGGTTCATGATACAGGGGTCGCCCTGTGCCTCACCCATCGCATTGGCGATGTCGCGGCAACGCTTGCTATGCTCGATCCAGAAGTCGCGGATGCCCTTGTCGGGGTTAGAGAGTGAGAGGTTGCCACTCTTCGGGTGTGAGAAGGAGGTGGAGTTGAAGTCGAGCTTGGTGTCGTGTTCCTTGCCCCAATCAATCCAGCTCTGGAAATGCTCTACAGACACTTCGTCACGGTCTACTACCTTGCCTTGGAAGTCTCCGTAAATCTCATGGAGGTTCAGACGGTGAGTACCGGGGATGAGCGATTTGGCCTTCAATACGTCCTGACGGAGTTCGTCGATGTTGCGTGCAGCGCCAGGGAAGTCGCCGGTAGACTGTATTCCGCCCGAGAGGGCACCTGCCTGTACTTCAAAGCCCTTCACGTCGTCGGCTTGCCAGCAGTGCATGCTGAGGTGGAAGTCCTGCAACTGTTCCAATACGTTGTCTGTGTCAATGCCAAGAGCTGCGTAACGCTCCTTGGCAATCTCGTACGATCTCAAGATAAGTTCTTCTTTCATGATGTTTGTTTTTATGGTTTGTCTGAATTTCTTAATTCTTGATTCAAAGGTCTTCTCTATATACTTTCAGATACAGCTCATATCCCTTGTCCCAGTCCTCGGCTTCTTCGGGAGTAAATGTCGTGGTCTCTATAGAGGCAGCGATGAGATGACGCATGGCAGCTATGTCGCTCACGATGCCGGCGGCCTTGGCCTGCAACATGATGTTGCCGATAGCGGTACACTCGCTTGGACCGGCTACTACGGGTACGCCCACAGCATTGCAGGTGAACTGGTTGAGCAGATTGTTGCGCGAGCCGCCACCGATAACGTGCAGTGCCTCGATGGGGAACGGGGACATCTGCTGCAAATAACCGAATATCTGGCGATAGCGCAGGGCCAAACTGTCGAAGATGCAGCGTGTGAACTCACCGTAGGTATTGGGCACAGGCTGTGAGGTCTCGCGGCAGTATTGCTTGATGGCCTCGGTCATGGAAGTGGGGTTAGCGAAGCAGGGGGCATCGGGATTGATAATGCTGCGGAAGGCTGGTGCTGCCAAGGCTGCTTCGATGAGTGCATTGTATGAGTAGTCCTCTGTCCATTCCTTGCGGCAACGCTCCAGAAGCCACATGCCGCAAATGTTCTTCAAGAAGCGGGTAGTGCCCTCCACGCCACCTTCGTTGGTGAAGTTCTTCTCGAAGCTCTCGGCGTTGATGATGGCATCTTTCACCTCGATACCCATCAGCGACCAGGTGCCTGAGCTCAAATAGGCAAAGCGTTCGTTCATGGCAGGCACAGCCGCTACGGCCGATGCCGTATCGTGCCCGGCCACTGCTATCACGGGGATGGCCCCGAGGCCGGTCTGTCGTTGCACCTCTTCGTTCAGCACGCCAATCTGCTCGCCGGGAAATACGAAGCGGCCGAACTGCTCAGCACGTACGTCACACACATCGAGCAACTCCTGCTCCATCTGCTTGGTACGAGGGTTGAGTATCTGCGAGGTCGATGCGATGGTATACTCCGTTACCTTCTCACCCGTCAGCATGTAGGAGAGGGCATCGGGCACGAAGAGGATCTTGTCGGCTGCTTCCAGCGCACTGTCGCCTATACGGTGCAAGGTGTAGAGCTGGAAGAGCGAGTTGAAGTTCATGAACTGTATGCCCGTAAGGTCATATACGCGCTCTTTGGGTATTTTCTTGAAGTACTCCTCCATCATCCCTACGGTATGAGGGTCGCGGTAGCAGTAGGGGTTACGCAGCAGCCCGCCATCCTTGCCGATGAAAGCAAAGTCCACACCCCACGTATCGATACCCACCGAGGCAATCTCGATACCTTCGCGGGCCACTACCTTAAGACCACCGATGATTTCGTTGTACAAGGCATAGATGTCCCAATAAAAATGCCCGTTAGTTTCAATGATATGGTTGGGGAATCGGGTGAGTTCGCGCTGGTCGAGGCCGCTCTCCGATAGCGTACCCAGTATGGTACGTCCGCTCGTGGCACCGAGGTCTACCGCAAAGAAGTGTGTTTGTTTCATGTGCTTACACTGTTTAGGTGATTAGGTTGTTGTTCGTTTAGTTTTAGATAGCAAATATAAATGTTTTTTTTGGCGCAACCATAGAAAAACGGCTTTTATGGTAAATAAAGTGAAAATTTATAACATTTTTGCATATCTATAAATAATCGTGTATCTTTGTGCCAGCTATCTAATAGGTGTTATGCAATATGAAAAACAAGCAGAATAGGCTCAATGCGATAAAGTTTATCATAGCCAATGAGCGCATAGGAAATCAAGAGGAGCTGTTGAAGAGATTGTATGCACAGGGATTCGACCTCACGCAAGCAACGTTGTCGCGCGATCTCAAGCAATTGAAAGTAGCCAAGACGGCAGCCAGCGATGGGTCGTACATATACATATTGCCCAGCAGCCCGCTTTATAAACGTATCACCAAAGGAAAACTGGTTCATGAGGATCAAGTGAGGAGTGGGTTCGTCTCTATCAGTTTCTCAGCCAATATTGCTGTCATCAAGACTCGTCCTGGCTATGCCGGAGGTATTGCTTATGACATTGATGAGCACGACCTGCCCCCAGTGTTGGCTACTGTGGCAGGCGACGATACCATATTGCTTGTAATCAGGGAGAACTACACCCATCATGCGGTGAAGCAACACTTGGAAACCATCATACCAGAAATGAAGATTATGTAACCATATCCCCCAACCATATATGATCAAGACAGGAATTATCGAAGGTGCCGGATTTACAGGAGGTGAACTCATACGCTTGCTGCTCAACCATCCTGACGTGCACCTTATATTCATTACGGGTCGTGGCAATAGCGGCCAGTATATTCATGAGGTGCACCGAGGACTCTATGGCGAGACTGACCTTAAGTTTGCCGCTGAACCTCAGTTAGACAAGATAGATCTGCTGTTCCTCTGCACTGATGTGGAGGAGAGCCGCCAGTTTATGCAGTCGACGGAGATTCCCGAGAAGCTGAAAGTCATTGACCTCTCGCGTGAGTATCGCCTCAATAAGGGCGATGGTGAGAATGACTTTATCTATGGTCTTCCCGAACTGAACCGTCGAGCTATCTGCAAGAGCCGCTTCGTGGCCAATCCAGGTAACTTTGCCACTTGCATCACCCTCGGGTTGTTGCCGCTGGCCAAGAACCTGATGCTGGGCGATGATATCTACGTGCATGCCATCATTGGCAGTACCGGCACAGGGCACAAGGCTTCGTCGATGACGCATTTCAGTTGGCGGAACGATAATGTGAGCATCTATAAGCCCTTCACTCATCAGCATCTGCCGGAGATACGTGAGGCACTTGCTCAGTTGCAGAGCAGTTTTCGCTCTGCCATTCATTTTGTGCCTTATCGCGGGAACTTCACCCGAGGCATCTTTTGTACCATTATGGTGAAGAATAAGACGGCTGTTGAGGAACTCAATCAGTTATATACCGACTACTATGCCGAGGACTCCTTCACGCACATCACTCCTGATAATATTGACTTGAAGCAGGTGGTGAATACCAACAAGTGTCTCATACACTTGGAGAAGCATGGAGACATGTTGCTTATCACCTCTTGCATTGACAATCTGCTCAAGGGCTCCAGCGGCCAGGCTGTGCACAATATGAACCTGCTCTTCAACCTCGAAGAGACTACGGGACTCAATCTCAAGGCTACAGCGTATTGATTCCGCGCAACTAACAAATCATCATTTATGAGAAACAATAGATTAATGTCGGTCATAGCACTCTGCCTGTGCTGTTGCCTGATGGGTTTTGCCAAGGCTCCCAAGTATGTTTTCTTCTTTATTGGCGACGGTATGGGACTTAACCAGGTCGTTGCCACTCAGTATTATCTCCGCTCATGTCAGGGCGAGTTGGGTATCACGCCCCTTTGCTTTGCCCAGTTCCCCTATACGGGTATAGCCACCTCTTACTCGGCCAGTTCTGACGTTACCGACTCGGCTGCCGGAGGTACAGCATTGGCTACCGGACATAAGACCAATAATGGGGTTATTGGTATGGCTTCCGATGAGGTTACTCCCGTGGCGAGCATTGCCGAGATGGCTCATCGCTATGGTGCCAAGGTGGGTGTTGCTACCAGTGTTACCGTCAACCACGCCACACCGGCTTCGTTCTATGCACATCAGAAGAGCCGTAACGACTACTATGAGATAGGCACTCAGCTTGCCTCTTCTGGGTTCGACTTTTTTGCTGGAGGCGACCTGGCCGAGAATGTAAATCCTCACGACCATACCGCTCCGCAGCTTTACGACCTTATCAGTGAGGCTGGATATACCATAGTCCGCGGGTATGATGAGTATGAGGCCAAGGCGGCTGGGGTCGATAAGGTACTGCTCATACAGAAGCATGGTGCTGTGGAGAACACGCTCCCTTATGCTATTGATGCTCGCGAGGGTGACCTTACGCTCACGCAGATTACTACTGCTGCCATTGACCATCTCTATGACAAGCGTCACAAGAAGGGCTTCTTCCTCATGGTTGAGGGCGGCAAGATTGATTATGCTTGCCATGCCAACGATGCCGCAGCTGCATTGCATGAAACGGTAGACTTCGACAATGCCATTCGCGTGGCTTACGAGTTTTATAAGCAACACCCGAAGGAGACGCTCATCGTCATCAGTGCCGACCATGAGACTGGTGGGTTCACCTTGGGTAATGGCTATTATGAATTGCGCTTCGGTGCCCTACAGGCTCAGAAGGTGAGTCAGGCAGGGTTTTCACGTATCGTCAACCGTATGCGCCACGAGACGAAGGACAATGTCACTTGGGAGCAGATGAAGGATGCCTTGAAGGAGAACTTCGGATTCTGGGATACTGTGCAGCTCCGTGAACGCGACGAACAGGCTCTCCGCAGCGAGTATGAGCGTTCATTTACTGGTGAGAAGAATGTGAAGATGGCCGAGAGCCTCTACTATCGCGATGAACCCATCGCTGCATTGGCAGTGCGCATACTCGATCGTATTGCCATGGTGTCATGGCCTGTCGGGTCGCATACAGCTGCCTATGTGCCCATCTTTGCCGTTGGCAATGGTGCCGAGCTGTTTACCGGGCAGATGGACAATACCGATATTCCCAAGCGTATAGCTGCTGTTGCGGGCTATGACAAGGCTAAATGATAATCATAAGCATCCTGGCATGAAAAGAACGACACTGATCGGAGCTTTGCTCCTCGCCCTTGGCACTGGTGTGCAGGCACAGAACCTCCAAAAGGGAAGTTACGGATACCTATATTGCCACATGAGTGACCGTGGCGAGTATACTGCCTATGCCTTGAGCCGCGATGGCTATCACTACGAAGACGTTATCGGGGGCGACCCCATCTTCGACCCTGAGGAACATGCCCGCATCGAGGGCGGCACCCGTGATGCTTTCATTGCTCGTGCCCACAACGGCAAGGGCTATGTGATGGTGACCACCGACATGTGTGTGCGCAAGTCACGTGTGTGGGACAACTATGGTATCGACCTCCTGCGCAGTCGCGACCTCATCCATTGGGAGTCGGTCACCTTTGACTTCCGCAAAGGTCCCGAAATCTTCTGCAATCCCGAGGCTCCGGACGTGTACAAGGACTTCAGCACCGTCGACCGTGTATGGGCACCCCAAATCTTCTGGAACCCCGATTATCAGTGGCCCGATGGTGAAAAGGGTGGTTATATGATTTACTACTCTATGCTTAACCGTGAGGAGGAGCAGTACGACCGCATGTATTACTCCTATGCCGACAAGTCTTTCACCCGCCTTACCAAACCACAACTCCTCTTCGATTGGGGCTATGCTACTATCGATGCCGATATCAACTACCTGGAGAGTGATGGTCTCTACCACATGCTTATCAAGAAGGAGGGTGGCAAGCCTGGTATATATACTGCTACGGCTCCTTCGCTGCACGGACCTTGGGGCGAGCCCATAGAGGATGATTATGTGGATTTCGAGGGACGCAAGAAGTGCGAGGGCTCCTCTGCCTTCCAGCTCATGGGCGACGATACCTGGCGTGTAGCTTACATCGAATACTCTTCAAAGCCGAAGAACTATCGTATCTGCAAGGCCGACAGATTCTTGCGCAATTTCTCCGACCCTGTCAACATTGAGGGAGTCACTGGCCCGCAGCACGGGTCGTTTATGCGTCTGACCAAGAGGGAATATAAGCGCTTGCAACGATGGTCGGCCAAGGAGATTAAACGCCGTATGCAGCAGAGCAAGTGATTGCTCTGCAGGGGTGGTTGCTTTCGCAAAGCAAGGATTAAGAGCACACGTCCATGAAGCTCCGCACCGTGATATACACCCTCCTTCTCGCCACCCTCTGCATGGGGTGTGGCGGGCAGGGGCACATGCGCCAGCTCGAGAGCTTGGAGGCGCAGCTCGATACCGCGCCCGATGTTGTGCGCCTCGCGCTCGACAGTATCCCCTTCGCCTCGCTCGGCGATGAGGCACGGGCACTCTATGCCATACTGCGTACGCAGGCCGACTACAAGTGCTACGTACCGCTCACCACCGACACCCTCATCCGCTACGCCACCGACTATTATAAAAGGAATAGGAAGAGCTACCGTGCCGCCATGGCCTGGTACTCCTTGGGCTGCGTGTATACCGAGCTGAAGCACGATGCCGCTGCCGTGGATGCCTATCTGCAGGCGCAGAGCCTCTTCCCCGATACTACGGTGCGGTATCATAGATTGTGTTACCAGAATCTTGGACGTCATTACCTGAAAAAGAAAATGACTGATGATGCATTAGTAGCTTTTCAAGCCTATCATAATGTTACAGAAGGATCTGCTCATCTGTATGCCGATATTGGTTTGGCTCAGACCTACATTCATAAGAAACAACCAGAGCAGGCTCGTGAGATATTAGAGGAGTTACTGCTACATCGTGACGAGATGGATACACTGAGTATAGAAACCATCCTTTTTGATTTAGGCAAGATTGAATACGAATTTTACAAGGATTACGACAAAGCCGATGCGTATTTTGACCAACTCATTGCATTGTGTGATACAAACGAGGTGGATGCGGCACATTGGTTTAAGGGAAATATCGCAGAGTCTCGCGGATGCTACGACATCGCCAAACGTTATTACAAAAAGGCTATGCAAGGATACGATGAGGTATACCTACAATACAATTGTGTCCGCAATCTGCTATACCTGACCTTAGACTCCACAGCCCAGCCCGAACTTTATGGTTACATCAAGCGTTTTGAACAAACATCAGACTCCATCAATCGCATCGAGCGCCGTACTGAGATTGACGAGATACATACAGCACATCAGATGGAATTACAGCAGCGCGAGCTTGCCCAGCGCCATCAGCGCTTTATCTTTATCGGTGTATGCCTGCTGGCAACTATCTTTATCGGTGTACTCCTTTTTGAGCGGCATCGAAAGTTGCATTATCTCCGTTTACAGAAAGAGCTGCAGCGCAACCAAGCAAGAATCTACAAAATGTACCAATCCATCGAGGAAAAACGCGATAATGGCTCGCTTGCCCGTGATCAGATTTTGGCACTCTATCGCGACAATCTTTCTAAGAGTGTGGCTCTATTTAAAAAGGAGCGTTGGGCTACCCGTCTGCAGCAATTGAGTGAACTGCGCAGTAAAGAGATTCCTTCTTTTACTGTTAACGAGCGAGAACAACTGGTCGAAGTGCTCGAAAGATGCTTTGTTAACGTCATCACAAACCTTCGCGACGAAGCTGTCAAGCAGAAAAGCCGTCTCAAGGCTGAGGATATCCACCTTTGCCTGCTCCTTTCGCTGGGGTATTCTATCGGGGTCATTCGCGAATGTCTGGCGGTATCTTCCGACGACGTTGTAAGGAAGCGTAGAGTACGCCTTGGTGATAAGTTACTAGAGGATATTTTGCAGTTATTCTCAGTCTGAAGTGTAAATTGCTGGTATTCCGCAATGTAATACCCCCCCCATTTTTCGTAGGAATAGCGCGGAGTGAAAATGTCTTGTTTTTGTCTTGCTCTTTTTTCGTCTGATATGCTGCATAGATTATACTTTTGCAGCGGAAATCAAAAACAATATCAGTATGAAAAAAGTATTTATGTTATTAGCGTTGCTTTGTTGCACACTATCGGGTTTTGCAGAAAAGAAAGCGATTGAGTTAGAAAAGAAAAAGCGACCACATGAGCGTAGTGAAGTTCAGTTGCCCACCGCTTCCATTGACGGGCAAGTACTAACCATTAGCTTTGTATCGAGCACCAACTTTGAAGTCTCAGTAGTGGATGCTTCAGGCGCAGTGGTATACACAGGTTCGTATAGTGCACAAGGCGCAGTCATCACATTGCCAAACCTGCCTGTTGGTGAGTATAAACTGGAAATAGAGGATACCAATCATCTCTATAATGGAGAGTTTGAGGTGAATTAATGAAAAAGATATAGGATATTATGAAAAAGAAGTTTATTCTTGCTATCTTTGGCATTAGCTTGTTATTTATGGCATGCCAAGAAGACTCGTATTATAACGATTATGACATGGGAGATGAGAACTCATCCATATTGACAGAGGCCATGAAACTGATAGAAGACAATCATGACTTTGTGTCATTGCCCGATTTGGATAAAACCCTCAAAGGCGGTAGCGCGACTCGTAGCAGCGGTAGCAACCAATCATTGAGGTACGAAGAAGAGGATTTCATCTTCGATTGGGGAGAAGCTGATGTTATGGAAAGCAAACTGGCTGAAGTCGTTATAGCTCCCGTGAGATACAACAAGGAGATGGCTCTTCGTACCATTACTATGGAAGGTAATAGCCGTAAAAGGGAGACAACTCCGTTGCATTCAATGCTCTATATGCGAAAAATGTTGGAGACAGGGCAGACGCATGCCTACATACTCTCTTTTGCTCCCGACCGCGATTATATCAATGCTTGTGAAGAAAATGGGGAGGAACTGCAATTGTATCCTAACCCTCAAGGAAGCGACTTTAGCGGTATCCTGTTCTTCTCTACTATATATGGCGAGATTACTCATGGTATCCGTTATGAGAATGGTCGCAAGTGTTACTATATAATGCCTAGATCCGAACGAAATCGTAATTTTATTGAGCAATATCGTAGTGAGCACTGTAGCAGTCACCAATGTGATTCTGTCCATACACATATAAAGATGAGCCTAGAGTTTATAACTTTTATATCAGCGACTCGTAGTACTTACTCAAACAATAGTGAAGATTACGACAATCTTACTTGTAGCTTTTGCGGTAAAAATGTAAATGATTGTACTTGTGTTGAGATTGTAGAATGTGGTGTATGCAGAAGGCAACCTTGTATATGTGATGAAAATCCGGAGGTGGAAGAAGAGGAGGAACAGAGATGCTATTATTGTGGATTCCTAATAGAATTCTGTCAGTGCTATAACCTGCCAGGGACAAATCCATCGGGACCATTGGGGCCATCTAATCCATCTGGTCCAACTATTCCTCCCATTGACCCATCATTACCAGGTTTAGGTGGTAATACTGGAGACAGTAATGAGAATGATAAAATTCCCTGCCAAAGCGATGATGGTTTGAGTGGTAATCCACTCGTAAGTATGAGAATTGCGCCTCCTAGCAATTGGAATCCTAGAGGAGGTACTTGGGGGATTACTAGATATGATGAAAATCGCAAGAAGACAGTTTTTCATCAAGGCATAGATCTCGCTGCGGAAGAAGGCACTCCTATTTATTCTACTCATGATGGAGTGGTTGTTGCAATTAAAAATGATTTTGATAATGACACATATAATAAATACAAAAGCGGTGATTATTCGGAAGCAGCTAAGAGAATAGCAAAGGTGGGGAATTTCATTGAAATAGAGTCTACTATAAATGGAAAGACTTTTAATCATGTCTATTGGCATTTAAAGAAAAATAATGATAACGATCTTAAGGTCGGTGATACAGTCTATACTGGAACCTTTATTGGGTATAGTGGAATCACAGGAAACGCTTCACCTTCGGTTCCGCATTTACATTATGGAATACGTGTAGAAGGGGAGGGGTACGTTAATCCTGTTGATTACATTCCTGTAGAATATGAAAAAGATAGTAACGGAAATTCTACTATTAACTTGAAAACAGATTGTGAGTAATTATTAAACGACTAGTTGTATGTATAGAAAAATGAGAGGTTTTATATTTCTTTTTGTAGCTTCTGTTGGCTGTTTGCAGATTCAAGCCCAGACAAAAATTGTTAATCCTGACAATGCAACTTTTCCAAAAGTCGAAGTTGTTGGGAAAAAAACAGATTTTGGCAATTTGAGTGTTTATGTCTATAATCCTATACGAAATGATTCTCATATTTATATGGGGTATTATTATTCGGCGAGTCAATTGGACTCTATTTTTGGAACAAGAACAGAAACTATGCCTGATTATAGAGAAGTGGCTTATAGATATGGTCACCAAGGGGTATTGATTACTATGACTCCAGCTGATGACTTAGGATTGTTCTCCATTATACTTGTGGGTAATAAATATCGCTGTAGTATTGAAGGAGTTGAAATGCAAGTAGGTGATAACGTTAATCGAATTAACTGGTCATCATTCAATAAGTTTGAAGAAAAGACATTTGATGACGGGACAATAAGAAGATGGTACAGGACCGAATTCAACGATTTATTGGTAGTAAAGCATAAGAATAATCTGATAACGGAGATTAGATTTGATTTGGATTTTTAGAATATCTTCGTGATAGCTATATTAGTAAATTCTGCATCTATCGGAGGGTTCTTGGCTATCTGTGCTTCCTTAGCACTACACCAAAGCCTCTATGCCGCAAAGCGTTGGCCGTGGATTGTCATCACTAGCAGTTTGTTGATTGCTTGTGTTCTGACCGATTCACGGGCAGCTTTGTTGGGATTCATAGTAGGAGCAACAATGCTCCTGCTTATTAGATACCCTATCTCCAACAAATGGCTTAGACATGCAGTTTATATAGGTTTGCCAATCTTGGGACTATTGTTGGTGGTAGGCATGTATATGTATCGTCCATTGTCGGCTAATGGGAGATTTCTTATCTGGAAGGTTTGTATTAAGCATATCATAGCGGCGAAACCTTTATTTGGGCATGGCGTAGGTGGATTCCATCGTGAATATATGCCTGCACAGGCGGAGTACTTTGCTTCGGGATGTGCTACTGAGACTGAAACATTACTTGCTGCAGATAATACGTTCCCCTTTAATGAGTTTGTACGCATTGCTTGTGAATTTGGTATCATAGGTTTGCTACTGACTATTATTGTCCTATCTGTCATTATCTATAGCGGTAAAGAGGAATTCCCTACTCTACGAGGTGCAGCCATCACAGCCTTGGTGTGTGGGATTGTTTTTGCTTGTTTTTCCTATCCCCTGGATGTGCCTGTGTTAAGACTCTTGTATGCTATACTCATACTTTGCGCCCTACCTCCTTTGAAATTGAGTAAGCGTAGAAGGCGTATGTTGTACTCCTGTATCGGTATAGCCACAGCTGTTTTCATAGGCGGCCGTACCTCGTCTTACATTCACTTTCATCGCATGGACAGAGCTTTGACGAAGCTGTTGGTCAGCGATGATAGAGCGAACAAAGCATATATAAAAGAATCAATAGCGAACTTCGCGGACAATGAGCGTATACTTTCCAAGTATGCCTATATCTTATACGAAAAGGGGCAATATAAGGAAGCTATTCCCATATTAGAGCAAAGTATTTCTCTGTTTCCTACTGCAGAAAAGATATTGGACCTGGGTGATGCTTATAAGGAGGTGAAAATCTATGGAAAGGCTATTGAATGTTATCGCACCGCTTCCTATATGTTACCGGCTTATGTGACACCTCCCTATAAACTCTTTTGCTTGTATAATCAATTAGGCATAAATGATAAAGCTGTGGAATATGCAAGGCAAATAGAATCAATGAAAGCTAAGGTGGAAAACAGACGGGTAATGAATATTAAGAAAGAAGCAAAAGGATTCTTACAACTACAACAATGAAATATGGTTTATTTATAGCAGCTATATGTTTGCTATGCCACTCATGCATCCATAAACAAACAGATGATAGCATTCATGATGTTGTTGTGCATTATCACGACAGCGTCTCTGATACCTACAAGCAACGTGCCGCCCGGTTCCTCATCGACAACATGGACGTTCACTATACCCTGCAGAGTGAGGGTATCGATAGCTTCCGATTGTACATGGACAGCATATTTCGCTTGCCATACCGTGACGATTTGTTTTACAACCGTGCATACGATACCGCAGTCATGCGTTACGCTCACCTAATGGAGGTGAATCAGATGCGTATCCCCGATACGTCCACCGTCACAGCCGAATACCTGAAAGCCAATATCGACAGTGCTTTCCGTATGTGGCGAACCAAGTGGAACATGGACTACGGTTTCGAGCACTTCTGCAACTACGTACTTCCTTATCGCGTCGGGCACGAGCCATTGAGCCAATGGCGTGAGAAATATATCGCCCAGCAATTGCCCAAGGTCGACAAGTTTGCCAATAGTCAGGAAAACTATTATTATGTCTATGGCACCTACTCTACGGTAAATCGCGGAATCCACGCGGCGGTATACTACCCCAAGGGATTTGTCCCCGACTTCCCTGCCACGCAGCTCGACAGTGTGCGTGTAGGCACTTGCCGCACGTTTACCGACCTCAACATTGCCCGCTTCCGCTCCATCGGTGTACCCGTAGCCAAGGACTTCGTGCCGCAGTGGGGCAGCCGCTCCATGAGCCACGAGTGGGTGGTGCTGTTGCCCAATGAGGAGCTATGCTATCCCTTCGGGCCTAACGAGCACCTGAGCGACCATTTCTTCGGGCGTGAAGACCATATCTTGCCCAAGGTGTTCCGCCACATGTATGCCAAGCAGAAGGCACTGCTGCCGTTGACAAGCAGTGGCGAACCTGTACCACCGTTGTTCGAATCGCCCACACTGATGGATGTGACCGATACCTACACGCCTACTACGGATGCCACGGTGCGTCTCTTCAATACACCTGCAGTCAAGGATAGTAAGTATCTGTATGCTGCCGTATTCGACAATCGTGACTGGCAGATAGTGCATTGGGGCAGGCGACGTGGACGGCAGGTGACTTTTGACAGATTAGGGCGTAAAGTGGTATATCTGCCTGTGGCGTATACCCGCCATGGCGAATCGGTGCCAGCTGGGCATCCGTTCATCGTAGCAGAGAATGGTACGGTGCAACCCATCATTGCCGATACTGCCCATCGCCAATCGGTGCGCCTCACGCGCAAGTACCGCTTCACCCATTGGCTGAAGGAGCTGTGTCGCCGTACCGAAGGAGGCCGCTTCCAGGTGGCCAACAATGAGGACTTCAGCGACTCGGTGACGATAGCCACTATCGGCAGTGTACGGGAATCGCGCTTCCATACATTGTCCACCACATGTGATACCACGTACCGCTACTTCCGTTATCTCTCGCCCAAAGGCTCGTATGGTAATATGGCCGAGGTGGAGATGTACGATTCATTAGGGCAGCGCCCTGCGGTGAAGCGGATGTTCGGCGAACGATGGGCTACGCCGGGATGTAATCTCGAGAAGGTGTTCGACGGTGATGTGCTCACCTGTTACAACCGCCAGTTCCCCGACGACTCATGGGCGGCTGTAGAGTTTGAGGAGCCTCAGCATATCAGCGAGGTGCGCTTCCTGCCCCGCAACGATGACAACTTCATCCGTGAGGGCGAGCAATACGAGCTCTACTACTGGGATGGCCGCCGCTTCGCCTCCATCGCCCGTATGGAGGGCAATAGGGAGGGTGTGCTCTATGTGGATAACGTTCCTACCAATGCGCTGCTGCTCTTGCGTAACCATACCAAAGGTAAGGAGGAGCGCATCTTTACCTATGAGAATGGTGAGCAGGTGTGGTGGTAGGTAGGCGCTGCCAAAGGCAGCGACGATAACGAAAACAATCTTATCCCAATAGCGCGTCGAGGTAGCGCTGCTCAAACTCACGCGACTCTTGCACTGTATGATACTCCCTCATGCAGCGCAGGAGTCTGATGTGTACCGTCACGGAGTGGCGTTTCCTTTAAGCAGCTCGTAGTAGCTCTTCTTGCTGATGTGTGCTGTTGCGCACAATGCTCTCACGTTGATGCCGAGGTTTGCCACCTCATCAGCGATGACTTGACCCACGAGGGGCAGATTTTGGAGTCGTTTTCCCATAAAAAATGTTAAATATCACAGTTCGTAACCTTCGTGTTCCCCCACATGTGGGGGAACACATTTATTTTTTAATGCCTTACTTAGCAGCGTAAAAGTAACCATAATTTTAACGCTATGCAAGTAAGTCTATTTAATGGTTTCACGGACAAGAACCCGAAGCCAATTACCATCCATGAGGTGGTAGAGATTATCCGCGCAGACCAGCGTCTGCAAGTGTTAACCGAGAACCATCGCCGCTACCGCACCCTGGGCGACACCGCCCATGCCGATGCCGAGAAGCAGCATATGCCCTGCTACTCCGTAGCGGTGCTCTTCAGCGGTGGCAAGCAACAGAAGCATATCGTGGGGTACACGGGGATGTCGATTGTGGACCTTGACCATATCCCCAGTGAACGTATGGCTGAAGTCTTGGAGAAGGTGCGAAGCGATGAGCATACGCTGCTTGCTTATACAACGATTTCAGGGGAAGGAGTACGCGTAATAGCACGCTTCGCTTTCTCAAAGGAAGATAACGAAAACCGTGAATGTTTGCTTCGTGCAGACAAAAGTTCCTCAGCATTGTACACAAAGGTGTTTGCTATCATCAATTCCTATTACGAGAATCTTACAGGATTATCATCCGATGAGAAATGCAAGAATGCCACACGCATCTCAGGCATGGCACACGACTCTGATGTATACTATAATCCCAATGCGGCGGCAATCATCGTAGATATGACGAAGAAGCCCGTGGGAAGACCGAAGCGAGTTGAAAGTGGAAAGATGAAAGTGGAAAGTTGTGAGGATGCCGTGCTGCGCGACTTGGCGCGGCGTGGCGTGGTGTACGCTCCTGGCACACACAACAAGTACATCTCCGACGCGTGCTATATGATGAACCGCTACGGAGTCTCCGAGAGTGACTGCACGGCGTGGGCACTGGACAGGTTCAGTGACTATCAGGCTGAGGGTAATGATGTGACCTCCATCGTGCGCTCCTGCTATCAGCAGACCGAGGAACACGGCACGGCGCGACCACCGAAAGCGGAGAAAGAGAGCCGCTATGCCTCCATTAGGGACATACAGGACTGGCTCACGGAAAAGAATGTCAGGATTAGGCATAATCTTGTTACAAGGAAGAGGGAGATAGAAGGAAAGCCTCTCCCCCCGCCCTCCCCCGAAGGGAGGGAGCTTACAGGCATCGCGGACTCTGAAAGCCCCCTCTTCGGGAGGGGGTTAGGGGAGGCCACCGAGCTCACCGACCAGCACGTCAACTCCCTCTACTGCCGCTTCTGCCTCGACACGGGCCGACAGGCTAAGATCTCGGACTTCTACATCATCATCGAGAGTGACTTCTACCCCGAGTACCACCCCTTGAAGGAGTATCTGGAGAGCCTGCCCGAGTGGAACGGCATCGACTACATCGACCAGGTGGCATCGATGGTGCACGTCACGGGCTGCTCGCAGGAGATGCACAACCGCTTCTTCAAGCAGTGGCTCGTGGCCATGGTGGCCGCGTGGCTCGAACCCGACAAGACCAACCACGAGATACTCACCTACATCGGTCCGCAAGGCATCTACAAGAGCACCTTCGTGCGCCACCTCCTGCCCACCGAGCTCAGCGGCTACTTCTCCACCAAGAACTTTGCCGGACGCATGAGCAAGGACGACCGACTGGAGCTTACCGAGATGGCGCTCATCTCGCTCGAAGAGCTCGACAGCCTGCAGCCCTCGGAGCTCAACCAGCTCAAGGCCATCACCACCGACCCCATGGTGAACGAGCGTGCCGCCTACAGCCGCTACAAGGAGCGCCGCACACATATCGCCTCGTTCTGCGGCACGGGCAACAACCCGCGCTTCCTCACCGACCTCACCGACAACCGCCGCTGGCTGCCCTTCCTCGTGCGCGACATCGACTCCCCGTGGAGCCACCCTCTACCCTATGCCGGGATGTACAGCCAAGCCTATGCCCTCTACCGCACGGGCTTCCGCTACTGGTTCGATGCCGACGACAATGCCGAGCTCTCGCGCCACAACCGCCAGTTCGAGGAGCCCTGCATGGAGGAGGAGCTCATCGCCACCTACCTGCGCGTGCCCTACGGCGACGAGGTGGGCGAGTTCCTCACCGCCACGCGCATCATCGAGCTCATCGGCGGCGCGGTGAAGCGGCCGCTCTCGGCCAAGAAGGTCGCCCTGTGCATGAACCGCCTCGGGTTTGTACAACGCCGCGTACTCAATGTGCGCGGATGGAACGCCATCATCCTCACAGGCAACGACATCAAGGAGGACCAACGGCTCAATGCACACCGCAGCGTGGAGGAATAGCAGAAAAGTTGTGGCAACGCAAAACAGATATAATCAACTACTTAGCTGTAATCTGCCACATCTGCCACGTACTTGCTATACCCTATATAGACAATAAGTAATAAATAAAAAATATTTTTAAAAATACTTATTACTTATTTATATAAGGCTCTATACAAACACGTGGCAGATGTGGCAGAATCGTCCTAATTCACTTATCTACAATCGTTAACGTTGCCACAACTTTTTCCTCTACAACCTGACAACCCGAATCAGGAACAGCTCCGCCAATCAGAGCCTTTTGTTAAGATCACGGCTCTCCCAAGTACTCGAAGATCAGTTGCACTTGCCGTCTGGTGAAGTGGCGGTCATTCGTGCGGTAGCCCGTAGCGAGCAGCGCGGGCAACAGGCCGTGGGCATGGTGGATGTAGCGGTTGAGGCGGCGCAGCGCGTTCGAGGTGGATCCGATGGGAAAGTACATCGTGGCCAGCTCGCTCTTGGTGTAGGGGCGGATTGTCATAATTGAGAATTGAAAATTAACACACATTACGGTTATCATTACACCTATAAAGTTACGAAAAATTAGCCATACGGCCAAGCATAAACACGCTTATTATCAGTGGATAATAAGTAAAAATGCATTTTCCCGAAAAGTTTGTTCCTGTAGCGTGCCATAGGTCGCAGGGGCGGACAACGAAGGCACCCGGATGTCGTAACTTTGCAATAGAAATAAAGCCCACCTGAGCTCCGTGCGAGGCATAAGTCAAGACAGGCGCCGGTCTTAAGTTATGGCAAGCCGAAGCTCAAGTTGAGCCCCCGGATGACACCGTGAAACATTTATAAACTAAAAACCTATGATCAACTATTCCATTACAATGCGTGGCGTGAACGCCAACCTTTTTGAGATAAACCAGGCCAAGAGCCGCATCAAGACCGCCGAGGCCAAGGGCGAGACACCCGCTGCAGCCGACGTGGCATTAGTGAAGACCGAGCAGCAGCGTGCCTTCGCCATGGCACAGTATGCCGAGGTGGTGACCATCGAGAAGTTTGCCCGCCATATTGCCGCTCACGGCTGCGTCTACTCACGTGCGGACATCAGTGCCATCCTCTACCTGGCGGTGGACTGCATGCGCGAGATGCTGCTCGACGGACGCAAGATCCGCCTGGGCGACTTGGGCGACTTCTCCGTAGCCCTCAGCTCGAAGGGTGCCGAGTCGGCCGATAGCTTCACCTCGGCCAACATCACCGCCGTGAGGGTGGCGTGGGAGCCCGGACAGGAGTTCAAGAACCTCATCGCCGATGCCGAGTTCAACCTCGTGGCCAGCCGTGCCGCACAGGCTGCCCTGCTCAAGGCCATCAAGAACGGCGAGACGGTGGTGAACCTCGACACCACTGACCCTACTGACCCCACCGACCCCGACGGCGGCTCATCGGACACCACTGGCGGCTCGGACAACGGCTCAGGCAATGACAACCCGGGCAGCGACTCGGGCTCGGACACTGAGGCGGAGCAGATCTTCATCGGCACTTCGGTGAACGACCCCGCCATGGGTAGCGTCACCGGCATGGGCACCTACGACAAGGGCACGGCCGTGACCCTCACCGCCACGGCCAACGAGGGCTACCGGTTCGTCCGCTGGAGCGATGACGTGACCGACAACCCCCGTACGGTGACCGCCGACGTGAACGGAGCTGCCTACACGGCTGTGTTCGAGGCTGAGTAGTGGCTCATGGCACACAGATGACGCGATCATCCAGTGTGCCAAACAATAGTCTTAATTATCAACTCTTAATTTTTAATTTTATGGAGAAGAATTTCAACTGGAGCAAGTTGCTCAAAGTAATTATCGCTGTACTCACCGCTTTGGCCGGTAGCCTCGGTGTGGTGAGTTGTATGTAAGCCATGAGACCGCTTATCCGTGCGCTGCTGCTACTCGGCAGCGCACTTACCTTAATCGCGTGACAATTACCCCCTCCGCCCCATTACGTTTCACTTCATCATCCCCTCGGGAACTCCTTTGTGAAGCTAAAGCTTCAGTCGTCGCAACCGACGCCTTCATACCGCATCGGCTCCAAGGAGAGGGGGCTGCAGGCATCGCTGAATACAATTTATCAAAACTATCAGAAACAATGACAACATCAAACACTACCGTGAAGCCTGAATCTCCCCTCCTTGGGAGGGGCAGGGGGGAGGCCTCATATTTCACAATTCAAGAATTGTGTGCCAGCGCCACGGCGCAACGCGAGGGCATCGACAACCGCCCACCGAAGTGTGCATACCATCTGTTGCACGTGTTGGTAGACCAACTCCTTGACCCCATACGCGAGGCGTGGGGTGAGCCGATAGTGGTGTCCTCCGGATATCGCTGCAGGCAGCTCAACGCCCTGGTGGGTGGCGTGAAGAACAGTCACCACACACTCGGTTGCGCAGCGGATATTATTGCGGGCAATAAGGCCGACCATCATCGCCTGTTCTGCCTCATCGTCAAGATGCAACAAGAAGGGCGCATCAAGTTCACCCAGCTTATTTGGGAGGGCGACGGAAGGTGGCTACATATCTCGTATGTGCCGGGGAATCTGAAGTGTCAGGTGATAGGCAAAGCAGTTTGATGGGCTGCACACCCATACATCGGCAGTGCTACTTCTTCTTTGGCTTGCGTCGTGCCCATCCCTCTTCCGAGAAGTCGGGTTCGGGACCGCGCAGGTCATTGTTGTGTTGGAAGAACTGTTTCCAGTCGTCCTTCTTCATCGGACCGCGCTTGTTGGTGTAGCCGCGCTCTTCGCGTGAGGGCTTGCGGCGGCCTCCCCCCTGCCCCTCCCAAGGAGGGGTGACTTTGTCATCGTGACGCTTGTTTTTCTTCTCGAATTGCGCGAAGTCGTCTGTGGATTCATTAGCCTTGCGTCCTTTCTTTCCACGGGACTTGAAGTCCCCCTCCTTGGGAGGGGTTAGGGGAGGCCTCTCATCCTCTCCTGCAGGCTCCACCACGATGTGTTGTCCGTTCACGTGGGCGTGGCTCAGGGCACGTGTCACCGTGTCAGCCTGCTTCTCGGGCACCTCGAAGAAGGAGAAGTTCTGCATCAGGTCGATGCGTCCCATCTCGATGCGCTCGTGGCGGACGTGGCGGTTCACCAGGTCGATGATTTGTGCGGCATAGAACCCGTCGCGCTTACCGCGGTTCACGAAGAAGCGCACATAACCCTTCTCTGCCTTGCGGGGGCCATCACTCTTCTCACGACGTTGGCGTGGCCCTTCTTCGCCTTTTGGCCGTTGTCTGTTGTCTTTCGTCCGTTGTCCTCGCTCCACGACTGCCTCTGGCTCAGGGGCATTGCTGTAGTACTCCACGAAGCGGCCAAACTCACGTGTCACTACGCGGCGGATGATGTCCTCCTTGTCCAGCCAGTCGAGCTTGCGGTATATGGCAGGCAGGAACTCTGCTATCTCGGCCTCGTTCACCTCGGTCTTCTCTATGTCGTCGATTACTCTCCACAGTTGCTTTTCGCATATCTCCTTGCCAGTGGGGATGGTACCCTTGACAAACTCCTTGCCTATCACCTTCTCTATCTCGCGCATGCGTCCCCGCTCGCGCAGGTTGATGATGGCAATAGAGGTTCCGCGCTTGCCGGCTCGGCCTGTGCGTCCGCTACGGTGGGTATAGTTTTCCGTGTCATCGGGCAGTCCGTAGTTGATGACATGGGTGAGGTCATCCACGTCGAGTCCGCGGGCAGCCACATCGGTGGCCACGAGGAGCTGTATACGACGTTTACGGAACTTCTGCATCGTGAGGTCGCGCTGCTGCTGTGACAGCTCACCGTGCAGGGCATCGGCATTGTAGCCGTCTTGGATGAGCTTGTCGGCAATCTCCTGCGTCTCCATACGGGTACGGCAGAAGATGATGCCGTAGATGTTCGGGTAGTAGTCGGCAATACGCTTCAGGACAAGGTACTTGTCTTTGGCATGTACCATATAATATACGTGGTTCACGTTCTTGGCTCCCTCGTTCTTGGTGCCGATAACGATTTCGCGGGCATCGGTGAGGTAGTTCTTGGCGATGGCGGCAATCTCCTTGCTCATCGTAGCAGAGAAGAGTAGTGTGTTGCGGTCGGCAGGCACATCCTCCAGAATGCGGTTGATGCTGTCGGTGAATCCCATATTGAGCATCTCGTCAGCCTCGTCGAGCACCACATCGCGCACGGTCGAGAGATCCACCACGCCACGTTCCATAAGGTCGATGAGACGGCCTGGAGTAGCCACGATGATATGTACACCCCGGCGTACGTTGCGTATCTGGTTCTCTATGGATGTGCCGCCATACATGGGCACCACACGTAGCCCGTCCACATATTTGGAGAAGGCTGCGAGGTCATCGGCAATCTGTAGGCAGAGCTCGCGTGTAGGGCTCAGTATGAGTGCCTGTGCATAAGGAAGCGTAGGATCGGCTTTCTGTATGATGGGCAGTCCGAATGCGGCTGTCTTGCCCGTTCCTGTCTGTGCCAATGCCACCACATCGTTGCCGTTGCCCAGCAGATAGGGTATCACCTCTTCCTGCACTGGCATAGGATGCTCAAATCCCAGTTCGCTAATCGCCTCACATATTTCGGGCATCACGCCCAACTCTTCAAATGTCTTCATCTTGTGTCTGTTCTTGAACTACTGAAACTCATCAATCAACAAAGGTAAACAAAGGTGGTGAGATATGCAACATTACACGGATTTTTCTGATTGGTAGAGGTTGGGTGAAAAAGAAAATATCCCGATTTGTTTGCTTGTCTGATGTGAATGGTTTATTTTTGTTCGACCAAACAGGTCTACGTCAACAAACGAATAAAACCGCTATGAACAAAGAGATTACTTTCGACCGCTTCATCCGGGGGCTCATTGCTATCGGTGGATGTGTCATCGTCTATCTGCTCGTCAATAGGCTGAGTGGAGCATTACTGCCTTTTCTCATCGCCTGGCTGTTCTGCTATTTGGTGTACCCGATAGTGAAGTTTTTCCAATACAAGCTCAGGCTCAAGAGCCGTGCACTCTCCATCTTTACCGTGTTGCTGCTCTTCGTGGCACTCATTGTAGGCATCTGCTTCGCGGTGATACCTCCCATTGTGGATGAGTTTGTGATGCTCAAGGAATTTGTAGCCAATTATCTCACCTCGGGCAACAACAACAGCACCATCCCCAATGTCATCAATGAGTTTATCCGCAACCACATCGACATGCGACAGGTGGAGGCCTATTTCTCGGTCGAGCGTATAGGTGAACTGGTCAAAGGTGCCTTGCCCAAGATATGGAATGTAGTGGCCCAATCGTTCAATCTGGTGGGGATAGTTGTTGCGGCCTTCATGGTGGTAGTGTACATCTTCTTCATCCTCAACGACTACGAGGCGTTGGAACGTGGCTGGATACGCCTCATCCCTGAGAAGTATCGTGAGCGTGTGGTCACGCTTTGCAACGATGTGGAGGAAAGCATGAGCAACTATTTTCGTGGTCAGTCACTCATAGCGCTCTGCGTAGGTATCCTTTTCAGCATAGGATTCCTTATCATCGACTTCCCCATGGCAATCGGTTTCGGACTGTTTGTGGGTATGTTGAATATCGTCCCCTATTTGCAGATAACCTCTATCGTCCCGATGATATTCCTTGCCTTGGTGAAAGCTGCCAATACGGGAGAAAACTTCTGGTGGATACTCATAGCTGCCGGCATTGTCATGCTGGTGGTGCAGATTATCCAGGAGACCATTCTCATCCCGCGCATCATGAACAAGGCTATAGGCCTGCACCCTGCCGTCATTCTCCTTTCGCTCTCCATTTGGGGTAGCCTGTTGGGATTGGTAGGTATGATTATCGCCCTGCCCGCCACCTCACTGATACTTTCATACTATCGCCAGTTCCTGCGCAAACAGGAGGCCGAGGAGAGGCAACGGACTGCCACCTCCACGATTGCTGCAAAAGAAAAAGAGGGATAAGGCAAAAAAGGCCGCAAAAAAGTTTGCAGTTATACAAAAAATACCTACCTTTGCACCCGAAAATGCGAGAACGAGTTGCACTCGCTGCAAATAAACAAGTTTTATTCGCTCGTTGACATCGTTTTTCACCCGCTTAACCGCACAGAGGTTGATTCGCTAGCTCAGCAGGTAGAGCACATCCCTTTTAAGGATGGGGTCTTGGGTTCGAGCCCCAAGCGAATCACTGAACAATCAATGCAAAATGAAGAGAATTCCTGATAATCAAACGGTTATCAGGGATTTTTGTTTTATCCCTATCCACTTTTCACTGCGAATTTGAGCAAATGTCACCTGCGAAATCGGTGGAGTAAAAATCCGCCAGAAACATCTCCACCGAATTGGAGTATATTTCACAGATTTACAATATTTTGCATATCAATGTTTTTGCTTGTCAAATGTATTTTTGCCACTAAAAAAACGAGGAAGTATGACAATGCAGAGAAACTATTTTTCGATTCTGTTCTTCATCAGAAGAACCCGGTTGCTGAAGAACGGTGAAATAAAACCTATCGAGAGATGGAAGAATGTCGAGTTCAATGACCAGCAGAAAGCCGACTATGTAGCCGGAAAGACCGTGAAACTTGAAAAGGTCGTTGATGCACAGGGTAAGGAAGCCACGATGTACCTGAAGTTCAACCGTGAAGCAGGTCGCCCGTATGTCTATAACAACAATCCCGACACTGCACAGAAGGTTGCACCGTCCAACGAGAGCAGCACGCAGATTGCCGTGAACAACGAGGGCAAGACCAACGAAGCAACTAAGCACGTTAAGGAGCCATTGAAGCAGGGACAGACTGCACCTGAAGATAAGAAACAGCATCAGGAGCAGAAACTGGGCGAACAGAAACAGCCCAAGCGAAGCAAGGGCGTGAAGATGTAATCCCCACCACCACTAAATCCAAAAATAGAATCGTAAAACGAAAAGAAAAATACAATGAAGACAATCATAGCAGAAAAGCCATCCGTGGCAAGAAAGATTGCCCGTATCGTAGGGGCAACGGAAAGAGAGGAAGGTTACTTCACCGGTAACGGCTACAACGTCACTTGGGCATTCGGGCATTTGGTACAGCCAGCTCTGCCCGAAGGATATGGTATCAGAGGTTCCCACCCTGAGAACCTGCCCATCATCCCGCAGGTGTTCACCCTCGTTCCCCGACAGGTCAAGACCGACAAGGGCTATAAGGCGGATGCCGACAGATTTTGCACAAATCTATTGTAAATTCGTGACAAAACGAAGGTCCACAAGACACAGAAAAGGGACCGCAAGAATACAAACTGCTGAAAACGAAAGGATTTGGATAATAAGTAGAGGTCCGCAAGATGGAAGAAATTAGTACTGTTGTCACAAATATGCGGTAAATTTGTGACAGAACCAGAAACGTAGCATATTAAGCATTTGCAGAAATGGGAATAATGTGTAACTTTGCAAGCAATAAACCCCTCAGGCGAGCCAAAAGGCAGCATACTTGAGGGGTGTTCTTTATTTATAGCCTTCAAAATGTCCCGTTTTTTGCGTAAAAAACGGGACATTTTCTTCTTGCGGACAATTCGAAATACCTTGATTTTCAGAAGATAATAGGCTTACGGACAAAAATAGACTTCTTGCGGACAATCTTTATTGACCAATAGTTTTTTTGACCGTTGTTGACGTGTTCTTGTCATGCTTCTTATCCCATTTGATGTCTTGTTACTTGTCCTATCAAGTGAAAAAGCAAATAGTTTCTGAGTGATTCTCATAGAAAAAGAGTACCTTTGCACAAAATAAAGTTTTCCATATATGAGCGAACAGACTATATTACCAGGATTATTTGGACAAAGACATTCCAACCGTGATTACACAAAGGAAAAGACATGGGGCAAGAATCAATTCAACAGTTCTTTCCCAGCATCTCTAATTGCCTATATGTCATCAAAAGGCATTTTACCTGTGTATATTTGCTTGGACAAGAAACAGAATATCGTTCACAAAACAATCTGTGGTACTGATTTGTTTGGTATAGACCCTCTTTCTGATGATTTGTATTATGGCTTTGAATCCAATTATTTTCCTTACAACAAATTCTATACAGGAAAAAGCGAACGTATAGACTTGGTGTTAAGTAACCGCCATACAAATAACCCTTTGCGGGGATTTGAAGTAAAGCTTACAGCATTGCCAGATAATACTACTAAGGATTTGACTGAAGATAAATATAGTTGTGAAATAGTTGTACGTCCCCCTACAATCTGTTTTGTAGCATGTAGTATCTGTAGTCATTATTCTAACGATAGAGGAAAGCAAAAGTTGAGAACCTTATTGAGCGGTGTCCCATACATAACACATTGGGAAATGATAGAAGAGGTTGCTCCTCATTATACAGCCATTCGTGATGCTGTAATTCGTATAATGTGCGACATGACCAATCATCAATCACCGTTGATTATACAGCCTGTATGGAAAACCAACGGAAAGAATTTGCGCCTTACAGACGATTGCCTCGATGCTTTCGTATGGTCTGATATTGCAGTTATTAAGATGTGTATCGATACGGTATATACAGAAATGGACATCAACCGTTTCCAGCGTACTGTTATTTGGATATACAAAATGCTATTCGATTATGTTACTTACGGACAGTTTGACTATATTACAATTATCAAGAATCAATCTTACGGAACGGCCAATGATAAGGCATTTTCAATGCCTGGTTCTCGTTCATACGATTTCTTGAAAAGCAAAGAGTTGACGCATCCTCGCATTGGCAAAAATGAAATAAAACACATTATTCTTGGTGGAGGACAGAATTTCCTTAGTCCGGAAAGACGCTTTGACGCAATGATTGTAAATACACCAGACTTATTTGAGGAGGAACAGCCATGAGAGTAGTCGATTTGTTTTGTGGATGTGGAGGTTTAAGCCTCGGATTTCAGAATATAGGTTTTGAAATTGTTGCCGCTTATGACAAGTGGCCTGTTGCGTTAAATGTTTACCGCAACAATTTCAATCATCATGTCGGAGAATTGGATTTGAGTAAGGTTAAAGAATCTTCGGATGAGATTTCCTCCCATCAACCGGACATGATCATAGGAGGGCCGCCATGCCAAGACTTTTCATCGGCCGGGAAAAGGGATGAAGATAACGGCCGTGGCGACTTGACCATCAATTTTGCGGAAATTGTCAGTATTGTAAGACCAGCATGGTTTGTAATGGAAAATGTTTCACGCATTCTCAAGACAAACAAATTGGTTGAAGCTAAACATATATTTAAGCAAGCAGGCTATGGATTGTCGCAACATGTGCTTGATGCCAGTTATTGTGGGGTTCCTCAAAAGCGAAAAAGATTCTTTCTTATAGGCAAATTGAATGAACAAGACGGATTCTTGGATTCATTCATAACGGAAAACTTGTCCGTGAAACCTATGACAGTGCGTGACTATTTAGGCGATACTTTAGGGATAGAGTATTACTATCGCCATCCCAGAAGCTATGTCCGTCGTGGAATTTTCAGCATTGACGAACCAAGCCCGACGATTAGAGGAGTCAACAGACCTATGCCCGATGGGTATAAAATCCATAATAATGACCCTGTAAAAACCAAAGATGGTATACGTCCTCTTACATCAATAGAGCGTAGTTATATACAAACTTTTCCACAGGATTTCCATTTCATAGGCAGCAAGACGGATGTCGAACAAATGATAGGCAATGCTGTACCCGTAAACCTTGCTGCATATGTGGCAAAGTCTATCAAGAAGTTCATCGAGAATCCAACTTTATGTCGTCAGCAAAAAATAAATTTTGCACAATGGAATATGAGAGATGCTATGGGGGTAGCTTATTCCGCACAAATGTGAGTAGGAAGTCCCATATCCAGCTCTAAAAATAACGGTATGGAGATTTAAATACCTTCTATTCTGGCTAACAACCAACGCATTGCGCAGAGTGGCAAGAAGAAGGGAGGGTATTCTTCTATTGAGATTTCTGCTGAATGATTTTAATCTGAATAGAATAATCAAGATTCGTATAGCTTACGTGTCATATTCCTCCAGCCTGTTTATTATGCTCCCCCCCCAAAAAAAACGACTTCTCCCGAATAACCACGACTTGCATATTGGCTCTTAGGCGGTCAAAGGTGTGTAGTCCGTATTTGGTTTTGATTTCTTTCTAAGTTTAGTTGGAATTGGCAACAAATAGAGTATCGGAAAGCAACAGTATGTCGGTATTGCCGGACAAACAGATGGCATTGAAGAAAAACAGCCTCACGAAGAAAATTTTGTTTCTACGCGATAAAACAAAATTTTCATCGCGTAGAAACAAAAATCGCCTCCTTTACAGGGGAAAATCGGCTGCCGTAAGCTGTCCGCAGATAGGCGGAATTGGCTGGACAGCCGTTGGCGGATATGTGGGAAAGCTATATCTTTGCATGTTCGGTAATGTGTGAAAATAATCTGCCCAGATAAGAATAGAGGCTTAATCGCCATGAAACCGACGATTCTGTTTGGCCGCTTTAGGATGTGTCGTCGGGCATGTGGCTCGCTACACACTCTCTTTTTCGTAATATTTTTCGTCATAACAGCTCAATATATCCAATAAAAAAGTATCTTTGCAGCAGATATATGTTACATTACTAAATAGTACACACAAAATGAAAGCGTTAGTGAAGAAAGAGCCCGGAAAGGGCATTTGGATGGAAGACGTTCCCATGCCCGCAGTGGGTGTGAACGATGTGCTCATCAAAATCAAGAAGACCGCCATCTGCGGTACCGACCTGCACATCTACAAGTGGGATGAGTGGAGCCAGAAGACCATCAAGACTCCCATGACTATCGGTCACGAGTATGTAGGTGTGGTAGCCGAGGTAGGCCCTGGTGTGCGCAACATCAAGGTTGGCGACCGTGTGACTGGCGAGGGGCATATCGCTTGCGGACACTGCCGCAACTGCCGCCGTGGCCTGCAGCATATCTGCGAGAACAGCATTGGTGTGGGTGTCAACCGCGATGGAGCCTTTGCCGAGTATCTCAGCATTCCCGAGTCAAATGTGGTGAAGCTCGATGACCGTATCTCTGACGACATGGCCGCCATCATGGATCCCTTCGGCAACGCAACCCATACTGCACTCTCCTTCCCGCTTCTCGGCGAGGACGTGCTCATCACAGGTGCAGGTCTCATCGGCACTATGGCTACCGCCATCGCCAAGTTTGCCGGTGCCAAGAACATTGTGGTTACAGACCTTAGCGACTACCGCCTCGAGATAGCCAAGAAGATGGGTGCTACCTGCACCGTCAATGCCTCTAAGGGCGAGACCGTACAGGGCGCTATGGACCAGCTCGGCATCCGCGGCTTCGACGTAGGTCTTGAGATGTCAGGCGCTCCCGTGGCCTTCCGCGAGATGGTGGCCAAGATGTATAACGGCTCCAAGATTGCCCAGCTCGGTATCCTGCCTCCTACCACCACGGTTGACTGGAGCGAGATCATCTTCAAGGCACTCACCATCAAGGGTATCTATGGCCGTGAGATGTGGGAGACTTGGTACAAGATGGAGCAGATGCTCATCTCGGGCCTCGACCTCTCACCCGTAATCACCCACCACTTCCCCATCGCCGACTTCCAGAAGGGCTTCGACGTGATGGAGTCAGGCCAGTGCGGCAAGGTAGTGCTCGAGTGGAACTAATCTAACAACTCCAATCACACCACAGGGAGGGATTTCTTCGTGAGGTCCCTCCTTTTTATACCTCACGCACTCATCCTTTTTACATATACCTATCACCATGCGCACTATTGTAGACCGATGGCTGTTTTCCGTATAGAATAATGGAATATTCAACTTTTTTTATTTACTTTGCAATATATTCCTATATATAGCAAATACTATGACAATACGCCAACTGGTTATCTTCGGTTGCATGGCAGCCATGCTGACAACTGCAAGTCATGTTTCTGCGCAAGATGTTCAGCGGACTATCGCGGAAGTGGAACCCGTCAGCGTCAGCTGCCCCGTAGGCACGGCACCCCGCCTGCCCTACCAGCTGCTTGTCACCTATAGCGACGGCACGCAAGCCTACCGTCAGGTGCGCTGGAGCAATGCTGCCCTGGCTACCGAGCAGGAGCAGGCCGACGCTGCCCGCTACCCTGCCGGCAAGAGCTACACCGTAGACGGCTATGTCACCGGCGACAACACCACCCCCAACGGCTACCCCGTCACAGCCAAGGTGCGCGTGAGTCCAGAGGCCTACAAGGTGCCTTCGAACATGCCCGTTGCCGAGCCTATCCCACTCGACAAGGTGCGCCTCACGGGCGATAACCGCCTCACCTCGAACCGCGACCTGGCTATCCGCGAGATATTGTCCTGGGATGTTACCCAGCAACTATACAACTACCGCGACACCTATGGGCTGCCCACCGAGGGTTACACCGTATCGGACGGTTGGGACTCTCCCACCACGAAGCTCAAGGGCCACGGCTCGGGTCACTACATGTCGGCCTTGGCATTCGCCTATGCCAGCGCTACCGACAAGGAGCAGAAGGCCGAGCTGCTCTCCCGCGTGAAGCGTATGGTGGATGAGTTGCGCCTATGTCAGGAGCGCACCTTCGTGTGGGACGACTCGCTGGGCCGCTACTGGGAGGCTCGCGACTTTGCCCCTGAGGCCGAACTGCGCGAGATGAAGGGTACTTGGGAGGCTTTCGACCAACATAAGACGGAGTGGGAGAAATATGGCTACGGATACCTCAATGCCATCCCTGCCCACCATCCCGCACTCATCGAGATGTATCGCGGCTACAACAACGAAGCCTGGGTGTGGGCACCCTACTATTCTATACATAAGCAGCTGGCCGGACTCATAGATATTGCAACCTACGTTGACGACAAGAGGGTGGCCGCCAAGGCTTTGCTCATAGCCAAGGACATGGGGCTGTGGGTATGGAACCGCCTGCACTACCGCACCTATGTGAAGACCGACGGCACCCGCGAGGAGCGTCGTGCCACACCGGGAAACCGCTACGAGATGTGGGACATGTATATCGCCGGTGAGGATGGCGGTACGGGCGAGTCGCTGGCACGCCTGTCGGAGATGGTGAAGGACCCCGTGGAGAAGGAACGGTTGCTCGAAGCCTCGAACTTCTTTGACTCACCCGCCTTCTACGAACCCCTGTCGCGTAATATCGATGACATACGCACCCGTCATGCCAACCAGCATATCCCGAAGATTACCAGTGCACTGCGTAGTTTTCGTGGCAACGGAAACCCCTATTACCACAACATCGCCGAGAACTTCTGGGGCATGGTACAAGGCCGCTACAGCTATGCCATGGGGGGAGTAGGAAACGGCGAGATGTTCCGCCAACCTTACACACAGGTGCTCAGCATGAACACCAACGTCTACATGAACCATCGTCGCGAGATGTGTCCCAACCCCACGCTGAACGAGACCTGCTGTGCCTACAACCTGGCCAAGCTGACCAAGGATCTCAACTGCTTCAACCCCGATGATGCCCGTTACATGGACTACTACGAGCGCGTGCTCTACAACCAGATAGTAGGTTCGCTCCATCCCGAGCACTACCTCACCACCTACCACTATGCCGTAGGTCTCAATGCCTCGAAGCCTTGGGGCAACCGCACGCCACAGGAGAGCTGCTGTGGCGGTACAGGTTCGGAAAACCATGTCAAGTACCAGGAGGCTGCCTACTTCACCTCTGACGACTGCATCTGGGTGGGCCTCTACCTCCCCTCTGTGGCCAAGTGGGACGAGCAGGGTGTCATCCTGGAACAGGAGTGTGCATGGCCTGCCGAGCACAGCACCATACGCATAGCCAAGGGCCGTGGCAGATTTGCCATGAAGCTCCGTATCCCCTACTGGGCAACCGAAGGCGTGAGGATTACGCTTAATGGCGAAGAGGTGGCTGCTGACTATGCGCCCTGCACCTATGTGACCATTCCGGCCCGCAAGTGGAGGAGGGGTGATGTCGTAGAGGTGCATCTCCCCTTCACCAAGCACGTCAACTACGGCCCCGACCGCATGACCACTGCTGCTACAGCACCAGGTGAGACCAACACCCCGTTTGCTCCCATGTGGACAGGTACATTGATGTATGGTCCCTTGGCCATGGGTACCACTGGTATCGACAACTGGGCCGATGCCACCATCACCCTCGACAGCGACCTGGCCAACGTCACAGCCAACCGTCCTACCACTGAGAGTGGTACACACGGTAACCTCTATACCCTCACCGTGGGCGAGCGCACCTTCATTCCCGACTACGCCCTCGACCGCAACCAGACACACTACCTGCGCATTGCCACCACAGGCAGCAATGCAGGCAGTGGTGCCGACATCCATGGCTTGGAGGAGTTGCTACTCATCGTAGCTGAGCGCAAGCAGGCACAGGAGGCTTGGCATGCTCTGGCTGTGAAGGTACCCGACCATGCGCCTTGGGCACCTCATGGCTATGCCCGACTGATGGAGCAGTATGCCGTAGCCAACCATCTGCTGCAGCTTGCCGATAGCCAGCCCGAGGCTGTCAATGCCGAAGAGGTTGGTACCATCACCTCGGCTCTCAACGCTGCCATCAACACCATGCGCCCCGGCAACCTTGCCGAGTTGGAGGACCTGGGCGAACTGCTTCCCCTCATCACCCGGGCCAAGCAGCGTCACCCGAGCCGCAGCAGCGGCCTGCAGAAGGCTATCGACTATGCCGATATGGTGGTGAGCTACGTGGGCGACGGTAGCGGTACGCACGACATGATACAGAAAGCCACATCGCAGCTCAAGAAAGAGATGGGCGAATAACTAAATAAAAAACAGAAGACAATGAAATTATGGGACAAAGGCTACGAGCCTGATAAGATGATAGAAACCTTCACGGTGGGTAATGACCGTGAGCTTGACCTCCGCTTGGCACGTTACGATGTGGAAGGCTCTATGGCACACATCCGTATGTTGGAGAGTATCGGACTGATTGGTAAAGAGGAACTGCCCGTATTGCTGGCCGGACTGGAAGAGATCAGGCAAGAAATACTTGACGGGAAGTTTACCATCGAGGAGGGTATT
Source organism: Bacteroidaceae bacterium (assembly GCA_017520935.1). Lineage (GTDB taxonomy): Bacteria > Bacteroidota > Bacteroidia > Bacteroidales > Bacteroidaceae > UBA1189. The sequence goes on along the minus strand of JAFXEF010000018.1, from coordinate 41,983 downwards.
GAGGACGTACACTCACAAGTGGAACTGCTGCTCACCCAGCGCCTCGGCGATGTGGGCAAGAAGATACACTCCGGCCGATCGCGCAACGACCAGGTGTTGGTAGACCTCAAGCTCTACTTCCGCGACGAGATTAGGAATATCGCCCATGAGGCGGTGCACCTGTTCGACCGCCTGCAAGCACTCAGCGAGCAATACAAGGAGGTGCTGATGCCCGGCTATACCCATCTGCAGATAGCTATGCCCTCCTCGTTCGGACTGTGGTTTGGCGCTTATGCCGAAACCCTTGTCGATGACTTGCAGCTTGTGGCGGCAGCCTATCGTGTGGCCAACCAGAACCCCTTGGGCTCGGCAGCAGGCTACGGATCATCGTTCCCGCTCAACCGCACGATGACCACCGAGTTGCTCCACTTCGAGACGATGCACTACAATGTGGTGGCTGCCCAGATGAGCCGTGGAAAGACCGAACGTGCCACGGCCTATGCCATAGGTGCCGTAGCTTCTACGCTGGGGCGCTTTGCCATGGATGTATGCCTCTTCATCAACCAGAACTTCGGGTTCATCAGCTTCCCCGACGAATATACCACAGGCAGCAGCATCATGCCGCATAAGAAGAACCCCGATGTGTTTGAGATTATGCGTGCCAAGTGTAACCGCTTGCAGAGTGTGGCGGGTGAGGTGGCCTTGATGACCACTAACCTGCCGGTAGGCTATCAGCGCGATTTCCAACTGCTGAAGGATGTGATGTTCCCGGCTATCGAGGAGATCAAGTCGTGCCTCACCATGTGCGACATGATGCTACAGCATATACGTATCAATCGTGATATACTCAGCGATCCCAAGTATGACTACCTCTTCACCGTAGAGGATGTCAACCGACTGGCACTGCAAGGCATACCCTTCCGTGAAGCTTACCGGCAGATAGGTATGCAGGTGCAGAACCACACCTACAGCCCCACCCGTGAGGTGCACCACACACACGAAGGAAGCATCGGCAACCTCTGCAACGACCACATACGGGAGAAGCTCCTCCGTGTGATGAAGGAGTTTGGTGAATAAAACTTTAGAATTCCCCATATAAGTGCAAGCATATATCTCTGTATTGCTTGCACATTTTCTTTATAATATCTATCTTTGTCCCGAAATCTATACCATATATATCATCCTTAAAAACAAGACAATAGATAATACACAATCACTTATGAAAAAGACAACTCTACTGACCCTTTTACTTGCGGTATTGGGGGTGGCCACAGGCCGAGCAGAATTTAGTCCCGAAGCGGGCAAAATGTATGCCTTGAAGGAAAGCACGTCAGGACTCTATCTTGACATACAGACATTAGGGATAAATGAGCCCAATGCCAATACAACGACCAACAACATCAGCCTGAATGCCAAGCCCTGTATCATATATTTTGAGGCAGGTGCAGACGGTAAATGGAAGATGAGGAATGCAAATGGTACTTTTGTAGGTATTGGTGGACGTGAATGGAATGCCGTAATAAACTCCACTGGTCATGAATGGATATTTACTTCTGTTGATGAGTATGTAACTATCTCAAAGGATGCGACAAACTTTATCGGTTGGGACAACAATTCTTCTCCTACAGCAGGCATGCCAATGTACAACAATGCTGAAGGTGGCAATAAAACTGCAACAAGATTAAAATTCTCATTGGATGATTATCCCAAGGACATACAGACGTATTATACTTTGAAGAGTCCTACGGGTACGTATCTTAACTTTACAAAGGTTGGTACAACCGCCATATCTTTCCAAGAGACACCTTCATACCTTTATATGATACCGACAGCCAATGGCTATGTATTTGAGGATAAAGACAATGCTGGTCAGTATATAGGACTAAGTACATCCAATAATTGGGATGCTGGTACAGGTCTTGCTGTATGGAACGTATCAGAAGCCGATGAAGATGGCTATGTTACTATCTCACGCTTTGACAACTCATTCAATTTGGGGCACGATGGCAATACCACTGCTGGTACCGGGATCTATACCAATGTTGGAAATGGATGCTATAAGTGGTTGATAGATAGGATTGATAAATATGCAGGAACCGTTCCTACGTTTACGGATGAAACAAGCACCATTAACAGTTATGGGCAGTATTTGACTGATCTAAAATTGGATGAGACTACGGTGTTGTCTGGCCTTAGTGCTCCCACATCTGCTGCAGATATGTATGTTGTTGCAGAGGACAAAGGCATCGTGCTTAAGGCTGGTAGTGTTCACAAATTTAACCTGACCTTTCCTAAGAACCAAACAAGTCAGATACTTGTAGCTAACATCTGGATTGACAAGGATGGAGATGGAACTTTTGAAACACACTTAGGTACTATAGGTACAGAAAAGAGCAACAGCAATGACATATCAACCGCTGAATTTACTGTACCTGCCGATGCATCAAAGTGTTTTACCAGAATACGTCTTCGTTTGGATAGTTCCTGGGGAATTGCAGAAACGGCAGATGCGAATGCAAACAGAATGATTTATGACATTCCTGTAAATATTGATGTCGCAGAATCTCTAACTTTTAGATTGGACAACACCACAGGTGAAGAGGTAGAGGTGAAGTATGATGGTAATGCTATTAAGGATGGGGACGTTATAGAAAACGTTGACGTCAATAAATTCAGTGCAACAGATGTGACGGCATATTCTTGGGAGATAGTTGTTGATGTTACAAATGGCACTGTTACCCTTGTGTATAATAGAACACATTATATCTTTGCAACAGATGATGTGGCAAAAGAAAACTCCGTTGAGGTTAAATATGGTGAAAATGCTATTGAGACAAACGGCTTGTTAGAAATAAGCACTCTCAACACCGAACTCTTCTCCGCCACGGAAATCCCCGGCTACACATGGAGCATCGTGGTAGACGAAGAAAACTGCACCATTACCCTTGTCTATACCGAGGCACCATCTGTAGAGAATCCCGATGCCGTAGTTGCCCTTGTAAACCGCATCGGTGGAGCAGGCACAGCCGAGAAGTTTAAGTTTGTACTTGACCCATCGTTGAATTCCAAACAAGAAACATTTGTTCTCGGTAGCGAGGAGGGTAAGATTCTCGTCAAGGGTACGACCATTAGCGCTATCACCACAGGTCTCGGTTGGTACCTCAATCATATTGCCCATATCAATATCTCATGGAACTCGCTCAATGAGAAGACCGTGGCTGTGAAGAATGAGGGTGCGGCATATGCCGACCTCAGCGAGTTGCCTCTGCCTACAGTAGAGGAGACCCACGTCAGCGATGCCAAGTATCGCTACTACTTGAACACCTGTACTTTCGGTTACTCCATGACCTCATGGACCTGGACACGCTGGCAGCAGGAGATCGACTGGATGGCCCTGCATGGCATCAATATGCCCCTGCAACTGGTCGGCCTTGAAGAGGTGTGGCGCAAGTTCCTGACTATGGAAGAAGGTGGCAAGCGCAAGTATGGTTATGATGACGAGTCAGCCAAGGCCTTCGTTGCTGGTCCTGCCTTTATTGCCTGGTGGGCAATGAACAACCTTGAGGGTTGGGGTGGCACAGGCTCCGGAACAAAGAGCGGTGGCACCTGGGCCGGTGCCGGTGGCGTGCAGAACGATGCCTGGTATGTGCGCCAGAAGGAGCTTGCAGGAAAGATTACAGCCGCGCAGCGTGCCCTCGGCATGCAACCCGTATTACCTGGTTGGTCGGGTATGGTGCCCACCAACTTTGCTGAAAAGTCAGGCTATGCTACCCGTAGCAATGGGGGCAACTGGGCCGGCGACTTCGTGCGTCCGCTCCTGCTCAGTGTAAGCAATGCCGACTATGCCGAGATTGCAGCCGACTACTATGAGTGCCTACATGCTGTTATGGGCGAGAGCCAGTACTACTCGATGGATCCCTTCCACGAGGGTGGCGGTGCCGGTACCATGGAGGACTATGAAGCCCTTTATGCTGCCATGGAAGCAGCCAAGCCCGGTTCGCAATGGGTCATCCAGCAGTGGCAGTGGAGTAATACACAGAAGTATTCGCTCACCGCTGTTCCCGCAGGACGCCTCATCGTGCTCGACCTCTTCTCAGATGGCAGTCCCGCATTTGACAATTACAACGGCTATGCTCCTCAGGATGCCGTGTTCTGCGCCATCCCCAACTTCGGTGGTCGCTCAGGACTGATGGGACGCTTGCAGAACGTGACTGACAACTACTTCAAGTTCAAAGAAAAGTATGCAAGCATCAAGGGTATAGGCGCTGCTCCCGAGGCCATCGAACAGACTCCCGTGACCTATGACCTTATCTTCCAACTCCCCTGGATGAATGGCGTGAAGCCCGATGTGGCGGCATGGGTAGACAACTACGCTATCGCCCGCTATGGCCAGGACAATGCCGTGGTGAAGGAGGCATGGAGCCTGCTCCGCCAAGGCCCGCTCAACTATGGTGCCGATGGAATCCAGGGACCTGTAGAGGATGTTTGGGCGGCACGGCCTAACCTTGATGCTAACCCTGCCAGTGCATGGGGCAAGACACTCAACCATGCCGGTGGCACCTACACCAAGGCACGCCGTCAGATGCTCATTGACGCGACATACAAACTGCTCAGCCAGCATGAGGCTCTCGGTTTGGCGGAGGGCTCTGTCTACGAGAGCAACTACAACTACGACCTCGTTGAATTCATCGGTGCAGTGATGGCAGACTATGCCTATGACCTGCTTCTTGGAATCAAGGAGAAACAAAAGGAAGGTATGGTTAACCCAGCGTGGCAATTCTATCTGACTCGCCGAGAAGGTTTCTTAAATCTTCTTCTGGATGTGGATGCCTTCAAGGGTACGAACCTCAACTTCCGCCTCGGCAAGTGGACACAGGAGGCACGCGATGCTGCGGCAGAGGTGGAGGGGGCGACCACGGCAACCGCCGACTGGTACGAGTTCAACAATGCCCGTACCATCGTGTCGACATGGTCAAGTCCCGGTACGAACCTGAACGATTACTCCTACCGTTCTTGGCAAGGACTCATAAAAGACTTGTATTATCCCCGATGGAAGTACTTCTTCGACCATGAATGTAAAGCAGGTGAATATCAGTTCTTCGAATGGAACTGGGCACATGGCATGACACATGAGGTAGGGCAGACAACAGTGAGCACCACCCGCCTTACCGAGGGAGAGCCCGGATATGCCTATACCCGTGAACCCGAGGGCAATACCGTGGAGAAGGCCAAGGAGATACTTGACAAGTACATTGTTCCCCTGCAGATAGGCGATAGTACATACTATGCATACCGCCACCTGACCAACGACCTGACCCCGATGATAACCGTCGTTGCCGAGCCAGGCGAAACAATCGACGTGTCACCGTATTTCATTTCGCTCGGCCAACTACACGTATATGGTGACTTCATTGACCTCAAGGACAACAGAGGCACCGACCTGAGTCAGATTCCTGTCAGGAGCGATATTGCCGATGGTGTCTATATAGCTACCATCGACTTGAATGACGGTACGATGTTGGAGTTTGCCGTGGTCATCAATCCTGCATACAACGGAGTCTACAATATCAACTACAAGGACGGTGACAAGGACGCTCCTGTCTTTGTAAGATACAATGAAGACAAGGACAACAGCAACAATGTGGGTTATAAGTTGATAGCAGAAGGCACTTACTCTGCCGATGCCCTTGCCGACAAGATGTTTACCATTGTACCTAAGGGCGCTGGTTATTCAATCTCCGCACAGGGCAAGTACTTGAAGCAACCTAATCTTAGTTATTGGAACCACCTGATGTTTTCCGACAATGCAGCAGAGGCAGGAGCTTATATCTTTGAGGAGACGGCAGAACTCAGCAAGATATTCAAAATACGTAGCACAGGTAGTGGTATCAACTATGTGAATGACTACGACAAGCTGGTGTTTGGTAATGACAATTCCGACAAGGAGAACCTTGCCACCTTTACCCTTAGCGAGGTCAACTCCTACCCCCTCACCATTTCCGAAGCCGGCATGGCTACCCTCTGTCTTCCTTTCAATGTAATGCTACCCGAGGGCATGACTGCTTACGACTTCGCCAGCACCAACGTAATGGAGGAAGGAGAAGGTGCATACATCTGCATCATGCAGTCCATTGCCGGAAGCGGCAATACATTGAATGCTGGCACTCCTGTAATAGTAAAGGCAGAGCCTGGTGACTACACCCTTAGAATCACCATGTCCGACAGATGGCCAATATCATCTCTGCCTGGCTCATTGCTCCGTGGCAACTTCACGAAGCAAGAGTTGGTACAAGGCACCGATGTGAAGAAGTTCATCCTGATGAATGAAGACCCGGGCCTAGGATTCTATCGCATGCAGGAGAGCGGTACTATCGGAGCCAACAAGTGTTGGATGGAATGGACTACTCCTGAGGGACAGGCCGAGGCGCGCTCCTTTCGTATACGTTTCGAACAGGGAGAAACTGGCATAGTCAATGTAGAGTCTCAGCCTACCGGACAGTACATCTACAACTTGGCAGGGCAACGCCTCTCAGTTCCCCAAAAGGGAATCAATATCATTGGCAACAAGAAAGTGATTGTTAAATAAATTATGCTCAATAATAATAAGGTACGACAATGAAAAAACAATATATAACACCCGCAATAGAGACTGTAAACATCGAACTGGCTAACATGATTGCAGGTTCGGTAAGGATTTATAACGGCAATTCAGGTGGCGATGACGGCGAGGGCGGTTACAATCCCGAGAAATCGCTGTCCAACGAGCGTCGCGGTGGCTGGGGCGATCTTTGGGAATAAGAACAGCGACAACTGGGCATAGTGCCAACTGCCAAGCAGTATTGGCGGTGGTGGAAGAGGGGGAGTGCATTCTCTTCTCCTCGGTATTCATCCTAACCTAACTGCTTCACGTAGGCGCGACGGCGTTTGTGGTTCTCACGCTCGAAGTAATCCCACTGAGCCTGTACCTTGGTGTTGCTCTCTAATTCGGGATTGCTCTCCGACCACTTGTAGCCCAGCTGACGATGCACGGGGATGATATCATCGAAGATGAGAGCCACGGCACCCTTGCCCTGATATTCGGGCTTGACGGCTACGAGCAACATCTCGGTGGTCTGTGTGCGGTTCCACTTGAGAGCCTTGATGAGATGCCACCAGCCGAAGGGAAGCATGTATCCGCGTGCCTTCTGGAAGGCTTGAGCCAATGAGGGGAGCAGGATGCCGAAGCCGATGAGATGGTCGTCCTTGTCTACGATGAGGGGTACCAAACGGAGATCGAGCAGGGGGAGATACATGTCTATGTATTGCTGAATCTGCTTGGAAGACAGCGCCGAGTAGCCATAGAGGTGGGCGTAGGCCTCGTTGAGCAGTTCGAAGATGGCTGTACCGCGTTCGCGGGCCAGCTTGGAGTGTGAGGTGTACTTGACTACGTGGAGTCCAAACTTTTCCTTTACGATACGGGTGATGCGGGCGTGCTTCTCGGGCAATGCCTCGGGGGCGGTGAGCAGGTACTCAACCCAATCTACATCCTTTGTGTAGCCCATACGCTCCATGTGGACGGGGTAGTAGGGATAGTTGTAGATGGTGGCCATGGTGCCTATGCGGTCGAAGCCCTCGACGAGCATACCCTCGGGGTCAAAGTCGGTGAAGCCCAACGGACCATGTATCTCGGTCATGCCGCGCTTGCGCCCCCATTGCTCTACGGTGGCGAAAAGGGCATCGGCTACCTCGGCATCGTCGATGAAGTCGACCCAGCCGAAGCGTACGGCTTTCTTGCTCCATGCCGCATTGGCCTTGTGGTTGATGATGGCCACGATGCGTCCTACCACCTCACCTTTGCGCAGGGCGATGAAGGGCTGTGCCTCACAGAATTCGAAAGCTGCATTCTTCTCCGGATCGAGGGTGTCGCGCACATCGTTGAACAACTCGGGTACGGCATAGGGCGAATCTTTATATAACTCGTAATTGAAGCAGATGAACTGCTTCATCTCTCTCTTTGTGGTAACGGGTATCACTGATATTGACATAGCTTCTCTTGACTCACGCATTTTATATGAGCGGGGTAAAGATAACACTTTTTTACAATTTAATGCACAAGATGGGAACGAAATGTGTGAAAATATCCTATTATGGGACGAATGCCACCTTCTCACACTGTACAATTACTCGTTTCTCGTTGGCCAGTGTGGTGGCAAAGAGGTATATGTCGCCACCGTCAGCCATCTTCAGACGCTTGCGCAGAGTATCCGCGCGCTCGGGGAAATTGCGTACAGCAATATTGGCTTTTTTAAGTTTCGAGGAGAGTCGCTTGAGTTCATTTTTGCCGAATCCATCGATGTTTTTCACCTCAAACACGCGACCTGGAAAATCGGGAACCAACGAGTCGGATGTGTAGAGATGGGTATTGCGGTGCAGCTTATGGAATCCGTAGCGCAAAGCAGGTAGACGGAAGCATCCCGCCTTCATCATTGAGCTATTGGGCTCATATAGGTAACGTTCTAAGGTGGCGGTGTATGAGCAAGAGGCCTCCTGCTCCTCTTCGGGCATGTAGGCAAAGGTTTGTACATGCTTTCCCTGAAAATTGACAGTAGTGATGCGCGGCTTGTGGGTGTCGCTGCTGAGGATGAGAAGCAACTCCTTGCATTCACCGCTGACCGACACGACGTGTACCTCACTCACTGAACGCAGTTGGTGCATGGCCAGCGTGATATCGAGCATGGGGGAGCACTTGATCATCACCTGTGTGGCTTTCTCCAGAAGAAGCTCTTCAAGCTGGCATACGTCGGGCTCGCAGTCACTCAGAGCCACCACCTTCTTGCCTGCTCCGTCGCGTCGGGCAGGGTCAATGAATATCCAATCTTGATGAGGTAGAGAAGGAAGTATTTCTGTGCTATTCCCGTTGATGACACGGATATCAAGTCCCATCAGTGTGAAGTTGTGTCGGGCAATACGGCATAGCTCCTCATTGCGTTCTATGTAGGTGGTTCTCTCGAACCGGTCGGACAGATAACTGCAGTCGATGCCAAAGCCACCCGTAAGATCAGCTATCTTGTGTCCCTGTACAAGCGAAGCTTTATACCGGGCCGTAACCTCTGAGGAGCACTGCTCCATGGATAGTCTGACAGGGTATATCACCCCGTCAACAGCTGCCCAGGCTGGCAACTTTGTGGTCGCTATCCGTCGTCCCTCAATCTGCGTGGCTGCCACCCGCATATCTACTTGCGGATAGCGAGCAGCCTGCAAGGAAAGGGCGTGTACATTATCATGACTGTGCTCGCGGATAAAAGCTGCCGTCTGTGGGTCAATCATTGCGTTCTCTTATCTCTCAGAGTAGTAACAAGGAGCATCTATATGTATCCTTGTCAACGTATTATTCAACAAGGGATGGCATTATTGTGCCATCCCTTCTGTGGTTATTGCTTGTTGTAGTTATTCGGCTATCAGCAGGAAATAGTTCTTCTTGCCGCGTTGCACGAGCAGGTACTTGTCGTTGAGCAGATCCTTGGTGGTGATTTCCTGATCGAAAGCGGCAAGTTTCTCCTTGTTGAGCGATACGCCACCGCCCTGAGCCATCTTGCGCATCTCGCCCTTGGAGGGGAACACGGCCGACTCCTCGGCAAAGAGGTCTACGGCCTTGATGCCTGCCTCAATCTTGGCACGCGATACCTTGAACTGGGGTACGCCCTCGAACACGGCGAGCAGGGTGTCTTCGTCGAGCTTCACGAGTGCATCGTGGGTGTTGTTGCCGAAGAGGATGCCTGATGCCTCCACCGCAGCCTCATAATCTGCCTCTGAATGTACCATGATGGTGACCTCCTTGGCGAGACGCTTCTGTAGGATACGCAGGTGGGGAGCCTCGGTGTGCTCTGCAATGAGAGCCTCAATCTCTTCGCGGCCGATGGCGGTGAAGATTTTAATGTACTTGGCGGCATCGTCGTCGCTTACGTTGAGCCAGAACTGGTAGAACTTGTAGGGGGAGGTGTAGCGTGGGTCGAGCCATACGTTGCCTGATTCGGTCTTGCCGAACTTGCCACCGTCGGCTTTGGTGATGAGCGGACAGGTGAGGGCATATACTTCGTTACCACTGGTGCGACGGATGAGCTCAGCGCCGGTAGTGATGTTTCCCCACTGGTCGCTACCACCCATCTGGAGCTTACAGTTCTTGTGCTCGTTGAGGTAGAGGAAGTCATAACCCTGGAGCAGCTGGTAGGTGAATTCGGTGAAGGAGAGACCATCGCGTGCCTCGCCGTTGAGGCGCTTCTGCACGGAGTCCTTGGCCATCATGTAGTTGACGGTGATGTGCTTGCCTACCTCACGGGCAAAGTCAAGGAAGGTGAAGTCCTTCATCCAATCGTAGTTGTTGACCAGTTCGGCACAGTTGGGCGCATCGCTCTCGAAGTCGAGGAACTTGGCCAGTTGCTTCTTTATGCACTCTTGGTTGTGACGCAGGGTCTCCTCATTGAGGAGGTTGCGTTCCTGTGACTTGCCCGAAGGGTCGCCAATCATACCTGTGGCACCACCTACGAGTGCCAACGGCTTGTGGCCGCAACGCTGGAGGTGACGCAGCATCATCACACCACAAAGGTGGCCGATGTGCAGTGAATCGGCCGTGGGGTCTATACCCAAGTAGGCCGTTACCATCTCTTTACTCAACAGTTCTTCTGTTCCGGGCATCATGGTGTGTACCATGCCGCGCCATTGGAGTTCTTCTACAAAATTCATATGTTTATAAGTATTATGTTTTTATGCTTTAATGCTGCAAAGATAATGCAAACGAGTGAATAAAGCTTACTTTATTTCTAACGAGTGATACTTATCTTCGCTTTTTGAAATGCAAAGTTACAACTCTTTGACCGAACACACAAACGAAATGGCGGAGAATATCAAAAGGGTGGGGTGGGTTCCCAACCGAGTATGTGGCGGATATTGAGCCATACGCGTTGGCGAAGGTCGGTCTCGTCCATTGCCATATCGTTGTTTACTAGTTCGTAAATAGTGTCAATGCCGTAGGATTCGTCGCTCTCGAGCAGGATGTCTGTGAGAGGGACTTCTTTTACGAACTCTTCGTTGTAGTGCTCTCCTACGCTGACGTAGATACCTGCCCGCTTGAGCTGTTCATATTGTTTCGTGCCTCCTCGGAAACCATGGAGCACCCAGGGAAGGGTAGCCTTCGTCTCTTTGCGTATGGCCAGTAGCTCGTCTATGGCTTTCACGCAATGTATGATGAGGGGTTTGTGCACTAACTCGCTTAGCCTTACTTGTTCGTGCAGTACCTCTGTCTGGAGTGCGATGGAGGCCGAACCATTTTTCTTGTCAATACCTGTCTCACCTATCATCACTACTTGCGGGTGCAGGGCCATTACGGCCAGTTTGCCGAGCTGGACCTCCCAATTGCCGGTGATGTCCCATGGGTGTAACCCTACGGAGTAGTAGTGGCCAGGACGAGGGGCGAAGTCGTTGGGCGTGAGCTGCACGATGGCTGTGCCTGCCTCTTCGGGGTGGTGATGGGTGTGTATGTCGTATATCATGGTACGGGGTCATAGCCCGAGCCGCCCCAAGGGTGGCAGCGGAGGATTCTACGTATGGCAAGGTACATTCCCTTGAAGGGTCCGTGCTTTTTCAGTGCCTCAATGGCATATTGCGAGCAGGTGGGGGTGTAGCGGCACGATGGTGGAGTTAGTGGAGAGATACATGCCCGATAGAAGTATATCGGGAGCAGGAGGATGAATGTCAGCAACTTCTTCATAGCTCCGCGCTTATTTTGTCCAGTAGGCGTATCATGCGCTTCTCAATGTGCTCTGTCGGCTCAATCTCGGCCGATACATATACGAAAGCTATTAACAGCCCCTTCCCGCTTTGGTTCACCTGCTCTATGAGGGCATGTTTGTTTTTGCGGTAAGCTTCGCGTATCTGTCTTTTTACCCGGTTGCGGTCTATAGCATCGTGAAAACGCTTCTTGGGTACACTGATCAGAATGGATACACCCTTCTGCTTGTCCTTTCCTACGGGGAGGAAGATGGCCCTGATGGGGTATGAAGCTACCGTGTGGTTGTCTCCCTGGAAAAGACTGTTCGTCAGAGTACGGCTACATAGTCGCTCGCTTTTCTTGAAGGTGTTTCTTTGCGATGAAGACATGATGTGGGTGTGGCTATTAAGAGAATGAAGGGCTGCTAAGGGAGTGTGTCAGAAAACAGTCAGTTACCCTTGGCAGCCCATAGAGGTGCTCTATAGTGGTAGATTATTTGTTTGTCTTGGCAAGGTATTGCTCCAATGCCATTGTCATTGAGGGAGCTTCGGCTGTAGGAGCCTCAAGGTCAAGGCGAAGCCCTGCCTCCTTGATGGCTGCCGCTGTGGTGGGACCGAAGCAGGCAATCTTCATGTCTCCTTGTTCGAAGTTTGGCCGGTTCTCTCTCAACGACACGATACCTGAGGGGCTGAAGAATATCATCATGTCGTAGCCGTCCAGTTCTCCTGGCTCAAAGATGTGACTTACCGTACGATACATCACAGCCTCAGAGTGTTGCAGATTATGTGCGTTGAGCATGGCGCAGATGTCATCGTTGTGTACGTCAGAGAGGGGTACAAAGTACTTCTCGTTCTTATGCTTTACCATGATAGGGAGCAGACCGTCCATCTTGCCGTTGTCGCCAAAGAAAATCTTGCGCTTGCGGTATTGCACGTACTTCTGAATATAAAGAGCAATAGTTTCTGACACACAGAAATACTTCATGGTGTCAGGTATGCTGACACGCAGGTCTACACACAAGTTGAAGAAATGGTCGATAGCGTGGCGCGAGGTAAATACGATAGCCGTATGGTCAAGGATGGCAACCTTCTGCTGTCTGAACTCCTTTGGGCTAACACCCTCGATTTTTATAAACTGCTTAAAATCGATATTTACACCATACTTTCGCGCAATGTCAAAATAGGGCGATTTGTCTGAAGCCGGCTTAGGCTGCGAAACGAGAATCTTAGTTACTTTCAAGGCTTATTGTTTTTGTCTGCTTTATAAAAAATAGTTCAATGCTTTGCCTGCTACGAGCAGGGGCATTATTTCGAGGGTGCAAAGGTAGATAAATAATTGCAAACCGCCATGTTTTTTTGTTAAAAATATGTGAAATGCCTTGAGAAACAAACATGTTTCGATTAGAGTGATATGTGCAATCAATAGAATTGTCATCGTTGTTGAACACAAATCGAGAAACACCGTGACCATAGTAGTCACATACATTGAGAGACCGGAGATGATGGCCCAATTGGCATAGCAATGTTGCCAAAGGTTCATTTGTGATTTGTCGGAAAACACCCAATTCACCGCTTTGTATACTCCTTGCTTGAACAGAAATGTGGCTATGAGGGCAACGAAGAGTAGACATAGGATACGATAGTCGTGCACGGCAGCGTGGTTGCCTCTCCTTATTATATATATAGTGAGGAAAAGGGCTGTGGTTATGAAAGCATTAGCGAATAGTCCGAGCTGTATGTATTGGCTACTGGTGGTTTTTACTCCTTCGTCAGTTCTCTTGCGTGGAAGGAAGAACTGGTTCAATATGTTGCCTAAGAGGTTCCCTTTGTCTGACAATGCTACCACAAGAATGAATAGTCCGGCAAGCAGGATGGTGACATAGCAGTTGTTGGCATACAAAGGCTGTTCGGCTGGTATGCTTTGTATGCGTTCATTCCACTGTAGTATATCCTCCTCTTGCATGGCTGTCTATCTATCGCTTTGGGGTAATGCAGCCCTCAGATGGCTGCAAACTTACGGATGTTCTTGTCCCACTTAGGGGTATTGAGTAGTAGCTCTATGGCCTCTTTGGGCGTAGTGGCCACACTCCAGATGTCGGCATGGATAGAGCGCATGAAATTCTCTTCCACGGCTGTGGCCAGTTGGGCAAGCAGGGCATCGTAATAACCGTCGATGTTAAGTATGACGATGGGGTTGAGGTATAGCCCGAGTTGCTTCCAGGTGATAATTTCGAGCAGCTCCTCCATCGTACCGCAGCCACCGGGAAGGGCGATGATGCCATTCGATAGGTCGGCCATCGTCTGTTTGCGTTCGTGCATCGAGGCGGTCTCAATCAATTGAGTCAAACCTTCATGATGCCAGCCTTCGTTTACCATAAAAGTGGGGATTACACCTACGGCCTCTCCACCTGCAGCAAGTGCGGCATCTTGTATCGTGTTCATCAGCCCAAGCTTACCTGCTCCTGTGATGAGGCGCAAACCGTTTTGCGCAATTAGAGACCCCAGCTCCTCTGCAGCACGAAAGTACTTTTCGTCAATCTGTGTACTCGAAGCACAATATACGCAAACACTTTTTCTATGGAGAGTGAACAACTCTTCGGAAACTTGAAGAACTTTATCGTCAGTATTTTCGCTTGTCGCACGGAAGACGGAAAAACTCATCTTATTAGGACTTTAAGAGTGAAGAGAGAAGAGGGAAGAGGGAAAAAGTGAACTGTCAGATGGGAACTCTTCCCTCTTCCCTTTTCATTCTTCTCTAAATTAATATCTGTAGTGCTCAGCTTTGTAGGGACCTTCAACCTTCACGCCGATATAGTCGGCTTGAGCTTGGGTGAGCGTGGTGAGGTGTACACCGATACGCTCTAAGTGCAGGCGGGCAACTTCCTCATCGAGGTGCTTGGGTAGGCGATATACATCGATGGGATATTCCTTGCTGTAGAGCTCTATTTGTGCCAAGGTCTGGTTGGTGAATGAGTTACTCATCACGAATGAGGGGTGACCGGTAGCGCAACCGAGGTTGACGAGGCGGCCATCGGCCAACAGGATGATGCTGTGTCCGTCGGGGAAGTAATAGCGGTCGACCTGCGGCTTCACATTCTCGCAACGGATGTCAGGGTAATTCTTCAGTGCTTCCACCTGTATCTCGTTGTCGAAGTGTCCGATGTTGCAAACGATGGCCTGGTCGGGCATTTGGGTCATGTGTTCGATACGTACAATGTCTATATTTCCCGTAGTGGTCACGAAGATATTGCCTTGTTGGCAGGCTTCCTCCATAGTCACTACCTGAAAACCCTCCATAGCTGCCTGTAATGCGCAGATGGGGTCGATCTCAGTGACGAGCACGCGGGCACCATACGAACGCAAGCTGTGGGCACAGCCCTTGCCTACATCTCCGTAACCACATACGACAGCAACCTTGCCGGCTATCATCACGTCGGTAGCACGCTTGATGCCATCGGCCAATGATTCGCGGCAGCCGTAGAGGTTGTCGAACTTGCTCTTGGTGACCGAGTCGTTTACATTGAAAGCGGGGAACAGCAACTTGCCCTCCTCCTTCATCTGATAGAGACGGTGCACACCGGTCGTGGTCTCTTCACTCACTCCACGTATTTCCTTGGCCATGGCAGTCCACAGCCCAGGCTGTTCGGCCAGTACCCGCTTGAGGATAGACTTCAACTCGGCCTCATCCTCACCGCCTGAAGGTGTGTCGAGTACCGCTGCATCTTTCTCGGCATCTACACCGAGATGTATCATCAATGTGGCATCGCCACCGTCGTCGACAATCACGTTGGGCCCCTTGCCTCCACCGAAGTTCAGCGCTTGCAGGGTGCACCACCAGTAGTCGGCCAGTGTCTCGCCCTTCCATGCAAATACGGGAACGCCCAAGTCGGCAATGGCCGCAGCGGCATGGTCTTGAGTAGAATAGATATTGCATGAGCACCAACGCACCTCGGCACCCAATGCCTTGAGGGTCTTGATAAGCACGGCAGTCTGTATGGTCATGTGCAGTGAACCCATCACACGGGCACCTGTCAGCGGTTTGCTGTCGCCATACTTCTCGCGCAACGCCATCAGGCCGGGCATCTCATGCTCGGCCATGTCAATCTCTTTGTGTCCAAACTCGGCCAATGTCATATCGGCTACTCTATACGGGAGTGTAGAAAATAATTGCTCGCTCATACCTTTTATGTCTTTATATTATATTTCTTGATAAGTTCCTGTTTTCCCTTGCAAAGATATAGCTTCTTGTCGATATCGGCAAGAAACAGGTGCTTTTTGTTTATAGTGTTCTACTTCTAAAAAACAAGAACTATTTGCGTTGGATATATCTTCACTTTTGAGTTGTCAATAAAAAACACTACTTTTGTAACCAATTTGTAGGATTGGCGAATAATTAATTGATAGATATACGAAAGATGAAGAAAAAAACATGGTTAATTGCCACATTTGTGGCATTCACTTTGAGTGCACAAGCTCAGGTAATACAAAACTATCAGGTACGCGAAGCCGTGACGCTACGTACACCAGTCTTTACCGATAGCATCAATGGCGAAGGCCGTAAGTATGAAGCCAAGGACTTGCTGGGTACAGCCATCAGTCTCAATCAAGACAACTACACTACACAGGTGCAGGAGGTTGATACGGCAGGTTTTGTGACATTGGCTGGTACCGAAGGCGACCACCTCATCTATGTGGTGAGTACACAAATCCGTGCAGACCGCTTTATGAAGGGTAAATTGAAGGTAACATCGCCTGTTCGCTGGGAGGCATTCATCGATGGTGCCTCAAAATCAAAGAAGGAAAATGCCGATGACAGCCTTAACGTAAAGGCTACACGTGATATCACCTTGCGTATGGAACCGGAGCGCAACTATGAAGTGACATTGAAACTCCTCGCCCATAAAGACGACAAGGTGGCACCTGCCTTCAAGTGCGAAGTGGTGGCCGATAAGGGGTATGACAAGGTGAACGTACTGAGCGGTCAGGACTTGAAACGTCGTTTTACCCTTGACAATACAGTATATGGCAACCGTGTAATTGACGTGGCAGTATCGCCCAGCGGTAAGTATCTGCTTACCCGTTACTGGTACAATTACAGCAAGGACCGCCAGCATGTATATGCTCAGCTATCGGAGACCAGAACGGGCAAGGTGCTCATTGCCAATGCCAAGGATGGCATGCGCTGGATGCCCAAGAGTGACAAACTCTATTATACGGCTACGGCTGCCGCGGGTAATAATGCCATCATCCTCGATCCCGCCACACTCGTCGAGGAGGTGCTGCTTACGGAGATTCCTTCCGACCGCTTCGTTTGGGCACCCACTGAGGATTTCCTCGTCTATTTCCCCAGTGAGAAAGGACAGGCCGAGCAGGGACCGCTGAAGCGTGTAGTGACTCCGCGCGATCGCATCCCAGGTAGCCGTGGACGTAGCTTTCTTGCCAAGTACGACATCAAGAAGGGGACTACCGAGCGCCTCACCTATGGAAAACGCTCAACTTACCTCAACGATATTAGTCAGGATGGTACAAAGATACTCTTCAGTACCAGTGCTGAGCATGTGACAGAACGCCCCTTCGGAAAGTCATCGGTATATCAGCTTCATCTCGACAGTTATACCATTGATACACTTGTCTACGAAAGTGCTTTTGTTGACGATGCCAAATATTCACCTGATGGTACACAGGTTCTCTTCACAGGTAGTGCCGAGGCCTTCGATGGAATCGGTAAAAATTGTGGTTCACACCCCATCGCCAATGATTACGACAAGCAGGCATTCATCATGGATATAGCTACACGCGAGGTAACTCCCATCACCAAAGAATTTGATCCCTCGGTAAGCGTGCTGCAATGGAACGTTGCTGACAATAACATCTACTTCACCACTGAAGATAAGGATGAGGTGAACATCTACCGCTACAACACAGTGAAGAAGACTTTTGAGCAGTTACCTTTGGAGATTTCTGTTACTCAACGCTTCTCGTTGCCTTCGCAGAGTGCTGCTACAGCTGCCTACTATGGACAGGACGACCATACGGCGGGTGTCGCTTACCTCTTTGATCTGAAGAAGAACCGCTCACGCCTCATCGCTGACCCCATGAAGCCTATCCTCGATGAGATTGAACTGGGCGAGACACACGAGTGGAACTTCACAGCCTCGGATGGCACACTCATCCACGGTAAGTACTGTCTTCCCCCATCGTTTAATCCCGAAAAGAAGTATCCGCTCATTGTATATTATTATGGCGGCACTTCGCCTACGACTAAGGGTATCAGCAATCCCTATTGCGCTCAGTTGTTTGCTTCACGCGACTACGTGGTCTATGTAGTCCAGCCCAGTGGCACCACTGGCTTCGGGCAGGAGTTTGCCGCCCGCCACGTCAATGCTTGGGGCAAACGCACAGCCGATGACATCATCGAGGGTACCAAGCAATTCTGTAAGGAACACCCCTATGTGGATGTTGATCGCATCGGCTGTCTCGGTGCATCGTATGGTGGCTTCATGACACAGTATCTGCAGACTCAAACCGACATCTTTGCTGCTGCCGTGTCGCATGCTGGCATCAGTAACGTTACCAGCTACTGGGGCGAGGGCTACTGGGGCTACAGCTACAATGCTATCGCTGCAGCCGATAGTTATCCGTGGCAGAACCCCGACCTCTTCACCAAGCAGGGCTCGCTCTTCAATGCCGACAAAATCAATACTCCGCTCCTGCTCCTGCACGGTACGGTAGACACCAATGTCCCCATTGGCGAGAGTATCCAGCTTTTCAATGCACTGAAGATACTCGGAAAGCCTGTCGAGTTCATCCAAGTAGAGGGCGAGAATCATTTTGTGGCGGACTATGCCAAACGTGTGCTTTGGCAGAATACCATTATGGCTTGGTTTGCCCGTTATCTGCAGGATAGTCCCCAGTGGTGGGATGACCTTTATCCAGAACGACATCTGTAGGAGTATCACCCGTCTTTATTGCCTTTTTTAATGGTGAGAACTAAAAAACTAAGGTTTTGCAAGGAAAGTCGGCAAATGTTAACTATCTTTGCACCTTGAAATGAATGGAGGATTCCAAACAGTAACATAACAATATAATTAAAACACAATGAAAAAAGTTCAAGTATCTCTTTTTGCAGCAGCATTGCTGTTGCTCTGCTCATGCAGCAACAAGTTGGGCAGTCTCTCATCGAACTATTTTGCCGTGACCCCTCAGCTCCTTGAGGCCGTTAATGGCGAAGTGCCCGTAACCATCTCTGGAACTTTCCCCGAGAAGTTCTTCCCCAAGAAAGCTGTCATCACTATTACTCCCGTATTGAAATATGAGGGTGGCTCTGTAAGTGGTGACTCTTACACTTTTATAGGTGAGAAGGTAGAAGGCAACAGCCAGGTTATCTCAAACAAGACTGGCGGCAACTTCACTATGAAGAGCTCTTTTGACTATATTCCCGAGATGGCTAAGTCTGAACTTTATCTTGAGTTTGCAGCAAAGGTGAAGAACAAGACGAAAGCTATGCCTGCCGTGAAGGTTGCCGATGGTGTATTGGCCACAGCTGAGCTGTATAGCCAAACCACTACATCGACCAAACCTGCCTACGCAGAGGATGCTTTCCAGCGTGTAATCAAGCAGGCCAAGCAGGCTAACATCATGTTCCTTATTCAGCAGACCAATCTTCGTTGGAGCGAGCTCAACTCTGCTGATATGAAGGAGTTCACCGAAACTCTTAAAGACGTGGATGCCGATAAGGAAAACAAGGTGCTCGATAATATCGAGGTGTCTGCATACGCTTCACCCGATGGTGACATCGATCTCAACGACCGTTTGGCTGCTCAGCGTCAGAACAATGCCGAGTCACACGTAAATAAATTGCTCAAGAAGAACAAAGTGGATGCATATGTTGACACTGAGTATACTGCCGAGGACTGGGAAGGTTTCCAGGAACTCGTGGCAGGGTCAAACATCCCTGACAAAGACCTCATTCTGCGTGTACTCTCTATGTACAAGGAGCCTGAAGTGAGAGAACGCGAGATTAAAAATATCTCGGCTGTATACAGTGAGTTGGCCGAGGAGATTCTGCCTCAGTTGCGTCGTGCACGCCTCACTCTTAACTACCAGCTTATCGGCCGCTCTGATGATGAGATTCTTGCAGCTTTGAAGGAAGATGCTTCTGTACTCAGCGTAGAGGAGCTCCTTTATGCCGCTACACTTGTAGAGAGCGCCAATGAGAAGTCAACCATCTATAACAAGACCGTAAAACTCTATCCCAACGACTATCGTGCATACAACAATCTTGCAGACCTCTCCATGAAGGCGGGTGACTATGCTGCAGCAAAGAATCACCTTGAGAAAGCTGTCAAGCTCAATGCTTCTGCTGCTGAGGTTAACACCAATCTTGGTATGCTCGCTCTCATCGAGGGTAATGTTGCCGATGCAGAGAGCTACCTTATAAAAGGTACTGATGCCAAGGCCAATGAAGCAGCTTTAGGTAACCTTTATATCGCACAGGGTCAGTATGAACGTGCTGTGAGTGCCTTTGGCGACACCAAGAGCAATGCAGCTGCATTGGCACAAATCATGTCTGAGAACTACACTGCAGCCAAGAGTACCCTCAATAGTGTAGAGACCCCCGATGCCTACACCTATTACCTCAATGCTATCGTAGGTGCCCGCACCAACAATGCCGCTATGGTAGCCGAGAATCTGACAAAGGCCGTACGTCTCGATTCTAACCTCCGTCAGAGAGCTATCAACGATGCTGAGTTCAAGAAGTTTGCTTCGGCTATTCTCAATCTCTAAGATAGTAGTTAATCCATCCTAATATAAGAGGAGCGGAGATTTGCTCATGAGCAAGCTCCGCTCCTCTTTGTCAGAATGAATAATTCGTCATACCATATCCACCATACCTATGAAAGAATACAGTTATGAACTGTTGATGAAGGTACGCGACTATGAGTGCGATCTTCAAGGTATTGTCAATAATGCCAACTACCAGCACTATTTAGAGCATACCCGCCACGAATTTCTTCTCTCCATCGGTCTCAGCTTCGCTGACATGAGCGCTGCCGGCTACGACTTTGTGGTATCAAAGGTTACCCTCAACTACAAGTCTCCATTGCGCAGTCGCGATGAGTTTCGCTCGCAGCTCTACGTTACTCGTGAAGGCATCAAATGTGTTTTTCACCAAGAGATTGTGCGTGTTTCCGACAATAAGGTGTGTCTCAAAGGCACTGTAGAGAGTGTTTGTATACACGAAGGCAAGTTGGTTCGTAGTACACCATACGACCATATTCTTGAGGGACACCTGATAAACAAATAAATATCTGTGCGAAGCAATATGGACAATAGGGAACTACTCAGCCTCATTGCCTTACAGCACATTCCAGGCATTGGAAGTATCACGGCCAAACGGCTGATTGAGGCGATTGGCAGTGCTACTGCGCTTTTTGAGCAACGCACTGAATTGTCAAGTATCATCCCCGATGTCCGTCCATCGCTCATCGAGGCACTCAATTGTCCTGCTGCCCATCGCCGAGCCGAACAAGAGCTGGAGTTCATAGAAAAGCATCATATTACCAGCCTTGGTTACCACGATGAAGCCTATCCCTCCCGATTGCGCGAGTGTGACGATGCCCCTATACTTCTTTTCTATCGCGGTAACACGAACTTAAACCCACACCGCGTGGTCAGTATCGTAGGCACTCGCAAGTGCTCCGATTATGGGCGCGACCTTTGCGACAGCTTGGTGCGCGATCTTGCCAGCCAATACCCCGATATGCTCATCATCAGCGGCTTGGCCTATGGTATTGATGTGTGTGCCCACCGCGCTGCTATCAAGTACAATTTGGCTACAGTGGGTGTCCTTGCCCATGGTCTCGATCGCATATATCCGTCGGTACATCGCAATGTCGCTGCACAGATGACCCAATGTGGAGGATTACTCACAGAGTATGTCAGCTTCACCGAGCCCGAGCGGCAGAACTTCCTTCAGCGCAACCGCATTGTAGCCGGTATGGCCGATGCTACCATCGTTGTTGAGTCGGCAAGCAAGGGTGGAGCGCTCGTCACAGCAAACATTGCCAATAGCTATGGGCGTGACTGCTTTGCCTTCCCTGGACGTATCTACGATAGTACCTCGGCAGGCTGTCATCGTCTTGTCCGCCACCATCAGGCAGCTCTCATCACCTCTGCGGACGACCTTATTGAGGCTATGCTGTGGGATACTCCGCAAAGCGGTCGTCCCGAAGTCATACAACGCACCCTATTCCCCACGCTCAACGATGACGAGACTCGTGTCGTCGGATTGCTTGGACAGCATCCCGATGGTCTCCATATCAATACCCTCGTTGTGGAATCCGGTATCCCTATCAACCGTCTCAGTGCCCATCTCTTTGAGCTTGAGCTGCGTGGTATCGTGCGCCCTACTGCAGGTAATGTATACAGGATTATTGGCTAATTAGAACATATCAAGTACCCCCGATGAGAATCGAACTCATATTTTAGCTTTAGGAGAGCCACGTTCTATCCATTGAACTACGAGGGCGCTTGAAATCAACTGCAAAATTAGTGCAAGGCGAGTGAAATATCAAATTTATTTGAATATTTCCGAGCCGCAGCCTATATTTCTGCTTGCTATAAGCAAGCTAAAGAGACAACAAGCCCTCCAAAAAATGTAAAAAAACTCAAAAAATTAAACTTCTCTCATGAATATGAGTCTTATTAGAGGTATCTTTGCATAATTTTTGCAAAAAGGCTGTATTGGAAATAACGATTAAAAGAAGATATACCGAATGACAAAGAAGTTTCTCCTCCTTCTCGTAGGAGTGTTGGCACCGTTCGCGGCATTGATGGCGCAAGGTAGTGTGAGAGGTAAGATTGTGGACAAGGCGACAAGCGAACCCATTGAGTTTGTCAATGTAGTGGTTACCCCGAAAGGTAGCGACAGCATGGCCGGAGGAGCCATCACGGATGTGGATGGGGTGTTTCGTATCGAAGGACTCAAGTATGGCAGCTATGTGCTTACCATATCGTATATCGGCTATCAGAACGCAACCCGCGAATTTACCCTCTCGGCTTCAGCCAAGAACGCCAATTACAGGCAGATAGCATTGGAGGAAGATGCTCAGACACTGGGTGAGGTGGAGGTTACCGGTATACGTTCGCAAATGAAATTTGAGATTGACAAGAAGGTGTTCAATGTAGATCAGGCTATTGCCGCTACAGGCGGTTCAGCTTCGGACATCCTGCAGAACATCCCCTCTGTGGAGGTTGATACCGAGGGCACTGTGTCGTTGCGCGGCTCTGAGAGTGTCACCGTATGGATCAACGGCAAAGCACAGGGACTCACTGCCGACAATCAGGGCGACATTCTGGAGCAGATGCCTGCCGAGAGCATCGAGCGCATCGAGGTCATCACCAACCCCTCGGCCAAGTACAGCCCCGAAGGTACGGTGGGTATCATCAACATCGTGCTTAAGCGCGACCGTAAAGCTGGCTACTATGGCAGTGCTCAGGCAGGTGCCAGCATGTACGATACCGACTTCGGTGGCTACAATGCCAGTGCCAATATCAACTACAGCAGCGGCGTACTTGATGCCTATGCTAATGTGAGTTACCGTGAGCGTCGCCACATGAACGAGAACGAGAGCTACCGTGAGAACTATCTCGGCATGGACACCACCTACCTTGACCAACTGGGCCGTGGAAACATGAAGGGTGGTAACGTTTTTGTTCGTGCAGGCCTTACCTGGAACCCCACGCAGAAAGATCATATCTCATTCGACCTGATGGGGATGATGGGCAATAATGAACGACACAATGAGATTAACTACGAAGGCGGAGAACTTATCAACAGCACCCTTCACAAGGCTTATACCCGTAATCGAACTACTACGAGTACGGGCGACATGCTCATGTATAATCTCAGCATCGGCTATAAACACGAGTGGAGCACTACCCACTGGATTGATTTCACCGCTTCGCGCCACTCTTGGGGCAATAGTGGAAGCAATGAGTACATAGATACCGTCTACAATAGCTATGGTACATACCAACTGCAAAAGAGCACAATGGACAACGTAGACTACGAACTGCAACTCGACTATGAGAATGCCTTCAACGAGAACCATAAGTTGCAGGCTGGTTATCGCGGAACATTTACCCGTGAAAACAGTCCTGTGAGTACTTTTGAGGATAAGAATGAACAAAAGGAGATCTTGGAACTCTACAACAAGTTCATCTACAACCGCGACCTGCACGCCCTCTATGCTACCTATTCGGGTAAGCTGTGGAAGAACTTCGGTTATCAGGTAGGTCTGCGCGGTGAATATTATAAGGTATTCACCGACTCACGCTCCAAAGAGGTCGCTGGAGGCAATGAGATTCCGCATCCCGAGAGCATGAAGCCCGTGTTCCAACTCTTCCCCAGTGTGTTCCTCTCTTATCAGCTGCCCAACGATAATGAGTTGCAGGTCAACTACACCAAGCGTGTGCGTCGTCCGTGGGGAGGCCAGCTCAACTCGTTCAAGAACGTTACTGACTCTACCAACATTTCGTTCGGTAACCCCCTGCTGAAACCCGAGTACAGCAATGCTTTTGAACTCAACTACCTCAAATCATGGGAGAACCACATGCTTTCCGTGTCGGCCTACTACCGCACTACCGACGATATCATGCAGCGCATCTCCTATATGGATGGCGGCATCATGTACAGCACCTCCGATAACGTGGCGCAGTCGCTCTCTTCAGGTGTGGAGATTGTGGGCAAGAACCGCTTCTTCGGCAAGCTTGACCTCACCACCACGCTCAACATGTACTATTACAAGCTCGAAGCCTTCGATTTCATTATGCCCAATGGTCAGAACCTTCATGGCGATGCCAGTGAGGACTTTTCGTGGAACCTCCGTATGATGGCCAGCATGGGCTTGCCCAAGGCATGGTCTGTGCAGCTCACCGGTATGTACAATGCCAAGAGCGTGATAGCGCAGGGCTACCGCGCCCCCAACTACGGCCTCGATGCCGGTATCCGCAAGCAGTTTGCTGGTGGCAAGTGGAGCCTCTCGCTCAACGGTCGCGACCTGCTCAACTCGCGCCGTTTCCATTCCGTGAAGTGGGTCGATGGCGAGTTCTATCAGGATAGCAGCAACTTCCGTGGCGGTCGCCGCATCAGCGCCACCCTTACCTATAGTTTCGGAAACATGCGTGCCAAGAAACCCCGTAAGATGGACGACAGTATGTCGCCCGACTACAGCACCGTTGGCGACGGACTGGACTATGATATGTAAGGACAAGTGAAACTTCTCTACATCCTACTTGGCACCATCAGTCTCATATTGGGCATCATCGGCATCTTCCTGCCCGTGTTGCCCACTACGCCACTATTGTTGCTCACTGCTTTTTTCTATTACCGTGGCTCCTCACGCTTGTATGCCTGGCTGATGAACCATCCCAAGTTGGGCTCTTATATCCGTAATTTCCGTGAGCACAAGGTCATCCCTCGCCGCGTCAAGGTGTATATCCTCACCATGTTGTGGGCATCGCTCCTCTACTGTACTTATATCCTCGACCCTATTGGTCTCAAATGCCTTATGATAGCCATTGCCGTAGGTGTCACCATCCATATACTCTCATATAAGTCGGAGTAAAAGAGAACATAAATCGAGGTGTCGAGTATTTTCCTTCATTACTAACGCGATTCTCAACTATTATTCGTACATTTGTATTCATTTCCTGATTTCATGCTATTACACGAGTTACATATATGCTGACATTCCAACTCCAACATACCGATTCTAAGAGCCATGCCCGTGCCGGACTCATCACGACTGACCACGGACAGATTGAGACACCCATCTTCATGCCCGTAGGCACGCTGGGAAGTGTCAAGGGCGTGCATCTTACCGAACTGAAGGACGACATCAAGGCACAGATTATCCTGGGTAATACGTACCACCTATATTTACGTCCTGGCTTGGAGGTGCTGGAGAAGGCTGGCGGCCTGCATCGGTTTAACGGTTTCGACCGTCCCATGCTCACCGACAGTGGCGGTTTCCAGGTGTTCTCCCTTTCAGGTATCCGCAAGATGCGGGAAGAGGGTGTGGAGTTCCGTTCCCATATCGATGGTTCCAAGCACCTGTTCACTCCCGAGCGTGTGATGGATATCGAGCGCACCATTGGTGCCGATATCATGATGGCTTTTGACGAGTGTACCCCCGGCGATGCCGAATATGCATACGCCAAGAAGTCGATGGAGCTCACGCACCGCTGGCTCGACCGTTGCCTCGCGCGCTTCAATGCCACCGAGCCCAAGTATGGCTACCATCAGGCGCTCTTCCCCATCGTGCAAGGCTGTGTATACCCCGACCTGCGTCGTCGTTCGGCCGAGTTCATCGCTTCGAAGGGTGCTGAGGGCAATGCCATTGGTGGACTTGCTGTAGGCGAACCCACAGAGAAGATGTACGAGATGATTGAGGTTGTGGGTGAGATACTCCCAACCGATAAGCCCCGCTACCTCATGGGTGTAGGTACCCCGATGAACCTGCTCGAAGGCATTGAGCGCGGTGTTGATATGTTCGACTGCGTCATGCCCACCCGTAACGGCCGCAATGGCATGCTCTTCACCAAAGACGGCATCATCAACATGAAGAACAAGAAGTGGGAGATGGACTTCTCGCCCATTGAGGCCGATGGAGCCTCCATCGTCGATACTCTCTATACCAAGGCCTACCTGCGCCACCTCTTTCATGCGCAGGAACTGCTGGCTATGCAGATTGCCTCCATCCACAACCTTGCCTTCTACCTCTGGCTTGTAGGCGAAGCCCGTAAGCATATCATCGCCGGTGACTTCTCTACTTGGAAACCTGCCATGGTGAAGCGATTGGCAACGAGGCTGTAAGATTCCTGCGAGTAATGGCACGCTGATGACCGCTGATTTCCTTTTTTTTGTCCACGGAGCACACGGATGACACGGATTGTACGGATTAATTATTATCAGTGCTGATCAGTATGTTCCGTGGTCAATATAAAATCAGCGGTCATCAGTTAAATCTGTGTTATCCGTGTACCATAAATAATCACGATGTCATCCGGAGGCTCAACTTACGCTTCGGCTTGCCTTAACTTAAGACCGTCGCCTGCCTTAACTTACGCTTCGCATGGGGCTCAGGTGGCTGTCCACCGACTTTGACACTCACGTTGTCCATCGATTGACACTGCCTTATGGCACGCCTACGACACCGACGACAATGGCGAGATCGACGAGCTGGAGATGGAGGTGATCAAGATAAAGCAGGGCACGCTGTATGCCAACCACCCCTACTTCATCCGCGCCAAGAGCGAGGCTGCCCGGGCACTGACGCTCACCGTGGAGGATGCCACGCTGTATGCTACGGAGTCGGTGACGATGACCTGCCAGTCGTTCTACACCACCTTCACCCTCACCGGCACCTATGACCGCATGGAGGCTGCCGACTTCGCTGCCCTCGGCGGCACGCACTATGCCATCGCCCTCGAAGGCGGGTGGTGGAAGACCGCGGGGCTCAACCCCTTCCGCGTGTACATGACCATCACCGAGCGCGAAGGCTCGCCCGTGAAAGTGAGCGCAGCGGCCATGGCCCGCGTGCGCATCGTGACACGTGGGGAAAGCACAGGAATTGACAATGGACAATTGACAATGGACAATGCTGCCTCCGGTGCGGTGTATGACCTGCAGGGTCGCCGCGTGGCTCACCCCACCCAGGGCATCTATATCGTGAACGGAAGAAAAGTGATTTTCTAACGAGGCTCACACGAAGGTGATTTATTTTTCACACGGATATGGTATTAATTTTACACAGATCTCACGAAACACGCATCGTAAACTCGCGTGTACCTCTGGAATGTATACACTCGGCAAAGCCGACAAGCTGCGAGCCTATTTGCGATGCAGCCCTCTGTGAGATTCGTGAGATCTGTGTGAGATAAAAATGTGAGATAAAGAAAAATCCGTGTGAATAGTAGTGTGTAATATGTAATTATTTTTTTTGAACGATGAAACAGCACTATAAGAAGCCCGAAATGATTGTCGAGGAGCTTGTCCTCGAAGGTATGTTGGCCCTGTCCTCAGACCGTATCCCGGTAGGTGACGAGGTGAAGCCCTCGGCCACCCGCGAGCGCCGCGGCTCGTGGGGCGACCTGTGGGGCGAGACGGATTAAGAAGATAAAAAACGTAGCGTAGCGCCGACGCGGTATGAAAGCGTCGGCGCTGCAAAATGCTAAAGGACTGCCTTAGCACTTGGTTTTTATCCAAGTAAACTTGGCATTTTACTCGCTTATTCGTATCTTTGCAGGTTGAAAGGAAAGATATATGAAGAAACAGTTCAAGGGCAAACCTCTGAAAAGACTCGATAGGTACATCATCGCGAAGTTCCTGGGGCATTATTTCTTTGCCATAGCACTGATTATCTCCATCGCTGTAGTATTCGACTACAATGAACATATCGATAAGTTTGTGGCTAATAATGCTCCGTGGAAGGCCATCATTTTTGACTATTATCTGAATTTCATACCCTATTTCTCGAACCTCTTCAGTCCGCTGTTCGTGTTCATCGCGGTCATCTTCTTCACTTCGAAACTGGCCGAGAACTCCGAGATCATCGCGATGTTTTCTACGGGTACGAGTTTGCATCGTCTGATGCGTCCCTATATGGTTTCGGCACTGATTATTGCGCTTCTCACCTATGGGCTGGGAGCCTACATCATCCCTAAAGGTAACGTGGTGAGGCTGGAATTTGAGAATACTTACAAGAAGAAGAAGAAGGTGGAGAGTGCCCGCAACATACAGATGGAGGTGGAGCCTAATGTGATAGCCTACATTGAGCGCTTTGAGAGTAGCAACAACACGGCTTACCGCTTCTCGCTGGATCGCTTCGAGGGGAACTCCATGAAATCGCATTTCACAGCACGCACCCTTGTGTATACCGGCAACAAGGACAACCCTCACCAATGGAAAGCCAAGAACTGGCAGAGCCGTGTCATTACCGACTCGCTGGAGATTATCACCAGTGGCTTGCAGATGGATACCATCGTGCAGATAGAACCTTACGATCTGCTCATCAGCAAGAACCAGCAGGAGACGCTTACCTCTCCCGAGCTGAAACGCTACATTGACAAGCAACGCCGGCGCGGCATAGCCAATATCAAGGAATTTGAGATTGAGTATCACAAGCGCATAGCTACCTCGTTTGCGGCCTTTATCCTCACGCTCATCGGTGTGTCGCTCTCGGCCAAAAAGGTGAAGGGCGGCATGGGACTTAACCTCGGCATTGGCATAGCCCTGAGCTTCGGCTACATCGTATTCCAGACTATTTCATCTACCTTTGCCATCAATGGCAACACACCACCCATTGTGGCGGTGTGGATACCCAATATAGTGTTCCTCGTCATCGGCGTGTTCCTGTATTGGAAAGCGCCGAAATGAAAGGAACTCTGAATTCAGAAATTCTGAATTTCATAATGATAACAAATAAGAAACCAACCTGAGAATTCATATTTTGAATTCAGAATAAGAAAGACATGGACTTCTACGATCTTGACCTGCATGACAATGTGCTTGATGCACTCGATGCAATGAACTTCACTACCTGTACGCCCATACAGGAACACACCATACCGCCCTTGCTCGAAGGACGTGACCTCATCGGTGTGGCGCAGACGGGTACCGGCAAGACCGCTGCCTACCTGTTGCCTATACTGAGCATGCTGAGCGACGGTGGTTTTCCCGATGATGCCATCAACTGTGTCATCATGTCGCCCACCCGAGAGCTGGCGCAGCAGATAGACCAGGCTATGGAGGGATTCTCCTACTACGTGCCCGTGAGCAGCGTGGCTGTATATGGCGGCAACGATGGCATACGCTACGAGCAGGAGCGCCGTGGCCTCTCGCTCGGTGCCGATGTGGTCATAGCCACGCCAGGACGTCTCATCAGCCATATCTCGTTGGGCAACGTGGATCTCTCGCGCACCTCGTTCTTCATTCTCGATGAGGCCGACCGCATGCTCGATATGGGATTCTACGATGATATCATGCAGATTGTGAAGCAGCTGCCTGACACGCGGCAGACCATCATGTTCTCGGCCACCATGCCCGACAAGATACAGAAACTTGCCGCCAGCATCCTGCACGATCCCGTGGAGGTAAAACTTGCCGTGAGCAAGCCTGCCGAGAAGATTGTGCAGACGGCCTACGTGTGTTACGAGACACAGAAACTGGGTATCATCAAGAGCCTGTTCCGCGAGTCGAAGCCTGAGCGCGTCATCGTATTCTCCTCGTCAAAGCTCAAAGTCAAGGAGGTGGCGGCCGCTTTCAAGCGTATGAAGCTCAATGTGGGCGAGATGCACAGCGATCTCGACCAGGCACAGCGCGATGTGGTGATGCACGAGTTCAAGAGCGGTCGTGTCGATATCCTCGTGGCTACCGACATCGTGTCGCGTGGCATCGACATCGACGACATTCGCCTTGTCATCAACTACGACGTTCCCCGCGATTGTGAGGACTATGTGCACCGTATCGGCCGCACGGCTCGTGCCGGTGCCGAGGGGTGTGCCATCACTTTCGTCTCTGTGGACGACCAGGCGCGCTTTGCTGCCATTGAGGAGTTTATCGAACGTGAAGTGTTCAAACTCCCTGTGCCAGAGGAATTGGGCGAAGCACCGGAATACAATCCCAAGAAAAGCGGAGGAAAGGGACGTGGCCGTCATGGTAAGGGAAGTCACCGTGGCGGCAAGAGCGGTGGCAAAGGGAAGAATGCCCACCGTGGTGGCAAGAACCATCGCGGAGGTAAAGGAAGCAAGGGTGATAAACCAAGTGCTAACTAAAGGGAAATAAAAACGAATGTAATAAAAAATGCAAAAATGGCCGTTGGTGTCGGTCTTTTCACTATTTTTGCATAATAATCAGAAAGTAACTAAACGGAACAATATGAAGAAACTGTTATTCGTACTTTGTGCCTCGGCAGCATTGCAGGCAGGAATGGCTCAGACTGACGATCCTATCGTGATGACCGTGAATGGGGTAGATGTGCCCCGCTCGGAATTTGAGTACTCATACAACAAGAACAATACGGATTTGGTGGTCGACAAGAAATCGCTCGATGAGTATGTAGAGCTGTTCATCAACTACAAACTCAAAGTGGCTGCAGCCAAAGATGCACAGCTTGATACAGCTGCGGCATTCATTAAGGAGGTTGCCGACTATCGTTCACAGCAGGCCGAAGAATACTTGATAGACTCGGCATTCATCGAGGAAGAGGCTCGCAAGACCTATGAGGCTACCGCCAGGAACATTGGCCCCGATGGCCAGTTCAAGGCTGCCCATATCCTCATCCGTCTGCAACAACAGGCCACCCCATTGGAGCAGACCCAGGCCAAACTGCGTATCGACTCTATCTACGCGGCACTGAAGGGTGGAGCCGACTTTGCCGAGATGGCCAAGCGGCTTTCTGAAGACCCCGGCACCGCGCGTGAAGGCGGTATGCTCCCGTGGCTCTCGAAGGGTCAGTTGATCAAAGAGTTTGAAACCGTGGCGTTGGCTATGCAACCTGGCGAGTTGAGCGAGCCGGTACTCACCCCCGTAGGCTATCATGTCATCTATATGAGCGAGCGAAAGCAGTTCGAACCTTACGAATATCACCGCGAGGCGATATATCAGTTCCTTGACCAGCGGGGAATACGCACTCATGCCAAGCACTCGATGGGTGTGAAGCTCGCCCAAGCTATGGGTGGCAATATCACCCCCGAGGAGGCACTGGCAAAGGCCGAAATGGAACTTGATGCCAAGTACCCTGATTTCGGTTTCTTGATGAAGGAATTCTACGAAGGTTCGCTGCTCTATGAAATCAGCACCCGCGAGGTCTGGGAGAAGGCTGCCCAGGATGAGAAGGGACTGGAGAAATACTTCAAGAAGAACAAGAAGAAATACCGCTACGATGAACCCGTATATCGTGGTCTTGTGGTACACTGCGTATCGGAAGATGTGCTGAAGCAGGTGAAGAAGGTCGTGAAGAAGCACCCGCAGAAAGAGTGGGTGAAAGTTATCCGCGAGGCTCTCAATAGTGATTCGCTGATGCAGGTGAAGATGGTGCGCGGCCCCTTCAAGGCAGGCAAGAACGTGTATGCTGACTACTATGCTTTCAACCAGGGTGAACGTCCCGATACAGTGGTGGGATTCCCCGTGACCGGTGTGGTAGGTAAGCTGCAGAAGAAAGGTCCGGATACCTATGAGGATGTGCGTGGTCCTGTGACTGCCGACTATCAGAACCATTTGGAGCAGTTGTGGGTTAAGGATTTGCGCAAGAGGTATTCCGTGGTGCTGTACCCGGAGGCTCTGGATACGGTGAACAAGCATTGAGAATATTTGTACTCGAATGTAGACTATGAGGTGTTGTAGGCAAGAAAGGGCTCTCTTGCAGCTGCTACTGGTGGCTGCCCTCTTGCTTGCTGCATGCCAGAAGCCGGTAAACCACGGAGGGAAAACACCGCTGGTGGAGGTCGAAGGCGAATTTCTCTACAAAGAAGACGTGACCAAAGTTATCCCCTATGGGCTTTCTTCGGCCGATAGCGTGGCATTTGCACGGGATTATATGCGCAAATGGGCCGAAGACATGATATTCTTCAAGAAGGCCGAACGCAACGTGTCGGACAAAGGACGCATTGCACGTATGGTGGAGGAGTATAAGCGTACGCTCATATTGAACGACTACGAGCAGCGACTGCTGCAAGAGCAGATGAGTAGTGCATTGCCGGAAGCCGATCTGTTGGCATACTATAACGGGAACAAGGAGTTCTTTATGCTTGAAGAACCCGTTATAAAGGGTATATTCTTGAAAATCCCTCTGACGGCACCTGACCTGAAGGAAATGAAGGTGCACTACAAGGACAACTCGGCTAAGGCACGTGAACTGTTGGAGAAGTATGCTTTCCGGAACGCAGTCATCTATGAGTATTTCTATGATCAATGGATGCCTGTATCAGAGCTGGAGGGGAAACTGATTGTCAACTTGGCTGAGCTGAGCAAGAACTTTGAATCGAACCGTAATATAGAGGCCAGTGATGATGAATATTGCTATCTGCTACATGTAGAAGACTATATCCTGAAGGGAGAAGTGAAACCCTATGATTTGGCGCGATACGAAATCATGGATCTGCTGTCAAATACCCGTAAGGTGGACTTTATGCACGATGTTAAGACGGATTTGTATAATCAGTCTTTGGAAATGGATAAAATAAAGTATTATGAAGATAAAACCAAGTAAGCTATGGGCGATGCTGTGCGTGGCGTTGATGACAGCCTCGGCAGTGGCACAAGATAATGTGATAGACGAGGTGGTATGGGTCGTAGGTGACGAGGCCATACTCAAATCAGATGTGGAGCAGGCACGTATGTATTTCATGATGTCGGGGCAAAAGATGGAAGGCGAACCCTACTGTGTTATTCCCGAGCAGCTGGCTATACAGAAGTTGTTTCTGCATCAGGCAGCCATCGACAGTATTGATGTCACCGAACAGGAGGTGCTCAATGACGTGGAGAGAGAGATGAATATGCGTGTAAACCAAATAGGCTCGCGCGAGAAGATGGAGGAGTACTTTGGTAAGACCTCGACGCAGATACGTGAAGAGTTGCGTGAGACCGTGCGCGACCGTATGATTGTAGAGCGGATGCAGGAAAAGGTGTTTGGAAACATCAAACTCACCCCTTCAGAAGTGCGTCGCGGCTATGCGGGAATGAAGGAGGAGGAGATTCCCTTCGTTCCTACACAGGTGGAGGTGCAAATCATCACACAGCAGCCTGAAATACCCTTGGAGGAGATTGAACGTGTAAAAGCGGAACTGCGCGACTATACTGAACGTGTAAACAGCGGAGATGCGCAGTTTTCCACATTGGCTGTGTTCTATTCGCAAGACCCCGAATCAGCCCGACGTGGCGGTGAACTCAATGCTTTTGGGCGTGGAGAGATGGTGCCGGAGTTTTCAGCAGTGGCCTTTAACCTTACCGAGCCGGGAAGGGTGTCAAAGATCGTTGAGACTGAATTCGGTTTCCACATCATACAGCTGATCGAGAAACGGGGCGATCGTGTGAGGGCACGCCATATCTTGCGTAAGCCCGAGGTTCCCGCAGAGAGTATGAACGCCTCATTGGCACGATTGGATTCCATTGCCAATGATATACGCACCGAGAAGATCTCATTCAACGACGCTGTGCTATACTCTGCCGATAAAAACACGCGTAAGAATTTCGGACTGATGAGCAATGAGATGACCTTGTCGTCACGCTTCGAACTGCAAGAACTGCCTCAAGAGGTGGCCAAGGTTATTTATGAGATGAAAGTGGGCGAGATTTCTGACCCCTTCGTGATGATTGACCAGAAGACGGGAAAAGAGGTATGTGCCATCGTGAGGTTGAAGACACGTATTGAGGGGCACAAGGCCACACCTACCGAGGACTTCCAGGTTATTAAGGACGTGATGGTTGCTAAGATGAAGCAACAGAAACTGGAGAATTGGATAAAGGAGAAGCAGAAAAGCACCTATGTGCGCATCAACGAGAACTGGTGTGACTGCGAGTTTCAGTATCCTGGATGGGTGAGAAAATAAGTGTAGCCTCCAATGTTTGGGCGGATGACAATACGTAGACGATTCATATCATTGATGCTGACATGGGGAGTCTTTGCTACGATAGCGGCACAGACTGAACTGCGGGAAGCTGCTTCTGTGCGTGCTGTGCCTCAGAAAATGCAGCTTGACACTGCAAAAAGGGTGCGTAGAGGGGAACTGAAGATGCGACCCATGACAATGAAGGAGGCGGTAAGGGAGACGGTACCGACGGTCACTTTGGAGAAGGAGGTATCTGCCGTAGCAGATGAACATGGCATGCCTCAAAAGAACCATGCCATGGACTCCACCGCAAGGAGGGCAAGGTTGGGGCACAAGCCTACGATGGCAAAGCCTGCGATGCGGGATGAAGGATTGGATACTACACCCGCAGACACCACCAAGGAACGCTATGTATATCTCCTTCACGCTGATGAGACCCGCTATGACAGGCTTATAAATCCGGATGCACAGATACTTGTGGGCGATGTTGCCTTTCGGCATGACAGTATGTATATGTACTGCGACTCGGCTCTCTTCTACGAAATGTCAAACTCGCTGGATGCATACGGCAATGTGCGTATGAACCAAGGTGATACGCTCTTTCTCTATGGCGACCGCCTCCATTATAGCGGTGATGAGATGCTGGCCAAGGTGCGCGACAATGTGGTGATGATAGATAAGGAGATGACCCTCACTACCGACAGCTTGAACTACGACCGTACCATTAATCTCGGCTACTACTTCAATTGGGGTACACTGGAAGATACGCTCAATGTGCTCACCTCGGAATGGGGTGAGTATGACACGCAGACAAACGATGCGGTGTTCAACTATGAAGTGACGCTCACCAACCCCAACTTTGTGCTCACCTCCGATACGCTGCACTACAATACGAAGACACAGATAGCCACTATCGTAGGACCTTCTAATATTGATAGTGACAACAACAACATCTACTCCACTTTGGGGCGCTACTATACGGCCAACGAGCATGCAGAGCTGCTGAACCGCTCGGTGTTGACCAACGAAGACAAGCGCCTGGTGGGCGACAGCATCTTCTATGACCGTACCAATGGATATGGCGAAGCATTTGACAATGTGGTGATGGATGACTTTGCCGGCAAGACACGTCTGACGGGCGACTACACCTATTATAATGAGCTGGCAGACTCGGCGTATGCAACCCAACGTGCGGTAGCCATTGACTACTCGCAAGGCGATAGCCTCTATATACATGGCGATACACTGCGCCTGCTCACCCGTTTCCCCGACACCGACTCCGTATACCGTATCATACAGGCCTACCACAAGGTGCGTATCTACCGTGAGGATGTGCAGGCAGTATGTGACTCTATGGAGTTCAGTTCACTGGATTCCTGCATGACGATGTACTATGATCCGGTCGTGTGGAATGGCCCACAGCAGGTGCTGGGTGAGGTGATACGGGTATATATGAATGACAGTACGGTAGATTGGGCTCATGTTGAGAACCAAGCACTGATAGTGGAGAAGGTAGATACGGCACATTATAACCAAATAAGCGGAAGAGAGATAAAAGCATACTTCTCGAATGGCAATATAGACAAATCTGATGTCATAGGCAATGTGATGGTGGTGTACTATTACCGCGAAGAGGGCGATAGCATTGCTTTCGGCATGAACACGACAGAAGCCAGTTTGCTCACTGCCTTCATGAAAGACCGTCAGGTAGACAAATTGCTCATTACGGATCAGTCAAATGGTGTGTTCTACCCTATCACCCAGATACCCCCTGGCAAAGATAAGCTGGCAAACTTTGCTTGGCTGCACAAGTTGCGTCCGATGAGCAAGTACGACATTATGATATGGCGGGGAAAAAGTGAAGAGGACAAACTGAAGGTGACAACGCGACGAGCTGTACCGTTGCCTTCGCTGAAAGGATTAACAACTAAGGAGGATAAATGATATGGGCATATTTAAGACACGCGAACCGAGACGGTTTGCACATCAATACATATATGTAGATGAGCGTAAGGAACGCCTGAAAGAGATAGAGGAACGTGCGAAGCGTGATTTGGGAATGATATCGCCGAAGGAGGCTACGACAGAAGAGAGAATCCGTGGCAAGATGGTGGAGCAGACCACCCACCTGAAGCGCCGTAAGGAGAACGGAACACCTATTACCACCAAGCGCATCCTGCTCATATTGGCTTTGCTGTTGGTCATATTCTTAGCCCTGTTCAGATAACCGGCTATGGCAAGTGAGGATTTGATACATTTGCTGCCCGACTCGGTGGCCAATCAGATTGCAGCCGGTGAAGTGATACAACGACCGGCCTCGGTGGTTAAGGAGCTGGTTGAGAACTCTGTGGATGCAGGTGCCACCAGCATACAAGTGCGATTGACCGATGCCGGGCGCACCAATATCCAGGTCATTGACAATGGCAAGGGTATGTCGGAGACGGATGCTCGTATGGCATTTGAGCGGCATGCCACGTCTAAAATCAGCAATCCCTCAGACCTGTTTGCGCTACATACCTTCGGCTTCCGTGGCGAAGCTTTGGCCTCCATCGCTGCAGTAGCACAGGTGGAGTTACGTACAAGGCGTGAGGAAGATGAACTGGGTACGGTGATTCGCATTGCCGGGTCGAAACTGGAGTCGCAAGAAGTGGAGATGTGCCCTGTAGGCACAAATTTCCAAGTCAAGAATCTCTTTTTTAATGTTCCAGCACGACGTAAGTTCCTGAAGTCGGATCAGACGGAGATGAATAATGTGCTTGCCGAGATTGAACGCATAGCCTTGGTGCATCCCGAGATATCCTTCGCCGTTTATCGCAATGAGGTGGAACTGATAAATGTTCCGCAAACTACAACGCGCCAACGCATCCAGCATCTGTTCGGTAAGAAATTAGGACAAGAGCTGCTGCCTGTAGATGTAGAGACTACACTTGTGAAGATTACAGGATGTGTAGGCATCCCTGAGAGTGCACGCAAGAAAGGGGCTCATTGCTTCTTCTTCGTCAATGGCCGATATATGCGCCATCCCTACTTCCACAAGGCCGTGATGGAGGCCTATGCCCATCTTATTCCCGCTTCTGAACAGGTTCCCTATTTCCTCTATTTCACGGTGGATCCTTCACGCATAGATGTTAACATACATCCGACAAAGACCGAGATCAAGTTTGAAGACGAGCAGGCAATTTGGCAAATATTGATGGCATCTGTGCGCGAGGTCTTAGGACGAAGCAATGCAGCTCCCTCCATCGACTTTGACGTGGCCGACTGTCCCGATATTCCGCTTTTCGCCGCTAATGCTACCACAACGCCTCCTGCAGCTCCCCCTATGCCCAAACTGGATAATAGCTACAATCCTTTCAGACAAAGTGGACAAGACAGTTACAAGCGTCAGGCGATAGATTGGGATAAACTATATAAAGGCATCGGAAAGTCTACCTTAGGCGATGAGGTACCCTTTGATGACGTACCGACCGAAGGGGCAGCCGGAATAGAGGTGCACTCCTTAAATGAAACGAATGGCTTTGCATTACCTCCTGTGTCGGAGGATGAGACCATCTCCGGAAGTGTAGAGGCCAGTGTCACTGATTGCTACCAATACAAAGGCCGCTATATAGTGACTTCCATGAAGTCAGGCCTGATGATGGTCGATCAGCACAGAGCACATATACGCATACTCTATCATCGCTATATTACCCAGCTGAGCCGGCAGCGTAGCACATCGCAAGGGATGCTCTTCCCCGAGATGCTGAGTCTGTCAGTGTCACAAGCTGTTGCTATGGAGCACCTGCTGGATGACTTTGGCAGTCTCGGGTTCGACATCACGAATATGGGCGGCGGTTCATTTGCCATACAGGGTATACCGGCAGGCATCGAAGGCCTTACCCCCTCTGCCTTGGTGGAGCATATCCTTGCCGATGCCATTGAGAGGGGCGATGTCTCAAAAGAAGAGATACACAGAACCATGGCACTTACGATGGCTCGTTCGGCAGCTATCGTTATGGGACAAGTGCTCACGATGGAAGAGATGACCCGGCTGATTGACGAACTGTTCGCATGCGACGTACCTGCATATACGCCCGATGGCAAAAAGACCTTCATCATCATCGATGAAGACGAGGTATCGAAACGGTTCAGGTAGTTCCCACTCTTCAATTGCCTACTAAGGTTGACAAAAATTGTGTAAGTATTTAAAAATATCACATTTTTGCATTGATAAAGATTGTTATATAAAATAATTTATATAAATTTGTCACGATTATACAAGGTGAGGAAGGCTCTTCGAGTATAATCAAAGCTATAAAAGTGAAAGTACTATAAAAATTATTTATTATTCCTTTAATCAAAAAAGAAAAGTATGAAAAAATTATTGATTGCTTTGGTAGTTGCAGGAATGTCTGTAAATGCAATGGCTCAGACAGAGGAGTATCCTGTAAGAAAACACAGCGTTGAGACCAACAGTTTTTGGAGCAACTGGTTCGTATCACTCGGTGGTGGTGTTCAGGTAATGCCTGTTGACAGAGGCGAGAATGGTGTGGATTTGTTTGAAACATTGACCCCCAACTTTTCAGTATCACTCGGAAAGTGGTTTACTCCTGGTTTGGGACTTCGTCTGCAAAGCCACTTCCCATTCTACAAAAATGAGCTTGGCGAGCAGAACAAAGCTTATGCTCTCTACGGCGAGGCTATGTTCAACTTGACCAACATGTTCTGTGGTTACAAGCAGGATCGTTTGTACAATGCTGTTCCTTATATCGGCTTTGGCCGTCTTTGGGGCAATGTACAGGGATGGACTCCTTGGACTGTAGGCTATTTGAGCACATTCCGTTTGACAGATTCTTGGTCTATTGATTTGGATCTTTTTGTAAAGCAATACAACATTGTAAGTGTTGTTTCTGGTAATCGCAACTGGCAGGCAGGTGCATCATTGGGCCTCTCTTGGCACATTGGTGGCCGTGGCTTCGATGCTTCTCCCGATATGCCCGCCCTCACAGCTATGCACGCAGCACAGCTTGCAAGCTTGAACGAGGCTCTCTCTGCTGAGCAGAACGAGAACAAGAATTTGAAGGAGCAGTTGGCTAAGAAGCCCAAAGAGGTAATCAAGGAGAAAGTGGTTAAGGAAGTACTTACTGCTCCCCAATCAGTATTCTTCGCATTCAACTCTGCAAAGATCGCTTCCAAGAAGGAGATCATCAACCTCGAGGCTTTGGCTAACATGGCTAAGAACAACGGTGCTAAGCTGAAAGTAACAGGTTATGCTGACAGCGCTACAGGTTCTGCAGCTTACAACCAGCAGCTCTCTGAGCGTCGTGCACAGGCTGTTGCTAAGGAACTCGTTAAGCTTGGTGTAGCTGAGGAAAGCATCATAGTTGAAGGCAAGGGTGGTGTAGCTGAGGTAAAGCCCGCTTCTTACAACCGTCGTGCTATCATCGAGGCTCTCTAATCAGAGTTTCCTGACACATCAGATAGGGGAGACCTGCCAAGGCGGGTCTCCTTTTTTATTGCCTCTTTCTGATGTCTCTACCTTCTTCGGACAGGATGTTAATGTTAGGTCTTTGAAAACAAATTTCAGAGATTCGTGTTATTTCGGTACATAAGACTTTTTTGGTAAACATAAATTAAAGACCTAACAGTATGAAAAAAGTAATTAGTATGATGGCTGTGGCCGGTTTGTTCGCTGTTTCAGTGGCCCAAGCCCAAGTGACCGAGGTAGTGGAGATCGCAGAGGTTCCCGTCTCAAAGTATAGTGTGCAAACGAATAGCTTCTGGGACAATTGGTTCGTCTCACTGAATGCCGGAGCCCAATTCTCTTACCTGTACCCGGAAGGCAAGCAGGAGTTCAAGGACCGCATCAGCTTCTCAGGATTGGCCTATGTAGGTAAGTGGTATACGCCGGGCATCGGTATGCGTCTCGCCCTTAATGGCTACCAGTTCCAGGGGTATAGCAACAAGTTGGACTATGCGAACCTGCATGTAGACGCTTTGATGAATGTTACCAATATGATTATGGGTTACAACTCCGGGCGATTATATAACATGGTACCTTATGTTGGTATGGGTGCCGTCAGGGTATTTGACCACAATAGCTACTCCTTCGGATTCAACGCCGGTATTATCAATACCTTCCGCCTGAATGACTCATGGAAGGTGAATCTGGAGATGGGCGCACTCTTTGCCAGCAAGGATATGGATGGTGTTACAGGCCCGAAACGTGCTTTTGACGACATATTCACCGTTACGGCCGGTATCACCTATAATATCGGTGGCGACATCTGGGACAACAGCCCCGACATCAGCTCTCTGGTGATGATGAATGCTGCAGAGATGGCGGCTCTCAATGAGGCCTTGGCCCAGGAACAGGCCAATAACCGCAACCTGCGCAACCAGCTTGCCCAGCGTCCTAAGGAGATTGTGAAAGAGAAGGTCATATCGGGCGACTGTGCCTTTGCACCTCAGTCCATCTTCTTTGCACTCAATTCGGCCAAGATTGCTTCCCATAAAGATATGGTGAACCTCAAGTCTGTAGCTGAGGTCGCCAAGGCCGATGGGCTCAAGCTCCGCATCACTGGTTATGCCGATAGTGCTACAGGTGATGCCAAGTACAACCAAAAGCTCTCACAGCATCGTGCGCAGACCATTGCTGACGAGCTTGTCAAGCTGGGCGTGAACAAGGCAAACTTGACCATCGAGGGTAAAGGTGGAGTAGCCACTCTTGATCCCGCATCATACAATCGCCGTGTCATCATCGAGGGCATGTGATGTGAAGACCATATAAGATTAGAGAGGAAGGTGTATGCCTTCCTCTCTTTTCATTAGCCCGCTAAGAGCTACAATCATAATCAGCTATTGTTACTGTCCGCTAAACATTATTCCCACAAGTTGCCCCACGAGCCACGACGGCGGTTATTCACATCAGTTGTCCCATCTTCTATGGCTTCACCTACAGATACAGACGTAGCCACCATACTCACCAGCTCGAATTCCTCGAACTCTACTTCAGGTTTGATATATTCTGTTCTCATAATTCTAATGCTATTTTATCGTTATACCTTGGCTTGTTATCAAAACACGACCTTCTTGCCATTCACAATGTAAACACCCTCCGCAGGATTGTCTACGCGACGGCCACTGAGGTCATAATATACCTCGGGGCACAAACCATCCACTTCGGTGACATCAATCAGAGTCTCCTCTCCACCACGGGTGCGGATGGCCAGCTGTGTGCCGACGGTGCTGGCGGTGGTGAAGTAAGCGCGATAGGGCTTCACCGTGAGCGTATTGATCACCTGATGGATCTTGTTGTCCGATGAGGTGTAGGCATAATAATACCTGTCGCCATCTTCGCCTGCAGCGATTGTCCGGTTGGCGTATGAGCCCACCATCTGCCAGACAGCAGTCCCGCCCGGCGTGAGTTCCGACGATACGGTAACCTCGCTATTGGTTATTTGAGTGGCCGACTTGCCATCACGCAACCTATACAGATAGGGAGTGTTGGCTGCGGGAGTCTCCACCTCATCAAATATCAGCACATCATCACCGGCAGAGGTCAGTGCATAGAATACATAGTCATCCGTATCCGGAGCATAGGGGAGCACGATGGTACCATACTTCCCCTCGGCCAGCTCGCGCCCGTAGCTTGCCTGCGATGCACTGA
>JAFXEF010000003.1 GCA_017520935.1 Bacteroidaceae bacterium | reverse complement strand
TTCCCCTTTGTTATATATAATGGAGGTAGTGTATATGCATATCGGCGTGAGGCTTCTCGTTGCTCGTTTCGACGAACAGGGCAATGCGAGAGCCTAATACTGTGAAGCGGGCAACAGGTGTATGGCTTCACGCTTTTTTCATTTTTTGCATTAGGAAGAACAGTGTGATGAAAAGAATATAATGTATAATCAACATGGAATTGAATGATATGAAAAGAAACCTCTCTGTCCGGAGAATGCTCCTTGCAGTCTCCCTGGTTCTCTTCGCCGGCCATCCCCTGTCTGCCGAGGAGAAGAATGCGCTCGTTATCCACCTGAAGGACGGCACGTGCACTTCCGTTCTGCTTGACGAGTTGCCTGTCGCCACCTTTTCCGAAGGCCGCCTGAGGGTCTCTTCCTCTGACCTGTCGTTGGAGCTTCCCCGTGCCGATGTGTCGCGCTTCGTGTATGCCTATGTTGACCCTTCCGGTCTCGCCTTCCACACGATGGGCATCCCTGGCAGTTCGCTGGTCGACGGCGTGCTCTCCCTTTCGGGCTTGCATCCAGATGCCGTGGTGCGCCTCTACTTTGACAACGGTCGCCTGCTCGATGAAGCCGCAGCTCCTTCCGATGGCCGTGTCAGCATCTCTCTTGCCGCCTATCCTTCGGGAGTGTATATGCTGCAGGTTGACGGTCTCACCTATAAGTTCACGAAGCTATGAAAAGGACTCTTCTTTCCTGCATGTTCTGCCTGACGGCTCTTCTCGGCCTGCATGCCCAGAGTGACAATGATGCCATCTATATATACCGCAACGACGGTCAGTTCAATGCCTTCTTCGATGCCCAGGTCGACAGCATCACCTGTTCTCACTACGATGCCGACAGCATCTGGCATTCCGACTGGCAGATGCAGGTGGTGCATACCTCCGACAGCATCTACCGTATCCCCCTGGCCGTGATTGACAGCGTGACGTTCCATCCACTTGAACCTGTCCTGAATGAGAAGGTTTTTCCTTTGACTCCAGAACACGCTCCCTATATACTCTCTGCCGATACGCTTTCGTTCACCATGTCCTCCACTACTCCCAATCCGTTGCGTCCCTCCTTGGGCAATATCGTTGTAGCCTCCTATGATTGCATGGCATTCCCCGATGGCATCATGGCTTTGGTCGTATCGGTTGAGGAAACGTCTTCCGGTATACTGTACCTCTGTGAGAGCGCTTCCATGGACGATGTCTATGAGCAGATCCTGTATCATGGCATATGCGAGAACCCTGGAGCCGCCACTCGCTTCACCGGTAGGGCTGACGGCATTCTATGGGATGAGGACTTTCAAATGCAAATAGCTGCAGGTGGTACTACGACCGACTTTTCCGTAAATGATGTGGCCGCCTTCGAGATAACCCTGCAGAAAACACTCGGCAGCCCCTTGTATACCCGCATCGTGGTAGCCAACAATATCCGTATGCAGGTAGACTTCAATGCCAGCAGCGAAGCCTCCATCTCGGAGCAACGTCAGTTGGGTCCTACGGTCAACTGTGGCCGCATTGGCGTTCCCCAGTTCCCATTGATATGGTTCGCCCCCCAGTTGATGCTGTATGGCTATTTTGAGGAGGACGGTGCTGTTTCCCTGGACTTCTCTGCCCACATGAACCGTCGGGACAAGATAACCCTGACCTACAATGGCGGGCAGTGGACTTCCCGGCATGACCCGTTTGTCGAGAGTGCTGTAGATGTTGCCTCCTTGTCCATGGATGGTTCTGCCGAAATCGGCTTGAAGCCCGAGATCCGTCTTTCCTTGAACGGTTCCCCCACCTCTATAGGCATAAGTCTGCGTAGTGGAGTCAAGCAGTATTGTTCATTCAAGTTCGATGCCCTTTCCTATCTGGATACAGGAGTGTACGATGCCCTCAAGGAGTCCCGTTTTCGCACAGCACTAACCCGTGGCGGTTCTATATTTGCTCAGGCGGGCATAATAGAGTCCTCCTCTATGCGTCATGAGCATCCGCTGCTGGATAGTGAGCAACCTCTTGGTGAGGAACGCTGGCTACTGCCTCTATTCACGGCACCGGAGTATAGTGAAGGCGCTTCCAAGAACATGGCCATTCTCAGTTCTACCGTTTCCCGTGAGCTGCTGTTCCCTGTGGAGGTTGGCCTTTCCTTGTACGACGATAAGGATAATCTGGTATCCACCAAGTATCATCCTGTCAGCTATGGCAGTTCCGACACTTGGAACTTCACTCAGCTGGAGCAAAGTTTTGAATCCTTGTCTCCGGGCAAACGCTACGTCTGCTATCCTACGGTGAAATTGTTTGGGGCAGAATATCGCGCTACCCCCTCCAGGGATTTCCGCCTGGATGCCTTGGTGGAAACAGGCGAAGCCTCTTCCGTTACTGCGAGCAGTGCCGTCGTGTCCGGTTATGCTGAAGGCTTGGAGTCTGCCGAGACCCTCTGCGAGCTGGGCATCTGCTATAGTACC
Organism: Bacteroidaceae bacterium; assembly: GCA_017520935.1. GTDB lineage: Bacteria > Bacteroidota > Bacteroidia > Bacteroidales > Bacteroidaceae > UBA1189. The sequence goes on along the minus strand of JAFXEF010000003.1, from coordinate 14,116 downwards.
TCGGGGACACCATCGATGGATAATGGAAAGTTTGTCTCTTCCGGCCGCAAGTTGAGCGGTGATTTCACGGTATCCGTGTCTGACTTGAAACCCAACACCACCTATTATTATACCACCTGTCTGGCTATTGATGGGGAGTATTTCTATGGTGAGACCAAATCTTTCAAGACCAAAGGAGCTGATCTTTGCAACGATGCCAACCACGTGCACGCCGTTGACTTGGGTTTGAGCGTCAAGTGGGCCTGCTGCAACGTTGGTGCTAGTGTTCCCGAGGGTTACGGTGGTTACTATGCTTGGGGGGAGACGGAGGAGAAGAGTAGTTATACCGAGGATACCTATAAATATTGTAATGATAGGGACGGTAATGGTTGGTGTTCTGAAGATGAATATCAGAACATCGGTTCCAATATCAGCGGTACTTCCTACGATGTTGCCCATGTGAAGTGGGGTGGTGGTTGGCGTATGCCCACCGAAGATGAAATCCAGGAGCTCATTAACAAGTGTTCTTGGAAGTGGACTACGGTCAACGGTATAAGAGGCTATAAGGTCACCGGCCCCAACGGTAGCTCTATCTTCCTCCCCGCTGCGGGCGACCGCTACGGCACAGGGGTCAGCTACCGTGGCTCGTACGGCAGCTACTGGTCCGGCACGCTGAGCGAGGGCTACAGCAACAACGCGTACTGCCTCCACTTCTTCAGCAGCGGCGGCGGCAGCTGGGGCGGCAACTACCGCAGCAACGGCCGCACCGTTCGCCCCGTCACAGATAAATAAGGAGCGGAGCGACGTATCCGATTCATTTAATTATTTAATTTATTGAGCGGGCTGGTTCCGCTCTTTACCTCTACATCCTCGGATATTCAATATCCGAGTAGACGAATTACATACTCTTCTGAAAGCTCCAATCGCATCGCGCAATGTTTTCAGACTTTTCTGAAAACTCCAACCTCATCGTGCAATGTTTTCAGATTCTTCTGAAAGCGTCAAACGAATCAAGTGGCCAATTCATAACTTCCTTCTTTCTTTATTTGAACCAAATGGCCAATTCAGAAAAATCTGACGATGCCAACGCGATGGTTTTGTCAATTCAGAATGTTCTGAAACGCTGTAAGGATGCGAATAAGTCTACGTGTTGCGCTGGTTACGTCCGCTCTATATATGCCGCCGTTCCTGAGTATCAGGGTCTATGACCCGCAATAGCTTCAAAGGGGTCAGAGACCCCTACCTCAAGACCCTCGGATATTGGATATCCGAGTGGACGAAAGCTCACAGCTCATAGCTCACAGCCCGAACATTTACGGGGAATCGTTGTTTGGGGATGTATGAAGATGAGGTTTCTTGTATGCCTGACGGCTGCTGCGGTGACCTGTTCCCTTTGGTCCCAGCACATAGTGCTCAGCTTCTCTGAAGCCGAGGCTCGCATGCTTGCGTCGAACGAGGCACTGAAGGTGGCCGAGACGGGTGTCTCCATAGCCCGGCATGAGGTGGGAAAGGCTCGTGCCTGGTGGTGGCCGCAGCTACAGGCCAATGGCGTGTATGCTCATTTGTCAGAACGGGTAGAGGTGCGCCAGCCGTTGTCGCGGTTCACCGACCCCGCCAAGGCGTATGTGCAGAGCATATTGCCCTCGGAGACGCTCGTCACGGGGCTGCTCGATAGGGTAGGGGCATACACGCTGACCTTCCCTTTGCTTCCTCAAGACATCACCTCGATAGGGCTCACAGCCGAGTGGGTGGCCTTCAGTGGAGGCAAGCGGCTGTATGCCGATAGGGTAGCCCGCAGGACGGTGGATGTGGCGGAGATGAACAGGATGCAGTCAGTGGCTGCCGAGCGGGTGCTGCTCGTGGAGCGCTATTACGGGCTGGCTCTGGCGCGGCAGACAGAGGCCGTATGCCGTGAACGCTACGAGGCGCTGCAGCGGCACTATAAGGATGCTCTGCGGTTAGAAGAGGTGGGTATGGTGGACAAGGCTGTCCGACTGTTTGCCCAGGTAAATATGGAGGAGGCTGCCCGTGAGTGGCAACGCGCCAAGAATGTGGAGCGTACGGCACAGACAGCCCTGAAGCAGCTGTTAGGCATGGACGAAGACACGTTGCAGATAGTACCCTCATCGCCACTGCATGCCGATGGCCATCTGCCTGCCGAACCCGTCTTTATGGATGCTATGCGCAGTGCCAACCCTGCATTGGGCATATTGCATCTTGAGGAGGGCATAGTCCGTGATAAACTCCGCATAGACCAGAGTGCCTACCTGCCCGATATCGCCCTGTTTGGCAAGCATACACTATACGCTCACGGACTCCCCAGCAATCTGCTGCCACGCACTATAGTGGGCGTAGGCTTCACGTGGAATCTCTTCGACGGGCTGGAACGCGAGCGGCAGGTGGCACAGACACGTCTCGTGCAACAGTCGCTGGCATGGAGTCGTGAGGAGGCCGAAGGCGAACTTGAGGTGGCGGTATCGGAGCTATACGCCACATTGCTGCAGTCGCGTGATGAGGCCAAGGTGCTGGGTAGCAGCATTACGCTGGGCGAGGAGCTGCTGCGTATGCGCCGCATGGCCTTTACCGAGGGTATGGCCACCTCGGCCGAGGTGATAGATGCCGAGAATGCGCTCTCCGAGGCCAAGTTGGCACGACTCGCTGCCTACTATGCCTATGATGTGGCGTTGGCAAGCCTGCAGGCGCTGTGTGGCATGACGGATGTGTCTGGTGACTATATTCAATGATATGGACAGGAATCGCAAATACCTAGCCATCGCTTTCGCCTCGCTGTTGGCTGCGGTGGTAATCGTTACGGTGGCAGGGCTGCTGCTGGCCCGCAAGCCGCCCCTCACGCTGCAAGGGCAGGTGGAGGCCACGGAGATACGCATCAGCGGCAAACTGCTGGGCCGCATCGACTCCTTCCGGGTGAAGGAGGGCGATGAGGTGCGGGCAGGCGATACGCTGGTGGTCATTAACAGTCCCATCGTGCAGGCTCAGTACCGCAAGACCGAGGCACTGCACCGAGCCACCGAGGAGGAGAACCGCAAGATTGACCGTGGCACACGCAGCCAGATCGTTGCCTCGGCCTATCAGGTGTGGCTGGCTGCCAAGAGTCAGGCCGAGCTGGCCGAAAAGACTCATGCGCGTGTACATAAGTTATATACCGACAGTGTAGTCGCTCGGCAGCGCTACGACGAGGCCGAGGCGGCCATGCAGTCGGCCCGTGCTGCCGAGCGCTCGGCCTACGAGCAGTACCGGCTGGCACTCGAAGGGGTGCAGCGCGAAGACCGTGAGGCAAGCCGCAATATGGTGGCTGCCGCTGCCAGCAGTGTCGATGAGGTGGCTGCACTGCTTGTCGATGCCAAGTTGACGGCTCCTGCCGACGGACAGATTGCAGGCATATATCCCAAGCGGGGCGAACTGGTGGCACCCGGTGCGCCCATCATGAACCTCGTGGTGCTGGACGACAGCTATGTGGTGTTCAACGTGCGCGAAGACCTGATGCCTCATTTCCGTATCGGCAAGCACTTTGCGGTGGCTGTGCCGGCCCTTGCCCGCGACGATATCACCCTTGAGGTCTACTACATCAGCCCACTCGGCAGTTTCGCTACGTGGAAGTCCACCAAACAGGCCGGTAGTTACGATATGCGCACCTTCGAGGTGCGCCTGCGGCCTACTATTGCTGTCGAGGGGTTACGACCGGGGATGACGGCAATACTCGAGTGGGAGGCCTCCCCCAACCCCCTCCCATAGAGGGGGCTTTCAGGTGATTCTTGAAAAATATTCTCTAAATTGATGGACAATATTTGCAATGATGCCCGAGTCACCCCTCCTTGGGAGGGGCAGGGGGGAGGCCCCCTCCTCCGCGAGCTGCATCGCATGACCTCACGCCGCATCTATCTTGTGGCCGCCGTGGTGCTCCCGCTGTTTCTGATAGCCTTTATGGCCACTATCTTTGGCACGGGGCAGATGGAGCATATCCCCATCGGGGTGGTCGATGCCGACAATACGGCATCGTCGCGCAGTGTGGTGCGCAACATCGCGGCAGTACCTACCTTCGAGGTGCTGCACCACTATGCCGACGATGCGGCGGCAAGGGCAGCTGTACAGCGCAAGGATATCTATGGCTACCTCTCCATCCCTCCCCGCTTCGAGGCCTATATGCTGCGTGGCGAGGGTGCCACGCTCAGCTACTACTATCACTATGCACTGTTGGCTGTGGGTGGCGAGGTGATGAGTGCCTTCGAGCAGGCACTGATACCGGTGCGCATGGCTCCCATCGTGGTCGAGGCCGTCACCTTGGGGGCTACGGAGGAGAGTATCGAGACCTTCCTGCTGCCCATGACGAGCGACGACCATGCACTCTACAACCCCTCGCTCAACTACTCCACCTACCTCACGCTGCCCATCTTCTACATCATGTTCCAGATACTGGTGCTCTTGGTGACGCTCTATGCCATAGGCTCTGAGCGCAAGGAGGGATGCAGTCATTCCTGGCTTGCCTCGGCGCATGGCAATATTCTCGTGGCGCTCACGGGCAAGCTGCTGCCCTACACCTTGCTGTTCATCTGCGAGGCTCTGCTGGCCAATGTGGTCTTCTTCTATTGGGTTGGTATTCCCTTTGCGGGCGATATGTGCCTGTTCTCCCTGCTCACCGTCATTTTCGTGCTGGCTACACAGAGCGTGGCCGTACTGCTCTATACGCTGTTGCCTGCCCTTTCGTTTGTCATCAGCATTGTCTCTATGGTTGGTTCGCTGGGTGCCACGCTTTCGGGGCTCACTTTTCCGCTCCCGGCCATGCATCCCATCGTGCAGTATGCCGCGCTGCTCTTCCCTGTGCGGCACTTTACGGTAGCCATGCAGCAGATTGTCTATTCCGATGCGGGCTTTGCTGCCTGCTTCTCCTCGTTGGCCGTGCTCTGCCTGTTCCCTTTGGTGGCACTGCTGCTGCTTCCGCGCTTGCGACGAATCCTTCATGTGTGTCCCCATGATACGTTGGAATAGTCTCCCCCTCTCGCTCCGTGTGGCATGGCGCGAACTGCAAGCCATCGCCACCAGCTACTCCGTGCTGTTGGTGCTCGTGGGTGGTGTGTTCGTCTACGGTTTGCTCTACAACTATATGTACGCTCCCAATGTGGTGCGCGAGGTGCCTGTGGCGGTGGTCGACCACTCCCACACCGCCCTCAGCCGCCAGTATGTGCGCTGGCTCGATGCCACACCCGATGTGGCTGTCGCCTACGAACTGCCCGACATGGTTGCTGCCAAGTCCCTGATGACACAGGGTGAGGTCTTCGGCATACTCTATCTGCCCCGTGACTTTGCTACTCTCTTCTACGAAGGCCGTTCATCGGTATATCCCTTCTATGCCTCTACCGATGCTTTCCTCTACTATGAAGCTATGGAGCGGGCCAACCTTCTGGTGATGGAGGCCATGGATGGCGACTACCGCACCACACTGCTGCCCTTCCTCTCCTTGCAGGGCCTGGCTGCCGTGGCCACACAGAGCCCTGTCACGGTAGTGGGCACAGCACTCTACAATCCCATCGAAGGGTATGGTGTCTACCTCATCCCCTCCGTGCTGATGATTATCATCTTTCAAACCCTTATGATGCTGATAGCTATGATGAGTGGCCGTGAGCGTCAGCAGAGATTGCTTGCTCCCTATGCTTGCCTGCGGAGCAACCATACACGCCTTGCCCTTTCTCTCGTGTGTGGCAAGAGCCTCACCTACGGTATGCTCTATGGTGTGTTCTCCCTCTTCCTGATGGGTGCGCTCCCGCTCATCTTCGACATTCCTCATGCCGCCTCGGGACTGAGCCTGACGGTGCTGTTGGTGCCTTATATCTTCAGTACCTCGTTCTTGGGCCTTGCGCTGTCGCGATGGTACACTGACCCCGAGGCTCCCATCCTCTTCATCGCCTTCTTCTCCATCGGCCTTATCTTCCTCTCCGGTGTGTCATTCCCTTTGGAGCTGATGCCCTGGTACTGGTGTGCCGTGCATTACATCATCCCCGCCGCTCCAGCTACATTGGCTTTTGTCAAGCTCAGTGCCATGGAGGCCTCGTTGCGCGACATTGCTCCTGAGCTTATCGCCCTCTGCATGCAGACCGTCGCCTACTTCTTGCTGGCAGTGGCCGTGTATCGCAGGAAGCTGAAGTGTGGGTACTCCTCCCCCCACGAGAAGGGCTGATACGACACAAGGGAATCCGAAGAGTGCTCGGTTCTTATGAATGTAAAGGTTATTTTTGTTATCGGTGGTCGGCCTACTTAGCCACCTCCATCTTGGTCTTTAACCCCTTAATCTTCTCACCGACTACCATAGCAAGCAGCTGCTTTACTTTGGTACGGCGAATGGCCACATAGGCATAGTAGTCGTGCACGTCGATAGTGCCCACATCGTCACGAGTGAGGCCACCCTTCTTGTAGAGGAAACCGGCTATGTCGACCTTGTTGATTTTGTCTTTCTTGCCACGCCCTATATACAAGGTACTCCACTGTGGAGGTTCGGGACGTGGAGCACGCTCGGGAAGTGCATACTCCTTTATTGCAGCTGTAAGGTACTCAGGAACATGCTCTTCGCTGTGCAGGATGAGGTATGAGCTACCCTCGGCATCCCATCGGGCAGTGCGACCGGTGCGGTGTATATAGGCATCTTCGCTACCGGGCAGATGATAGTGGATGATATGCTGCACCTCGGGAATATCGAGTCCACGGGCAGCCAGATCGGTACTGATGAGTACGTTGCTGCTACCATTGCGGAACTTATACAGAGCACGTTCACGTATTTCCTGCTCCATACCTCCGTGATAGGCTTCGTGGGCCAATCTCTGCTCACGGAGATATCCTCCAATCCGTTCTACTGATTCGCGATGATTGCAGAAGACGATAGCTTGGCCGCCACCAAGGGCACACAGCAGTTTGTAGAGAGTATGTAGCTTATCCTTACTCTCTGAGTGTACGATGAAGGTTTGTACACGACTTTCAGATTCAGTATCAGTCAAGTAATTCAGATGGATGGGACGACGCACTCCCGTAAAGGCTGGAATCTCCTCCATATCGGTGGCCGATGTGAGGTAGTGGCGACACACGGCAGGCAACTTCTCTATCACCTCCTGCATTTCTCCCTGAAAGCCCAGCTCAAGGCACTTGTCAAACTCATCGATAACGAGGGCCTGTATGCTGCGGGCATCAATATTGCCCTTGTTGAGATGGTCGTTGAGACGACCGGGCGTGCCTATTATAATAGAGGGGGCAATGCCTCTCATGGAGCGGTGTTCGTCCATCGCTGCACGACCTCCATACACACTCATCGCTTTCCACGGCAATGCCATTGACTTCACTACCGAGTCTATTTGCAGGGCCAGCTCACGCGAAGGTACTATCACCATAGCTTGTACGCCCTCGATACCCAATTGCAGATGTTCAATCAATGGCAATAGGTAGGCAAGGGTCTTGCCTGTTCCTGTGGGTGAGAGCAGTATCATATCGTTGTGGTTGCGGCAAGCTGTGAGTGCAGCCTCTTGCATGGGAGTGAGAGCCTCTACGGCCAACCGGGTCAGTGCACTTTGCTGGTATTCGTTGAGTTGCAAATCGTTCATCGTACAAACAGGGATTCTTAATTATATTATTAGCAGAAACGTATGTGAGTACAAAATTATAAATAATTCCCCGAAAACGGAATTTATACAAAAAATAGTTGTACCTTTGAATAAATTATATTGCTATCACAAATTTTACATATCATTATGAAAAGAAACACGTTCAAAAGTATCCTCACTGCACTGTTGCTCGTGCCAGCCTTGTCAGTGATGGCTCAGGTGGCTACCCCCACACATCGTATCGAACAGACTTTTACCATCCCCACACCCAATTATAAGGTAAGCCCATACACGGGGCTTGACCGTCAGGGATGGATTGATGCTGCCGAGTACTTGCTCGACGGTGCATTCACCTATATTCGCGACATTGACGACCCGATGTACTTCCCCAAGCAGTTCGACAAGACCTACCCCAATAATCCGGGACAAGTGCCTACCGCCAAGCTTGAGGGCTTTTGCCGTACACTTTTCCTGGCAGCACCGCTGCTGAGAGAGAACCCCGACCTCACACTCAATGGAATCAAGGTGGCCGATTATTATCGTCATCAGTTGCTCAACCTTATCAATCCCGAGAGTCCCAGCTACATCAAGCATCGTGCTCCCAACGGTGGCCCCAGCCAGATACTTGTAGAGTTCGGCGCATTGGCTATATCGCTTTCTACAGCCAAGAATGTACTGTGGGAACCACTCACACAAGCGCAGAAAGATGAGCTTGCAGCTACCATGCTGAGCTATGGCAATGGTCCTACCATTGGCAGCAACTGGATGTTCTTCAACGTGTTTGTCATCAGTTTCTTCAAGGAACAAGGGTATGAGGTCAATGACTGGCGCATGGAAGACTGTCTGAAAAAACTCCTTGCCCTATACCGTGGTGAAGGTTGGTACAACGATGCCCCTGCCTACGATTACTACAGCATGTGGGCTTTCCAAATGTATGGCCCTATCTGGGCACAGATGTACGGACACTTTTACCCCGAATATGCGGCGCAGTTTATGAAAAACCAGGCCGACCTCATAGACAACTATCCCTATATGTTCAACGCTGAAGGCCGAATGAACATGTGGGGACGCAGTATCCCCTATCGTTTTGGTGCTGTGGTGCCTCTTGCCCTGCTGGGCTATCAAGAGGATGCCAACATCAATTACGGCTGGATGCGTCGTATAGCTTCGTCAACTTTGCTGCAATTCCTCCAACATCCTGCCTTGCTTGAGGATAATGTGCCGACCCTCGGATTCTACGGCCCATTTGAGCCTGCCGTACAGATCTACAGCTGCCGTGGCAGTGTGTACTGGTGCGGAAAAGCATTCCTGGCCCTATTGTTGCCGGCCGACAACCCGTTCTGGACTGCCAAGGAGAACAATGGCCCGTGGGATAAGGAATTCAAAAACAACAAAGTCTACAACAAATTCCAACCTGCCACCAACCTCCTCATTACCGACTACCCGAATGTAGGTGGCTCGGAGATGCGTTCGTGGTGCCACGAGACTGTAGCTAACGACTGGCAGAAATTCCGCAGCTCTGAAAACTACAATAAGTTAGCTTACCACACCGAGTTTCCCTGGATGGCCGACGGCAAGCACGGTGAGGTTTCAATGAACTATGCCACCAAGAATGATAAGGGACAGTGGGAAGTACTCCGACTCTATACCTTCAAGAGTTTCGAGGATGGCATCTATCGCCGCGATGCTGTATTGGAGACCAACAGGGAAGTACGGTATAACCTCGCTGATATCCCCCTGCCCAATGGCGTGCTCCGCATAGACAAGGTGTCAGTTCCCAATCCTACGACCATCCGTCTCGGGCATTACACTCTACCCAAGGTGAGTGGCAAGGCCTTCAGCATAGAGAAATCAAAGAAGGTGCCCGAAGCCACCATCATAGGCAATGGTGAATACAAACTGGCTACGGTACCCCTCTACGGATGGGACACCACCACCATACACTATCCTATGGGCTTGCATCCTGTAAGTGCCCAGTGTAACCTTATTATGAGCGAAAAGGCTGTTGACGGCGAACATATCATGGTGACCCTGCACTTGTGGAAGAAGGGCAACAAGCCGTTTAGCGGTAAGGAACTCAGTCCCGTTAAAGAGATTAAGGTGGCTGACGACCTTAGCAGTGTGGAAGTCATAATGGCCGACAAAAGTGTGAAGAGAGTAGAGTTTTGATATATTGTCTTCGCATAATCACTTTTTTGCATTATCTTTGCACTATATTTACATGTAAGCTATAATAAAGGTTATAGATATCGAAAATTAAATATAATTCATACACAAAATGATTCTTTTCTTCAAATCACAGGCTGGCAATATCATCGCTGCGGAGACCGTGCAGCAGGCCAGCGAGGAAACTATCAAGAAACTTAGTTGGCTGTTTGGCAATGCCGAGCTTGTAGAGGGCGACACCATGGAGGGTTACTTCATCGGCCCACGACGCGAGATGATTACCCCGTGGAGTACCAATGCTGTGGAGATTACCCAAAATATGGGTGTCGAGGGTATTGCACGTATTGAGGAGTACTACCCCGTGGCAAGCGAAGAGGCTGAGTATGACCCCATGCTGCAGCGTATGTACAAGGGTTTGGATCAGAAGCTCTTCTTCGTGAACATTGAGCCGCAGCCCATCGTATATATCGATAATTTGGCCGAGTATAACGAGAAGGAAGGCCTGGCTCTCTCAGCCGAGGAGATGGCTTATCTTGAGAAGGTGGAGAAAGACCTGGGACGTCGCTTGACCGACTCGGAGGTGTTTGGTTTCGCACAGATCAACTCTGAGCACTGCCGTCACAAGATTTTTGGTGGTACCTTCATTATTGATGGTGAGGAGCGTCCCTCATCGCTGTTCCAAATGATCAAGAAGACGACTAAGGAGAACCCCAACAAGATACTCTCGGCCTACAAGGACAATGTGGCTTTCTCTGAGGGCCCCGTAGCCGAACAGTTTGCCCCCGAAAACCATGCTACATCGGACTATTTTATTATAAAGGATATCAAGACCGTGCTTTCGCTCAAGGCTGAGACGCACAACTTCCCTACCACTGTGGAGCCTTTCAATGGTGCTTCTACGGGTACCGGTGGCGAGATTCGCGACCGTATGGGTGGTGGTAAGGGTTCATGGCCCATTGCCGGTACTGCGGTATACATCACCTCATACCCCCGCACCGACGAGGGACACGACTGGGAGAAGAAGTACGCCGAACGTCCTTGGCTGTACCAGACTCCCGAGCAGATTCTTATCAAGGCATCGAACGGTGCTTCGGATTTCGGTAACAAGTTTGGCCAGCCGCTCATCTGTGGCTCTGTGCTTACCTTCGAGCATCAGGAGAGTGCCGACGATACCATGTATGGCTACGATAAGGTGATTATGCTTGCCGGTGGCGTAGGCTATGGTACACAGCGCGACTGCCTCAAGGGTGCTCCCGAGACAGGTAACAAGATTGTGGTGCTCGGTGGCGATAACTACCGCATCGGTCTCGGTGGCGGTTCGGTGTCGTCAGTTGATACTGGCCGTTACTCATCAGGCATAGAGTTGAACGCCGTACAGCGTGCCAATGCCGAGATGCAGAAGCGTGCCTACAACGTCATCCGTGCACTCTGCGAGGAGGATACCAATCCCATCGTATCTATCCACGATCACGGTTCGGCAGGTCATGTAAACTGCTTGTCTGAGCTTGTGGAGGAGTGTGGCGGTCTCATCAATATGGACAAGCTGCCTATCGGTGATACAACCCTCTCGGCGAAGGAGATCATTGCCAACGAGTCGCAGGAACGTATGGGCTTGCTCATCCGAGAAGAGGCTCTCGAACATGTGCAGCAGATTGCCGAACGTGAACGTGCTCCGATGTATGTAGTGGGCGAGACCACAGGAGATGCCCGCTTTGCCTTCGAGCAGAAGGATGGTGTTCGTCCCTTCGACCTGGCTGTAGACCAGATGTTCGGCTCTTCGCCCAAGACTATCATGGTAGACAAAACCGTAGAGCGCAACTATAGCGATGCTGAATATACAGAAAAGAACTTGCAGCAGTATGTAGAAAAGGTGCTTCAGTTGGAGTCGGTGGCATGTAAGGATTGGCTCACCAATAAGGTGGACCGTTCGGTAACGGGTAAGATTGCCCGTCAGCAATGTCAGGGCGAGCTGCAGCTTCCCTTGAGCGACTGCGGTGTGGTAGCTCTCGACTACCGTGGCACCAAGGGTATGGCCACGGCTATCGGTCATGCTCCACAGGCTGCGTTGGCAGCCCCCGACAGAGGCTCAGTGCTTGCCGTATCAGAGGCGCTGACCAACATCGTATGGGCTCCGTTGGCCGATGGCATGGACTCGCTTTCACTCAGTGCAAACTGGATGTGGCCCTGCCGCTCACAGGAGGGTGAGGATGCCCGTTTGTACAAGGCTGTAGAGGCGCTTTCTGACTTTTGCTGCGACCTCCACATCAACGTTCCCACCGGTAAGGACTCACTTTCGATGACTCAGAAATACCCTGACGGCAGCAAGGTGATAAGTCCGGGTACGGTAATCGTATCGGCAGGTGGCGAGGTTTCAGATGTAAAGAAGGTTGTATCTCCCGTAGTCGTAAACGACGAGGATAGCCTGCTCTACCATATCGATTTCAGTGACAACTCACTCGAACTCGGTGGCTCGGCCTTCTTCCAGTCGCTCGACAAGGTGGGTAGTGAAGTGCCCGCCGTGGATGCCGAATACTTCCGCGATACCTTCATCGCTGTGCAACAGCTCGTGAACGAGGGCTTGCTCATGGCCGGTCACGATATCTCGGCTGGTGGTCTTGTTACCACATTGCTTGAGATGTGTTTTGCCAACACCAAGGGTGGTATGCAGATTGACCTCGGTGCTTTCGAAGAGAAGGACATCGTGAAGTTGCTCTTCGCCGAGAATCCTGGTGTTGTAGTGCAAGTAGGCAAGGAGAATGCAGCTCGTGTAGAAGCTATTTTGGAAGAGGCTGGCGTAGGCTTTGCCGCAATCGGGCAGCCCACTGCTGACCGCACCCTATATATAAATAAGGAGTACACACTCGATATTGATGCCATGCGTGATGCTTGGTACCGCACCTCGTACTTGCTCGATCGCAAGCAGAGCTTCCATGGCTGTGCCGACGAGCGCTACAAGAACTATAAGAACCAGCCTCTCGAGTTCGACTTCAAGGAGTCGTTCACCGGTAAGCTGGCGCAATATGCCCTCAACCCCGACCGCCGCAAGGCTACAGGCGTGCGTGCTGCCATCATCCGTGAGAAGGGTACTAATGGTGAGCGCGAGATGGCCTACTCACTGTGGCTTGCTGGCTTCGACGTTAAGGATGTTACGATGACCGACCTCGTGACAGGTCGAGAGACTTTGGATGACATCAACTTTATCGTCTTCTGTGGTGGCTTCTCCAACTCCGATGTACTTGGCTCGGCTAAGGGTTGGGCAGGTGCTATCCTCTTCAGTCCGAAGGCTAAGGAGACCATCGACCGTTTCTATGCTCGCAAGGATACCCTCTCACTGGGTATCTGTAACGGCTGTCAGCTGATGATGGAGTTGGGACTGATCACTCCCGAGCACGAGCAGAAGGGGGCTATGCTGCATAACAACTCACACAAGTTTGAGTCTAACTTCGTAGGTCTCCACGTTCCTGAAAACAACAGTGTGCTGTTTGGTTCGCTCAGCGGCACCAAGCATGGTATCTGGGTAGCTCATGGTGAAGGTAAGTTCTCACTTCCCTATGAGGAGAGCCGCTATCACGTAGTAGCCAAGTATAACTATGCTGGCTATCCTGCCAATCCTAACGGTTCGGACTACAACATCGCCGGTATTGCCAGTGCTGATGGTCGCCACGTAGCCATGATGCCCCACTTGGAGCGTTGTATCTTCCCCTGGCAGTGCGGTACCTACCCGACAGACCGCCGTGCCGATGAGGTGACTCCCTGGATAGAGGCTTTCGTCAATGCTCGTCTTTGGGTGGAGAACCAAAAGTAACAGGTAACGACAGGTAACATTAAATAGCAGTAGCGGAGGGTCTCACGTGAGATTCTCCGCTATTCTTATTGTTTATCTTAACTTACGCTTCGGCTAATCTTAACTTACGCTTCGGCTTATCGTAAGTTAAGGCTGCACCTGCAGCAACCTTCCCGAGCACCTGCCAAAATACTGTGCCGCACCTGCGGCAACAGGCGTTATCGGCCGGACGTCCGTTGGTGGATATGTGGACATGCCTTATCCTCAGTTTTCTAAGTATCAGGGTCTTTTGAGGGAAGAGTGAAGAGAGAAGAATGCATACATCGCGGGCCTAACTTTCCCTCTTCCCTCAACAAAGTGGCATGGTGCTGATTGCTTGACTTTAGCGAGTGGCTCGTAGATGCCGTCGTTGTCAGTTTTTCCGCGATGTAAGAAAGAAACTCCTAATTTCTAACTTCTAATTCCCAATTATTATGTAATTTTGTGGCCATAAGCAAATATTATAAGTATTAACCGATAAAAAGAGTTGCCTATGAAGTAAATCCACGAACGAACGCTTAAAGAGAAAAGTACTCATGGCACGATAGTG
>JAFXEF010000017.1 GCA_017520935.1 Bacteroidaceae bacterium | reverse complement strand
TTTGCTCCAATATTTTTGGTAATAAGTTTGTCCTATCAGTTTGTTAGATGGTTTTGGGAAGGGACTAAGAAGTAGGAGCAAACAAAACTAAATTATTTTTCTGGAGGGAGTGCAGTTTACCGTATGCCCAATTATGATTATCGCTAAAAAATATCCCTTCTATGAATAGAAATAGGAGCAGCGTACATTTAGGCTATCAAGTTATTACCTATCTGTACGCTGTTCTTTTTGTGTTTTAATTACTTTTCCGTCAGTCGTTTGTTTCCGTTGCCGAAAGCGTCCATTGTACAGACGTGAAAGGGGAAAGGTTTTCGGGCTGAATACTCTCCGTAGGAGGAAGATTCAGTCCGAAACGGCTTGCCGCTTGACCTTTTCACTTTCAGAAGAGTATGTACTAACTTAATGGGCAGCAACGGAAATAAGCGACTGACGGGTATTAAATTAAAATTTCAAACTCCAACCATAACACCATTGATTTAACTTATCAATGGATGCCAGATTATTAAAATAATCCAAATCAGGCAATCGTAGAACTTTAACTTGACTTTTTGAGTCTATTTTTTCCAATTCTTTCACGGCCATCAAATATGGCACATTTGGCGTAGGGATTAAGACGCATACACGATATAAAAGTTTAAGTCTAAGAGTATAAATCACAAAAAAACCACGATAACGATTATCTTGTGTTAAATATATTCCATCTGGAATCGGAATGTTCTGCATTGTCCATAACCTATCTGGAACATGAAAGACATCTGGCTCTAATATTTGCTTTCTTAAAGAGTCATAATATTTGTCAAGTAAAAAAGTATAACCTGTTTTTGCAAAAAGTAGAAGATATGCATTCTTTAGTAAAGCTGCACTAATTCTGCGTTCGTTTCTTTTCAACGGCACATCTTCCACATTGACGACCTCATTAGGTAGTAATATATTATTATGAAAATCAATCCAAGTATCAGGTTTATTTCTCTTTGTATTTACCAATAATTTAATCGTTCTATCCTCATCTATTTGAAGATTGGCATTTAATAATTGACCATCCTTTTCAATACGAATATTTCTTTCTGAACATGGTAAGAAAAGGCGGTGTTCTCTAGTTGTAATCGCATTTAACAAATGAATGTCAATATCTGAGCCACAACGACTATTACATTTTCTGCATGTAAGAGCAATTCGATTACCACCTAATGACTTTTGAGGAACATCTTCCTCTGTTAAGACATTCTTAACATCTTGCTCACTATACTCATTTAAACATATTGGACATAAATAATCTCCGTTACAATTATTCGTTTTTACATATTGAAGATTACTATGCATTCTAATATAATATTCTTTTTTATCCATACTCATTTTTTTGCAAAGGTACATTAATACAACTAATTAAGGACAATGCTTTCACTTTTTATTATACCATAGATCTCCGTACTATCAATCTATCCATATCCTCCGAAATCTTATCATCAGTTACTTTGGCATATCCCTGAGTAGTGCGAATATTGGTATGTCCCATCATCTTGGCAATACTCTCCATTGGAACACCAGCCGAGACCAATAGTGTTCCGAATGTGTGCCTCGATTGATGGTAGGACAAGTTATGCTTGAATTGATGTGAGAATCCCAATTCGTGTATCTCGAACCAAATCATATCTCTGCAAGGTAATGGAAAGATTGGCTTGCTGTCATCAGTGGTGTTGTACAGCGACAATATCTGCTCAGCAATCGGGTGCAATGGAATAAATGCCTCTACATCCGTTTTCTTACGGTAGGTTCTAATGTATTTGCGCCCATCGGCCGTAGTTCCGATATGATGAGGATAGAGTCTCTGCACATCCACATACGCCAATCCACAAAAACAAGAGAAAATAAATGTTCGTCTCGCCAACTCCTGCAATGGATCAAGTTTTGGATGGTTCATAATATCCTGCAATTGACTCTTGCTTATATACATCAATTTCTTGGGTGGCTTTTTCTCATACTGGATATCGTCTATTGGATTGAAACGCAAGATGCCATTATCCACAGCCAAATAGACTAATCGCTTCAGCCAACACAAACAATGGTTCCTGTATGATGGCTTATGCGAGTAGTTCATCTTCATATAGAGTACAAAGTTGTAACCAAACTCCTCAGTTATATCCGTAAATAGCATATCCTCTTTGCCCAATGAATTGATATACTCACGCAAATAGTGTTGATACATCTTTGACCCACGATAAGAGGATGTGGAGTCAATCTGTACGGAACGGATTTTAAGGTTTTCCCTTTCAACCTCACCGGCTTGCAGAATGTATTTTGGAACATTTGACACTCCCGTAATAGCGTTCTTCAATAATTCGGCAGTAATGACACCATTTGCTTTTAGCAGACTATTGTAAGTATCATCAATACGATTCTTATAGTCATTGAGCATACCATTGATTCTACTATTCTTTGTTTCACATTTCTTGCTGTTCCAGTCATCAGGATGGCAATAGAGTCCTGTAGATAATACAGTAGCCTTGCCATCAATGGTTACTCGACACATAATGGATGTTGTGCCATCAGCCTTAATTTTGCTGCGGTTAATGTAGTATAGTTGCTTATATGTGCTTCTCATAATTCAAACTGTTTCTGTGTTATAAAACTAATGTCATATCACTTGTTGCCTTGATGAATATATCCATATCATCGAATAACTTCTTAGGTGTTACCTTAGCATATAGTTGGGTTGTGGTAAGGTTTGTATGCCCAAGCATTTTGCTGATTGTTTCAATGGGAACTCCTGCTTCAAGCGTAATCAGACTTCCGAAGGTGTGACGCCCCATGTGATAGACCAAATCCGTCTTAATACCTGCCAAGTCTCGAAGTCCTTTCATATGCCTTCGCAGATTAGGGTGGTGTATCATCGGGAATAACTCCTTGCGCTCATTACTGCGATATTTCTCTATCAGAGCAATAGCTTCAGGCAATAGTTTCACTCGCCCTAAGTGCTCATTCTTCTTACGCAGATATTTCAGCCATAATGCACCATTGTCATCGGTATAGATGTTATCGTCTGTTATTGAAACTGCATCGGCATAGGGAACGCCTGTATAGCAAGCAAAAAGAAATAAATCCCTTGCGATATTATGCGTTACTCTTGATGCCGGAATTTCCAAATCTCGAATTTTCTCAAAGTCCTCACGACTTAATGCTCGTGGTGCTTTCCTATTCTCTTTTGGCAGTTTGAAATTTACGAAATAGCGTTTCTCCGAATGACCTTCTTTGAAAGCTAATCGGCAAATCTTTTTGAGTATGGCCAGATAATGCCTTGCCGTATCAACTGCAAGACCTTTGTCCTTCAAGACATACTCCTGAAACTCATAGGCCAAATGCTCATTCAATTGTCCGAAAGCCAAATCTTCAACCTTGAAACGCTTTTTGATAAACTCACCAAGGTATCTACGAGTATAGATATAGGTTGACATAGATGATTTGGCAACATCAACACCGATTCTTGATTGCATATCCTCAATATGAATATCCAATCGCTTAAGCAGCGTCATTTGAGTTTCAACGCTACCTTGGAACGCTTCTTTGACCGCCGTTGCATCGAAATCAATCTTACGCTCCAAAAGAGAATCGAATGCCGAGTTTATGGCAAGTAGCAGCTTGTCAATCTTTGCATTGATTTCAACAGCCTCCTTGCTTTTGCCATTTAGTCGGCTTTCGCGAGGATTCCATAGTTCGGGAGTACACGACAGCTTGCTGCTGAACTGTACCATCGTTCGATTTACGGTAATGCGTCCCATGATGGGAGCCTTACCAGACTTGTCTAATCCGCCCCTTTTAAGGTAGAGCAACACCTTGAATTTTTCTACTTTCATACGCTTATATTTTTAGTGGCAAAGTTAGCCTGTATATAAGCGTTCTTAACTATGCAAAATAATGACAATCAACGCAATGTGATGCTGTCGTAGATTATTTCGTTACCTATCGGCTTTCGGTAACAACCGAGCTAACGATTTGGTAACTGAACACCTGCTCATAACCGTTATTTCTTGCATAGTGCCAACTATGCGAGAAAATCGCTTTTTGCTGTTTCTCAACCATTTACGTTTGCCTTATTCAATTCCGAAATCGTTTGCTTTACTACTTAGTTTCCATTAAAAAAAACATACATTTGCAGTGAAACAATATAGAAAGGCATACCTATGGGCTCAAGCATAGAGATGAGGCAATATCCCGTGGCCGACAAGGTGGAATACATCATCGCCTTGGTCAGCAAGTTTGGCAAGGCACACGGCCTTACCGACTCTCAGGCGTGGCGTTACATCAAGCGTTATGGCGGCGTCAAGCTGATGGACGAGCACTATGGATTCATGCACACCCAGTCATTCACTGATATGGTGGCCAATATGACCGTCTATCTCAATCGTCAAGGAGGGAAGCTGGTATGAGCATGGCCGACACCTTGGATACTATATACCTATCTGATACATACGCGAAGCTAAGCAAACCTGCCACTAGTCTGTATTATCAAGGTGCTCGCTACGTACTTTCATATATTATCTCTGAGATCGAGACGGGAAAGATTGCATAAAGCAGGTTTCGTCTTCATTATCAGTCAACAGAATTTAGACAGATTACACTGCTTCATTCTCTCACGGAGTGCTTTTAGGTCTCACACAGAATCCGTAGACTTTCGCAGAAACACGCATCGTCAGCGAAACTCATTGATTACTTAAATTCAGCATCTTGTAATTCAACAGGCATTGTCTGCTGAATTAAAATAGCAATTAGTCAGGCTGTGTCTGCCCTTTTGTCTTGGGCCCACTATAAGCGTTTGATGCGTGCCGAAAATCAGCAAGCCCACAAATGATACGTTACTGCAAAGAAGTTACGTCATCGTCATCATTATCGTCACTGCGAAGCAGTTTTCACTTTTTTATTTTTAATTTTCAATTCGTTTCGTGCACTATTGGCCGTTGTATGATTTTCACATAATGGCGAACTTTGAAAAAAGCCAACAATAGTATGTTGAAAATCACGAGGAAATCATATACCTTTGCGAAAAAAACAAGCAATCATGGGAACACAAGCTTCGACAAACAAATACGGATATTGGGACACCGTTGCAGAGTATTTACCCCACTATCACACTCGAAACGATGTATTGCTGAGCGATATATTAGTCCGATATATAGAAGACGAGGAGGTCTGCGAGAGTGACTTAAAGATGATAGAATCGGAATATGGCACCAATAAACAAACGGTGAAGGAAGCATTGTTTAGATTGGATTCTCGGTTAATCATAGAAGCAATGAGGGTTATGTATGATGTGAAAGAATAAGCAATATTTACTTTATCTTTTAATATAGAATTATTATATTTGCATCTACAATATGACACACGCAGAAGAACAACTTAGTATACCTCTGAACTCGATACACAAAATCAAGTTCTGTGACCCTCATGGCAGATATGAGGATGGCAGCGAGATGCCCTTTAGTGAGCAGATGGCCATCATCTCACACTATTTGCACAACATAGGTACGCCCTTTGCCGAGCCATACAAGAAGAAAGCATTAGAGCTGATGGAGGATATCCAGCAGACTTTCAACACCAATAACAAAATAAGGATATGAGAAACTGGAGCAGGGAAGAGACCATACTGGCATTAGACGCATATTGTAAAGTACCCTTCAACAAAGCATCTAACAGCAATCCTATTATAGTAGAAGTTGCCACACTAATCGGTAGAACGCCAGCATCCGTAAAGATGAAAATAGGTAATTTTGGTAGTTTCGACCCCATTCTGAAAGCTAAAGGTATAGTAGGATTAGGCAATACAAGCAGACTGGACAAAGAGGTCTGGGATGAATACTGTGATGATTGGGGTAAACTTGCTTATGATAGCGCCCTTATCATTGCCCAACTAAGAAATACCACACTGGAAGAATTCACCCATACTCTTCCTAAACAGTTTCCCAAAGGAGAAGAACGTGAACGAATTATTCGACAAAGAATACATCAAACATTTTTTAGAGATGCCGTATTATCCTCCTATAATTATAGATGCTGCATATCAGGGGTAGGCAGCATAGAATTATTAGAGGCTTGCCACATTGTAGACTGGTCGCTTGACGAAGTCAATAGGACTAATCCACGAAATGGACTGTGTCTCAATCCTTTCTTTCACAAGGCATACGACAAACATCTACTATCAATTACACCTGATTACTCTATTGTCGTATCTGAAGAGTTATTTGAAAAGAGTTCGGAACTATCTTTTAAGGATTACTTACACACCATTAATGGAAGGAGTATAACTTTGCCTGACAGATTTTTCCCACAAAGAGAGTTTCTGGAGATACATTATGAAAGATTCAAAACCAGACAATAGAAGAATGACAAAGTCATCTAATTCTATAGAAAGTTCGCAGTTGTGCATAAATACCACCTTGCCTCTCTTCAATGCAAGTGCTGGTAACAATTTCATATACGAAATACGTTTCCCCGAAAATTCAGACATAGATGTTGATGCTTTCAATGCGGACACATATAAGCAAACGCCCCGAATACCCTCACGACTTAAGAGCCTTATCAATGATTATAAGGCTGAGATTGTATTTCAGAAAGTACAATCGCGTTGCCTTAGCCAGAACCTACGGACCATTGATGGTGACCTTCCCTCATTGATAGCACAGTTGCTACTGATACGTCATCTGGAGAATGAAACGACAATAGCCCGATGCACTGAGATTCTTACTCAGCAAAACCCCTTGGACTTCGACACCGAGAATCACGGAGCCGTCTATAAGTATAAGGTAAAGCGATTCCTTCAAGACTGCGCCTTGGGTATGAAACCCGAGACACCTTGGCTTGGCATATATGACACCACGGGAGGGCAAATTATTGTGAAAGAGGATGGACAGGTGGTATGTTACCATATTTATGAACAGAACAGATTCCTGAATTATCTTTTCAACTCAACAAAATTTGATACTCCATCAACAAGCGAAGATGAGAATAACCCTGGACATCCACGCGAAAAGGTTGCAGGCAGAACCCTCAAACCATACTTCTACGGTTGGTTGTATGAAGAGGAGGGGAAATACTACTTCAAGATAAACTTGCAGGTAAGATTTAAGTAATCCCCCATGCCCGACAAACTGACCCGAGAGCAGCGGCACCGATGCATGGCCAGCATACATAGCCGCGACACCAAGCCGGAGATGACGGTGAGGCGATACCTCCATAGCCGGGGATTCCGCTACAGGGTGAACGTGAAGGGGCTGCCGGGCACGCCCGACATAGTATTGCGCAAGTACCGCACGGTGATATTCATACACGGATGCTTCTGGCATGGGCACGAGGGATGCCGATACTTCGTGATGCCCAAGAGCAACACGGACTTCTGGTCACAGAAAATCACACGCAACCAGGAGCGCGACCAGGAGCGGCGCACCCAGCTGCGACAGATGGGGTGGCACACCATCGTCATCTGGGAATGTCAGCTCAAGCCCAAGACACGCGAGGCCACACTTGCCGAACTGGAGCACCTGCTACACAAGACCTACCTCGACAACCTGCGTCCACGCAAAGCGGTGACATACGCCTTCGACACAGAGCCTGCGCCTCTCGCTGCGGAGGAGCAAGTGGGGTATGAGAAAAGTTGAAAGATGAAAGTTGAAAGTTGAAAGACGCAGCGTAGCGAGTGCAGAAACCGCTTGCGGGATTATGCCGAGCCAGCAAGTCCTCTTAAATGCAAAGCATTTATAAAGTTGAAAGATGACAAGGATATGGTTGATGGTTATGTGTCATCTCGAACAGAAGTGAGAGATCCCTCGCACGAGCTCGGGATGACATATAGGGTTGAGAGTTGAAAGATAACGATGACGATTACGCTTACGATTACAGAAATACACGCCCTCTATGAAACAACGAAGACGAAAACGATAACGATGACGAATGGCAATTGTCCGAAGCAATTAGAAAAATTCAAATTCCACCGGACAATTGCGACGACAATGCACCTATAAGTGGAGCGAAGGTGGACGAATAGAGTTGTTGTGTGTGTGTTGTTGTGTGTGTTGTTGCTACCGAAAAAGTAGAAAAGCGCCGATTTATTGCGTTTCAAGACTAAAAAAATGCCGATTTATCGCGTTGAAAAGGCAGAAAAATGCCGATTTATTGCGTTTTGTAATAAAAAGACGTATATTTGCAGCGAATATAATTCATTAGTGTCATGGTAGATAAGCGGATTATAGAGCAGGTGCTTGCTGAACAATATGAAGAATTGGTTGCTCTGCGCAAAATGGAACTATGCCCTCGAGCTGAAGAAAAACTGGTGGACTTAGACAGTAATTTGGCTCAGGTCATCATCGGAGTACGCAGAAGCGGAAAGTCGACCCTATGCTTCAATGTGCTAAAGTCGCTTAACGAAAAGTTTGCCTATGTCAACTTTGACGACGAGCGCTTCAGTGAATTGCAGACAAGCGGCTTGAACACGATACTTGAAGGACTGTACAAGATTTATGGGGACTTCAATTATCTGTTTCTTGACGAGATCCAAAACATTGAAGGCTGGCACCTGTTTGTAAATCGGCTCTTGCGTCAGCGCATGCATGTGATAGTCACTGGCTCTAATGCCAAACTGCTAAGCGGAGAACTGGCAACGCATCTTACAGGACGCAATGACCAGATAGAGCTCTATCCATTCTCCTTTGCCGAATGGTGCCTGTGCAAGAAGGTAGATACCCTATCGAAAACCACAAAGGCAGAGGCATTGAGACGGGCGGCTTTTGACGACTATCTCAAGCAAGGAGGATTCCCAGAACTGATACATAAGAATAACAAGACACGCTATGTAGGAAATCTGGTCAGCAATATCCTTAAACGGGACATAGAGCAACGACACAAGATTATGTATACGGAGGCTTTTGAGCAGTTGGCCCACCACTTGATGAATATATCTCCGGTGACAATTGTCGAAAGCGAATTGGCCGAAACGGTAGGGCTAAAGTCGAGCCACACGATAAATAATTATATCGCCTTCTTAAAGGAGGCCTACCTGCTGATAGGAGTCAAGAAATACTCTACCAAGAGCCGACAACGGGTAAGAGCCGAAAAGGTATACCCCATTGATGTAGCTTTGATGGATGGCCGCCCTGATGCTTTCGCTGGAGAGAATGTAGGATGGCGATTAGAGACAATCGTATGCATCGAACTGCTTCGCCGAAATAGGCCTATAGACCGGGATGTGTATTATTACAAGAGTGCAGGAGGATATGAGGCCGACTTTGTGGTGTGCAGAAACAACATAGTGGAAGAAATCTATCAGGTATCCTACGACATCAGCAAAGAGAAGACCCGCAAGCGAGAAATAAGAGGTTTGTTGGCAGCAGCCAAAGAAACGAAATGTGACAATCTATACCTCATAACAGACTTTCACCGGGAAGACCTCACGGTGGAAGATAAGCTTATAAAGATTGTCCCTGCACACGATTGGCTGATTTCATAACCTATTACTCGTAACTGAAGCAAATGCCCGAAAAGATGACACAAATCGAGCGGATACGGCACATGGAGGAGCTGTATGACCTGGCAACGGAGGCGATGAAGGAGCAGCCCATGAGCGCCAGTACACATGCCAAGGCTCAGGAGGCCATGGCTGAGCTTGCCGCATACTACGGCAGCGACGAGTGGAAGCAGGACTTTGCCGATGACGAGGCAGGCCTGCTGCCCAAGGACCTGAAGCGCGGGGTGCTCTCGGAGGATGGGTTGTGGAACCTTTTTACAATTGACAAGTGACAATTGACAAATGACAATTTTGCAGCGCAGCAAGAGCAGAATCAAGCTTGTTTGAACTATGCCGAGCCAGCAGGGAATCTTGATACGCAGTATCATAATTGACAACTCCGCAGCGCAGCGAGAGCATTCGTGTAAAAAACAAACAAGAATTGAGGATAAATGAATATTTAGCATTATATTCGCAGAATAAAACACAAATACAAGCATCACATGAAAAGAACAGCTATCGCCTTCGTTGCATTGACAATGTGCCTGACAACCATGGCCCAGAACTGGAGACAGATGATGAGCCGAGTAGAAGAACACTCCATCAAGAGCGAGGTGCTGGGGGCCGAACGCAACTATACGGTATTCCTGCCCGCAGGATATGACATCGACAAGGAGAAGACATACCCGGTGCTCTACCTGCTGCACGGCATGGATGGCACGAACAAGGACTGGTTTGACCGCGGACACGTGAAAGACGTGATGGATCAGCTCACGGCCTCGGGCGAAGCCGATGCCATGATCATCGTGAGTCCCGATGCAGGTGGCTCGGTGCGCGAGGGCAAGTGGAATGGCTACTTCGACATGCGGGGGTGGAACTACGAGAAGTTCTTCTTCACCGAGTTCCTGCCCACGATAGAGAAGGAGTATCGCATCAAGGCCGACAAACAGCACCGCGCCATAGCAGGTCTCTCGATGGGTGGAGGTGGCTGCACCAGCTATGCACAGCGCCATGCCGATATGTTTGGTGCATGCTATGCCATGAGCGCCTTCCTGCACATGGGAGCCGAGGGGGTAGATGCACAGAAGGTGGCCGAGGGCGACAAAACAGCACTACTTTTTGAGACTGCGCACCGACTGAGCTGCGTGGACTACGTGAAGAATGCCGATGAAGCCCGCAAGCAGGAGCTGCGCACGGTGAAGTGGTTTGTCGACTGTGGCGACGACGACTTCCTCTTCGACGGCAACATAGACTTCTACCGGGCTATGCGCCATGCCCAGATTCCCTGCCAGCTTCGCGTACACGATGGCGGACACACCTGGGAATACTGGCACTCGGCACTGTACACCGCACTACCCTACTTCTCACGCATCTTCGCCAAGTGAGTGACCAATGGTACCCATGTTAACGTGTCTGTGAAGCAAGAGAAAAAAAAGCACAAACTAACAATTGAATATGAAAAAGACAATCTTGGCGCTCTGCATGGGCGCAATGGCTGCCGTAGCAGCTGCGCAAATTATCCCCAATGGGGAGCTGCATAAGTTTCGGGCTACATCGAACCCTATAGTGAAGCACAAGCACACGGCAGACCCTGCCCCCTTCGTGAAGGGCGACACGCTGTTTCTCTACACCGGCGTGGACTTTGCCGGCAATCAGGGTGGATACAAGATGCATGAGTGGGCGTTGTTTTCCACCACCGACATGATGACATGGACCGAGCATAAGAGCCCACTTCACGTGGACGAGTTCAAGTGGCAGAACTCTCATGCCGCTTACGCCGCACACGTGGCCGAGAAAGATGGCAAGTACTACTTCTACGTATCGACCAACTGGTGTGGTATTGGCGTAGCTGTGGCCGACTCGCCCCACGGTCCCTTCAAGGACGCCCTGGGCAAGCAGCTGCTCACCAATGCCGACTGCCCCGGCACCGACCACTCTTGGGCATGTATAGACCCCGCCATTTATCAGGACGAGGAGGGCAACGCCTGGATATACTGGGGCAACCGCCGCTGCTACGTGGCCAAGCTGAAACCCAATATGATAGAGATCGATGGTGAGGTGATGGACATCACCCCCGAGGGCTCGGACTTCACCGAAGCACCATGGGTACACAAGCGTGACGGCAAGTATTACCTCACCTTTGCTACCGGGTGGCCCGAGAAGCTGGGCTATGCCGTAGGCGACTCGCCCGTAGGCCCGTTCGAGTACAAGGACGTATTCTCCGAAGTGGCAGGCAACAGCAATACCACGCACCCGGGCATCGTGGAGTTCAAAGGCAAGACCATCCTTTTCACCCACAATGGTGCTCTGCACAGCGGTACCAGCTATTCACGTTCGGTATGTGCCCAGGAGCTGAACTACGACAAGGAGGGCAATATCCTCAAGTGCGACATCACCACCGATGGCGTGCCCTATCTGCAGGAATACTACGACAACAAGTCCAAGAAGGAGAAGGCAGCCAAGAAAATGGAGGACAAGATGGGCGCCTACCTCATGGTCTACCACAAGGATGCCGACCACGGGCTACACATGGCCATCAGCTACGACGGCTATGAGTTCATCGCGCTCAACGAGGACAAGCCCCTCATCGCTGGCGACACCATCGCCATGCAGAAGGGCATACGCGACCCCCACATCTTCCGCGGCCCCGACGGTGCCTTTTACCTCGCCATGACCGACCTCCACGTATTCGGCGTGCGCGACGGCCACCGCACTACAGAGTGGGAGCGCGACGGACGCAAATATGGCTGGGGCAACAACCGCGGCCTCGTGCTGATGAAATCAACCGACCTGAAGCACTGGACACGCACCAATCTTAACTTCCAGGCCATGGGAGGCAAATGGGCCGAGGTAGGCTGCGTATGGGCTCCCGAGACCTGCTACGATGAGGAGAAGGGCAAGTTGTTCCTCCACTTCACCACCCGATTCGGCAACGGGCGCAACATGATATACTACGTGTACATGAACGACGACTTCACCCAGATGGAGGGCGAGCCCAAGCTGCTCTTCGAGGCACCCGAGGGCAAGTACAACGTCATCGACAGCGACATCATGTATCACGACGGCACCTACCACCTCTACTACGTGTCACACGAGCGCGGCGCCACCATCAAGCACGCCACCGCAGCCGACATCAAGGGTCCCTACACGATGGACGAGAACTACTACGACGGTGTAAAGACCAGCCACGAGGCTCCCAACTGCTGGAAGCGCATTGGCGAGGACACCTGGGTAGTGATGCACGACAACTTCCATGCCCATCCCCACAACTTCGGGTTCACCGAGACACACGACTTCATCCACTACACCCCGCTGGGCAACTTCGGCGACGGCAAGATGACACGCACCAACTTCGCAGAGCAGAAGCATGGTGCTGTCATCCACATCACCAAGAAGGAGGCCAAAATGCTGGAGAAACTTTGGAACAAGAAGAAGTAATCTGACAGCAACAAAAGAAGAAATAGGGGCAGGTCACGCGACCTGCCCCTATTCCATTATACCAATAAGGACTCTTACAGTGTCTGCAGATTCACCTTGACCTTCTTGCCAGTGGTGTCGGTCACGGTGAGTACCACCTTGCCAGGAGTGTGACCAGCGCGGAGAATGACAAGTGCCGAGCCATCATAGAGACGGCGAGTGTTGCCCACGTGAGCCTCGTGACTGTAGATGTTACCATTGTCGACAGCTACGATACGGGCATCTCCTTCAACGGTGAAGGTGAGTTCGTCCTGTGCGTCCCACACACGACGTCCCTTGCGGTCAACGGCATGTACACGCACGTGCATGAGGTCGGTGCCGTCGGCTTGCCACTCTATGGCATCGGGGAAAAGTG
This sequence comes from Bacteroidaceae bacterium, assembly GCA_017520935.1. Lineage (GTDB taxonomy): Bacteria > Bacteroidota > Bacteroidia > Bacteroidales > Bacteroidaceae > UBA1189. The sequence continues at coordinate 12,046 of JAFXEF010000017.1, read as the reverse complement.
TCAACTTCTTGGCCTCACCGGTGGTCTCGATACGGTGACGGGCTACTGCCTTGCCATTGCGGTAGGCCACAGCTTCGAGGTAGCCGGGAGCGTAGTCGATATTGTCGAACTTAATCTTGTTGCGCGAACGGGGATTCATGGTGTTATCCTTCGATGCGATGACACGGCCATTGAGCACGAGGTCTACGCGCTCGCAGTTGGTATACACGTTCATCGATACCTTGGAGCCCTCCACACGGTTCCAGCTCTCGCCAGTGACACCGGTGCCTACCTGCACATCGTTCCACATCACCTCCTTGGCTGCCTTGTCGATGATGGCCATGCGCACTACGGGTTCGTCGGTAAACATGGACTTGAGGAAGTAGGCGGTGCCCTTAGGCTGCAGGGAGAGGTCGAACGAGCCATTCACCCAGCCCTTGGCAGGCCAACCGTTTGACTCGCCCAGATAGTCGATCTGTCCCCAGTAGGCAAGACCAAGCACACGGTCGAGGTCCATCTCAAAGTAGTTGGGACCCATCATGCTGGTGTTGGCTTCGCTCTGATAGAACATCAGGTGAGGGAAGCGGCGGCTATCGCTGGGGAAGTACATATAGCGATAGTTGTAAGAAGCGATATCGGTCTCATGAACCAGCGGTGCGGGAAGCGAGTCGGTAGCGAGGTCTCGGCCACGGGGATGCATGGCCACAGTGATGGGGCGTGTATCGTCATAGCGCAGGAGCACGGGCTTCATCATTCGGTAGGTAGTGACACCCCAGTCATTGAAGGGGAGCGAGTTATAGGTCTGCAACTCATTGCCCAGGCTCCACATCACCACACAGGGGTGGTTGCGGTCGCGCTTCACCCACTCGGGGAGGTCGCGGGGCCAGAGGCTCATCCAGTCGGCACGGCCACCGCAGAATGAAGAGAGCCACTTGTCATAGAGCTCGTCAACCACGAGGATACCATACTCGTCGCACAACTGCATGAACGATTTGCTGTAGGGGTTGTGTGAGGTACGGATATGGTTGAAACCATACTCCTTGAGCAACTGGAGGCGTTTTTCGATAGCACGCGGATAGGCTGCAGCACCAAGAGCGCCCAAGGTGTGGTGATTGGCGATACCCTTGAGGATGACCTTCTCGCCATTGAGCTTCATACCAAACTCGGGAGAGAACTCTATGGTGCGGATACCGAAGGTGTGGGCCACGCTGTCCATCACGGCGCCCTCATTGTCGAGGATGGCTACCGAGGCGGTGTATAGATGGGGTGTCTCGCAACTCCACAGGCGAGGATTCTCTACGACGAAAGAGTCTATCTTGAGTTCCATGGTGCGGTACTTGCGGTTGATAAAAACGTTTTTGGTGCTCGTATATACGACTGTGCCGTCGGCATCGCGCACCACAGTGCGCATGGGTACGGCATTGATGCGGGCACGGGTAGCAATCTCGGCCTGAATTTCCACGACACGGTTACCGGTCGTAGTGATATAGAGCGGATGGCGCTCAAACCAAGTGGTAGGATTAGTAGCCACGAGAGTGACATCGCGGAAGAGTCCACCACCGGTATACCATCGCGAGTTGAGCGGTTCGGCCGTATGAGCACGCACAGCGATGATATTCTCACTATCGAAGCGGAGCTTCCTGGTAACGTCAATCTCGAAGCCTACGTAGCCGTAGTCGGTGCCACCGATACGCTCACCGTTGAGGTACACGTCGCCGACGTACATGATGCCCTCGAAATCGAGCAGCAGGCGCTGGCCCTTGAGCGAAGCATCGGGGGTGTAGCTCTTGACATACCATCCGGCCCCCATCTCCTTGAATGCACGAGCCGAAAGACGGCTCTTGAAGTTGGCGGCACCATCCCCATTGTCGGGGCGTTCCTCAGGTGAAGGCTCCACCCAGGGCTGGGCTATCTGATAGTCGTGCGGCACGTCTACCCTCTCCCACCCCGCAGCACCGGCCGCAGGCAGGGCTGTAGGCACAGCATCGAGATCGCCCAAATGAAAAGACCAGTCAAAATTGAGGTTTACCACCTCACGAGCCTGCATAGCAATACTTGCAGAACATACGAGCATGAGCATCATCACAGCCCGTCGAAATACAAACAACATTCTATTCATAGTAATATATCTTCAATGCGGTGTAAAGTTAATGATTTATCACCAATTATTCATATTATTTCAAGAACTATATCATTATCTCCAAGCCATCGTAAGCCAAATGCACATGCGGAGGTAGCTGGGAAGCTGTCTCGGCGTGTAACCCTGCCTGGTGGCTCATATGGATGAGGTAGGTCTCCCGAGCGCCCAACATGCGGGAAAACTCAACGGCATCATCAATCGTCTGATGAGAGCCATGAGCATAGGGGCGCAAGCCATTGACTACCAGCGTATCTACCCCCTGCAGAGCACGATAGGTCTCCTTGGGAGCCGTGAGCATATCGGTCACAAATCCCAAGCGCCCTATACGATATCCGAGAATGGGCAATCTTCCGTGCATCACTTGCAAGGGAGTAACTTCTACACCCTTGACAGTGAACGTACTATAAGGCTCGACGGTATGAAAGTGCAGGCGCGGGACACCTGGGTACAGAACCTCACGGAAGAAATAGGGAAGCCGCTCGCGCAGATGGGTACACGTGAGGTCATCGGCATAGAGGTCTATATCGCCAAAGCGACAGAAAGGACGCAAGTCGTCAATTCCTCCCGTATGGTCATAGTGCTCGTGAGTGAGGAGCACACCATCCAAGCGGTCAAAGGGCATGCGCAACATCTGCTCGCGAAAGTCGGGGCCACAATCGATAAGTATACGAGCATCGGGCGTCTCCACCAAGGCCGACACACGCAAACGATGGTCGCGCCGGTCACTTGAGGTACATACAGGACAGGTGCATCCAATCTCGGGAACGCCCGTAGAGGTACCAGTACCCAAAAAAGTAAGTTTCATAGCTTCGTTGTTCCCGTGCATGGCATCAGACAATATAATTAACCTCCGGCACTATGCGTATACCATACTTATTGTATATATCATCACAAATACGGTTAGCCAACTCCATCACCTCGGCACCTACCGCTCCGCCTCTATTTACCAACACCAATGCCTGGCGATCGTGTACGGCAGCATGTCCCAAGACACGTCCCTTCCAGCCCACCTGTTCGATAAGCCATCCGGCAGGAACCTTCACGCGCGTGTCATCGACCGTATACGATGGCATATCGGGATATTGCTCCTTGAGCGATTCATATTGCGTGCGCGGTATCACCGGATTGGTGAAGAAGCTACCGGCATTGCCAAGTACTTTCGGGTCGGGAAGCTTGCTGTCACGGATAGCCGTCACCGCCCTGCGCACAGCTTTGAGCGTAGGCACCCCCTCAGCCTCCACGCGGGCACGCAGGTCGCCATAGTCAAGCTTGAAAACAGGCGACTTTTGCAAGCGATACATCACATGGGTGACGATATATTGCCCACGCAATTCTTTCTTGAATATAGAGTCGCGATAGCCGTAGCGGCATTCTTCCCGATTGAAGATGCGGAGATTGCCCTGAAGATCCATCGTCTCTACCCCTTCTACCACATCGCACACCTCCACGCCATAGGCACCAATATTCTGCACCGCACTGGCACCTACCTCGCCAGGGATAGCGCTGAGGTTCTCCACACCTGCCAAGCCGTGCTCTACGCAATAGGCCACAAGCTCGTCCCACACATAGCCAGCCCCCACACGTAACAATAGGCTGTTCGGAGTATCCTCCACCACCGTGAGGTCACATATAGCCGAGTGCATCACCAGCCCATGATAGTCGCCAGCAAAAAGCAGATTACTGCCCCCCCCTATATGGATGAAATGAGACCGGTGCTTACCAAATGTCTCTGACAAAAGAAAATCATGCAACTCACTCACCGTGTCGTACTCCACGAACAGAGTCGCACGCACATCCATCCCGAATGTATTATGAGGGAGCAACGAATAGTTATTGCATAGTTTCATATCCTGTCACTTATTATTATCATGCAAATATAAGCAAAATACTCCGTTCCGCACCGACATCAAGCAGAAAAAAAAGAGCACCACTCACGTGATGCCCTATCTTTCACAAAACCGCCCGATTAGAAATGATACCCTAAGCGGATTACTACCATCGATGGGTTGAGCTTACCCAAAGTGAAATCTATAGGCTTAGTTGCCCCACCGATGAGACCTCCCAAGTTACCTGAAGCAGTTTGCTCGCCACGAACATCAGCAGCGCCGAAACCATAATAATGTAATCCAAGGGATACTTTACTGCTTACAGAAACGCCTACACCAACCTGCCATGCAAAAGAGGTAGAAAGATCGTAATCAGACTCAGTACTGCCTGAGACCAAACTACCAACAGCAGCAGCAAAAGTACTTGACGTTATATTACGGAAGTTAACACCAATACCTGCCTCAGCCCAAAGGGTAGTGCCAATAATATCCAAGATGGTGTAGTTTGCACCTACCATTACAGGGATATTCATATATGCAGGAACGACAACATCCGCACCATCAACCTGCATAGCCTCTTTAATGTCACTCTTCAAACCATTGTAGAAAAGGTCTGCCGATGCAAAAGCACTAAGGTCTCCCAAGAGACCTAATTGATACTTGACACCTACATTGAAACCTGTAGCAGCACCACCCAGTTCCGACTTTAGAGAGTTCAATGCCAGATCAGTAATCTTACCCTGTGCGAATGTCCCAACCGGGAAGTTACCGCCTGCACGTACAGAAAGACCATTCTGAGCCAATGATACTGTAGAAACACCCATAATGACTGCCACGAGAGCAATCGTCTTTTTCACATTTTTCATAATTCCCTTACTTTTTTGTTAGTAATTAAACAATTGTATTTCATGAATATAGTTTGCTTTATACTTATCCAAGAGTCCTATCCGTCACATGTATGACAATGCAAATATACGACTTTTACTCCATAGACGGTATTCCTTCCACGGAAAAAAACACCCTTCAGCTAAGGCATCCGGCCTATTGCAGCAATCAGCCTGTCCACATTCTCCCGCTTCGTTGCCCAACTGGTGCATATACGCACTGCCGTATGCTCCTCGTCAACCTGCTGCCACACGGAGAACAGGAAATCGTCGGACAAGGCGGCCAACTGCTCCTTGTTGAATATGGGGAACTGCTGATTGGTAGGACTGTCTATCAAGAAGGCTATGCCCTTGGCCTGCAATGCAGACTTTATGCGCATAGCCTCATCGACAGCCTGCCGGGAGACAGCAAAATAGAGATTGTCGGCAAACAACGTCGAGAACTGCAAGCCGAGAAGGCGCCCCTTGGCAAGCATCCCGCCATGCTGCTTGATACTATAGCGGAAGTCCCTCTTCAGCGCCTCACCCACGATCACCACTGCCTCGCCAAAGAGCGCCCCCACCTTGGTACCACCGATATAGAACACGTCCACCAGCCGTGCCAGCTCGGGCAGAGTGATGTCACACTCAGGCGAACAAAGCCCATAGCCTAAACGGGCACCATCGACAAACAGCGGCAGGGAGTATCTGTCACACACCTCACGTATGCCTCTCAGCTCGGCATGGGAATAGATGGTGCCGATCTCTGTAGGGAACGACAGATACACCATCCCGGGCTGCACCATGTGCTCCGGGCCATCCTCGTGCAGATGTGCCAGCATGGCCTCCTCTATCTGCGCGGCCGTAATCTTGCCATCGCCGGTAGGCAGGGCCAGCACCTTATGCCCCGTGCTCTCTATCGCTCCCGTCTCATGCACATTGATATGCCCGCTCACGGCAGCAAGCACCCCCTGATAGGGTCGCAACAGGTGGGCAATGACCGTAGTGTTGGCCTGCGTGCCTCCCACCAGGAAGTGCACATCGGCACCACTGCACCCACACGCCTGCCTGACCAGCCGGCGCGCCTCCTCACAATAGGGATCCTCGCCATACCCCACCGTCTGCTCCATATTGGTGCCCAACAGCCTCTCCATAATCAGCGGATGCGCACCTTCATTGTAGTCACATTGAAACTGTATCATCTACGAAAATCATTATTATTTTTTTACTTTATTTGGCACAAAATTAGGCAATATTTCCTAAAGAAAAAATTTTCATTCACTTAATCATTATTGCAGCAATGACAATCATCCGACTCAATTTCAGGGCAGCTCTCAACGAACCGCGCAGAAACGGCAGCGACACCCTCTTCAGCTTCATGCAGCAGTTGATAACCCAGTTCCGCTCCTGCGGCAGAGAACGCACGGCAGAGACCTACACTGCCGCACTGAACAGCATAAGCCGCTTCAGTGCCGGAAAGGACATACGCTTCACCGACATTGACGAGACCCTGATGCTCAGATACGAAGCATACCTGCACTCGTGCGGCATCACCCCGAACACCTCATCCTTCTATATGCGCATCCTGCGCGCCACCTACAACCGAGCGGTAGAGAGGGGGTTCACCATACAGCAACACCCGTTCAGACCGGTCTATACGGGTATCGACAAGACTATCAAGCGAGCCATTCCTCTAAGATACATCAAGCTCATCAAAGATCTGGACCTCACAGGCAGCCGGGGGCTGGATCTCGCCCGCGACATGTTCATGTTCAGTTTCTACACACGGGGCATGTCCCTGATAGACATGGCATACCTCACACCGCACAACCTCACGGGCGGAAGGCTCACCTACACACGGCACAAGACCGGGCAGCAGCTATCAATCAAATGGGAGAGGTGCATGCAGGAGATCATAGACAGACACCGCCAGGAGGGAGCACGCTACCTGCTCCCCCTGATCAGGCAAGAGGGCATCGACGAACGGCAGCAATACAAAAGCCGCTCGTCGTGGCTGTGCTACAAGCTGAAGCAGATAGGCACGATGATACACCTCGACTTCCCCCTCACGATGTACGTAGCCCGCCACTCATGGGCCAGCATCGCCCGCTCATCACACATACCCATCTCCATCATCAGTGAAAGCATGGGACACGAGTCAGAGCAGACCACACAGATATACTTGGCATCATTTGACTATATGGAGATAGACAAGGCCAACAGGCGGATACTGAGAATGCTGTAGACAGCGCGAGGAGAGAGAAAAAAAACAAGGCATCGGGCACACCCGCAGGAGATGCGCCCGATGCCGGTGTGTCCGACCCTTCCTGTCCGTCCGCGGACGGCTCACGGCAGCCGATCTCCCCCTGCAAAGGAGGCGATTTTTTGTTTCTACGCGATAAAACAAAATTTTCATCGCGTAGAAACAAAATTTTCTTCGTGAGGTTTGTTTTTTACTTCAATGGTTGTTTGTCCAGCAATACAGTCGTCCGTCCCGCTCCGGCGGACAGTGGCTACACCTCCCCCTCGCTGTCCCACAGGTTTCCCCACGAGCCACGGCGGCCACGTGAAGAGGGAGTCAGCTTGCCGTCTTCATCCACACCGCCATAGCCTATGCCGTCACCAGTTACGCCACTTGTGGCAATCATGTTCTCTACAGAAATCTCCTCTGTATCCATGCAGGGTCTTATATATTTTGCTTTCATAGTGTTATCTGATGATGATTTTCTTATTGTTCTTAATATACATTCCTTTACCGGGATTCTCTATCATGCGTCCTTGCAGGTCATATACCCTCCCGTCCGCAGAACCCCCCTTCTGCAATGCTTCCAGGCTGGTGGGATCCTCACCAATCCGGAGTGTGACGGCCGAGGCGGCATTATCGACAGAACTTAGAACGGCCACAAAGTCAAAGTAACCGCGGAATCCCATAATCGGTGTATTTCCTGCCGAATAATAGAATTTATTAGCATTGAGGAAAAGGCTATTTTCAGGAACCGTTGTTCCCGATTTCAAGGTACCGTAAAAGGTACCATACACTTCTTTTCTTGCACCAGTTCTACCATTCGTATATTCAGCAATGGCATTCTCCTCATCTGGATCAATCGTTGATGTCACGGTAAAATAAGAGATGTCCTTCGTTGTTCTTATTATATATGGATAGTTGGCAAAGAACCCATCTTCGGCCAAATAAGCTTCATCAAATACGACACAGATACTTGTCAAGTTATCATCTTCCTCGTACTCTATAAACTCCATCAGTTGCACATCCTCACCGAACGCTTCATAGACCTGCGCTTCCGTCATGCTGAACGGCAGGCAGAGGGTACTCCACTCACCGGCCTTGATGGTTCTCTTCACTTTGATCAGCACCTCTCCTCCGCTTGCTTCAGGCAGTGTCGTAGATGTCTCGTCGAGTATTACATCTGGAGTGTCAGGTGAGGCAACAGTGACAGTGAATGCCACATCGTCCATAAAGGTCGTATTCACACCGTCTTTATTGCCAAATTGTATCCCGGTAATCTCTGCCTCGTACGTGCCTACGGGAAGTGTCTCGCTACATTGTATGGGGATGGAAAGAAGTATCCCCCCGGTGCCTTTCAAAGGAGTAGAACTGGTAGAATAGGCGACTATTCCCACAGAACCGTTGTCATCCCTTATAGTAATGGAGTATGCGCCTCCATCATGACATTCGCCTGCAGTGTATGTAGGCTGTCCTTCCCCGTCGGAGACTGTAGTCATCCCTTCGGGAAGTTCTATCCTGAATTGGTACCCACTATACACGTCCTCTTCTGCAAAGTGGTATTGAATGACCAATGATGCCTTACGGCCCTGAGGAATGGAAATGGCCTCTACAGAAAGATGTTCGGCCGATGCGGCTCCCATATAGGCGAGCAGCATACACAGCATAATAAATGTTCGTTTCATATAATACGTGTTTGAGTTTAGTTTGTTGACAATATGGAGTTGACTATGGCGATGATGTCCGTAACGTTGACTATGCCGTCTGCGTTGACATCGGCAGCTTCTGTCACGAATGTTGAAGACGGGGCATTAAGGATATAGTTGACGATACCGATAATATCCGTCACGTTCACCAATCCGTCACTGTTCACGTCACCCGTCAGTACTTCCGGTACCACCGTCACGTTACATGCAGTGACTGCCCCTCCGCCATCATAGGCGGTTGCCGTGATAACGGACTTGCCCGGTGCTATAGCCGTAACCTTGCCTTCCGCGTCTACCGTAGCTACGGCGGGGTCGCTACTGCTCCAGACCACTCTGTCGTCCATCGCATTTTCCGGAGCGACGGAAGCTGTGATTACAGTGCTCTCAGTGGCCTTCAACGTGACATCCTGCTCGCTCAGCCGGATAGTCGATACCAGATAGACGACCGGAGGCATCGTGACAGTATAATAGTATAGTTTGAAGTTGTCGAAGATTACCCAGTCGGCATCTACGGCCACGTCCTTCTTCATACCTATCTTCAGGTCTCCATCCTCTCTCAGGTTATATTCCACAGCATTTCCTGCATATAGCCCATAGGAGTTGAATGCCGTATTGGCCTGCGTTACATTGTCTGGATAATTGTAGGGGTCGAGCACGTAGTAATCTTCCGAATAGATCGATACAAACGGCTTCTTGGCTTCATTCATATAGAGTATACCATTCAGCTGTTCCGTCCCACTCAGATAATTGGCCTTGGCATGATCGATAGAACCATAGCGATAGAATCCTTGACAGGTCAGTTTGTACCGGCCAGCCTTCATGCCTTCCAGTACCTGATAGTTGTCGAATGTCTTGTTCCACTGCTCAGCGACATATCCATTCGCTGCTGTGAAGGCTGTACCGCTCCATCCATTGCTCCTGGACGAGAAGTCTGCATTCACAATCTTATCCGTTATCTCTTCCCATTCCCCATCGGGAGATTTGCTGTTGGTTCCCTCACTGTTGCTCAGCACAATGTTTTCTATCGCTACGGAGGTGGCATCTACCCCTTCGGTCACACTGAAGGGGATGGTGAGCAACAGTCCACTGTTGCCCGCTATCGCCTTGTTTCCGAATGAATAGATAAGCACACGGTATACTCCATTGCCCATATCGGCAATATTGAACGAGTGGCTATCCAGACGGGCCGAAGCTACGGCATCATGAGTACTGGCAGTCATCCCTGTGGGACAATGGAGGTCGAGCTGTACGGCCACGATATCCGTATAGTTGTCCATTCCTATACAATAGGTATAGCTGCCGTTTCCCTCGGGATAATAGCGCAGGGTTATATTGTTCGGCTCGTACACCTCACCTTGCAAACCCACCGCCACCATTCGGTTGTTGGGGTCATTGGTGTAGATGTGCATCGTTGTGCTGTGCTGTCCCTTGGCAGTAGGGGCATAGCAGACGGTGAGCTCCTTGCTATGGCCTGGCGCTATACTCAGGGGCATAGCCTCCTCCACCGTATAGCCTTCGGCAAGGAATGTCACCTTGCTAATGGTCAAATCTATGCTTCCAGTATTATGTATAGTATAACTGGACGTGGCCGTCTGTGTCATGGCAGCCTTGGCAAACTTCATCTCTTCCGCTCCACTGAATATGGGACTTTGTATCACTACCTTTTCACCCGACACGGCCGAGGTCATATTCTTAGAATCCTTGTTGCCGAGGATAACATTCTCCGGGTTCAGATAGTACCATCCGCTCTGTCCCTTGAGGCTGAGCCTGAATGTCATCAGTTCGCCATCACCCTCGGGCAGCGTACTGTTGTCCATCGAGTAGAGGTATAGTGTCAGCTTATTGCCGGCAACACTTCCCATGACCGTATGGTTGCTTCCGTTGCACCGGGCACCTGCGGAAGCACTGCCATCAACGTATACAAGCCCTTCGGGCAACGCGAAGCTGCATTGTACAGCAGTTATGGGTTCCATGTTGTTCATCTTGAGTGTCACGGCCACCTCACTGTCCGATGTGCCCTCGGCAGGCAACACGTGCAGTTCGTTCACCGAGTACGGGTCGGCCTTCACCTCAGCCTTCCCCGCTTTTGGGTTGATGCCATCGGAAGTGATGGTGACCTCGGTCTCCATAGCTCCCCATAGCACAGGAGTGTAGGTGAGTACAAACTCCTGTGTGATGCCAGCCGCTATCGTGCAGGTGGTAGGAGAAGCCTTCAGTTCTGCACACCCCAGATCGATATGGCTTATCGTCAAAGGCTCAGTGCCGGTGTTGCGTATGTACAGGCTCTGTGTATAGCTACTGCGTATGGGTATATGCCCAAAGTCTATCTGCGGAGTCGCCACCTCAATCTGCGGAGCCAGCAGTGTCACTGTAGCGCTCCTTCCGGTACTCTCCACGGCCTTACCCGTGGCATCACTGAGGATTACTGAAGGGGTCAGCCTATATACTGCAGGGCTCTTGCCCAGCTTCAGCTTGAAGCTGCATAGCAGGCCCTCTGCGCCCTTGATTGCTGTAAGTGATGTACTATATATATAGATACGCAGTTTACCATCTACTACCGCTGCAGACAACACATGTCCATTGCTGCGGTCGGCATTCAACGTGGCACTGCCATCTACATAGCTCAAGGCATCATACAGTGGTATCTGTATTTCAAGTGCCGTCACAGCAGCTTCATTGGTCAGCATCGCCTGTACCTCTACCTCATCACCGGGATGTCCTTGCACCGAGGTCAATGTCACAGTATTGGTTGCCATAGCAGTGAGCCATATGCCCACAGCCATCAAGCAACTTAGGATCGTTCGTTTCATAACATTTCTTCTTTTACCACAGATTACTCAGGACTGCACAGATTCTAATATGTATCTTTCAATAATCTGATAAATCTGAGTAATCCGTGGTTTAACTCTTATTCGCGAATCACTTTCACCGTTTGCATCAGCTCGCCATCGAGATAGAGGCTCACGAGATACAAACCCTTCTCCAATGCCTTGGGATACCAAGTATAGGTATACTCACCCGGTGTGTTCACCGTATGGTAGGCATCGATGGTGCGGCCAGCCAAGTCGCTGAAGCTGATAGCCACCTCATGGCTACCGCCCTTACCGATGGTGTAGGGCACACGGAGCACCGTGGTGAAGGGGTTGGGTGAAGGCATCTGCAGCTGCACAGCCTCTACCTTGCCTATACCGGTGGCATTGCCGTCTACAGCAGTGATATTCTTGCCTCTGGTGTCAGAGATTACCACTTCGGTCACCGTAGCTTCCGTGCCAATCTGCAACAATGCGTGT
>JAFXEF010000062.1 GCA_017520935.1 Bacteroidaceae bacterium | reverse complement strand
TCTGAACGAACACCGGCTTGCCGAGGCGGCGCGCATGCTGCGCAGCAGTGATGCAAAGGTGCTCGCCGTTGCCCAGGATGTGGGCTTTGAATCCCTTTCCAATTTTAACCACCAATTCCGGATTCGATACGGTGTGACGCCGAGAGAATACCGTACAGGCAAATGAAAAGGTCATGCACATTGATTTGTGCATGACCTTTTTTGAAGGATAACCATATATTGCTTTTGATTGACAACAAATGTTTCCTGCATCAGTTTGCCTCCGTCAAATTCAAGTTTATCGTTTACATTTTATCATAGTACTACACAAAGCAGCAAGCCTTGCAAGGCTTGGTATGATTTATTTCACAACGGATTGCCAGGTGAGTTAGTTGTCACCTCTGAGTCGTTTTCCCCAATAAAACCCGTTATCAGGAAAGACTTGCAACTGTATGAGCACACCATGCTCACAAGTCATCTGAACCAGTAGGTGTGTTCCACTACTGTTACAATCGCATATTGCTCGAACACGGTCATCTATCTCATGCTGCACCAATTCATATGTCAGCACTGAGCATACACAATCTGCACGGTCGTATACCCATGCTAATCGACAGTATAGCAGGATGGCAGCGCATAACCCCTGCAATAGAATAATTGGCCACTTATTTCTTCTTTTTTTGATTTTACGACAGCCATCATGGCACTTCCACCCTTCTTCCTTGGGAGCTCTACATTTCTCCAAGTAGCGGCAATCCCAACATCCTTTAGGTAGTCCCTCGTATTTTCTAGCTCGTTCAGCATTTAGAATCATGCAGCCATGAAGGCACTTCCAGCCACTCTCTCGTGTACGGCAAATTCCAAGTAGCTCGCACCGCCTACAACCGCGCGGGCACCGAAGCAAACTGATTTCTTCAAGCAATTCGTCAAAATAGTCCGCAATCGCCTTGATTATCCGGTTTTCTTTCATATAGCAAGTCGTCCTCCATCTGACGTTGTTTCGAGATCATTCTGATGCTTCTGCTACGCAACTATAGTATAGCATGGCCATAATTCGGATACAAGTAGTCCGTATTTTATAGTATAGAAAGGCGGTAAAATAGGTACAGAAGGAGGGTAGTCCAATGGATGTACTTGCAAGACTGCGCCAGCTTACGCTGGAGCGTGGATGGAGCGTGTACAGAGTCGCCCAAGAGGCTGGCTTGAGTCAGAAGACTGTGTACAATATCTTCTATCGCAACGCTATGCCTTCCATCCCCACCATAGAATCTCTCAGTAAAGCATTCGGCATGACGATTGCCCAGTTCTTCTCTACGGAAGATCTTGTCGCCGTCACTCCTGAACTGAAAGAGCTGTTCAATAGCTGGATTACGCTGACACCAGAACAAAAGGAAGCTACGCTCTCTATGATGCGAGCATTCCATCGTGACACCTAAACAGGAGAGGCCGAGAGCTTCTTCTGTTATTTCGTATGCCTTCATTTCATGAAGGAGGTATATCCAACACTTTGGTACAAATCAGTCCCCCTCTCATACTTAACCGTTCTGAAAGGTGCTTTACATGACCATCGTAGAATACATCAATCATCGAATCATCGAGTTATGCCAGGAGCGAAATCTATCTTTTAGTGCACTGGGTCGCTTATCCGAGCTTCCTGCAACAACAATCAAGAATATCTTGAATGGTGATAGTCAGAACCCAGGCATTGTTACGATTCAAAAAATCTGTAATGGCTTCGGACTTACGCTCATCGAGTTTTTCGATACAGAAGAATTTCATGCATTGGAGCCGAAATTCCCCAAGTGATATGGATATATTGATGTCTGTGTGGTACAATGGCTGCAGATCATTTCCATAAGGAGGCTCACTTGCCATGTGTGGCCGCTTCTACATTGCCGAAGCAGACACCGCTGAAGACCTCTTGCGTATCATAGATGCTCTCAACAGACGCTACAAGGGCATTACACCCGTCAAAACGCAAGGGGAAATCCGACCAACCGACATCATCCCTGTCATGGCCAACTCACCCTCTATGTCTACGGGGGTCTACGCCATGAAGTGGGGATACACGATGCCAGACGGCAAACCCATGTTTAATGCCAGAAGCGAAACGGCTGCGACTAAGCCCCTTTTTTCTGATGGAATGAGGCAGCGTCGTTGTATTATTCCTGCTACGCTATACTTTGAATGGCAAAAGGCTGGCACTCAAAAAATCAAACACGCCATAGCCACAGCCGGTAGCGACATGATCTACATGGCTGGTATATACCGTATCGAAGGTAATCGCGCTGCTTGCTCCATTTTAACCCGTCCACCGGCAGACTGCATTTCTCACATTCACAACAGGATGCCGGTGATCCTACCGGCAGAAGCAACACGCGATTGGCTTAATCTTCGTTATGATCCTAATGAGGTACTTGCAGCCGCACTTACCAATATGACCTATTACCCTTGCAGCTAATGGGACATCCGGTCTGACCAATATGTCAGCCACTTGCGAAATGCATAGAGGGAGAACGATCATTACGACCGTTCTCCCTCTTTTCTTTATCCACGCAGCTCGTCAATGCGTTCCTCGACCTCATCAATCAGATCTTCCAGCTCGTCACGCTGCTCTTCCCATTCATCGTAGCTTATCGCACGTTTAACCAAGACCATGGCAATCTCATCTTCACATGAGTCCAGTATGTCTTGTACAGCGGATTTATTGAGTGAAAGAACAAATGCGTTATTCGCCTTTGCTTATTGGATGGTATTGTCCGAATAACGCACAATTTTTGCTCGCTTATGCTCACTCACAGTATGCATTCGGTCAATGATCTG
>JAFXEF010000001.1 GCA_017520935.1 Bacteroidaceae bacterium | reverse complement strand
TTACCGTTCACGATGTAGAGGCCACCCTTCTGAGGCTCCAGTACGCGACGACCCTGGAGGTCGTAGATGTAATCTGAGGTCTGCTCACCATCCATCTCAACATCGTAGATGAAGGTGGTGCCATCCTCGTTCTCCTCACCGATGACGCGCATGCTGATTGACTCTGCAGCCATATCGTTGAGAATGATTGGCGAACCATCCTTGGAAATAATCGACATATACACACGGAACGGTGACAAGCTGGCAGTTGCACTCATCTTCTTGAGTGTTCCACTATTAGTAATAGCATAGCATGGTACATTTGCATCGCCAGTAAGTTCTTCTGGTTTTGCCTTCTTATAGGTACCTGCAAAGATGAAGCGGTTGATGGTAGAACCAGACTCAACAGAGTTCATCGCGCTTGCGGCTGTAGTGAAGAGAGTCGTATTCTCAAGTACAAGCGACAAATTCAAATCGGCACTTGCATTGGCTCTAATCACATAGGGGAAGTTCGCTTTCAATGTTCCCTCCTTAATCTTAATAAGATGCACGTCAGGAGCAGAGGTCGGATCTATCTCACCACCGGCGAGGACTTCAAAGTGGACATCGTAGAAGAATGCGGCCTCATAGCCGAGTGCTGTCAATTTTTCAACAGGAACCTCGAACGGAACGTAAAGAGGATACCAATTCCCTGCAGCAGGAAGCGTACGCTCATAAGTCAACGTACCCACAGTCTTTGCATTCTCGTTCACGAACTCGGTGAACTCGCCGTCTACGAGGGTCAGCTCATCAACAACAGTGGACTCAACACCCCAAGTTCCATCACTGAGCTCGTAAGAAGCGTAACCTTCTGCGCAGAACGCATTAACGTCGGTATCGAAGAGACCACCGGTAACAGCAAAGCTGAAGCCTGTAGACTCATCAGCAAGGAGTCGACCTTCGATAGTAGGATAGTTGCCATTCTCATAGTCAGCACCAGAGATTGCTACTGTAGCCTTGTTGGCATTACTGTTGGGGTTCTGCATCCAGATAGATGTGTTGCCACCAACGACCTTACCACCAGTAACATTTACGGTGTTCTCATGAGTTGTGCTGTTAGCGAACTGACGTATACCGATGTATTGATTACATACAACCTCACCGGCACTGATGTTCAATACCGCATTACCTGTGGTAGAGTTGTTGTCAATAGCATCGTACATAGAGCTACTTACCGTAGTGGTGTTCTCGATAGTACCTCCATCAATGTTCAGCGTACCAGAGTTCTGGATAGTGTACAGGCCAACACCGTAGCCAAATGAGGTACCACCATAAGCTACAGAAATCTTACCCGTTGCCTCTGCTGAAGAATCCTTCACGGTCAATGTTCCCTTGTTGGTAATTACAGCAAACGACTTGGTGAGCTGCTCAGCGATGTTGGCGCTGATAACCTTACCATTGAGGTCGAGCACGAGCTTCTTTTCTGAAGAAATAATGTAGCCATCTGCAGTTTCAATATTACTCAACAAAGTCACCGTCTCGCCTGCTTCGGCAGCAGTGATGGCCTCGTCAAGAGTCGCGTACCCTACCTCATTGATGTATTGACCTTCCTTCTCAGCAACGTAAGCCACAGCATCCACCACGGTCCAGAGATTCTCGCTCTCGCTCTTCTTCAGAGCCTTTTCGCGAGGCATCATTACCTCGAACGGATAGTACTGGTGAGCCACATCGGCATTGAATGTACCGCCATTGACAATGATATTGGCGGTATTCTGACCCTTGGCGTTGAAGATCCAAGGACTGCCATTCGCACCTGTGCCAACATTTCCAAGATGGAAATTACCTCCGTTGACAGTCACCACCTCGTCATATTGGGCATAAATCAATGCACCACTGGCATTCACGGCATCTGTTGTATAGCTACCACTCTCTATGGTGAGCTTGCCGCCATTACCGTAGCAGGCCGCAAGAGAGTAGACACTGGCATCATTAGCTGTTACGGTTACGGCACCCGTACCCTCAGCAGAGCTGTCCACGAGTGTGAGGCTTCCGTTGGTGTCGACAGCAAATACGCCAACCAGCATGCTGCCTTTCTTGTCTCCCAACTCAGCGGCAGTAGGACTTGCTGTAACTTTCTTTCCGTTGAGGTCGATTGTCACAGCTTTCTCACCAACGGCAATCAAAGCAAAGTAGTTGTCAGTGATTGTGGTGCCTTGTGACACGCTAAGCTCTATATCATCAAGCAAAGTTACCGTCTGACCAGTCTGTGCAGCAACAACAGCTTCCTGGATAGTGGCATAGTAAACATCACCGATCTTGGCAACGTAAGTAGGAGCCTTTATCACAACCTTGCTGTCTACAATTTCATAAGTAGCATCGCCTATAACTTCAATAGTACCGGTGAAGCCACTCATATCTGCATTAATTACCTCTACATCTTCACCGGCAAAACCAGTAGCATCAACAACTATCTTACCTTTACCCGTAATTACTTTTGCTGAAACCAAACTCTTGGTGTCCAGTTCTATGACAGCACCATCACCCATTGGTATATTATTAAATACCTCTACCTTAGATGCCTGGACAGACAATTTTCCGTTAAGTGTAAGGCGACCGATTTCATTCGCTGCATTAAAAATCACATATGCTCCGTTCTTTGCAGTAAGCACCTGACCGGTTCTTACGTCAAAGAATATGCTTCTGAGATCAAATTCTGTATTATAAGTTCCGTCTGTTCTACCACCATCTACTGTAACGCTACCGCCCAGAATGTCATCAATCTGGCTGTCGTACTTAGAACCTGGCTCCACGAACATATCGGCATAGTAGATGAAATTCTTAGCGTCATCAGTACGCTTAACAACAGAATTGTTCTTCAAAACAGTCTTACACTGTGTAATATATTGTTCTGTAATAACAACATTTACACCATCAAATACAAACAGACCTTCATCAATTGAGCGCTTACCTGGATAAATGCATTTAACATAGTATGGTTTGTTGCCATTATCCTGTTTAATTGTAACATTGTTAAATACAGTCTCTTCATAGAGGTTAAAATCATCGGCTGTTTCTTGTGTGTTCACACCTACAATCGTGATTTCAACATCGGAAAGATTTGCAGTCCGTGCAGCTGTGAGAGCCTCGGCAAGTGAAGCATAACCTGTCTCGCCAATCTTAGCAGCAAAAGGCCAAACCTTTACATCGTCAACAACGACAACTGTGTTTTCGCCCTTCTTGCTGTCCCACTGAGAGTTGAACCACATGGCACCCTTCTCAGGAGCAGTACAGCCATTCATTGTCAGATTGATAGACTTAACAGAACCGCTGTTGATTTCAACTGCACCTTCTGGAGTGTCGTTAGTGCCAGCGTATGTGAATGAGCATCCCTCGATAGTGATGTCAGCCTCGTGCTCGGCACCATTCTCGCTGTAGCAGTTCACAGCACGGTCGGTATAGGTGAATGTGCTGTTCTTTACTGTCACGTTGCTTGCACCGTATGTCCAGAAGCTGTGCTCTACGCCATTGGCATTGAATGCACATCCGTCGAAAGATACGCCTTCTGTAGCATACAGGAAGCGCAGGCCGTTGATGTTACAATTCTTATAAGTTACTTCTACAACGCCGTTGGCTAAACCGTGATAGTTTTCGGTTGCACCCTTGGCGGTGAGGTTCTCGAAGTGGAAGGTAGAACCATTCCATCCCTGTGTTACTGCAGCAGGAGCATCGTTGACAATAACGCCCTCCTTGCTCTCGCCCACAAAGGTCAGTTCCTTACCAGCGAACAAAGGCAACTCGTGCTCGCCGTTCAACAATGTGATAGTTGCACCGCTCTCGGCAGCAGCAACAGCTGCGGCGAGTGTCTCATAGCTCGTTTCACCAATCTTTGCAACGGCAAACTTCGCAGCATTGAGTACAGCCTGTGCCTCTGTGCTAAGAATGTTGTTTTCGAATGTAGATTCAACAACGCTCTCGTCATTGAATACGAGGTTATTGATTTCGTTTTCTGTGATTGTTGCAGTAGCACCATTGTAAACCTTGAAGCGAACATCGTTGAAGTCGTTGCCAGAAACCACAGGTGAACCGCTTACGACGTTCACTGTGCGGCCACTGATTACAGTGTTTTCTATAAATGTTGTGTTACCACGAAGGAGAATAACATTTACATTGTCAGGATTCTCAAATGTATTACCTGTTACAACAAGGTTGTCTCTTCCCTCCTCATAGTAGATAGATGTGCCATTTGTCTTGAAAGTACAATCCTTGACGGTGATGTCACCTGTTCCTGGCAATATAGCATTGCCACCGCCATTGAATGTTACGTTCTCAATAGTACCTGCTGTCAAGCCAATACCGCCCTGATTTGCAGCTGCATCTACATACTCGATGGTAAGGTCTTTGATGTTGAGATTTGTCGCGTCGTAGAACAGGCGATTACCATTGCCTGCCGACTCAATACTCTTTATCGTAAGAGTGTTACCATTGCCATCGATTGTGACTCCGTTGATTTCGGTTGTAATGATATTTCCATTGCCGATAGAGAGTTTCTCTGAGAACATAATCCACTTGTCGACAGTTACGTCACTGAGAACTTCAACTGTGCCTGCAGTAGCTGTTCTTGCTACGCTTGTTACTGCAGCAGCGGCCTTGATAGCCTCCTGAATGTCTGTGTGGTAACCAAGAATCTTGCCGCTGGCATCAGTAACCGCTGCATAGATCTTATTCAGATTGTCAGGAGCGTTAAGAACAACGTCACCGCCGCTTACTCTAACGCCGTCGACCCAAAGTTCAACCTTAGCAGGCATGTTGTCGATGGTAGGAGCTGTTGTCCACTCCATTGTCCAATAGTCATCGCTATTTGAAGCTGCATCAAGCTTGAGGGACCAGGTAGCATTAACGTCACCGTCGATGATGCCGTCAATGTTGTTGAGGCTTGTTGTACCCATTACGTTGCCGTTTGCATCAAGCACCTTGATAACGAAGCTTTCTGAAGCGTTACCCCAAACTTCACCCCAGATAGCGTCGCCTCTGGTGTAGCCAGTGAAATCGTTGCCCTTAGCTATAATCTTGAAGCCGTCAGCCTCTACCTTACCACCTGCATCGATAACGTTGTATGCAGAATCGGTATTTGGTTCAAGAGTATTGCCTGTAGCAGTTACCTGAAGTTTGTTGCCTGCAGTGTAAGACTTGATGTTTACGTATGCACCCTCAACAGTGTTACCTGTGAATGCTACAGTCTCCTTAGCACTTACAACAACACCAGCGTCGGTCAATGTGTTGCCTGTGATAGTAACAGTCTTCACATCCTGAGCGTTCTCGTTGTCTGTGATACCACGTTTCCAGTTGATGAACTCGCTGTTTGTGATAGAGATAGCAAGGTTGCCTACGTTTGCGCCAGCACCCTCACCGAAGATGACAGCTCTACAATTGAGAGTCTCATCCTTACCGATGAACTTACAGCCATCAACAGTCAGATTGCCCTTAGATGAGATTGCGCGGAAACGGTTATCTGTAACCTCGCTCATGTCAATAATAAGGTCCTTGACAGTTGCATCAGCCTCAAAGCGGAAAGGAGCCTGATAATTATTGTCATTTACAGAAGCTGTAAACTTGATTGTCTTGTCATTACCGTTGATGGTCACAGGAACAGTGAACTTACCACCGGTATAACGTGCATCCCAGTTATAGTCAACAGTTACGTCAGAGAGGATATCGATAGTGCAACCGCTTATCGCAGCCTTGAAGGCTGCCTCAAGAGTTGTGTACTCAACATCACCAATTTTGGCAGCAGGTCTCTCGGCAAGAACGATCTTTCCGTCAACAATCTTGGCAGTAAGGTTGTCGTTATTCACTACTTCAAGTGTACCTGCATGGTTAGCAAGGTTTGCAGTGAGGTTAATCTCATCATCAATAGTCATGCCTGTTGCGTCAATCTGGATGTTAGCCTTAGTGATGCTTCCGGCAGAAACCGTTGCACCCTTCTTGACGATGAGGGTACCTGTACCAAGGTCTGAACCAGAGAACTCACCAGTAACAGCATAAGTTGCATCCTCAACGATGATAGTACCGGGATTCTTGGCATTAGAGCTTGTTGCTACAGCACCGTTCACAACCGAACCATTCTTGATGGTCATTGTGCTCTGGTTCTCAATCTGACGTGAAGTGCCTACGTTAACATTAGAGTTGTCGATAACAACCTCACCACGGCTTACACCGAATACAAGGTGACTTGTAGTTGTGAGCACACTGTTCACGAGGTCAAAGTTGACAGTTGCATTTACAGACTGAGACTCGAATGCAAGTTTGTTGAACTGTTCCCAGATGCTGTTCTCAATATTGAAATCGAATGTACCGCTTGCAGTCTTGCTGCTGCTGCAATAAGAAGCAGTAGTCTTTATATATGCATTGGTTACATTGAAAGTAACACCAGCACCGGTGAACGATGCACCCGGCATGATGAGTGAAGGTGTAAGAGCAGCCTTGTCAGCAGTCTTGGCATCCTCAATAGAACCAGTGATATTGAATGTGCAGCCATGACCTATCACCATTCTGTTTGAACCAGTGATCTCAAGGCATGCACCCTCAACAATATTTATTGTTGTGTTAGTATTCTCCACATTAAACGACGTAGCCTTGGTGTGGCCGTTGAAAGTAATGGTACCTGCAGCTGTGATATTGCCAACAGCCTTGCCATTACCGTTGAAGGTAACACCGGCAGGGATAGTCACATCTTCTGCTGCATCGGCAAGCAGAGTGATTGTCTGGCCGTTCTGTACTGCATCTACAGCTGCCTGGAGCGTTTCATAGCTTGTCTCACCGATTTTAGCTACTGGGGGAACAACAAAGCTGCCATTTTCGTCCTTAACAAGCTCGTTTCCTTCAGCGTCTGTATAAGTTACAGCATCATCATTGGCAGAAACAGTCCAAGTAGGTGTTACGCCTGCCTCAGTGACAATAGTGATCTCTTCACCTTCGGGAACGACGATGGTGCCCTTGTAAGAGATATCAGTCATGTCCAACTCATCAACGTATACGGTAACGCTACCGCTTGCCTTGTTATTATCAGCAAGAGCCTCCTCTACGCTGGTGTAGTAAATGCCGTTTGTCGCTACAGAGCTGTATGTCAAATAGCTGCCAAAGCCTGCATTGCTAATATTCGGCGAAGAAGCCTCAAAAGTTTCGCCAGCCTCGGTAACGACAGGACCGCCAACAACGAGATAACCATTGTCATCAATGTATGCACCCACGTTGCTGTTACCCATAGAGGTACCAATCCAGAACTTGGTATTGTTGCTGTCAGCAGTCATAAAGCTGAAGCTTTTGAAAGTACCGCCGCTGATAAGACGGCTTGCTGTAGAGTCGCCCTGAGAACCAACACTGTAGTTGAATACACCGCCAGAAATAATCAGCTTAGACTTACCAGAACCATTGATAGAGCAGTTGAAAGTACCGCCACTGACGTTCAGTGTAGCGCACTTTCTGGCAGCTGTACCGATCGTGTAAATACCTGCAGTTCCAAAAGAAGAGGTAGAACCAGTAAACACACCGCCATTAATCTTGATGATAGGACGGTCTTCGGTACTGATGCCACCATCAGCATACTTGTAGTACACCACGCACTTGCTGCCGGCATTAATACCGCCAGGGTTAGTGGCATCGGCATTGATGGTGATGGCAGAGCGCTCTGCACTACCTGTACCGCAAGCCTTAATCACAAAAGCGTTCTTTCCGCTTGCTGCCGTCATTGTGTAGGTACCGAGGTTCAGGATGTGATGCTCGGTAGAATTCAATGTAACAACATCACTCAACGTGACATCGCTAAGCAACGTCAGCGTGGTGTTATTAGTCCACGCAGCGATTGCTGCATCAATTGTCTCGTACTCTGTATTGCCAACCTTTGCAACATTCTGCGCATAGGTCGTCATGGAGAAACTCGACAACATCGCCACAAGGGCGAAAATGAAATGTTTTCGTTTCATTTGATTAATAAATTAGTTAAACATAAATATAAATTTTCTATCTTTTATCAATCTTTTCTGCCGGCCTATACCTATTTAAATATATATAGATCCAAGCTTCATATCTTCGTTTTGCTATCTCCTCATATCAAATCCGTACGAATACACCAACTGGGAAATGCACGGCAATGACGTGCATACCCACCCTTTGATTGTTTACTTTTCCCTGTTCATCAATAACTTACATGCGTTTCATCAATCTCTTTACATGAGGTCAGCGAACAAAGTTACGAGTTTCTACTTTTTCTACCAAAATTTTAACATGGTTCTTTTTATCCTTTTTCTGTGGTTGTTTCCAATCGGGGGAGTTCTTTTTGCCACACGGGAAACACGGAAAGCACAGCAATATTGATCACGGACACGGAGCACACGGCTCTTGTTGCTCGCCCATCAAGTACGGCAAACACGGCCTCACACAGATGAGTTTCTGTGTGCAAAAAAAACAGCGCGAGGAACGATGTGAGAAAAAAACGAGTAAAAGACGGAATCAAGGCATCCTCTTCAGTATGTCGCGCAAATAAGCCTCACTTACGTTTTCGAAATCCGCTTTATCATAAATATAAAGCAGTTGCAACTCATCCATTACTATTCTCACACGCACAATTACACGTGCGCCACCACTTTTCCCTCGCCCTTTGGAAGTGATATTCATTCTTACTTATTTTCCAGATGTCATCAAGTATCTCCACTCCCTGCCGGGGATTCTCCTGCAGTGACACCAGCAATGCACCGAAATCGGCCTCAAGCGAGCGATACTTTTTCTTCAGTCGCTTGTAGGCCGTCTTAAATTCATCAGAGGTCCTTATTGTCCTCATAGGGCATTCAGCATCTTCATCGTTTCGTCAATGCTGAGAGAGGGTGCCTTCTCTGCTTGTTCCATTCCTTTGCGGATAGCGACAGCCACCTTGTATGACTCCTCCAGCTTCTGAAGATGATTCCAACGACGACGGCTCATTCGTACTGTCACTGCATTGTTTTCTTGTGAGATGATGGATGTTGATATCATAAGCGTATCTTTTACTGCAAAGATAGAAACAAACGAGCGAGAAATACGAAACTTGTTTCAGTATTTTTCACTGCGAGTGCAGTATATCTTCGCGGTTCACTGCAAAGATATAAATAAACGAGCAAGAAATATCAAGCTTGCTTGATTTTTTTTACAGCGAGTGAAAATATCTTCGCGGTTCACTGCAAAGATAGATATTATTCCTTATCCCACAAACATTCTCGTGTGAAAAAATGTTTCTCGCCCATCAGGTACGGCAAACACCGCACACAGAATGTCTTTTTGTCTCACGCAGGACTGCGCTGACTTACACAGAGGCACGCATCGCTACCGCTTGCGTGTGTCGGCTTGCCGAGTGTATACATTCCGGAGGCAGCGAGGGCGGAGCGACCCGTTAAGTCTGCAGGGGCTGCGTAAGAAAAGAAAAAACAGTCCGTGGGAGAAGTTCGACGGAGTCTGCGCGTAAAATAGGTATCCTAACCATTCGCTACCGCCCAGTCGTCCAACTATTTCTTGCTCATTTATTCGTATCTTCGAGGTTTACCTCAAAATTAGTGCAAAGACACGAAAAGCAAGCGAATATCATCGCCGGTCTACACCTCGGCTCTAAATATCGGAGTAGGACATTGTGTCGTAGTGTCATACCCAAACCAATATCCTCCACCCTCGACTGTAGGTAGGAAACAGAGTCGCAAATCATCATTGTACTCGCCATAGATGACATTCCACTTCCCTGGCGGCTGCACATGCTTGGTACGCACCCCCTCGGCAGGACGTTTCTTGAGCGACATGCCGGCCTCAATCCACGCAATCGTGACAGCGGGGAGATAGTCAGGATAGTAATCACGGCAGAAGAGATAGAGCAGTTCACCCCTACGCTCCAGACTCATTGGCTGGTCTATATAGTTATTGTGGGTCAAATGGTCAAGAAAGCGATATAGGAAATCGGGCTCACCCAAAAGCAGTTGCCGCGTGATTTGCTGCCATGCCGAAGTATTATAGTAGGCATCAAGCAGGCGAGAGAGTCGGCGAGCCTCCTGCAGCTCTGCACTTGTGATAGCCTCAGTCTTCAGCACCTCATAAGGAGGTAGTGGCGAGTAGCACAAGCCTAAGCGTACAGCCTCACGACGTATCATCGTACCTGGCAGCAGTTTTAGGGACTCCAACTGTATCTCTCCCGCCTGATAGCCAGCAAGAGTGTGGATATCTTCATATATCTGCGCAAGGGTGTAGCGAGGCAGCCCCGCAATAAGGTCAGCATGAGTGATGAGGTTGGACAGCGAGCAGAGGTATCGCAGTCCGTCAAGCGAATGTTCCAACACCCCCTTGCGACAACAGGCATCGAGCACCTCTTGGCGTAGGCTTTGTATACCAGCCTCCAGATGTAGCAATCCGGCAGGCAGCGATGCCAACACCTCACGCACACTTTGCGGTAATAGCGCCGGGTGTATCTCCAGATGAAACCGCATATATGGATGATACTCAGCAAAAAGCTGCATCAGCGAGATAGCACGTTGGGGATGATAGTTGAAGGTACGGTCAAGGATACGCACGTCACGGATACCCCGATCACGTATGCAGTCAAGCCTCAGTCGAATGGCTTCGATGGGCAACGTACGTACAGGGTCACCTACTCCACTGACACAAAAAGCACACGTATTGAAACACCCCCGCGTAGTCTCCAACTGCACGAAGGGTTTGCCCCACGCAAACAGCGGACTTTCCTCGGGTGCCTTTAGCGAAGCAAAATCCATCACGCGAGCCAGTCCACCATCATAGTATATACCTTTATATATATAACATAATCCAGAGAGGCCACCCCACGCTTCAGGTTTATCCCACACATCAAGCCAACGGGCAAAGCTCTCCTCCCCTTCCCCACGAAGCACACAAGATATATATGTATGCTGACGAAGATAAGCATCATTGTCACCCAGAAACTCGGGACCTCCCAAGATGACAATCGTCTGTGGCAACAACGCCTTCACTCGCGCCAGGATATGCAACAAATGCTCGTGAGTAAACAACCAGGCTGAAGCGGCCACCACATCAGGGCGATGGGTGCATACCGCATCAACAGCCGTTCCTACAGCCTCTCCCGTAGTAGTACGCACCACACGCCACTCCACATCCGTTCGGCACATCACCTGAGCATGCAACGCAGGCAATGCCAATGAACTGTGAGCATACGAGCAATTAAGATCAAGCCAAAGAATCTTCATACTATCGTCATTAATTTTGGGTAAAGATACAAACAAACGAGTGAGAAAAGCAAAGTTTACTTTGATTTTTTCAAAGCGAGTGAAAGTATCTTCAGGTTTTCACCTCAAAAGTTGGCAAAACGAGCAATAAAATGGGGTCTACTCGCAACTAACACAGCAAATCTCCATTTTTTTACACAAAGACAGAAAAAAAAATTCAGTTTTATTGGCGGATTCGAAAAAAGTACCTACCTTTGCAGCCGCAAAAGGGAAACAGTTAATCCTCAATGGAAGTTTGGGTGAGTGGCTGAAACCAGCAGTTTGCTAAACTGCCGTACGGGTTACCGTACCGGGGGTTCGAATCCCCCAGCTTCCGCTCTTTTGCAAGATGGCGCTTTCGTCTAGCGGCTAGGACACATGCCTCTCACGCATGGAACACGGGTTCGATTCCCGTAGGCGCTACAAGGTTAATGGAAACACCCGCCCCGGGGTGGATAAACATAAGGGGCTTTTTATGGCGCTTTCGTCTAGCGGCTAGGACACATGCCTCTCACGCATGGAACACGGGTTCGATTCCCGTAGGCGCTACCAGCAGGAGAACTCAAGTCGACGACTTGGGTTCTTTTATTTTTTCCTCCATGCCTCCAGATATCGCTTGGCCACTTTGATACTATCGTGATGACGTTGTATATAGGTGATGCTATCCCGCTTGAGCTGGGCTATGCGTTCGGGACACAGCACCAGTTGCTCGAGCTGGCGATATATGTCGTCCTCATCAGGTTGCACGTTGATAATAGGGCGCAACTCCTCCTCGCCAAGGATAGCATAGTTCTCCTCTTCGCCACCTCCCACCAGCACCAGCCCTTGGCTCATAGCCAACAGGGCATTCATGGCGGGGGTGTATGAGTATATCTGATCAAGTAACACATCACTACTACGCATCATCTCTTTGTATTGGGTGAAGGGAACCGACTCGGCTTTCACCATCTCGGCACGATCGGGATAGTCGTTCACAAGCCTTTCAAGGGCACGTAGCATGATATCGGTGCCCTTCAGAGCCGAACGGTGCCGTTGCACACCGATGAAGAAGCGAATCTTACGGTTGGCACCTATAGATGACTGTGCACCTTCCGATGTACCGTTCAGCTCAATGGGAAAAGGGATAAACGTTGTCTTCTCGGGAAAGCGAGAGCGGTAGGCAATATCGTACTCATAGAGTCCACTGATGATGCCGTCACACGTCTCGGCAATGTGGATATTGGATTCCTTCTTGAAGGTGTGTAGCCAATCGTACTCGTTGGCCGTGTTCCACTCGTGACGCACCTCGCGGGTAGGAGTATAGAAATCGCAATAGCGCAATGTACGACGCACCACGCTATCATATACATAATAGTAATCGTAGCCGAAAGCGCCGAGAAACACCCGCTTGTTGTGACGACGCAGGTAGTCGTAGATGCGTATGCCCCGCTCGGCCTTAAGGTCAATGAAGTGTACGGGGTTAATGAGCTGCACCACATCGTATCCCCTTAGTTTAGGCAACAGCTGCAGCACCTTACACACATAGGCGACACTACCAAAATAGCCTGCTTGACGGACGAGCGGAATGTCAGCAGAGTAGCCCTTCCATTCATCACCGTTCGAAACCACGCACACCTCATGCCCCAGTTTGCGTAAAGCGCAAGCCAGCGTCCAATGCACATTGCTGTATTCTCCCAAGAGCAGTATCTTCATACGTGGCACAAAGATACAAACAAACGAGCGAGAAATATGAAATTTATTTCAATATTTTTCACAGCGCACCCTGTTTGACGATTATTTTATCCCATACACCTCGCGATGCAGTTTTTCGGCAACCTCGTGGAGGTCGGTGCCTGTAGGCAAGGTTCCCATCAACCGCAGTGGTAGTGCCATACGGTCGGGCGTATAGGACGGTTGGATATAGTCGTAATCATATAATGCGAGGCTACACCGTTCGTAGAAGCCTACCCTACGCCTGGCGAGAGTGTCCGTAGGAGGTTCCACCTCCAGTACGATAGGACAGGGGGACACTTTCGCAATGAATGCCTGCAATGCCATGCTGCCATATCCTTGCGAGCGCAATGCGACAGCCAAGGCGAAATGCTCTACATATATAAAGGCATCAAATTTCCAGCTGGTGAGAAGCCCCACGAAGCGCTCCTTTCCGTCGAGGAGTGCCATAGCGCAAAAGCGTGGCTCATCAGTCAGCAGGCGGGCGATATCGTCCGTAGGTCTTTGTTCATCTATCGGGAATGACGCGGTGTAGACATCTAAAAACAGTGGCCATGACTGATCCTCTACATCATGTATGGTATGGAAATGTATCATAACGGTTACAAAGGTAAAAAAAATAACGAAGAAAAACTTTCATTCAATAAAGGAATATATTACCTTTGTAGCAGTTTTGTTCCCGATGCCCCGATTGCGGGCTACGGATGAAAAGGGAATCAGGTGAAAGTCCTGAACAGTCCCGCTGCTGTGTGCCCTTGTGTTGCACATCGAATCTATTGCCACTGATGCTCTGTCAGGGTTTTTAGAGCTGAAAGTTAAGAGTTAGTTATTAGGATGGTTTCCTAAGCTCTAAACACTAAACAAGAAACTCTAAACCAGAAGAAGAGGTTGGGAAGGCCGATGTGTAGGGTGAGTCAGAAGACCTGCAAAACCAGTTAAACCGCGTGTATTCGAGGAAAGTATGCGTAGGGACACATTTTGTTTTACTTTCTTATCTAAAATCAAAAATGAAGAAAGTGTACCGTAGCGCATTATGCGCTTGTTTGGCAGGCTTCGTGCTTGCAAGTTGCGAACCGGAAGACCGTGGAGGCTGTATCGACCCCGTGGTAAGTAATCCTGATGTATTCATCCTGTGCGAAGGCCTGTGGGGGGCAAACAATGCCGATATCTCGGCATATAAGTCCGACAGCTTGCTCTGTACTCCCGAATACTATTTGACTCAGAACGGCCAGTACTTAGGCGACACAGGACAGGACATCCTCTACCACAAGGGGCATCTCTACGTTTCGGTTTATGGATCCTCGTATGTGGCCAAACTCGACATCGAGGGTAATGAACTTACCCGCCATCCATTTTCGGCCGAAGAGGGTCAGCCACGCTACCTCACGGCCGACGGGGATTACATCTACGTCACCCTCTACAGCGGTAAGGTAGCCAAGATGAAGGCCTCAGACTTGAGTGTCGTGGACTATGCTCCCACTGGTCTGAACCCCGAGGATATCATCCTGCATAAGGGACAGTTGCTTGTGGCCAACTCGGGCTGGGGATACGACAATCGGGTGACAGTCATCGATGTAGCCACCTTCGACTCCATCGCCTCCATCACCGTAGAGTGGAATCCTCAGCAGTTTGTCGTGGCAGGAGATAGCGTATACCTCCTCGCCAACGGTCAGTACGACGAGAACTGGAACTGCGATTACCCAGTGCAACACATCGATGTGGCTACGGGTGAGGTGCGCACCATTACCCACGCCACACGTGCCGTCGCCTATGATGGCATGCTCTATCTTTGCAACTCTGCCACCAACTGGGCTACCTACGAAACCGAGAACACCTTCTTCACTTACGATGTGGCTACGGCTACCATAAGCAACCAGTCGTTCTTGCAGGGAGACACCGAGGAGCTTACTTCCAATAGCGTATATATGATGGAAGTGAACCCAAAGAATGGCGACTTCTACATCGGCCTTGCGGGCACCAAGTTCGTATCGTCGGGCATGATACACCGCTGCAATCATGAGGGTCGCCTTATCCACCGCTTCGATGTGGGTGGTGCCAATCCCAACCAGGCGGCTTTCGTGAACTATCAGTAAGAATTGATTTATAAAAAACTATTTGCCAAGCGGTGGCCTCTCTCGTGAGAAAGGGGCCACCGCAAATTATAACAACAGTTCTTCTTAAGTGAGCTTGAAGCTGACCGACCCAAGTTTAGTGTGACTTATCCTTCAGTGCAGGAATATTAATCATCTGACCGACAGCCACATTGTTATAGTCTTTCATCCAGTTGTATTTGACAATGTAAGGCCACAAGCGCTTGTCACCGTAATACTTACGAGCCAATAGAATGATGGTCTCCCCACTCTTCAATTCGTGAGTTACGAGCGTACCATCGATAATATAATCGGTAGTATCAGCAGGAGTAATGTCTTTGAGTTCCTTAGCCTCAAGTAACTCCGTGAGCTTCACCGTACAGTATTTTTCACTGCCAGATTCTTGATCTGTTGGCATCACCTTGTTTTGCTGTTCAGATTGTACCGTGGAGACCTCCGATGAATCCACTCCCGCTTGTTGCTTCTGTGATTTTATGACACCAGGAGTCATCTTAGGAGTTGGTGCGTTTTGAGGTTCTTCATCCCACTCCTCTCCCAATTCCTCTTCCAGGTTGGGATTCACCATCATATCATTATACTCTTCTATCTTGGCTTCGTAGTCCGAAAGGGCATCCTGATCTATCGTTATAAAATAGTACACCCCACATGTTAGAGCTATGAGAAGGACTACGATAATCCACCCGCAACCACCGCGTTTTGAAGGCTTCTCCTCTTCTGAGACTGACACCTTAGGCTCAATCGTTTCTTCAGCCACAACCACTTCTCCTTCAGTGACAACTGCTTCTTCTATAATACCAACAGCCTCTTCAGTGACAACAGGTTCTTCAGCTACAGGTACTTCGTTTTCTTCCACCTCTACAGATTCCTCATTCACTATAGGCACCAACACCTCTTCGGTTCCGGTGATTACAGCGGCTTTACTTTCAACCTCCAAAACTTCATCAACCTCCGAAACAGCAATTCCACCAATGGTTGCTGCATTTTCTTCAGAGGATTTCAATTCCTCATCATCAGTCTTATCAGACTGGCAGTCCGATGACACTGGACTCTCAGGCAGTCCGGCAACATCGACAGTTTCATTTACCCCGTCTTCACCCCCAACATCTTCAAGCCGCACCTCTTCTGCAGGATATCCCTCATTAAGCTCAGTAGGTTCGAAATGTGCAAACGGACGGTTCACAAACTCCTTCATAGCACTATCGGGCGTAAAGGAAACTTTGCGATAGCCTTTAATGGTGATACGTTCACCTGTATTAACGTCCACACTTCCACGATCGCTCACCTCCATCAGTTTGAAGGTTCCCAACCCCTTAATCTTCACCAAGCCATCTTCTCGCAGTCCCTTTTCTATGGTCTCTACAATTGCATGCACAAAGTTATCGGCCAGTTCTCTGCTCACACCATTTCTGGCAACTAACTCTTCGGCTATAGTGGTCAATGTTATCTTTCCCATATCACGACTGCTTATTCTGCATTAAATTTGTCTTTCAGCACGTTGCTCTGTTTGAAGCTAAGCGCCAATTTAGGCGGTATAAGATAACGCTTGCCTGTGGTAGGATTTACCGAAATACGCTCCATCTTTTTCTTCACCTCGAAACTGCCAAAGCCAGAAAAGGCAACAACATCATTCTGTTGAAAGTGCTCTTCCAGTATCCTAATCGTATCATTTACCAATTTGGTCGTTGCACCAACCGATTGGTTCGTCTGCTTAGACAATTCATTGATAAACTCCTTGTTGTTCATATCATCCTTTATTTACTCAATTGCTTGGAGCACTAAGCATTAACCTTTCCATACAGGTCAAACTCATCGGCCCCCGTAATTTCTACCCTATAGTACTGTCCCACCTCTACCTTGTTGTCGGCCTTGAGGAGCAGCACTTCAGGATCCACCTCGGGCGAGTCAAACTCAGTGCGACCTACGTAATAGTCGCCCTCTTCGCGGTCGATAACCACCTGTAGAGTCTTGCCTATGCTTGCAGCACTCACCTCCTCGGCGATACGTTGCTGTATGCGCATCAAACGGCTCAGACGCTCCTGCTTGGTGTCATCATCGATATTGTCCTCGAAATGTTCGGCAGCATACGTACCCTCCTCCTCAGAATAGGCAAAGGCTCCCATACGCTCAAATCGCATATCTTTGGTAAACTGAACCAACTCTTCGAAATCCTCCTCCGTCTCACCGGGGAAACCCACCATCAGCGTGGTTCGCAGATAGATACCTGGCACTTCGCGGCGGATGGTCTGAAGCAGATCCATAGTCTCCTCCTTGGTGATATTACGTCGCATATTCTTAAGCACTTTGGTACTCACGTGCTGCAAGGCTATATCAAGGTATTTGCATACATTGTCGTGCTCGCGCATCACACGGAGCAAGTCCATGGGGAAGTGTGTGGGATAGCCGTAATGCAGGCGCACCCATTTTACCCCCTCCACATCTGCAATGCGCTCCACCAACTCGGCGATGCTCTGTTTCTTGTAGAGATCCACGCCATAGTATGTTAGGTCTTGAGCTATCAGCTGTATCTCCGACACGCCCTTGCTCACCAGCAAACGCACCTCCTCTACAATCTCCTCCATAGGACGGCTCACGTGGTGGCCTGTAATAATAGGTATGGCGCAATAGGCACAGGTACGGTCACATCCCTCCGATATCTTCACGTAGGCATAGTGGTTAGGGGTGGTGAGAACACGATCCAACCGGCAATCAACAGTAATCTTCGTTGAGGTCGCGTCACTCGACAGAGCTTGCAAGCAATCTTTGCTCTTGCTTAATTGTGACTTTGACTGCTGACAACTACCATTCTTGTCTTCTTGCAATCTCTCCACCAGTTTCTCCCAATCAAACTTGCCGAAATAGCCATCCACCTGTGGTATCTCTTCACCAAGCTCGGCCATATAACGTTCCGAGAGGCAACCCATCACGAACACCTTGCGCACACGCCTCCGGGCTTTCAGCGCACATACCTCAAGAATCATATTGATAGATTCTTCCTTGGCATCACCGATAAACCCACAGGTATTGATGACTACCACTTCACCCTCCACCACATCGGGATTATGGGCCAACGTGTAGCCGTGCGCCTCCAACTGTTTCATCAGTTTCTCCGAATCCACCAGATTTTTGGAGCAACCGAGCGTGATAACGTCTATTCTGTTTTTAACCATTCTCTGTAATTAGAAAAGTGAATCCACAAACTCGGTCTTGTTGAACGGTTGGAGGTCATCAATCCCTTCACCCAATCCAACGTAGCGAACAGGGATCTTGAATTGGTCAGACACTCCGATTACCACGCCACCCTTGGCCGTACCATCGAGCTTCGTGATAGCCAATGCAGTGACCTCCGTAGCGAGTGTAAACTGCCGGGCCTGTTCGAAGGCGTTCTGTCCGGTAGAACCGTCGAGCACCAAGAGAACCTCATTGGGCGCATAGTCCACCACCTTCTTCATCACATTCTTTATCTTCGTCAACTCATTCATGAGTCCCACCTTATTGTGCAGACGGCCTGCAGTGTCAATGATGACCACATCGGCATCATTGGCAACGGCCGATTTCACCGTATCAAAAGCCACCGAAGCAGGGTCGGCACCCATCTTCTGCTTGATGACAGGCACGTCTGCGCGATGTCCCCACTCCACCAACTGCTCTACGGCAGCTGCACGGAACGTATCGGCCGCACCAAGGTAGACCTTCAAACCAGCCTTTTTGAACTGGTGAGCCAACTTACCGATGGTAGTCGTCTTGCCTACTCCATTCACACCCACCACCATAATCACATAGGGACGCTTGGCATCATCGGGGATAGAGAATCCTTCGGTATTTGTCGTCTCATTCTCTGTAAGCAGGGCCGCGATCTCATCTTTCAGTATTCCGTTCAGTTCGTTCGTGGTCACATACTTGTCACGCGCCACACGCTCCTCGATACGCTTGATAATCTTTAACGTGGTATCGATGCCCACATCCGAGGTTATCAGAGCCTCTTCCAGATTGTCGAGTACCTCATCATCTACCTTCGACTTACCCGCAATCGCTCGGGTAATCTTTCCCAACACACTCTCTTTCGACTTCGACAAACCCTTGTCGAGCACTTCTTTCTTGTCCTTAGAGAGAAATGAAAAAAATCCCATAAGTATACAGTATTTCAATTATGATGCGAAGTTACTCATAAAAAACGATATAGACAAAAAAACATGCAATTATCAACAACACATTACTCATGCATAAGCAACAATAGTTTACATAAAAGGCAACAAACAAGCATCTATGATTTTTTTCTCAGAAGAAACACAACCCTTTGAGACAAGGGCAATATGTGCCGTATTCGTTTTGTTTGTTTAGACACACATAGTCTGTCCAAACCACGTGCCATTATTCCATCCAACTAACGAAAGCCCGAAAAGTTGCAAATGGTTGCAAAAAAAAGCGCAGACATTCGTCATACGCTTCTTGGCTCACCACAAGCCACACAAAACTATACGAGCAGTCTACACTTATGCGCACAACTCGACGTTTTGCCTTATTAGCTCGTTCATATCCCTATATCGTGCTTCAGAGGCAATTGATTGATTGTTGAGATCTCTGTTAAAGTATCATAAAAAAGTGAAACATGTGTCTGTTGCTTTACCAATAACTGTTTTGTTTTTACTATTTTTGCGGTAAGCGCGAAGACATAGTGCATTTGCTGTGAAAAATATTCAAGACCCGCCTTAGCACTTGGCTTGTCCAAGAAGCTTGATATTTCTCGCTCGCTTATCCGTATCTTTGTCGCTAAGTATTAACCGTAAAAGCACGCGACTATGAGACTGAGACAAAGGCTGGCGCAGAGATTTTCCACATTGTTTCGCGAGACGATACGCCTGACCGATTATATTGACACCTCCGCTGCCGAGAAGTCTATCCGTGGCAACATCTACTTCCGTGGACCCAATGCATGGATTCTGGCTATCGCTACGATTATCGCTTCGGTGGGTCTCAATGTCAACTCCATCCCGGTTATCATTGGTGCCATGCTCATATCGCCGCTCATGGGACCTATCTTCGGCGTAGGCTTAGGGCTGGGCATCAATGACATGCAGCTAATCAAGTCGTCGGGAAAGAACCTCCTGGTGATGGTGAGCATCAGCTTGGTGGCATCGTTTGTCTACTTCCTCATCACTCCGCTCAATCTCACCAATCCCAGCGAACTGCTTGCCCGCACCAACCCCACCATCTATGATGTGCTGATAGCTCTCTTCGGTGGCTTTGCCGGCATCCTTGAGCAGTGCCGTAAGGAGAAGGGCACCGTGTTTGCCGGTGTAGCTATTGCCACTGCCCTTATGCCGCCCCTCTGCACGGCCGGTTTCGGTCTGGCCAGCGGCAACTTCGGCTATTTCCTGGGAGCTACCTACCTGTTTGTCATCAACTGCATCTTCATCATGCTGGCCACCTACATCAGTGTCAAGTACTTCGGCTTCCGTGAGGTGACCTTTGCCGATGCGCTTGCCCAGCGCCGTACGCGCACTTTCAGCACGGCGCTCATCATCCTCTTCATCGTGCCCAGCATATGGTCGGCCGTCACCTTTATCCGTCAAAACAACTTTGAGGGCAACGCCACGGCCTTTGCCGAGCAGTGCAAGGTGTATGGACGCACCATTCTCTACGACTATAAGATAGACCATGCCGACGGTTCCGTCATCAGTCTCTTCTTCTCGGGCGACCCGCTGAGCGAGCAGACGCGGCGCGACCTTCTCGCACAAGCTGCGGAGTATGGTATCAAGGAGGAGCAGGTGCTCATCAACGAGTATAGCACTACCACTCAGGACAACAATGTGGAACTCGTGAAAAGCATTTACGATAGGATGGACACGGAGGTCTCGCGTCGCGATGCCGAGATCAGCCACTTGCGTCAGCAACTGGCCGCCTCTGAGAAGGAGGAGCTTCCCTACGTGCAGCTTGCCCGCGAGATTATGGGCATCTACCCCTCCGTAAAGGATGTGGTGCTGGCTCGTGGCGCAACGGTCAGTGCCGACTCTCTCTATGCCGCTCCTTGCCTCTCAGTCGTGGTGCATCGCGACTCGGTGTTCACTCCAGCCGAGATGTCCCAACTCTCCGAGTGGTTACGCGTGCGTCTTGCTACGGACATGGAAGTGGTAATCTTGCAGCGATGACAAGAACCTATCATTCTCCCCGATTAGGATGCCTTGCTGTCCTATGATAGATTGCACTTGTCGCACTTAGTCCCCCTCTTCGAGTGTGAAGATATCGTCGACGGCCTTGCCGAAATAGCGGGCAATCTTCAGTGCCAGCACGGTAGAGGGCACGTAGCGAGCTGCCTCAATGGAGTTGATTGTCTGGCGGCTCACGCCTACTGCCACGGCAAGGTCCTGCTGCGTGATGTCCTTGATGGCACGCTCCACACGGACAGTATTCTTCATCGCTGCTCCTTTCTCTCGCGATGCATGGCGAGGTTAAATTTCACGATGTACAGCATCAGGTAGAGGTACATTGTCAAGAACATAAAGGTGAGGAACTCCAAGTCATAGACAAAGAGTATGCCCAATGCCAAGACGATAGATGTAGCCCAAGTGCTCCACACAAACGACTGCATACGGATGTGCGCTGTCATCTCATCCTCGTCCTGCTCACGCGAAAGGGCGATGAAAGCGAGTGAAGCGAGGAGACCGAGCATCGCAATCTCTTCGATAAGGGCAGTCTCTGTCATGCAGAACCAACCTTCATGGCTGATTACAGCCGGCACCGTGGCATTGATGCAAATATCCACAAGCACGTCGCTGCCGCACAGGCAAAGCGCACTGAGCACCAAGAACGGCACCACCATCCAAAGCCCAGCTTTCTTAAAGCCTACGGGCAACAAATAACTTTTCTTCATAGCATACATTTTTTAGAGTTTGTCAATAAAACCTTCTTACGTAAGATTCACGCTGCAAAGGTAAGCATATTTTCCGTAATGACAAATATATTTTACATTTTATCGCGCAAACTTTGCATTTTTCTTACGATAAACAGAATGGACAAGCAGAACACTTTCAAACTTAAGACTACAACGATAGACTTCACCCCATCGGATTTGCACTCCAATACACACGTAAAAAAGACACACTTTGCGCAAGATGTTCTATATTCCAAGTCTGGCAATATATATTCCAAGACTAGCAATATTCATTATATCGAGGTACTATTTTTTGTTTGTTGGTGCAAATCTAAAGGATTTTACGAACACTCCGATTTATTTTGAATCCGTAACCTGTGAATGAAATTTGCCTGAATCCAATGCGAAGCGTACGTTAAGGCAGACACCAGTCTTAACTTACGATAAATCGAAGCGTAAGTTAAGATCGGCCGAAGCGCAAGTTAAGATAGGCCGAAGCGTAAGGTTACGATAAGAATCGGCACCCTCGTCTTCGGCCTCATTATGTTGATAGTATGGTGACTGCGTTCTCAGTCGCGCAAACGGAAGTTATTGGCACGGGCAAGCATCTTAGCCTCAGTGGTACGGATAGAATAGAAGCACATGGCCGTAAGGATGAGCGACACCAGGGGAAGAGCCAACTGCCAAGCAATCTCTACATGGCGGGTATCGACACGCAAAATGAGCACGAACACCAGCAACAAGATATAGTAGCCAGCTAAAAGGAGGCAATTGAAGATGGTGCAGCGCTTCTGCAATGAGAAATTCTGGAACAGGCTCACAAACATCGTGAAAGCACAGACCAATGCCGAGATAATGAGTAGTATGCCCAAGACACAGGGCATAGCCGATGATGTAGGTTCAGGACTGGTCAATGACATAGAACGTAGGACAAAGTTGCCCATCTCTACCGACGACATATCTTGATACATAAAAGTTACAAGTGCGGGAGAGCACATACATACGATGAGAGCCACAATAGCCAGCAACAAATAAAGATGATGAATATAGAATTTCATATGTTCGTAAGGTTATATCAATTCTGTAAATAGTGCAGACACATAAAAAAACGGTTAGTGGTCAGCGCAGTGCCATCGAGGGATATTCCCTGTCACTGACCGCCAACCACTAACCTTTACACGGTACTATCAATCCAAGTTAGCGCTTTCTTTCAACGGATTACGATAGTACACCTTATCCTCCATAAACTCTTGCGTGGCAATGAGTGTGGGTTTCGGCAGACGTTCGTAGTAGCGTGAAATCTCTATCTGCTCGCGATTCTCAAAAACTTCCTCCAAGTTGTCCGATGAAGAGCTGAACTCGTCAAGCTTCTTCTTGAGCTCTTCCTTAATCTCTACAGAAATCTGATTGGCACGCTTACCCATGATAGCGATTGATTCATACACATTTCCTGTCTTGTCTCTAAAATCCTGCATATCACGAGTTACCGTGTTCGTAGGGGCGTTGGTTTTCTTAAAATCCATAGTTTATTTATTGATTATATTTGTTCCTATAGTTTACTTGATAGCTTTTTGTGAGTCGCGATATATCTTTTCCGCCTCTTTCAGGTACTTGCTCTCGGGGAACTCGTTCTTGAAAGCATGGTATTCGTCAATAGTATCACGATAGCGGTCAATCATCTTGTCTCTCACACTCTCCTTGGCCATACTATAGCGCGCACGAAGAATCAGGATAGAGAGGTCCTCGCGAAGCTTGGTATAGGGATAGTCGTTGAGTGCATTCTGTGCCGTGATGATACAGGCCTGATAATTGTTGCCCATATAGTTGCCCAGGTCGTAGTACAGCTTAGCCGAACGGTACTCTTTCTCCACCAGACGGTCATGCAATTCATATAGCATATCGTGAGCAGCTTGCTTATATTCCGAATAGGGATAATACTCGGTAAACACCTGTATCTCATTGATGGCACGTATGGTGCTCGACTGATCGAGACGAGGATCGGGAGTATCCAGATAGAGCGCCTTAGCCGACATGAATCGAGCTACCTCGGCATACACCCCCTTAGGATAAGTGTTGAAATAAGTGGTGAAGTAGTGAGAAGCAGTCACATAATCCTTCATGTCAAAGTAGCACATCGAAAGCATATAGAGCGACTCCTCGGCATACATCGTGCCCTTCATGAATGCGAGCACATCCTCGAGCAAAGAAGCAGCCTGGCTATACTCACCCTCCATATAATAGACCTTGGCCAACTCATATTTATAATCATAGTCCATAGACTTCTGCACCTTGGCATACTGAGTACAGCCTACCAACATGACAGCAGAGAGCATTATTACTATGAGTTTTTTCATCCTAATATACCTATTAACGCGTTTTATCGTGCAAAGTTAGTGCAAGGTGAGCGAAAAAGCAAATTTATTTGTCTTTTTCCGAACCGCAGCCTAACTTCTGTTCTGCACAGCAGATACTAAAGTTGTGCACGATGAGCGAAAAAGCAAATTTATTTGCATTTTCCCAAAGCTTGCACTAATTTTGCAGAATGAATTGGTTGGAGCAGTTTGCGGGACAGATTTCGTTCGTGGAACTCATACTGAAAGGCTTGGCAATAGGAGTGATCGTATCGGCTCCGATGGGTCCTGTAGGTGTGATGTGCATACGACGCACCCTAAACAAGGGGCGTTGGCACGGTTTCATGACAGGCATAGGTGCTTCTATGAGTGACCTCTTCTACGCTATGCTTACGGCGCTCGGCATGTCGTTCGTGTACGACTTTGTGAATAATGTCCACAACATGTTTGCATTGCAGCTGGCAGGTAGCATATTGCTGTTTATCTTCGGGCTCCACACCTTCCGTACCAATCCCCACAGTTACCGCGCCAACCCGATGGACAAGCTTGGGCACTACCCAGTCACTAAGGGCAAGCTTGCCTACAACTTTGCCACGGGCTTTGCCTTGGCCATTGGCAATCCGCTTATCATCCTTATGTTCGTGGCCCTCTTTGCCCGTATGTCGTTTGTTCTTCCTGAATTAGGGTGCGTAGAGCGTGTGTCAGGCTATACCGCTATTTGGGCGGGTGCTGCCATCTGGTGGTTTGCCATCACATGGATGGTAAACAAGCTGGGCAGCCGCTTCGATGTACGTGGCATATGGTTACTCAATCGCATCATCGGCTCAGCCGTCATGCTCTTCGGTATCATCGGGGTAGGCTATACGCTTCTTGCCGGCAGCATCGCCAGCTGAAACTGTCTTATATCACTCGCGTTATCTTACATAATCGTGGGTTATACCATTTTTGAAAAAACATGAACAGAGTGTGTTTTTAACGTTATATTTTTGCACTTCCACATGTAATATGTATCTTTGCAGAAGTAAAAATGACGGTATACGAATAATGGCAGATAATTAAATTGGATATGGTTTTGTAGAATCAACCGTAATTTCGTATATTTGTAAGTCGTTAATTAAGAACATACCTAAAATAATTAGTACCACTATGGCAAAAGACATTATTTTACGAATAGAGGACAGTATGAAGCATAACTGGAACCTCGATGCACTGACCGATTACAAAGGGTGCACATTACAATACAAGGATGTAGCCCGCCGTATCGAGAAACTGCACATTATGTTCCACGAGGCAGGTATCGTGCCGGGCGACAAGATCTCGCTTTGCGGACGCAACAGTTCAAACTGGGGTGTAGCCTTCCTTGCCACTATCACTTATGGTGCCGTACCTGTGCCTATCCTTCATGAGTTCAAGGCTGACAACATACATAATATCATCAATCACAGTGACTCAAAGTTGGCCTTCATCGGCGACAGCATCTGGGAGAACCTCAATGAAGAGGAGATACCCAACGTGCTCGGTGTAGTACGCATCGAGAACTATGATCTGCTCATCAGCCGCAGCAAGGAGCTCACCCATGCCCGTGAACATCTCAACGAGCTCTTTGGCAAGAAGTTCCCCAACCGCTTCGAAAAGGAAATGATCAGTTACTATCATGCCAATCAGCCCGACGAACTGGCCATTATCAACTACACCAGCGGGTCTACCGGCTTCTCTAAGGGTGTAATGATTCCTTACCGTGCTGTTACCAACAACATGGAGTTTGCCGAGCATGCGCTCAACCTCAAGGCGGGTATGACCATCGTATCCATGCTTCCTATGGCACACATGTATGGTATGGCTTTCGAATTCCTCTACGAGCTCACCATCGGCATGCACATCTATTTCCTTACCAAAATACCCTCACCCAAGATTATCTTCCAGGCACTCAACGAAATCAAGCCCTCGGTAGTAGTAGCCGTACCACTCATCATCGAGAAGATTATCAAGAAGAACGTACTCCCCAAACTCGAAACTCCGAGCATGAAACTCCTGCTCAAGGTACCCATCGTGAACGAAACCATCCTTGCCAAGGTAAGAGATAAGATGATAAGTTCGTTTGGCGGCAACTTCTACGAGGTTATCGTAGGTGGAGCAGCCTTCAATCAAGAGGTAGAAACCCTACTCCACCAGCTCAAGTTCCCCTATACAGTAGGTTATGGTGCCACGGAGTGTGCCCCCATCATCTGCTACGAAGACTGGAAGAGGTTTGTGCCTGGCTCATGCGGTAAGGCCGCCTATGGTATGGAGGTACGCATCAACAGCAGTGACCCAGAGAACACTCCCGGCGAAATCTTCGTCAAAGGTCCCAACGTGATGCTTGGCTACTACAAGAACGAAGAGGCTACTGCCGAGACTATCGATGCCGATGGATGGTACCACACCGGCGACCTCGGCGTGATGGACAAGGAGGGCAACGTATTCATCAAGGGACGTTCGAAGAACATGCTCCTTGGACCCTCGGGGCAGAACATCTACCCCGAAGAGATTGAAGACCAACTCAACAGCATGCTCTATGTGGGCGAGTCACTCATCATACATCGTGATGGCAAGCTCGTAGCCCTTATCCACCCCGACTACGACACGGCCTTCAAGGAGGGAAAGACCGAGCAGGAGGTGACTGCACAGATGGATGCCAACCGTATGGAACTGAACAAGAACCTCCCTGCTTACTGCCAGATTTCAAACGTGCAGATTTTCAGTGAGGAGTTTGAAAAGACCCCCAAGAAAAGTATTAAGCGGTACTTGTATCAGTAAGACATCAACTCTGAGCCTCCGGCACGTGCGGAGCCAAAAGTCTGAAATTACTTACTAAGACACATCCACCGATTCCTAAGGGAATCGGTGGATGCATATATTATAGAGCACTCTACTTATACCTCCAATGCACCGATGATATCGCGCACAGAAGCGAAACCGTGACGGTCGAGGTAAGCATTAATCTCATCAATAATCTTACCTGTCACGGCAGGGTCGATGAAGTTGGCCGTACCCACCTCAATGGCCGAGGCGCCAGCCAACATAAATTCAATGGCATCGGTACCATTGGTGATACCACCAAGTCCCACTACGGGAATCTTCACAGCCTTAGCCACCTGCCACACCATACGCAGAGCAATGGGCTTCACGGCAGGACCGCTCATACCACCAGTAACGGTGGAGAGCAGAGGACGCCTACGCTCGGCATCGATAGCCATACCCAGCAAGGTATTGATGAGCGACACACTGTCAGCACCGGCAGCCTCGGCTGCACGGGCTATCTCGGTGATGTCGGTCACGTTGGGCGAGAGCTTCACTATGAGGGTCTTGTCGTACACCTGACGCACGGCACGCACGACCTCCTCGGCTCCCTTGGCAGTGACACCGAAGGCCATACCTCCCTGCTTCACATTGGGACAGGAGATGTTGAGTTCAATGGCGGGAATAGCCTCCAGCGCATTGATGCGCTCAGCTGTAGCCACATAGTCCTCAATGGCCGAACCACTGACGTTGACAATCATGTTAGTCCTGTAATCCTTGATGGTAGGATAGATGTGCTCGCAGAAGTAGTCCACCCCCTTGTTCTGTAGACCCACGGCATTGAGCATGCCAGCAGGAGTCTCGGCCATACGAGGATAAGGATTACCTTCGCGATGGTACAGTGTGGTACCCTTGACGATGACACCGCCGAGGCGGTCGAGGTCAACGAAGTCGGCAAACTCGGTGCCGTAACCAAATGTACCCGATGCTGTCATCACCGGGTTGGCAAGTTCGAGCTTGCCTATCGATGTTCTTAAATCTGCCATGATAACTTGTCTATTGAAAATACGGGACCTTCCTTACACACACACACATTACCCTCCTTGGTATCTTCCACACAACAGAGGCAGGCGCCTACTCCACAGGCCATCTTATTCTCGAGCGACACCTCACAAGGTACACCGACACCCTTGGCCCAACGGGCTACAGCCACCATCATGGGCTTTGGACCGCAAGTGTATACCTGCCCGAACTGCTCACGAGCAAGCACCGAGTGCTGGGTCACATAGCCCTGCTCACCCACAGCACCATTCTCAGTGGTGATATATACGGGGCCATACTTCTCGAACTCGACAATCTGCATCAGTTCGTTCTCTGTGCGGCTTCCGAGGAGGAAAGTGGGTGTAACCCCCATTTCCTTGAGTCTCATGCCAAGATAAAGCAGGGGAGCCACTCCTACTCCCCCACCTACCAACAGCGGGCGCACCGTTTTGTCGGCAGGAAGGGTGAAACCATTGCCCAAAGGCAATACAACATTGAGCACATCTCCTGACCTCAACGTCGCCATCCAACGAGTACCATTGCCTATAAGCTGCACAAGCAAACCCAGTTCATTGGCATCCTTGTCATAATAATGTATTGAGATTGGGCGACGGAGCAACACACTGGGTGTCTCATCAACACGCACCTCCACAAATTGTCCGGGAAGCATCTCGGGCAACGGGTTCTCAGAGGTGAGACGCAACAGCACAAACTGCTTGCCTACGGCTAAGGCCTCGCGAACCGTTAAATCAAGAATATACTTTTTCATACGTATCCTTTATGTCTTTCAAATAAATAGAATCTCAAAAATCGTCACTTATGCCTATTGGCACGCTTGCGACGTATCTCGGCCTTCATCTTGGCCGATGCCGAATGGTGCTGGCCGGTGATGTAGGCTTTCTTCTTGGCCTTGGTCTTGACCTTCTCCTCTTTAGGACGATCCG
This sequence comes from Bacteroidaceae bacterium, assembly GCA_017520935.1. Lineage (GTDB taxonomy): Bacteria > Bacteroidota > Bacteroidia > Bacteroidales > Bacteroidaceae > UBA1189. The sequence continues at coordinate 68,051 of JAFXEF010000001.1, read as the reverse complement.
AGGCCACCTTCTTGAACATGATGCCTTTGGTGAAAATATCTTCGCTATTCATCGTCGTCGGTGTCAAATTCAAAATCATCGTCAAACTCATATTCAAAATCGTCCATCTCATCGATGTCATCATATTCGACGGAGATGTCATCGTCTTGTCCCATAGCACGAAGCTCATCCTGCAACTTGCCCATATCCTTAGCTCGATGCACGAGGCTATCCTTACTGAGTTCAGCATGAATATCCTCCTTGTTGAGTTCGTTCCACAGAATATCTTTCAACACCGAAACGCCAAGTCCTGTGACAGAAGAGATGAATACGTGGGGGATGTCGCGAGGCAAAGTCTCTTCAAGCATCTCTATCAGTTCATCATCAAGCAGGTCACACTTGGTAATGGCAAGCACACGCTGCTTGTCGAGCATATCGGGATTGAACGTGGCCAATTCGTTGAGCAGGATGTCATACTCCTTACGGATATCGTCCGTGTCACCCGGAACCATAAACAACAGCAGGGAGTTGCGCTCTATATGACGGAGGAACCGCAAGCCCAATCCCTTTCCTGCACTGGCCCCCTCAATAATACCGGGAATATCGGCCATCACAAACGAACGGTTATCGCGATATGAGACGATACCTAAATTGGGTTCCAACGTTGTGAACGGGTAGTTGGCAATTTTGGGCTTTGCAGCCGACACGGCAGCCAGCAAGGTGGACTTACCGGCATTGGGAAAACCGACGAGACCGACATCAGCGAGGAGTTTCAACTCCATTATCACTGTGAGTTCTTGCATAGGTTCGCCCGGCTGTGCAAAACGTGGTGCCTGACGAGTGGGTGTAGCAAAGTTGAAATTACCCAGGCCTCCACGTCCGCCACGTAGCAAGATTACCTCCTGCCCGTGTTCGGTGATGTCGCACAGGTAAGCACCCGTCTCGGCATTGTACACTACAGTACCGCAAGGAACCTCTATTATCTTGTCTTCGCCGTCCTTGCCGCTACTTTTGTTCTTGGAGCCATTGCCACCATTGCCAGCAAAGGCATGACGGTCATAGCGGAGATGGAGCAATGTCCAATAGTTACGGTTGCCACGCAGGATGATATGTCCTCCACGTCCGCCGTTACCTCCATCGGGGCCACCATTGGGATTGTACTTCACACGACGCATGTGAGTGCTGCCACGGCCTCCCTTGCCCGAGCGACAATATATCTTTACGTAATCTACAAAATTGGTTTCAGCCACAAAGCAAAGAATTAAAAGTTAAAAATTAAGAGCCCTCACCCAGGCAAGCAACCTGAAGGCATTTTAATTTTTAATCATTAATTTTAATTATTAAACGATAGTATTCACATACTCGGTAATATTCCTCACCATGCCCTCAAGACCGATTTCATCGGTGTATGTGAAACCCTTGAAGACACCTTCACCCTTGAACCACTCGATAAGCGGAGCTGTCTGACTGTGATATACGGCAAAGCGTTTCTTAATGGTCTCCTCATTATCATCGGCACGACCTTCGAGTGTGGCACGACGGAGCAGACGAGCCATAAGGATATCTTCGCTCACTTCCAAGTTGATCATCGCAGAAATCTTCTCGCCACGTTCCTCAAGCATCTTCTTCAAGGCCTCGGCTTGAGCAATGGTGCGGGGGAAACCGTCGAAAATAACACCCTTGCTGCCCTTAAAGCCATCGTACACACTGGCCAAGATACCAATCATCAGTTCGTCTGGAATGAGTTGACCATTGTCGATATAGCCTTGAGCCGTCTTGCCCAGTTCTGTGCCATTCTTTATTTCAGCGCGAAGCACGTCACCAGTAGAGATATGATCCAACTTAAATGTTTCAACGAGACGGGCACTATAGGTACCCTTTCCTGAGCCTGGGGCTCCGAATATAACGATATTCAACATAGTTATTACCTATTTATATATTATATTTTTACATTTCATTCCACGACGGTGTAGATATCTTTCAGGTTGCGGCCGTAACCATCGTAGTCGAGACCATATCCCACAATAAAGTCATTGGGAATCTCCAGTGCCACATACTCAACATTGAGATCCACCTTCAATTTCTCTGGTTTGAGAAGCAGTGTGCACACATGGATTGACTCGGGAGAACGAGTACCGAGGTTCTCCAGCAACTTCTGCATAGTACAGCCCGTATCTACAATATCCTCTACCACCACGATGTTACGTCCACTGACACTTTCGGAAAGCCCGATAACCTCCTTGATGACACCTGTAGAAGCCGTTCCCTCATACGAGGCCAACTTGACAAACGAAATCTCGGCAGGAATGGTGATTCGACGAAAAAGGTCGGCAGCAAACATAAAACTACCATTCAGTATACCCAGGAAAAGTGGATTCTTGCCTTCAAGGTCGCGACTAATCTGTGCTGCAAGACGCTCGACCTCCTTCAAGATTTTTTCTTCAGGGATAGAGACAGCAAACTCTTTACCTTTAATTTTTATCGTATCCATATTCAAATACCACACGAAATTTCTACAAAATTAAGCAAAATCCATTTATTCAATAACGAAAAAGGATTTTTTTTTCACGATTGCAAGAAATATCACCGAAAAGCACTACTTTTACAACCAGAAACACGAAGTTGAAGATGAACCTGCCCGACCATAAGAAGATAGAATCCACCTACGGTTGCCCCATCGACTGGAAACAGAGCCGCATCATTACTACAACTGACGTGCTCCCCTACCTTCATCAACGGCCATACAATAGCCACAAAGGCACATTCGGGCATGCTATGCTCATTGCTGGCAAGCGAGGCATGGCTGGAGCAGCCATTCTATCGGCCCGGGCAGCCCTACGTTCAGGAGTAGGACTCCTCACCGTACATACCCCCACATACAATACCCCTATCATACAGGGTGCCGTACCCGAAGCCATTATCAGCGAAGACGATTCGCCCACGCACTTCAGCCATGCACCCAACACGTCCGGATACGATGCCATAGCTATAGGTTCCGGGGTAGGAATCTCAGAAGAGAGCGCACAGGCATTTGCTGAATTGCTTGAGAAAGAAACAAGGCCACTTGTCATAGATGCCGATGCGCTGAATCTCATTGGCACCCATCCCGAACTACTCGGCATGGTGCCAGCCAACAGCATCATCACCCCGCACTATCGAGAGCTACAGCGAATAGTGGGTAAGGAGTTTGCACTCAACGAACGGTTAGACATAGCCCGCGAACTGGCAGGCAAACACCAGCTTCACATCATAGTCAAAGGAGCCTATACGGCCATAGTGTGCCCCGACCAGCATGTCCTATTCAACACAACGGGAAATGCCGGTATGGCAACTGCCGGCAGTGGCGATGTACTGACTGGCATATTAGTCGCTCTACTTGCACAAAACTACACTCCTGTCGAAACTTGCGTTTTGGGTACATTTATCCATGGACTTTCAGGTGATATCGCTACCTCCAGACTTGGAGAAACAAGTTTGATTTCCAGCGATATAGTACACAACCTACCTCAAGCTTTCGAAGCATTGAATGGACAAAATCACACATAGGGGGAAATAATTACAGAAAAAAGAACATCGACGAATTGTCGTTAAAAAAGGCAAAAGAGTAGAGTAATTCTAAAAAATATACTACCTTTACTCAATTATTTACGCAAAGCACCAATAAGAATATGAAAAGAACTGCCATATTAGTTACTACACTTTGGGGAGTTTTGACCTCCTTTGCACAAACAAACATCACCACCTATCAACCAGGAGTATCTACGGAAGGAGCCGTATATTACCTTCCCAAAACAATTATCAACGTGAATCTGACGGTAGAGAAGAAAGTCTATACTCCAGGCGAGCTATCCCAATACGCCGAGAGGTACCTGCGTATCAACAACGTAGCAGACAAGGAAAATCTGTATTACGAGTTAAAGAACGCTACACTCACCACCATGGGTATTCCCGACGAGAAGAAGCTTTATCACATTCTGTTTACAGGCAACTCCGTAGCTCCCCTCGTACACCTCAACGAGTCAGGCGTGCTCTTGGGCATCAACACCAACCTCCCCCCTACGGCAAGTGAAGCCCCAACTCCCCAAGACAGCGAGCAACAGCCCGTAGACCCTCGCACCTACCTGACCGAGGAGATGCTCATGGTAACATCGAAGGCCAAGATGGCCGAACTGGTAGCCAAAGAGATTTATGATATACGTGAGAGCAGAAACCTATTGCTACGTGGGCAAAACGACAATATGCCCAAAGATGGCGAAGCGCTAAAGATTATACTCAAAGGCATGGAGGAGCAGGAACAGGCTCTCATGCAGCTATTCATTGGCACCACTGTCACCGAAACCACTACCCACACCTATCAAGTAATACCTGACAGCGAAACAGAGCGGGCACTCCTCGGGCGTTTCTCCCGTAAACTCGGGCTGCTGCATAAAGACGACCTGGCCGGTGCACCTATATATATTGACATCACCAATAAGAATACCGTACCGGCACCTGCCCCGGAGCCCGAGGCTACCGACAAGAAGGCAAAGCTCAAAGGTAAGAAAAACAACACGAAACAAGACGGACTGGTATACATTCTGCCAGGAAAAGCAGACATCAAGGTATACAGCAACAACACCGTATATGCCGAAGAGTGCCTCTCATTAGCACAATTCGGCAATGTCGAGACCCTGTCATCATCGCTCTTCAACAAAAACAAAGACATAGAAATCACTTTAGACCCACATACAGGAGCCCTGCTGAAGGTAGAAGAATAGCCTACACACCACACACCAATGCATCGACAGTACCACGAAATACAAAGCACCGTAGAGTTGCAAGAGTTACTTGCCAACAACGAACGTATCGAGCGATACGTTTTTCAGGACCTTGACTTCTCGGCATTCACCGAAGAGAGCAGCACCTGCCGTTACTACGATTGCCTATTCATGGGCTGTACCTTCAGCAAGCAGATGCGCATACAGATAGACAAGAGCTGCTTCATATTTTCCCATATTGACGTGCCCTACAACTGCTTCCGCAACCATCTATACACAGCCGACACACTCTATCAAGGATACCTCACAGGCTCTCCCGACAGCTACAGGCATTGCTACGACAACACGGTATATCAATACTATTTACAGAAGGGAAAGACCACGACCGACATCAAAGAGACACTGGCACGTACGCTACACGACCATTCCATCAGCAACTCACTACACGATCTGCTGGCCGAGTACGACGAGAAGCATATCGTAGGCATCATGGGTGGCCACAGACTGTTACGTACAGACAAGGCCTACCTCAAGATAGCCCTTATCAGCAAGCAGCTCACAGAGCGTGGCTACCTGATGGTGAGCGGAGGAGGACCGGGAGCCATGGAGGCGACCCACCTTGGTGCCTGGATGGCCGGACGGCTGGAGGCCGATGTTTACGAAGCGATGAAGGTACTCGTTCAAGCCCCGGCCTATACCGATACCCTGTGGCTCGACACCGCTTTCCAAGTACGCAACCGCTACCCACAAACTCGCTACCGAAGCCTCGGCGTACCCACCTGGCTCTACGGACACGAGCCTGCAACTCCCTTTGCCACACACATTGCCAAGTATTTCGAGAACGCTATTCGCGAAGACGGCATCCTCACCATTGCCAAGGGAGGCATCATCTACACCCCTGGCAGTGCAGGCACCATGCAGGAAATCTTCCAGGATGCCGTGCAGAACCACTACCTCAGTTTCGGATATGCCAGCCCCATGCTGTTCCTCGACACCCGTTACTGGACCGAGGAGATGCCCGTATACCCGATGTTGCAGTCACTCGCCGAGCGAGGCAAATACCGCAACCTCCTCCTTTCGATATCAGACAACGGGCAGGATATAGTAAAAGCCATTGAGCAATTTTCAGAAGAATAGGCTTCAGCAGAAGAAAATATACCCTTCATTTACGATATAGCCTGCAAAAAAAAGCTCATTCGGCAATGCCATATCAAACGAAATAGCTAAATTTGCCTGCAACGAACAGAAACGACATTTCACAAACCATAAAAAAACAAGTAAAGCTATGTACGGAAAGATTAAAGAGCACCTGCAACAGGAGCTTGCCGGCATCAAGGAAGCCGGCCTCTACAAGAACGAGCGTATCATCACCACCCCGCAACGCGCCAATATCAAGCTGGCCGACGGACGCGACGTGCTGAACTTCTGTGCCAACAACTACCTTGGCCTGTCAGACAATCCCCGTCTCATCGAGGCAGCCACCAAGGCTATGCAGACCCACGGTTACGGAATGTCATCAGTACGCTTCATCTGTGGTACCCAAGACATTCACAAGGAGCTTGAGGCAGCCATCTCCGACTACTTCAAGACCGAGGACACCATCCTCTATGCCGCCTGCTTCGATGCCAACGGCGGTGTGTTCGAGCCCCTGCTCACCGATGAGGATGCCATCATCTCCGACGCTCTCAACCACGCCTCCATCATCGACGGTGTACGCCTCTGTAAGGCCAAGCGCTACCGCTATGCCAATGCCGATATGGAAGACCTCGAGCGTTGCCTCCAGGAGGCTCAGGCCCAGCGCTTCCGTATCATCGTGACCGATGGTGTGTTCTCTATGGACGGCAACGTTGCCCCGATGGACAAGATTTGCGACCTTGCCGAGAAATATGATGCCCTCGTGATGGTCGACGAGTGCCACTCGGCAGGCGTTGTAGGCGCCACGGGCCACGGCGTAAGCGAGCAGTTCAACTGCTACGGCCGTATCGACATCCACACCGGCACCCTCGGCAAGGCATTCGGTGGTGCCATCGGTGGCTTCACCACTGGTCGCAAGGAGATTATCGACCTTCTGCGCCAGCGCTCACGCCCCTACCTCTTCTCCAACTCCATCCCCCCCTCGGTAGTAGGTGCATCGCTTGAGATGTTCAGGATACTCAAGGAGAGCAACGACCTGCACACCAAGCAGCAGGAGAACGTGACCTATTTCCGTGAGAAGATGCTGGCTGCCGGCTTCGACATCAAGCCCACCCAGTCGGCCATCTGTGCTGTGATGCTCTACGATGCCAAGCTCTCACAGGACTTTGCCAACCGCATGGCCGAAGAGGGCATCTACGTCACCGGCTTCTACTACCCCGTAGTGCCGAAAGGCCAGGCACGTATCCGTGTGCAGCTCTCGGCAGCCCACAACCGCGAGGACCTCGACAAGGCCATCACAGCCTTCACGAAGGTTGGCAAGGAGCTGGGTGTGATCAAATAAGACACACTCTCTCCTAAAGCGATATAAAAGCGCCGTATCCTCGATACGGCGCTTTTTGTTCATTTACGACATGGGGGGGCTAAAGCGTGCTACTCCCACAGGTTGCCCCAGGTGCCGCGGCATCTGCCCATCGTCATTTAATGGACAGAAGCAATTATAACTATTTGGGGATAACAGATTTGTATCGGCCTACTTCTTTAGGTTGGTACAGCCCCTACATTAGATATATTTCGCAAGTATCGAAGTTTATCTCCCAGTTTCCCTCGGGAGTACTCTCCCATTGATACTTTTGAGCCATACGATTCCACCAGCCTTGAAATTTGGCAGCTGTTTCGCTCATATCCTTTAACAACCTTTCGTACAATGCATCATTATCCGCAGTTACAATCTTTGCTAATTCATTTAAACCGTTTCTGCGTTCAAACAGCGATTGAATCTCATTTTTCTCCGACTCGGTTACTGAGCCTACCACTTTCTTTTCCATATATATTAATGTATTTATTGATTTACCATTCCTTTCTCACATCAAAGGGATCGAGATACGAGATTTCCTTTATATCCATTCCCGGCAAGAACGTGCCATGTTTGCGTATAGCCATCAGCAACTCACGACTTGCGTTGCGTTCCAAGTGAGCCATCATACACTGCTCGTGACTGGGCGTATTTACCTCATACGTCATCTTACGATTGAGCCATACACAACGTTTACATTGGTAAGCATCACAGTTACGACACAGCGGAGCGTGGGACAACTTATAGAGTTGAGGATTCTTTATATCCAACCCATTCTCCAAATCCCCAATTGAATACTTCGATTTGCCCAAACCATAGTCTTCATCCTCATCAGCCAAATAAAAAGCAGGACAGACATAGAACCTTCCATCAGGAGCAAGTGTAATACTCTCCCAACCTGCATTGCAGTTGTTCATCCCATCCAACATCATACGGTCGGTCAACAAATTCAATTGAGGCGACAAACCTTTTGCATAAAGCGATTCAACTTCTTTTGATAACGTGGCCAGCACTTTTTTATACGTAAAGAAATCCTTCTCTTCGAAAGTTTCTACATCTGTAATCACCACATTCAAACGAGCGACTCTGGGTAATATATCAGGTATCTGCGTATAATTGTCGAATAGTTCCTTTTTTCCTGTACGAAGCACATAGGCTATGTCGGGAAGCAACGAACATCCATCTAATTCTTCCCATCCTTCAAGGACCACTACATCGCCTTTCTCCTTACTTCCCATAGGAACTATCTTGCTATGGTCGATACTACGGATAGCCTCCTTGTATTCTTCCGGTAACTCATACTTCGGATATACGAACTGAACTGTCAGGTTCTCTTTCATAGCAAAAAGAATAACAGCTTTCAGATTCTCCAACGAGATAAGTCTGTGATCTTTCCTAAGATTTCCGTAATGGCAATACGATGTACTTGTATCGTCCAATTGTATTATAAGATATTTCAGCATCGTATCAACAGTTGCTTACGTTAGACTCACGTTTGTTTTTCTCATAGGCTTCGCGCTCACCTTCCAACTCTAACTTTCGGAACAGTTTGTTCCAATAATAATTGTTGGCCCTTACACGCGCCTTATGCATTTTGCAGATTGCCGTAGTTCTTTGGTATACCGTAGGAGTATCAGCTGCATCATAGTTCTCGCCTTGACACCAAGCGCAACCGCTTGTCACCTCACAGTCAATACATACCTGTGTGCTCTGGGTACAACGGTCTAGCGTGAGGAACGGACGCAACTTGTTCTTATCGATACCATCATGAATATTACCTATAATCCATGCCTGCTTGTTGCGAAGTGAATACTGCGCAAAGCGTGTGCAAGGATAAAAGTTGCCTGCTGTATCAATTGATAACATTCTTCCTGCTCCACACCAGTTCTGATTCTGCAAGGTGCAGTCCAAAGGCTTTCCTATATGGTCTACAAAGAACGAGCATGCATTCTCCTTGTATAGGTTATTGTCGATAATAGCATCGGCCAGTTCCATCAACTGTTCCTCAAAGAGTTTGTCATCCCCCTCGTTCCATACATCCTCAAACACACAATTGATATTGACTTCATGAATGCCAAGACTAAATAAGTGCAGTACACTCTCCTTTATATAAGGTATGTCGGCACTGCTGACTGTCACCTTTGTATACCCACCAGGAAATTGCTGCAACCATAATGGAATATTACGTACCACATCGTCATACGAACCCCGCTCTTCCGATGGGTTGTTGGGGGTAATGCCCCGTTCCATCTCTGGAGTCTTCCATATACGGTTAAGATCATGCTTCCGTTTTGTGCCATCAATCGTAATGCCTATGCTCAAGTGGCTGCGGTTCTTCTCTATAAAGTTCTGTACCTTCTCCGTATGGTAATTGATACCATTGGTGGAGAGACTGAAGCGGTAGGAGTCGAACCAATGATGATTTCTCCTATACATTTCTACTTTCAGGTAGTCACAGATACGGTCTATTAAATCTATCTCCAAGAAGGGTTCGCCACCGATGAAGTCCCAAATCACAGACTCTTCCTTGAAATCCTTTTCATGACTGAGGATATAGTCTATCGCCTGCTTGGCGATTTCCCACGGCATGCGCTCTTTCGTGTTCTTGCCTACAAGATAACAATATTTGCAGGCAAGCTGGCAGTCCTTAGTAACGATAAAGGTGATGCTTTTCGCCATTCCAGACTGCCAGTCTTTGGTGTTGCTTTTATATTGTGCCATCAGCCTAATCGTTTAAGATTGTACAGTAACCTTTACAAGTTCCTAAGCAACCCTGATAGCATCCATCTCTACAGGTCGTTTTACACGACAACTGACAAGTGACATCACAAGTGTTCCGGCAAGTCGATAGACATGATTGTGCACAAGCCCGATTACAACTGTTGCCACATCCTGAACAAGCAGCAGCGGTGGATGATTCAGAGCACGAGCTGTTGCACGATGCTGCACATCCATCACATCCAGCAGCCTTGGCACTCCCCTCACAACCTTCACTGCACGAGCCCGAGCATGAGGATTGGCAACTGCTACCACATCCACCTTGAGCTGTACCTACACATGAACTGCTACACGAAGTTCCACAACCACTTTGTGCCGTTCCCATACAACTATTGCCACAACCTAATACAAGGTCATCGGGACAACAGGAGGATAACAGGTTGGGAGCAACAACTATGGTGCCTAAAATCGGTAGTACCTTGGTCACTACCGTCTTAAAGAATTTTCTGCGTTCGAGATCCATTGGAAATGATTTAATAATGAATCATGTAATATTGATTTTCCACTTTGTTTAATAGTGAAATATAATATTTCTTTCTATGTCCATCACATATACTTCACCGTGAGCATTATAACGGTCTTTCTCTATATAGAACGTACCTTTCCCTCCATCAATATAGATTGACTGTTTATATTCTCCAGTTTCAGTATTATTAACTCCATAAGTATAAACATTCTTCTCATAACTAACCATATATGTACCCTGAGGCAATACGTAATCTATATGCATTCTTTGTTTACGGTCACCATAGTATGATGATGATCCATTTGAAAAGCCATAAGTTCCTCCCAAGGTTTCTGTTGATACCTCCTCTTCATGATAATCAATCTTCGCCCCAGTTCTACTATAAGGTCTGATATAATAGGTAGTACCCTTAGCGAGTCCAGTCAAATCCCATACAAAATCACCATTCTTATCTAATGTAGCCGTAGCGGTATTATCGGTAATCTTAGGATTCGGCTTGGTATTGTAGCATACCTCCACACTTGTATATCCTTTGGGGGCTTTCGCTTTCAATATAAGTCGGTTTTCATAATAGTCTGTAGGAGCAAATTTAACAATCAGTTCTTCATTAGTCACAAACTCCACCTCTTCACTATAATAGCTTTGACCATTTACCACAGCATATAAGCGCACATAGTAACGAGTATCGGCCAGCAAGTCATATATAGAACAATTGATATTCTCATCAGAAACTACCACCTTGTTGTTGTCTATTGTAGGCATAGAGGCTGTGCCATATACCACTCCCGTTTCATCCAACTTCGAGCCATTGGCATAAACAACACCATTCACTACCGTAGAGTGGGCTGCGATATCCGAAATCTCGGGGATATCAAAATCAACAGCTGGCAGGGTGGCGAAGATGTTTTGGTTACCATACTTTACAGAACCATCAATAACCGCGTACAGACGTACGTAATAAGTTGTTTCGGCCGATAGATTACGGATGGTATAGATCACGCCCTGCTTCGATGAAGACTTGATGCTCTGGTTCTCTATGGTAGGATTCTGTGTGGTAGCCCAGCAAAGGCCCACTTCAGAGACCTCTACACCCGACACCTCTACGTGGCCTGTAACAAGTGCCGAGTTGGATGTGATATTTGTCACATCGGCTTCCGAAATTTTTGCTCCACGCGCAATGACAGTAATTTTGCACGATGCCGTCTTCTCACCATCCTCAGTGGTTGCAGTGATGGTTGCTTCACCCGGGGCTATAGCTGTGATGCGTCCCTCGGTGCTCACCACGGCCACCTCCTTGTTGTCGGAACTCCAACTGACCGCTTTCTTCGATGCATTGGATGGCTTGATTGTAGCCACCAAGACCAATTCGTCACCCTCGATCATTGTACATTCCGATTGGTCAAGCGTGATTCCTGTAACAGAGATAAACTTCTCAACGATGGTTACTCGGCATGTCGCCATCTTGCCGCCATCCAGAGCTTTGACTGCAACTGTTGTCTCGCCTACACTCACACCCGTAACATTGCCCGTTTCGTCAACCGAAGCAATCTTTGGGTTGCCACTACTCCACGTATGGGCTGTATTAGAAGCATCAACAGGGTCAAAAGCAGCAACAAGCCTCTCGCTCTGCCCAATTTCAAGTACCAATTCTTCTTTGTTCAACGAAATGTCCACACCCTCTTCTGGAATTGGATCAACAGTAGGGTCACAAGCATTGAATGTAAAGCACAATGCCAATGCCATCAGCATAAAAATCTTTTTTTTCATAATTGTTGTGTTTAATTTAGATAATTCCTTATTTCAGAGATTTTGCAACTCTCGGTAACGATCTTGTATCATTTTCCTATAGTTCTGTATGGTCTGCATATACTGCCTTTGTGTAACAGGGTTGGTTGTATTCTCCATGTACCGTTCACACTCTCCGATGCGTTTTTCATATTCAGCTATTTCCCGTTCAATGGTTTGTCTTGAACGTCCACTCCTTTGCGTACTATAGCTGCCACTACTGTATGTGCTATTATTGCCATCGACCAAATCAATCACCCCTGCAGTCAACCCTAACACACCTCCAGTCAGTTCCATAATGTCATAAAACATGGCCCAGGCATTAGGACTACATGACGTTAGCGTCAAAGCCAAAATCAACATGCACCCACACTTCTTCATACTGCCAAAATGAATTTTGCAGCCTATAGACTCCCCAGACTCGGCAATACCTTATTTAAAAAGAAAAAGCGTGGGAATCTGTACCTGTTACTCGTCCCACGTGTAGAGGCTCTGGCATCGCCCATCTTGTCGAAACGAGCAACGCCGAAGCCCACGCCGATATGTAATATGCACAAACTGCACTTGCATCAACACGCAAGCACCCTGAATGTTTTGATATAACATACCCATAGGCATCTACCGTTGCCTTGTTTTTGACAAGATTGTTGAAACTGCCAGATTTCCACACGTCAAAACAAGCGCTAAGTAAACGCTTTTTCCATTATGTCATCCCCACCCTGCCACCTTAATCCGTACAACTAAATCAAGGTATCGGCGTAGAGATACTGCAAAAGTACAACTTAATTCTGAAACACGAACAATGGAAGAAGAATTATTTTAACATGATTTCGATATAAATTCAGAATAGCTTATCAAAAAAAATATAATCAAATGAATAAAAAGTTGGTTTTAATAGAGGTAAACCCTTTACTACCCTTTATGTAAACACAAATCATAAGTTCTGATTAGGTAATCACAAGTTCTGATTACTTAATTATAAGTTGTGATTAAGTAATCATAAGTTATGATTTTACTTTATATCATAGTCTCTGCATATTTCCCATAAGAGAACACTGCCTTTTATCGTAACTTACGCTTCGTTTTTATCGTAGCTCAAGACCTCGCGGACCTTTCATGCAGCCTCTTCCTCCAATTTTTATTCTACAATTTATAGGCTTTTTGAATAGTATTTTGTAATTTTGCCTACACTTAAGAAGTAACGTATGAAGAAGATATTGATTGTAAGCTTGTTTGCGTTAAGCGGCCTGGCTGCTTCAGCGCAAGATAAGGCGGTGAAGGCCGAGGTGTATGGTTTTGTGCGCAACTACTTCACGTATGATTCGCGCAGTTGTGTCCAGTCTAACGAAGGGCTGTTCAATATGCTCCCCAATGACCAGAAGCTGAATGCCCATGGAGAGGACCTGAATGCTATCCCCTCGGTACGCTTCCTCTCCATCACTACCCGTTTTGGCGTCAATGTGAGCGGTCCCGAGATTTGGGGAGCACGGTCATCGGCCAAGTTTGAGTCGGACTTTTGCGGTGCTTCCAGTTCATCGGCTTTCAATCTCCGCATCCGTCAGGCACACACTAAGTTGGCTTGGGATAATTCTGATTTGCTCGTGGGTCAGGCATGGCATCCGATGTCGGGCGACCTGATGCCCGAAGTATTCAGTTTGGCTACGGGAGCACCGTTCAATCCCTTCAACCGCTCGCCGCAGGTGCGCTACAACTACTCTCCCATAACCTCGCTCACCTTTACTGCCGCTGCCCTCTATCAATTCCAATACGGTTCGGTAGGACTTGATGACAAGACTTCAAATGTGTATTCGCGCAATGCACTTGTGCCCGAGCTCTTTGTAGGGATGACAGCCAAAGGCAAGCACCTCTCGGGAGGCTTTGGTGTAAATGCGTCTACGATAGCTCCGCGTGTGGTGGCTGATAACAGGTTTGTCAATGAACGCCTGACCAGCTACTCGGCTATGGCATTCGGTTCGCTCAAGGCAGATGACCTCACAGTCCGTGCCAAGGCTGTGTATGGACAAAATACTTCACACATGCAGCAACCTACAGGCTTCGGCATCGTGGAAATATCGGACAATGGTTCATATACTTACGAGCCTATGCAGCTCGGTTCGGCATGGATAACCATGATGTATGGCAAGAAGCTTCGCTACGGCTTCTTTGCCGGATGGATGAAGAATTATGGCTCGGCTGGAGATGAGTATATAGAGACTCCCGTAGTTCGTAACAATAAAGGCTTGGCTCAAGCCTATCGTTTCTCGCCTATCGTAACCTACAAGGTGGAGAACATGCAAATTGGTCTTGAGTATGAACATACAGCTGCGGCTCATGGTGTTTATCAGGCAGACGGCAAAGTCTCCATGCTTTCTAATAGCACCTACTGGGTTGAAAACAACCGTGTGTGTGTAATGGTTAAATATGATTTCTAAATCTGAATGATGAACACTCGATTCGTTGAGTGCGTGCCCAACTTTAGTGAGGGACGCAGTATCGAAACCATTAACGCCATCGCCGATACTATACGCTCGGTCGATGGCGTTCGCGTATTGCACATAGATCGTGGCGAGGCGGCCAACCGTACGGTAATAACGTTCGTGGGGCCTGCCGATGCCGTGGTGGAGGCTGCTTTCCGTATGGTGAAGCGTGCCGCTGAACTCATTGATATGCGTCACCACCACGGCGAGCATCCTCGTATAGGGGCTACCGACGTGCTTCCTTTGATTCCCTTAAAGAATATCACACTTGCCGAATGTGCAGAACTGGCTCGCAAACTTGCCGAGCGTATATATAAAGAATTAGGCATTCCCACCTATTGCTATGAAGCTGCCGCCTATTGTCCCGAGCACGTAAACCTTGCCGATTGTCGCCGTGGTGAGTATGAGGGCTTGCGCGAGAAAATGGGCGACCCTGTGATGCGTCCTGATTTTGGTGATGGAGAATACACAGAGCAAGCCGCACGTTCGGGAGCGACAGTGGTGGGGGCACGTAATTTCCTGATTGCCGTGAACTTTAACCTTAGCACCACATCGCGTGATGTGGCCGCAACCATCGCGGCTCGTGTGCGAACCAGTGGTGAAGTGCAGCGCGACACTGAAGGCAATGTCCTACGAGACACCCAAGGTAAAATAGTGCGTCGTCCGGGACTGCTTCGTGGATGCAAGGCTATAGGTTGGTACATTGAGGAGTATGGCTGTGCACAAGTGTCGATGAACATCAATGACATCACGCTTTGTCCTATACATAAGGCGTATGAAACGGTGTGTATGGTGGCTCAAGAACTGGGCTATGAGGTGACAGGCACCGAACTGATAGGCTTAATCCCGGAACAATGCATGCTTGATGCCGGACGCTACTTTGCCGACAAGGAGTCAATCCCTTATGCCAATGCACAAGAACTGACACGAATAGCTGTTGATGCCATGCGCATGGATGATCTTTGCCCCTTCGATGTGGAGTCAAAGATATTGGCGATATAATATTACAGCCAACACTATTCTTTTACATCGTGAAGTATGAGGGTGGTGGCACCAAGTGTGATGACAGCTCCATCTTCAATGCGCAGACGGTCTTTTGCCCCAAGAATCTCGTTCATGACAAAGGTACCGGTAATGCTATCATTGTCACGCACAGTATATACATAGCCGCCCCCTTTGCCGCGTTTCACATTGATGATGCAGTGCCGACGATCCATGCTGGGGTCGTTGGTCTCTATGGGTATATCCACTTCGTCGCCTTTGTTACGACGGCCAATAACATTGTCGCCTAAGTGAAGCGGATGCTCTTGACGAAAGCCGAACACGTTCTCTACAGCTACGATGGTACCTACACTCTCGGCCTGCTGCTCTTCTGATAGGGAATTGGTCTTTGACTCCTCTTTCTGCAGGACACGCAGTTTGCTCACACCTATACGTATGCCAAACTGTTTCTGGCAATTATCACATACGAATACGAGCGATTGACCGTCGGTGTATTTGGTCTCGTCAAACTGGATGAAATGGTCGCACTTGGGACAACGGACTCTTTTCATAAAAGCGTGTTCTTAATTGCGCACAGCGAGTAGCCAGGCATTTTGGAATGCATCAATCTGGCGCAACTCCTTGAGGTAATTGTTGGCTTCGTCCTTATCGGTGAATTGCACCAGCGATATGCGGATGCGATTGTCGCGTTCTACCAACGATACATTAGGATACCCTTTATTGATGTACTGGTTCATTGTTTCTTCGGCACCACGATGGTTGGGCAAACTGGCAACAATGACATGATAAACCTTTTCGGGTAGAACCTCAGCACTGACTTGAGGTGTCTCTACAGCTATTTCTGTAGGTTGGATGGCTTCATCAGTGATTGTTTCCAAAGCTATCGCCTCCTCGATCATAGGCATGTCTGTCGGCACGATAGCGTGAGACATTGCCGCTGTAGAGTCAACTGTGGTGACTTCCACTGCAAGGTCGCCTTCCATGGTTGTTGCCTCTATGGCGAGGATTGGCACTTGTTGCTTGGCCGTAGGTGTAGCCATCACGTCGGTCAGATGCAAAGAGGCTATATCCGTAGGCTTATGATTGCCTATGGGTAGCGAAACCATCAACAGTAACAGTAATACAGCTGCAGTCGATATTACTTGGCGAAGCACACTCTTATTGATATGCACATCGATAGTCTTTGCTGTGTGTGTGATGATTGATTGAGGTTGCTTAGAAGCCTCAGGAGACTCGTGTAGCAGATGTAGTTCCTTGATAAGGAATGAGTCTAATCCGAAATGGAAGGGCGAGCTGATACCTGCCTCTTCGGGTATGAATTGTATAGATTGGTATACGTCTTGCTTGATTGTCCCTATATGTGGAAGTGTCACCATGCCCTCTTCATCCAAAGCATCGCACAACTTCTCTATAGCAATATCAACCATATAGCTTGCACGCGCATAATCAACCTGATAGCTCTTCATGTAGCTTTGCGCCAGCAGTCCGTCGTTCATTGTGATGGCAGCATTGAAACGGACACTACGCGATGGAGGATAATACAGTGCTTCTTCACTCACGTAGTAAGCAGGCACTGTCTGTGCAATGAAACCACCGAATCCCGGTAGTATCACACAATCATTGTCACGCAGCAACAGTTCAATATGTCGAGCTAAATTTCTCATTCTTGCCGCAAAATTAATGCAAAAATTCGAATAAGCGAAGATAAACACCGATTTATTTGTGTTGCCAAGCAAAAGAAAAAAAATGTAGAATTCATCTTTTTCTATTGCTTAAAACAACAAAATGGTCTACTTTTGCAGACATATAATTCAACAATGAGAACAACAATCCATACGATATGTATAAAGATGGTAATCTATATGTAGCACATTCGAGTGCTGGCTCCATTCACCTTATTGGCAAGATGGCCAACCGCCACGGTCTTATTGCAGGAGCCACTGGAACAGGAAAAACCGTGACTCTACAGGTACTCGCAGAAACCCTTTCACAAGCCGGCGTACCTTGCTTCATGGCTGACATGAAGGGGGATCTCTCTGGCATTTCGCAGGTGGGCAGACTAAGCGGTTTCATTGAAAAGCGATGTGGGGAGTTCGGGATTGACCCTGCGGCTTTGAAATTCGAGGGGTGTCCGGTTCGCTTTTATGATGTATATGGAGAGCAGGGACACCCGATGCGTACTACGATAGCCAGCATGGGATCAATGCTGCTTGCCCGCCTGTTGGAACTTAATGACACACAGACAGGAGTGCTCACCCTTGCTTTCCGTATAGCTGAAGACGAACAGTTGCCCCTTATTGATATGCAGGATCTCCGACTTATGCTCGACTATGTGGCCAAGAACAGCGACCGCTATTCCACTATGTATGGCAATGTTTCAGCTGCGACCATCGGTGCCATACAGCGTGCGCTTCTGACCCTCTCGGAGCAAGGAGCCGACAAATTCTTCGGCGAACCGGCTTTTGACATTTTCGACTTATTGCAGACCGAGAATGGACGTGGCGTAATGAATATCCTTGCAGCGGATCGCCTTATGCTACAGCCTAAGCTATACTCCACCTTCCTGCTTTGGCTACTCACAAGTATATTTGAGAAAATGCCTGAAATGGGTGATATGGACCTGCCCAAAATGGTATTCTTCTTTGACGAAGCCCACATGCTCTTTAAAGATACCTCCAAGGCGCTGACCGACAAAATAGAGCAGATAGTACGCCTCATACGCTCGAAAGGAATAGGCATCTACTTCATATCACAGTCACCATCAGACCTTCCCGAGGCTATCCTCGGACAATGCGGCAATCGTATACAGCATGCCTTGCGTGCATTTACGCCCAAGGATCAAACCGCGGTAAAGGCTGCAGCGCAAACCTTCCGCCCCAACCCTGCTTTTTCCACAGAACGTGAGATTCTGGAATTAGGTACGGGCGAAGCGTTGGTATCCCTACTTGATGAAAAGGGTGCCCCCTCCATGGTGGAACGTGCAAAAATCCTTTTTCCACTCAGCCAGATAGGAGCCATTACGGAAGAGCAACGCAAGGGGATTAACAATGCATCCAAAATAGCAGGCAAATACGACACCGCAATCAATCGTGAATCTGCCGCCGAGAAAATTATCAGACAACGCGAACAAGCGCTTGCAGCGGAAGAGAAGGAGGCTGCCGAAAGAGAGGAGGCAGAAGCAAAGCAAAAGGTAACGAAGCAGCAAAAGCCATCGAAAAAGGCTTCAAAGAGTATTCTCGCGACCGTTGCCACTACGGCCATTACCTATTTCGCCAAGACATTTGCCACGCAGTTGGCACGTAATATAACCAAGAAGTCGACCACGAAAAAGAAGACTGCCACACGAAAAAAGAGGTAACCATGCAAAGAAATACAGAGCAATACCTTGTAGAGTTGTTGCAGACACGTAACATTAAGCCTACGGCCATGCGTTTGCTGGTTCTAAAATGCCTCATTGAGGCAGATGAAACATTGACACTCAGGCAAATAGAAGATATTCTTTATCCGGCCGACCGCTCTACCATATTCCGCACACTCTCCCTCTTCGAGCAGCAGCACCTGCTCCACTCCATCAACGACGGTAGCGGATCGGCACGTTACGAGGTGTGTCACTCACATCATCATAGCAACGACGATGACCGCCACCCCCATTTCCGCTGCCTACGATGTGGACGCACCATCTGCCTCTTCGAACAGCGTATCCCTAAAGTAGATCTTCCTGAAGGGTATCAAGTGCAACAGTTTAATTATGTAATCACAGGAATATGTCCTGAGTGTTCTACTGGTGCTACTTATATGGCATAAACTGTCCGAAGCTGCTTTTCACCCAAAGTTTCTCTGCTAACTCCACAAAAATCAGAGAAATCTATGTCATTTGTGAAAAAATGCGTAACTTCGTAGCCTATAATCATAAGGTATCACGTATAAGGACTATGAAGAAGCATCTGCTCTACGCCATGTGCCTGTTAGGCACGACAACCTCTTTGCATGCACAAGAAAGCACCGGCTCTATCGCATCGGCAAGCGACTACTTGGTAGCCAATCAGAAAACCGATGTGACAATCCTCTTCAACACAGACGATGAAGGAGTGAAGACTCCCGTGCTTTGGGGACTTGACACAGCATGGCCCAGTGAAGACAACATACGAAGAGGAACCAATCATATAGGTAAGGAGTATCTTGGAACAGGACGTGTGTCGTTCCAGCCAAGTGATCTCGTTGACGAAAATGGCGAGCTGAGTGCCGAACAACAGAAAGACCTTAACGAGCGCCTCCGCCTGATAAGGCTCTCGGGGGTTAAGGACATTGCGCTCAACAGTGACCATGAAGTGCTTTGCGACAACGAGTTGAAGAATTTCGAAAACGAGAAGGCATGGGAAGAGTGGAAGAAGAAGGCTGCCCAACACCGAAAGAACTATGTAGGCAAACCCGCCGAGTGGATAAGGCTTTTTAAGGCTACCGTCAACTACTGCCGCAGCAAGGGATTCAATGTGGTGTCCATCGCTCCGTTCAACGAAGCAGACTTCGCAGCATGGAACCAAGGAACAATGGCCGACTTCAGAGAAATATGCCGACTGATGACAGAAGATGAATTCTTTGACAGCATCCGTGTGAGCGGTGGCAATACACTCAACTGTGACAAAGCGCTCGAATGGTATAACGGACTAAGCCCCTACCTTGACGAAGGCAACACGCACCAGCTGGCCGGCTCGTTTGACAACTATGCCAAATTCTTCGAAACGGTACGCGCCAACGGACACTATGCCACGGCCGACGAGCTACACAATGTGATGGAAGCCATGGTAGGTGTTGAATATGGAATGCAAACAGGTATCTGGTGGGGGTATGACGGACGTGCCCGTGGGCAGTACTGCCAAGCTACATTTGGCGAGCGTCTTGCCTATGGCGAAGACCGTGCACACTGGACAGCCGCCTCGGTATACCGTATGCCTGACGGACGCATCCAGCTGTTTGGCGGCACTTCGGAACGACAAGCCAATAATTCATCGTACCGTGTGGTATCAAAAGACAAGGTGGCATATTTTGATGGACATGGTCCGATGCACGAATACATTATGGAACTTCCTGGAGGTGCCATAGGCAGCTATCAGAAAGGCCAGACTAACGCCGAGCGCGTGCTTGAAATACATGCCGGCGAGGATGTGCCTTTAACCCCTACCGAAGGAAAGTTTATCCTTATGAACAAAAAGAGCCGCAAGCTGATAATGCCCCAGAATGGCAGCACATCGAACGGCAGTGCCATCTGCCAGGGAGCCAATAAAAAGCAGACCTATCAGCAATGGAATATCACACCTGTAGATAGCCGTGTAGGTGGCGACTTCAGCTATTTCTATATATCCAATGTAAAAAACGGCTCGCAATTAGATGTAAACAACTGGTCTACCTCCAATGGTGGCGGTATTATCTTATATTCAGGAAGCAAAGGAGCTAACGAGCAATGGTATTTCCAATATGCCGGCGATGGCTACTACTATATATTTAGCCGCCATTCAGGGAAATGCCTTGAAGTATCAAGTGGAAGCAGCATTGATGGTGCTGCCATTCAGCAGAATGCATTCACTGGTGATGACCGCCAACAATGGCGCCTGCTCCCGACAAACGCTACCTGCGAGAAAAATGCCCCCGATGCACCGATGGGCCTGTCGGCCGAGGCTACAGCTGCCACCATCAACCTATCATGGAATACCGTAAAAGAATCGGACGTGACGGGATATGCCATTTTGCGTGCCGATGCATCACTGGGCGCACCTTATGCATGGAACACTATAGCCCGCAATATTACTGACACGGCCTTTATTGACAATACAGTAACCGAAGGTCGCAGCTATATATATAAGATAAAGGCTATCGACCGTGCTATGAATCGCTCCGAGGCTTCCGACTCGGTAATAGCAGCTCTACTCGACGATCAGGCCCTTATAGCATCATACCAGTTCGAGAACACATTGACTGATGCTACATTACACAAGATGAATGCAGCACACTATGGTGAGGCCGCATATTTAACGGCCAAGAAGGAAAACCTAAGCGACAAAGCGCTGACATTGGATGGTAGTCTCGATTACCTGCAACTACCCACGGCAATCGCCGACCGCCGTGAAATGACCATTGCCCTTTGGGTACGCTGGAAGGGTAGCGGTAGCTGGCAACGCATCTTCGATTTTGGCAATGGAGAAGACCAATATATGTTCCTCACCACCAATGCCGCCAACAACAAGATGCGCTTTGCCATCAAGAACGGTGGTGACGAGCAATATATGGATATCAGTAGACTTGGGACATATACCTGGAAGCATATCACGCTCACCATCAGTGATGACAGTATTGCGGCCTATATTAATGGAGAGCTGAAAGCATCCACTTCCGACATCACCTTGCGTCCTATAGACTTTTGCCCCATATTCAATTATATAGGACGTAGCCAATTCAAGGGCGACGCTATGTTCAAAGGTGAAATTGACGACTTACGCATATACAATTACGCTTTGTCGGCCGATGAGGTCGATGCTCTCTTTGCCAATGCCAGTGATATCGAGGAGGTCATAACACCAAGCACTATCGCCAGAACAAGCTATTACACCTTAAATGGCGTATGCCATGACACTCCGCAAAAGGGCATCAACATCGTACGGACACAATACACCGATGGCAGTGTTATCGTAGAAAAAATGATTGTTACACAGGATTAAAATAAAGAAATATACACGTGTCACAGGTAAACTATCAGAACGTAGAGATTCGCCAACAGGAAAATATCGTGCTCGAAGAGGTGAATCTGCAGGTTCAAGAAGGTGAATTCGTATACCTCATTGGAAAAGTAGGCTCAGGCAAATCGAGCCTACTCAAGACGATGTATGGCGAACTCGACATCCATAGCGGCAATGCCAATGTGCTGGGCTACGATATGGCACGCATTCGTCGCAAGCAGATACCGGCACTACGCAAACGTATCGGTATCGTATTCCAGGACTTCCAACTGCTCATCGACCGTAATGTGAGGGACAACCTCGACTTTGTACTCAAAGCCACCGGTTGGAACGACAAGGGTAAGCGCACCCTTCGCATCGAAGAGGTTCTGGAGCAGGTCGGCATGAGCACCAAAGGGTATAAGATGCCCCATGAGCTATCGGGTGGTGAGCAACAACGCATCGTCATCGCCCGTGCTATCCTCAACACACCAGAGATTATCCTTGCCGATGAGCCTACCGGAAATCTCGACCCCGAGACGGGGCGTCAGATTGTAGAGTTGTTGCGCAATATCTGCGCCAAAGGCTCTACGGTCATTATGACTACCCACAACCTACAACTAATAGAGGAGTATCCTGGCAAAGTGTTCCGTTGCGAAGGACACAGGTTAGTAACAAATGCTCCTGAGCACCCAGAAAACTCCGAAAGACAGGAATAAGAACAAACAATTAAGAACAAAACAATACTGATATTATATGAAAGTAATGAAATTTGGCGGCACTTCAGTAGGTTCCGCACAGCGTATGCAAGGTGTAGCCTCGCTTATCAACGATGGAGAAAACAAAATAGTGGTACTCTCAGCTATGTCGGGTACAACCAATTCATTGGTAGAAATTTGTGGCTACCTGGCCAACAACAATCCAGACAGTGCCAACGAAGTCATTAACAAGCTCGAAGGTCTCTACCATAAACATATCAGTGAGCTGTATAGCACAGAAGAGTATAAGCAGAAAACCACGGAACTCGTACGCGATGTATTCAACTACCTCCGTTCATTCACCAAACAGCTGTTCACCTCCATCGAGGAGCGCATCATCTTGGCGCAAGGCGAGATAATCTCTACCAACATGGTGACCAACTATCTCAAGGAGCAGGGTGTGAGCGTACACCTCATCCCTGCCCTCGACTACATGCGCACCGACAAAAACGGGGAACCCGACGCAGCCTACATCAAGGAGAAGCTCACCGAGGTACTGGCCGCCAGTCCCAAAGCACAAATCTATATTACTCAAGGATTCATCTGCCGCAACATCAACGGTGAGATTGATAACCTCCAGCGTGGCGGTAGCGATTACACTGCTTCGCTCATCGGAGCAGCCATCGGAGCACGCGAGATTCAGATTTGGACCGATATCGACGGTATGCACAACAACGACCCTCGCATCGTAGACAAGACCACTGCCGTGCGCCATCTTCACTTCGAGGAGGCAGCCGAGTTAGGTTATTTCGGAGCCAAGATACTCCACCCCACCTGCATACAGCCTGCCAAATTTGCCAACATCCCCGTAAAGTTGCTGAACACGATGCAGCCCGAAGCACCAGGTACTACCATCAACAACGAGGCCGACCCTGGTACCATCAAAGCCGTAGCAGCCAAGGAAAATATTACCGCCATCAAGATCAAGTCGAGCCGCATGCTCCTTGCCCACGGTTTCCTGCGCAAGGTGTTCGAGATCTTCGAGAGCTATCAGACCCCCATCGATATGATTTGCACCTCCGAGGTAGGCGTTTCCATGAGTATCGACAACACCAAACACCTCAACGAGATTGTCCACGACCTAAAGAAGTACGGTACCGTAACCATCGACCACAACATGTGTATCATTTGCGTTGTAGGTGATATGGACTGGGAGAACATCGGTTTCGAAGCCCGCGCCATGGATGCCATGCGCGACATTCCCGTCCGTATGATTTCGTTCGGTGGTAGCAACTACAACATATCCTTCCTCATCAAGGAGAGCGACAAGAAACGTGCTTTACAGGCACTGAGCGACAAGTTGTTTAACAATTAAAGAGATGATTAAAGGTACCTTCCCCATACAGCGTTTCCAAAATATCGAAACGCCCTTCTACTATTACGACACTCAGGTACTGCGCGAAACTCTCGACACCATCCGTGAGGAGCTTCGGCACAATCCAGAGTACGAGATGCACTACGCCATCAAGGCCAACGCCAATCCCAAGGTACTACGTATCATCAGTGCGGCGGGCTTCGGTGCCGATTGCGTCAGTGGCGGCGAAGTACGTGCAGCCATCGAAGCAGGTTTCCCTGCCCATAAGGTGGTATATGCCGGTGTAGGCAAGAGCGACCGCGAGATAAACCTCGCCCTCGACTACGGCATCCACTGCTTCAACGTAGAGTCAGAAGCCGAACTACTCATCATCAACGAACTGGCGACACAAAAGGACAAGGTGGCACGCATCGCCCTTCGCATCAACCCCAATGTAGGTGCACACACACACAGCAACATCACCACAGGCTTGGCCGAGAATAAATTCGGTATTAACCTCGAACAGATAGAGGCCGTCATCGAACAAGCCATTGCCCTGCCTCATATCGACTTCGTGGGCATACACTTCCACATAGGCTCACAGATATTGGACATGATTGACTTCGTGGCACTGTGCAACCGCATCAACGAGCTCACCACCCTCTTCAGTCGCCGCAAGTATCCCATCCGAAGCATCAACGTGGGTGGCGGACTCGGTGTCGACTACGGACACCCCAACCACAAGTACATCCCCGACTTCCACAGCTACTTTGAGGTGTTCCGCAAGCACCTGCACCTCACGACCGGACAGACCGTCCATTTTGAGCTCGGCCGTAGCATCGTAGCCCAGTGCGGCAGTCTCATCACACGCGTCCTTTACATAAAGGAGGGCACCTGCAAGCGCTTTGCCATCGTCGATGCTGGCATGACCGACCTCATCCGTCCTGCCTTGTATCAGGCATATCACCGCATCGAGAACATCTCATCCGATGAGCCCGAGCTCACCTACGATGTGGTGGGTCCTGTATGTGAGAGCTCCGACGTTTTCGGCAAGTCTGTCGACCTCAACGCTACCCATCGTGGCGACTTTATCGCCATACGTTCAGCAGGAGCCTACGGGGAGATTATGGCTTCGCAATACAATTGCCGTCAGCTACCTAAAGGGTACTTGAGCGAGGAGTTGTAAACGAACAACAGCAAATCGTCACGTGATGATTGAGATGAAATATACAGAAAAGGATAATCACTACGTCAGTTTACACGTATTCTAAAAACCCATGGCGGATATGAAGAAACGTATAATAACGGGTATAGTAGTGACAGTGTTACTCGTTGCTGTAGCGGCAGTGGGCTATATTGCATACGACAAGGTATTGGGTCCGCAGGTGAGCGGTGCAGAGACCAGCTATATACAAATTTATCCCGAAGACAACACCAGCACAGTGGCAGACAAAGTAGCATCGGCAGAGGGAATAGGTAGCATGATGGCATTTACCCCTCTGATGAGATACTATAAGTATGACGAACGGATAAAGCCAGGCAACTATGCCATACGTCCAGGCGATTCGATGCGTGATATCTGCCTGCGACTGCTCTCTGGCAACCAGACACCGGTGCGGCTCGTAATTCCTTCGGTGCGCACGCTCGACCGACTGGCCGGTGCTGTGGGCAAGCAGCTTATGACAGACTCCGCAGCGATAGCCACTATCCTGACCGACCATCACCTTATCGACAGCCTTGGTTACACGGAAGAGACCTTCCCTACCCTATTCCTGCCCAACACCTACGAGGTGTACTGGACCATGTCGCCGAAGCAGTTTATCGCACGCATGAAGAAGGAGCACGACACCTTCTGGAACACCGAGCGCAGGAAGAAGGCACAAGCACAAGGGCTCACCCCTATCGAGGTTACCACATTGGCCTCTATCGTAGATGAGGAGACGAACAAGAACGATGAGAAGCCCCTCGTTGCGGGACTTTACCTCAATCGCCTGAAGCGCGGCATGCTGCTGCAAGCCGACCCCACGGTGAAGTTTGCCCACGGCAAGTTCGACCTGCGCCGCATCCTCCTCGTCCACCTCACGATAGACTCGCCCTACAACACCTACAAGTATGCCGGCCTTCCCCCTGGCCCCATACGTATACCGAGCATCGCAGCCATCGAGAGCGTACTCAATCCTGCCAAGCATTCCTATATATATATGTGTGCCAAGGAGGACTTCTCGGGCTATCACAACTTCGCCTCTACCTTAGCTGAACATAATGCCAATGCCCGCCGATACCAGCAGGCATTGAATCAGAGAGGAATCAAATAAAACCATCAAACTGTCCCCAAAAACGACTTTGGGGAACAGTCTTTTCCAATTATCACACTCTCCTCCGCTCATTTTATTCCTTATACAACGCATTCACGGGATTCTCCTTCACCGCCTTCCACGAGCGAGCCAACACAATAGCGCTGGTGACGGCGAGCACGATGAGCAGGGCCGTGGCGAACACCCACCAGTAGAGCGGGATGTGGTAGGCATACCCTTCGAGCCAGCGCGTCATGATGAGGTAGCTCACGGGCACGGCAAAGAGGAAGGCCACACCCACCATACGGGCATATTGCAACACAAACATACGCAGTATCTCGCTTATCTGCGCTCCGTGTACACGGCGCAGGGCAATCTCGCGACGGCGATATTGCGTCTCAAAGAACACGAGGCCGAAGACTCCCATCAAGGCAATGAGGATGGAAATAATAGAGAATGCCGTAATGAGCATATTGGCCTTCTTCTCCTTCTCATATTCCTCGCCCAACTCTTGGTAGAAGAATCGTACCTTGATGTTTTCAAGATAGGCGTTGGGAGCAAGACGACCTACACACTCGCGTACGTGCGCTTCTACAGCCTCTACATCGACTCCCGGTACCGTACGGATATAAAGGTGAGGATAGCCACGTCCTCTATTGTCGGGTATCACGGTGAAAGCTAACGGCATCTGCTCGTATTGCAACGGACGAAAGTGTATGTCTTCACAGAATCCAAGAATCTTGGCAGGCTTCATGTGATATGTTATTTCCGTATCAAGTCCTATATCATATTGCTTGCGGGCCGTTTCGTTAAAGATAAAGATTGAGGTAGGTGCTTGTTCGTCCTGCTTCTCAAAGTCGCGTCCTTCAGTAATGTCGATACCCATCAAATGGAGGAAGTCCCACGTGACAGGTTGCATCTGAAAGAGTATTGATTTATCCTCCTTTACCGCGTGGCAATTGTACCTCTGACGGCTTTCGGCAATGAGATTGGTCTCTGTGTATGCCACCTCCTGTATCATCGGGTTTTCCTTGAGCATTTGAGTAAAGTTGTTCCGATTGGCCTCGTAGGTCAGTCCTACCGGCACTTCGGTACACAGCAGATGTTCGCGATTGATGCCGATGTCGTAGTCCATGAAGAAGCGGTACTGCTTGTTGATGAAAAGCGAGCAGGTGATGAGCGACAATGAGATAAAGAACTGTAATCCCAGCAGGGCATAGCGTAGGCGACGGCCTGCCGCAGTATTGCCAAACGAACCTTTGATGGCAAAGGCGGGAGGCACGGACGTTATATAATAGGTAGGATACAGACTGGCCACGATGGCAAGCAAGATACCAGCTCCAAGCGTGATGAGCACTATAGGCACGTTCTCGTGAAGGTCGACAGGCACAGAAAGCAGACGCGTCATATTGAACTCGGGCGCTGTCATAAAGACGATGAAGGCTGCAAGCAGCAGAGCAAGCAATACCAACCCTATGGCCTCAAGCACGAAGCTTATGCGTAGGCGCCACGTAGGACAGCCGAATATCTTCTCCGTATTCACACGGCGTATGCGACGCGGTACCATTGCCATAAAGAAATTGATGAAGTTGATAAATGCAATGATGAGAAGAATCACCGCAAAGGCAAGCAGCACATTGGTAGTAGAGCGGTTGCCAACTTTCGATTCCGAGTGGCAAGTCGAGAAATAGGTCTCATCGAGTGCGGTAATGCGCAGGTCAGCGATTGTATTACGATAGTCATCCAGCGTTGTCTTGTCTTCTGCATTCCCCCTTATCTTGTCGCTCTCGTGGAACTTGATATAGGCATTCTTCAGGAATGCATCTTTCATCTTAGCATCCTTTAGCTTATAATACCAATAGAAGATTTCATTTCCCTCACTCGTGTTCAAACTCTGGTTGGGGATGCAATTGAACAGCTGGATACCGTAGAAGTCGCTGTTTCTCGGGAAGTCCTTGAATATTCCGTTCACCGATATTCCTCTGTCTCCATCATATATGATATCGCCTGTCTGGAGATTATGGATATTGGCAAATTGTTCGCTAAGCAGTATGCCTCCCGTGTTTTCGAAATTGTATGTACTTCCAGCTACAATCTTGAAATCCAAAGTATTCAAGATACCTGCCGTTCCTTGTGCGAATCCGACTTTAACGGGATGGCGCTCATTATCTTTCTCCAAGTTAATGACAATGGTGCCGTCACTGTCCCACCGTATCTTGCGTTGCAGTCGCCCGAAACTCTCCACCAGTTCGTCATCACCGCATCGCAGCCCCAAAGGGTCGGGCATTGTGGCAAACCATTTGTCTTCGCCCCAACTGTAGAAGCGCTTGTCAATGCGTACGATGCGGTCAGCATCCTTAATGCTGCTATTGAAACTAAGGTCGTAATAGACCTGTACCAAGATGGCGTAAACTGCCGCGAAGGCGATGCCGAGGCCCAGGATATTGAGCGTGGACGACACTTTGTAGCGTCCGAGATTCTTAAAGAACTCTTTCATAATAGTATAGTGTTTTTATTGTTTGCATTGTACGTATTTTTGTTTTGTCCCTTTCTCAAGAATTATCACAGGCGTGATTTTTTGTCACAGGCTTGAAAAATCTTGTTGTTTGTCTGTTTGTCATCTTGAACGAATGTGAAAGATCTCGCAGAGTGTGTTGTTGAGATTTTTCGCGTTGCTCAAAATGACAGAAACGCTTGTTTGTTTTATTGATTCATACCTCTCCTTTTACTCCTTATACAACGCATTCACGGGATTCTCCTTCGCCGCCTTCCACGAGCGGGCCAACACAATAGCACT
This sequence comes from Bacteroidaceae bacterium, assembly GCA_017520935.1. GTDB lineage: Bacteria > Bacteroidota > Bacteroidia > Bacteroidales > Bacteroidaceae > UBA1189. The sequence continues at coordinate 38,469 of JAFXEF010000001.1, read as the reverse complement.
GGTGACGACGAGCACGATGAGGAGGGCAAGGGCGAAGACCCACCAGTAGAGCGGGATGTGGTAGGCATACCCTTCGAGCCAGCGCGTCATAATGAGGTAGCTCACGGGCACGGCAAAGAGGAAGGCCACACCCACCATACGGGCATATTGCAGCACAAACATACGCAGTATCTCGCTTATCTGAGCTCCGTGTACACGGCGCAAGGCAATCTCGCGACGGCGATACTGGGTCTCGAAGAACACGAGGCCGAAGACTCCCATCAGTGAGATGCAGATGGAGATGAGAGCAAAGATGGTAATCAAGCGGTTCAGCTCGCGCTCCTTCTCGTATTGGCGATCCAGTTCTTCATCGAAGAACTCGATGGTAATTGAGTTCGCATCATCGCCCATCTTTGTTACACAGTCCTTGATATGCTTTTCCACGGCTTCAATATCGGCGTTTGCTGTTGTGCGCACGTAGCAATGCTTGATGTACCCTGTATGCTCTCTTACGCAGAAGGCAAAGGCAGAACTTTCATATTGCAGGGAACGGAACTTGAAGTCCTTACAGAAACCGATGGCAGTAGCTCCGCTCAAATCTTCATTTACCTTCAGACCAAATTCCTTCTGTGCCGTTTCGTTGAAGATGTAGAGTTGCTTGTCGTCTTGTTGTTCGTCTTCCGGCATATAGTCACGTCCTTCAATCAGTTCGATTCCCATAACTCGAAGGAAGTTATATGACACGGAATAGGACTGAAAGAAGATGTTATCACCCTTCTCCGTCACTCTGTTATGCGTTGAGCGGGTGGGTGCAATGAAGTTTTCCGAGCCAAAGGCTGCATCTACAATCATCGGATTGGTCTTCAGCTCATGGGTAAACTGTTGACGCGCATTGAAGTCCCACCGCGATTTGGTGGCATTTCCGCTTCCGAGATTGACCCCAAGCACGTTCTCTTTGTTGAAGCCCATATCGTAACGCATCATATAGGTATGTTGCAAGCGAATAAACAACGTACAGGTGATGAGGGCGATGGAGATGGCAAACTGTATGCCCAATAGCACGTAGCGCATACGACGCCCCGAAGCTGTGTTGCCAAACGTGCCTTTCAGGGCAAAGGCAGGTGGCACGGATGTGATATAGTAGGCAGGATAGATGCTGCTGACCACGGCAAGCAGAAGGCCAGCACCAACAATAGACAAGGCTATCATCGGATTGTCTCTTAGCAAAACCGATGTAGAAATCATCCCAGTCAACTCTGGCGCTACCATAAAGACGATGTAGGCAGCCAATAGAAGGCCGAGCACTACCAGTCCTACGGCTTCGAGCACAAAGCCCATGCGCAGGCGACGTGTAGAGCAGCCAAACACCTTCTCCGTATTCACACGTCGTATGCGCCGTGGCACCATCGCCATAAAGAAGTTCACGAAGTTGATGAATGCAATGGCCAGTATCAGCACCGCAATGCTCAGCAATGTGTAGGTGGTAAATCTGTTGCCAATATCGTGACCAATGATTCCCTCTACATCATTGGCAAAGTAGATGTCATAGACCGACGTCAGTCGCATATATTCTTTCCCCAGTTTCAGCCATTGCTCTTGGCTGGCACCTTCTGAGGCCTTCCGCAAATCCTCGTATGCTTCACCGTACCTCGGTGCTATCAGGCGGAGACCATTGGCAAGCACCATATCGTTCTGCCCAACATCATACACCTTATAATAATAGGAGTAACAAAACTCATCCTTGCCTGGCATTATCTCCTTGTCGGTCAACTGCAAGACTACGGTGTTTGCGAATTCACAGTTGTCGGGGAAGTCAGGATAGATACCCCGTATCGTCTGTACATTCATATTGGGTGCTTTCTCGCTTCCCGTCATCACGGCATCGCCCACCTTGAGGTTGTGCGTTTGGGCAAACGACTCGCTTATCACGATGGAGTTGGGATGCGCCAATTCTTCATAACTGCCGTCGAGGAGCGGTATGTTGAACAATTGGGGCAGATTGTATGAGCAGATGCGAGCTTCCGCTTGAAAATACTCTTTTATCTCTTCCTGAGGAAGAATTATAAAAATGTTTGGCTGAGGATAAGGGAACGCCCAAGCATACTCCTCCACATTGGCATTGTTGTCGCCCACAGCCTCACCTACATAATGAGACACGTGTGGCATCTTCTTGCCCTCGTCGCCCATTACGGACTTAAACTCCAAGCGATATATCCTCTCCGCATCCTTGAAGCAACGATTGTAGGCGAGGTCAAAGTTTACTTGCACCAAGATGATGTAAGCTGCCGCGAAGGCAATGCCGAGGCCCAGGATATTGAGCGTGGACGACACTCTGTAGCGTCCGAGATTTTTGAAAAACTCCTTCATTGTCGTATTGCGTTTTTTCGGTTATTAATAGTCGTGCGCGATTTGCTTAGCGAAGTTACTCACACAAGCAAACACTTTCCGCAAGAAAAATCGAAAAAACGCTTTTTTGAGCGAAAATTGTAAAGTTTCTTTACACTTTTTGCTGAAGATACCCCGGAAAAGTCATTTTTTTGGAAAGAACAAACGCGCAAGACCTTGAGATCTTACGCGTTTCTTAACCATCATTACAAGTTATACTATTTAGCCATTTGAGGCATTATAATTTAGAGAGAGTCATTCCGGATGCTGGGCGTAATATTCGTCCCACTGGCGCTGCACCTCTTGCCAATCTACCGCTTCGCCGTCGGCCACTGCCTCAGCTTGGCGTAGAGCCTCTTCGTGCTGTTTCTTTTCGGCATAGCGCACCTTCATGGTCTCTATGGTGGCATCATCCAAGATATGGATAACGCCACGGCGCACACAAGATTGCAGGTCTTCGGAGCCGAAGGCTTTTCCTTGCACGTTGAAATCAGAGATGTTAAAGTCAAAGACGGTGCGAAGCGTATGTCTCACCATCTTCTGCTGATTGCGGTTGCCTGCCATTTTACGACTCAGGAGCTTACCGATAATGTCTATCTCGCGTTTTGAAAATTTGTTTCTGCCCACAGCAAATACGTTATTAATACCTTTTGGCGTTTATATATAAAGAAGTCGTGCCGGATTGATGCGATGAAACTCCGAGAAATAGGATTTGAGTGCTCGCCCCCTTTGTAATCCACCGACTCAAGGTTACCCCTTACGGGGCGTGGCCCGCCATTGGAAGTCGAAGCTGTCCTCGGTTTCAGATATAATTGATGAGTTTCCCAGTCTAAACCGACACGACTATATTTCGAATTGAAAGTTGAAACTGAAAGTTGAAAGTCCCCTACTCATTGCAAACAATTCGTTTTTCTTTCTACACCTTCATACCCCATCTTTCTCTTCTTCACTTCAAAGAACGCAGCCGAAAGCTTGATTGTTCGCAACGAATGCGCTTCTCTCCTGCTTTTGCTAATGCAAATATAGGAAGTTTTCTCCAATAAAAAAAGAGGCCGAAGCCTCTTTTTTCGTTATCATGTTAAATAACACTATTTCGCAAGTGATTATTTAAGCTGCGTGAGCCACAATTAAGCAGCCTTAGCCTTAGCTACGATAGCCTTGAAAGCTTCAGGATGATTCATTGCGAGGTCGGCGAGCACCTTACGGTTGATCTCGATACCAGCCTTGTGCAATGCACCCATCAGTTGAGAATAAGACATACCCTCGAGACGAGCGGCAGCGTTAATACGCTGGATCCACAAGGCACGGAAGTTGCGCTTCTTATTCTTACGGTCGCGGTAAGCGTAGGTCAGACCCTTCTCCCAAGTATTCTTGGCAACGGTCCAAACGTTCTTACGAGCACCGAAGTAACCTCTGGTTAAACCTAAAATTTTCTTTCTCTTTGCTCTTGAAGCAACATGATTTACTGATCTTGGCATAGTTTTGTTTCGTTTTTAGATGTTAGCGCTGCCCGGGGCAGTCTTGGTTTTGCTAACCATCCGATTAATAATTGTTTTTAGAATAACTCGCTTAACTTTAAGATTACTTCATTGCAAGAAGTTCCTTAACCTGGCTTACGTTTGCACCGTGTACAAGTGTAAAGTGGTCAAGGTTACGTTTTTGCTTCTTAGTCTTCTTTGTCAAGATGTGACTGTGATAAGCGTGCTTTCTCTTGATTTTACCTGTTCCGGTAAGAGCGAATCTTTTTTTTGAACCGGAGTTAGTCTTAACTTTTGGCATGTTGTTAGTTATTATTTAATTATTAATATATAAACGGTGCGTACTATACCGGCACGCAGCCGCTTTTCTCAAGTTTATAGTTGAAAGATGATAGATGAAAGTACTCCCTTATGGATTCAAGATATCAACTTCCATCTTTTCACTTTCAATTTTCCTCTTTCTGCTGAGCGGGCTTCTCTTTCTTGGGAGCGGCAGCCTTCTTCGGTGAAATGAAGATGGTCATGCGCTTACCTTCGAGTACAGGCATCTGGTCTACCTTACCATACTCCTCAAGGTCGTTGGCAAAACGCAGCAACAGCACCTCGCCCTGCTCTTTGAAGAGGATTGAGCGTCCCTTGAAGAACACATATGCCTTAACCTTATCTCCATCCTTAAGGAAGCCAATGGCATGCTTCAGTTTGAAGTTGTAGTCGTGGTCATCTGTCTGAGGGCCGAAGCGGATTTCCTTAACGTCAATCTTCACTTGCTTGGCCTTCATCTCCTTCTGTTTCTTCTTCAGCTGATACAGGAACTTTGAGTAATCAATAATTCTGCAAACAGGCGGAACGGCGTTCGGTGAAATCTCTACCAAGTCTGCTTCATTCTCTTCGGCTATTCTCAGTGCTTCATGGATTGACACTACGGTAGATTCAATGTTGTCACCAACAATTCGGACTTCTTTGGCTCGTATCTGTTCATTGATACGGTGTTGGCCTTTCAGGTTGTCTTTTTTCATTCAGATGAATTTGTTTGTTCTGCTGTCTTTTTTAATGGTTACTAATTCTTTTTTGTTCTGTATCTAACGCTACGAAACGGCAATCTTGCCGCCCACATTGTCAAATGCGGGCGCAAAGATAGTGCAAACCGAGCGAAAACGCAAATCTCAACGAACGAAAGTATAGAAAATTCTTAATTTTTCTTTACAGAACGAGGAAGAGATTCTATTAAATTAGATTTATATGCAACTTTCCGAGGTATAGCCTATCTTCTGCTTGCAAAAGTTACCATTCATTTATCATATTATTAACTTCCTCCTCGATTTTTTCACCAAATTCGGCTATTTTCAGGCTTCCTTCGTTGATTCCGCCCTGTCTGCGTACGGTAACTGTACCCTCGGCCTGCTCTTTTTCGCCAACAATGAGCATGTAGGGGATATGCTTCATCTCATTGTCACGGATCTTGCGGTTGATTTTCTCACTACGTCCGTCAATGATGCAACGCACGTCGTACTGCTCAAGTTCCCTCTTCACCTGCTCGGCATAGTCGTTGAACTTCTCCGAGATAGGCAGGATAGCCACCTGGTCGGGGGTGAGCCACAAGGGGAACTTACCACCGGTATGCTCGATAAGCACTGCCACAAAACGCTCCATTGAGCCGAAGGGAGCACGGTGAATCATCACGGGACGATATTTCTGGTTGTCCGAACCAGTATACTCCAGCTGGAAGCGCTCGGGTAAGTTGTAGTCAACCTGAATGGTACCCAACTGCCAACGACGACCGATAGCATCCTTCACCATGAAGTCGAGCTTGGGGCCGTAGAAAGCAGCTTCACCTGTTTCTACACGAGCCTTCAGACCCTTCTCCTCGCAAGCCTCTACGATAGCCTGCTCGGCACGTGCCCAGTTCTCGTCAGAACCTACATACTTGGTCGTATTATTGGGGTCGCGCAATGAAATCTGAGCCTCATAGTTCTCGAAGTTGAGTGCCTTGAAGATAATCTGGATAATATCCATCACACGGATAAATTCCTCCTTCACCTGGTCGGGACGGCAGAAGATGTGGGCATCGTCCTGGGTAAAGCTACGTACACGAGTCAAACCATGGAGCTCACCACTCTGTTCATAGCGATACACGGTACCGAACTCAGCCAAACGGAGAGGCAGATCCTTGTATGAGCGGGGCTGCCACTTGTAGATCATACAGTGATGGGGACAGTTCATCGGCTTCAACAGGTACATCTCACCCTCTTCAGGTGTGGTGATGGGTTGGAAGCTGTCCTTTCCATAGTGATCCCAGTGACCCGAAGTCACATAGAGTTGCTTATTACCGATATGCGGAGTCATCACCTGCTGATAGCCGAAACGTTTCTGGATACGCTTCAAGAAATCCTCCAAGCGCAAACGGAGAGCGGTACCGCGAGGTAACCACATAGGCAAGCCCTTACCTACCATCTCGGTAAACATGAAGAGTTCAAGCTCCTTACCAATCTTACGGTGGTCGCGCTTCTTGGCCTCCTCCATCATCACCAGATACTCATCAAGCATCTTCTTCTTTGGGAAACTGATACCGTAGATACGGGTCATCATCTTGCGCTTCTCGTCGCCACGCCAATAGGCACCAGCCACAGAAGTCAACTTGATTGCCTTGATGGGGGCAGTAGAGACGAGGTGCGGTCCACGGCAAAGGTCAGTAAATGCCCCCTGCGTATAGGTGGTGATGGTACCATCCTCAAGTTCCGAGATAAGTTCGCACTTATAGGTCTCACCACGGTCGCCAAACATCTTCAGCACCTCGGTCTTCGAGATCTCGTTGCGCACTACATTCTCATTCTTGGCAACCAACTCAGCCATCTTCTTCTCGATGACCTCGAGGTCTCCCTCCTTGATAGTCACACCCTCACCCGGATCCACGTCGTAGTAGAATCCGCTTTCGATGGCGGGACCGATACCAAACTGGATATTGGGATACAGCTCCTGTAGAGCCTCAGCCAAGAGATGGGCACTGGTGTGCCAGAAGGCATGCTTGGCCTGCTCGTCGTCCCACTTGTGCAGACGGATGCTGGCATCCTCCAGAATGGGACGGTTGAGTTCCACTATTTCATCATTCACACTGCAGGCCAGCACATCCTGTGCCAGACGACTGCTGATACTCTCGGCAATCTGCAAGCCGGTAACGCCAGCTTCGTATTCCCTCACCGAGCCATCAGGAAAAGTAATCTTAATCATTGTCCTATATGTATTATTTTTTTCGTTCTTGCTACACCTTATTATATATAGGCCACAATAAAAAACATTTTGCAGCCAACATACAATTGGCTGCAAAATTAGCTAAATTATTCGAGATGCGCAATTTTATGACACCATTTATCTTATTGATGATGCCAATTCGAATAATATATACCGGATCTACAAGAAAGAGGGTGTGCAAAAACGACATGCACACCCTCTTTACATTTTCCACCTATTACTTTACCAGCACTTTCTTCACCTCCACTGTACCGTCGGCACGGAGAGTGCGAATGATGTTAATGCCGGACTGCGGAGCACTGATGCGAACGCCATCGAGAGTGTAGATCTCTGTGGCGAACACAGGAGCGTTATCTACACGCTGAATGCCATCACCTTCACCTTCTGATTTGCCCAGATAGTAGAGATGCCATGCACCCACTACCTCATAGTCATTGGCGAGGATCTCGGTCTTCTCCAGACCAATGCGCGCCTTGCCGTCTTCACCTACCACGAACTCCAGTTCATTGAGATAATGACCCTGCTTGAAGAACTCTACAGTAGGTGTCGTACCATCGGGGGCGAACATACCATTGGGCAAAGTGTAGCACTTCGCACCATAGTCGGTAGCAGAGGCATCTTCGTAGAGGTTCATCACCTTGGTTTCAAAACGTTCATCCGATGTGGCTGCGTAGAGAGTGGTGAGATGAGTTTCCTCACCATTCTCCTTCCGATCCCACTCCTCATTGTAGTAACCAGCACGGTAGTAGGTATGTACGGTCACCCTATATTTACCCATGGGTAAACCTACGAGATCTTGGTACAAAGTAATAGTTGCTTTATTGTAGCTGACGGTATTCTGCTTATAGCCATTCATGGCACTGGTAGTCCAGCCTTCAATAACGCCTGTGTTCTTGTCACCCTTGGCTGGGTCGAAGTTATTGTTGACGATGAGTGAGGTAACATCTGCGGGTTCGGGTTCTACAGAACCAAGGTAGTAGAGGTTCCACTCTCCTACCACCTCGTAATCGTTGGCAAGAATTTCGGTCTTCTCCAAACCGATGCGCGCCTTACCGTCTTCACCTACCACAAACTCCAGTTCGTTGAGATAATGCCCCTGCTTGAAGAACTCTACAGTAGGTGTCGTACCATCGGGGGCAAACATACCATTGGGCAAAGTGTAGCATTTCACACCATAGTCAGTAGCAGAGGCACCTTCGTAGAGGTTCATCACCTTGGTCTCGAAGCGCTCATCCGATGTGGCTGCGTAGAGAGTGGTGAGATGAGTATCCTCGCCATTCTCCTTCCGCTCCCACTCCTCATTGTAGTAGCCGGCACGGTAGTAGGTATGCACAGTCACCTTATACTTACCAGGAGTAAGACCCACAAGATCTTGGTACAGAGTAATATTGGCCTTATTGTAGCTGACGGTATTCTGCTTGTAGCCATTCATGGCACTGGTAGTCCAGCCTTCAATAACGCCTGTGTTCTTGTCACCCTTGGCTGGGTCGAAATTATTGTTGACAATGAGTGAGGTGACATCGATAGGTTCATCATCGCCCCCACTCATATCGGGAATCTTGAGCTCTACCACGGCAAGGTTTACGGCCTCGGCCTTTGCTATAGCCTCAATGTTATTATAGGTACCAGCCTCATAGGCAGCCAGAACCTCAGTATAAAGAGCCTTAGCATTCTTCACTGCCTCGGCAGAAGCTGTCTCAGCATACTCATCTATAGCAGTATGGAGGTTACCAAGAGCGGTATGGAGCTTTGCATAGCTTTCCGTAGCATTTATAACGCTTTCCATAGCATGCTTCAGAGTTACGAGAGCATCGTAACGCGCTTCACCACCAGCAGCTGCTGTAGCGGCAGAGATAGCCATCTGCAAACTGTCGAGTTCGGGCTGCCCGCACTTGTTGGTCAAGAGAGCTTGTGCCTCAGGTACAGTAGCGGTGATTACCTCACCCAGAATTTCCTCGTTCATCGCGCGGAAAATAAGCTTGGCGCCTGTCCACCATGCACGGCTACCATCGGCATAACGGAGGTCGTTGCGGATACCGAGACGCAGCGTGCCATCGGTAACGAGACCATAGACGGTCTGCACATAACGGCCATCAGTAAATGCCTGATATGCAGAGGCTGCACTATTAGGCACGTAACCCTTACCGGGATAATTGTAATCTTCAGCATGAGATGACTCTGCCGTGGGGTCAGCAAGCACAGAATTCATCAACTTCTGATAGCTATTGATATAGGTATATGCCTTGTACTGCTCTTCGCCGGTGAGGGCTGTATAGTCAGCTGCAAGGTAGCAGGCATTTACAGTAAACTCATAGAGGCCATTCTGCAGGTTGCCGAGCTCTTGATACACATCGAACACCATATTTGGGCCTTCGCCTACAGGGTTACCGCCAGTGGGGAAGGTTACGCCCGGCTGCTTGGTCCATCCACCTTCTTCGGCAAACGAAGCATTCTTGAGCAGGTTAGAGCAGTCAGTACCGTCAACGAGCGCATTGGCGATAGCGTCGGCAAGGAGTTTCTCCAAGAAAGCGATCTCGGCCATAATCTGTTCAGCATCCAGAGTACCGTTCTCTAAGATAGAAAGACCTGTACCATTGGGATACAACTCTGAAGGCTCCCCTTCGAGATAGAGATAGTCAGAGAGGTTGTAAAGGGGATCTTCGTAAACGATATCGGGATTGAGGCTCTCCATATAAGCACAAGCATCTTGATACTTGGCATAGAAAAGGGCATAGGCCTCGATACTCTCCTCAAGTGCCAATACGGCAGCGTCAAACGCCTTGATAGCAGCGGCTATAGAAGCGGCATCGTCAGCATCAGCGAGCGTATTGCGTGCCTCCAAGTAGGCTGTATAACTTGGCTTGTGGTGGTATACCTCGTTGTATTCAATGTACGTCTCGTAATCCTCAGACTTGCCCAGATAATCAGAAACGAAATAGGTAAATGCGTCATCGCTCTCACCCAGATAGTAGAGCTTCCAGTCATCAAGAATGGTCCAGTCACCTTCGAGCTGGCGTTCTTTCTTAAGACCTAAAGTAAGCGTGCCGTCGTTTACATATACGAGCACGTTCACTTCAGGATATTTACCAGCCTTAACATACTCGCTGGCGGCCTGCATATCATTAGGGATTTTTCCATGTTTGTTAGCCAACACGCCACCGGCAATCGAGTCTGCAGTAGCACCGGCACTGGCCAATGTGAGTGGAGCGGCAACCGCACTCATGCCGGCAGTAGAGGCATAGAGTTTGGCATTCTGCAGCGAGTCGTTACCCTCATCAATCAACAAATCGTATGCTGTGGCATCATTGTCGGCCCAGCCGGCACGATAGAAACCGGTAAGCCCTACCTTGTAGATACCATTCTTGAGTCCTGTGAGCGACTGATGAGTATCGTAATTACACTGATAGAACTCGGCATTGCCAAACTGCTGGAAAGCAGGAGCTGTCCCCTTCCAACCTTCATTGTTATTGCTGTCATACGATGCGTTGGTGATGTATGGAGTAAAGTCTGCAGGCGTATCTACCGATACTCTTGCAGTCTGGAACTCAACAACAAGCCATACCAAGTCCTCAGCCGCCTTGTTGAGCTGCTCGACCGTGCTGGCCGTATTGTCATAAACGGCTTGTATAGAAGAGATATCGATACCCTCATTCTCGGCAAGCGCCTTGTCTATATTGGCTTTCAAAGCCACAGCAGCCTCATAGGCCTGCTTCTTGCCCACATAAGCCTCGTATTCTGACGGAGCCACGAAGTTCCACTTGGTCTGCCACAACTCCGGATCGTAGAAGGGAGGATAAAAAGAAGAGGTATCGCACAAATATATGCGCGTATCATTCTTCTCAGGGATGAGCCCCAAATAAGCACCTGGATACGTTTCGGGATTGAAGCTACGGTTCTCGGGCGACAGACCTATGCGATAGGTGCCGTCATCCTGTGCCTCAAAGGTGAAGAGTTTCTGTACATCGTCGGCTTTGTTACGGTCCACCCAGATACTCTCCACACCATCAATGAAGGTACACATCACCTGCCCCTTGGTCTCCACATCGCTGGTCAGGTAGTAAGAGATGTCGTCAAGCTCATACTTCTCAATCCACACCTTATAGCCTTTGGTGGCACTTACACTGGCACGGGTGTTCCATTCATTAGCGCCAAGGAAAAAGGCATCGGCGACAGGATTGTAGAGATACAGAGTTTCACCAATTTGCAGCGGCACAGAGGCGGGAGCTGCGGGCTTGGTCCACTGGGCATACGCGCCAACGGCCATCAGCACAGAAAGTGCAAAGAAAGTAAATAGTCTTTTCATGATAATGATTGTAATAGTTATTCGGAGGTAAAATTACACATTTTTTTTGATAAAAGACGACTATTCTATGATTAAATTTATTTTAATTATTCTTGTCTGTTTTTTGTTTGGCACACTGATGACACAGATTCAGCAGATTATCACAGATAATAATAAATATCAGCGGTCATCTTGCAACATCAGCGTCATCAGCGTGCCATTACTTGTCCCCTCGGATATTGGATATCCGAGGGTGCTGAGGTAGGGGTCTCTGCCCCCTTTGAGGTTATTGCGGGTCACAGACCCTGATATTCAGATACGGCGGATAAGGTGTATCCACCGTAACGGAAGAATAGTTTTTTCTACACCATGAATTTTATATCCCAAGGCTTGGTATGTATATCCCAAGCTTTGGTACGTACATCCCAAGGCTTGGTACGTACATCCCAAACCTTGGGATATAAAATATGACGTGAAGAAGAAAAACATTACAGCGGAATAAAATAATCTTCCAATGAGAGAGAGACAGACGGTCTCAATTCTTATTATTATCGGTGATGATCCAGTGTGTTCAGTGTGTTCAGTGGTCAGTAAAAGACATCAGCGTTCATCTCTCAACATCAGTGTCATCAGCGTGCCAAAACGAATGAAAACAGAGGTCAGACAACACTGCCCTCTACAGGTCTTGTTTCGAAAGACCTACAGGGGATAAAATTAAAGACCTGTAGGTGATAAAATTTATGACCTATAGGTGCCTGAATTTGCGACCTGTAGAAGGCTTACCGAAAAGACAAAGGAAAAAATGGCAAAAAAACAGATTTATATGGAAAAGAATGTGTATCTTCGCTGAATGAATTGGAAATTAAGTAATGTGTACAGACTTAAACAATAAACACTAAACAATATGAAAACAAACAAGAGAATCTTATCATGGACGGCGGCTTGCTGCATGACAGCAGCGCTGACAGCACAGACAGTGAATGTATCGCCCATTCCCCAACGCATCGTGTGGGGCGACAAGGCATTTGACCAACCCAAGAACATCGTTATCAAAGGTGCCGAAGATGCCGATGCCGATGCTGTGGCTCTGCTTCGCAAGCATTTTACAGAAGCCGGCAAGGGAGTCAAGGTGATTATCGGTGAGCGGGGCGACAAAGCCGTGAAGGCATACGACAAGCAGATTCCCGACAAGGTAGAGGGTTACTATATTAATATAGGTAAGAAGCAGGTGGTGATTGCCGGAGCTGACGAAGCAGGTACCTACTATGGTGTACAGACCTTCCTGCAGATGGTCTCACAGCCCGAGGTGATGACAGCCGAGGTAAAGGACTGGCCCGATGTGTTGGAGCGCGGTGTGGTTGAGGGTTTCTACGGCAATCCCTGGAGCCATAAGGATCGTTTGCGCCAGTTCGACTTCTACGGCCGAAACAAGATGAACGTATATATCTACGGCCCGAAAGATGATCCCTACCACCGCAATCAGTGGCGCGAGGCCTACCCTGCCAACGAGGCTCAGCGCATCAGTGAGCTGGCCAAGGCAGCTGCACAGAACAAAGTAGACTTCGTATGGGCCATGCATCCGGGTGGTGATATTCAGTGGAACGAGGCCGACCTCAAGAGTTCTATCCAGAAGTTAGAGTGGATGTACGGGCTCGGCGTACGTGCCTTTGCCATCTTCTTCGACGATATCTTCGGTGCCGAGCAGTCGAAGGGAACCAAGCAGGCCGAGTATATGAACTACCTGAACCGCGAGTTCGTGCAGAAGCACCCCGACGTGGCTCCCCTCATCCTTTGCCCCACACAGTACAACAAGAGCTGGTCAGGCGGTTCGTACCTATCTGACTTAGGCACTACGATGGACAAGGACATACGCATCATGTGGACGGGCGCTACTGTAGTGGACATGATTAACCAGACCGACATGGACTGGATCAACGCACAGATACAGCGCAATGCCTACATCTGGCTCAACTACCCGGTGAACGACTTCTGCATTGACCACATGCTGATGGGTCCCACCTACGGCAATGATCTCAACATCGCCCATCAGCTGAGCGGCTTCGTATCGAACCCCATGGAGTATGCCGAGGCTTCAAAGGTATCGCTCTACAGCATTGCTGACTACACCTGGAATATGGATGCCTACTCTTCTGTAGCCTCTTGGGAACGCGCTTTGGCGGAGCTGATGCCCGAGCATGTGGATGCCTTCCGCCTGTTCTGCCAGCACAACATCGACCTCGGCCCCACAGGCCACGGTCTACGTCGAAAAGGCGAGTCAGCCATCTTCAAGACGGTTGCTGATGCCTTCAACGAAGCCATGGCTGATGGCTACGATGCTGCAGCTATAGAGACCATGACTGCAGAGTTCGACAAGATGGAAAGTGCCGCCAACGAGTTACTGTCGTCTACCGAAGAGCCGGAGATGATTGCTGAGATCACTCCATGGGTAGAGGTGATGAAGATTATCGGACAGCGCGGACAGCTGGTGATGCAGCTGCACACGTTGCTCAACAAGGGTGACGAGAAGGCTTTCATCGCTGCTTATGAGCAGCTGGCACAGCTGGAACAGGCACAGAAGGCCATCCTCTCGCGCAACTTCGAAGGCTCCATCAAGAAGCCCAACCCCACCGTAGCCAATGAGGTGGTAGTCCCCTTCATCAAGGCCAGCACCAAGAACCTCATCCGCGAATACAAGAGCAAGCATACCTACCGCAAGGAGGTATTCCCCGCCGACCTCATCGAGGAGGGACGCTATTATATAAAGGTGAACGGACGCTGGCTCACCGACGTGAATGCCAACCCCGACCGCACAGGCGACTACCCCGTGTTGCAAGCCGAGGAGGATGTCATCAACCCGCAACGTCAGGAATGGAATATCGCCATCGACCCCACTACCGAACGTTACAAGATTACCAATGCGCAGGACGGCCGCTACATCAATGAGCATGGCGACTTCTGGCGCGACAAGAGTCTCAACCCCTATGACCCCGCATGGCACTCGGTAACCATCTACCGCATGAACGGCAAGTATGCCATCAGGACAGCCGGCAATGCCGGTGGACGCATGTGGACGGCCGATGAGGAGCGCATCTATCAGGCACCCGAACAGAACATGCGCAACGATCACTTCATCTTCGAGATTATCCCCGTAGGTGGCGAGACACCCGCCCACCCCACCATCGAGAGCGGTGAGGCCTACTACATCATGGATGGCGAGGGTCGCTGCCTCACCAACATGAACGTGGGCGGACAGGGTGGCACACCCGAGTTTGCCGCCCGGCGCGAAGGCGACAAGGCACAGCTGTGGGTACTCACCATCGTGGAAGAAACGGGACGATACAACCTCAAGAGTGCAGCTGACGACCGCTACGTAAATGAAATCTGCAATTTCGGCACTAACCAATACAATCCTCTCTGGAATACCTACGTGCTGACCGAGCAAAACGGCAAGTTTGCCATCCGCAATGCCGGCAACGGAGGATCACAATTCTGGATTGTCAACGGTAAGCAACCCGGTACCGCAAATATACCAACCGCAGAAGCTTACCAGTGGACTATCACCAAGTAGAAACGACAACGATACTATAGCACAAAAAGACTGCTTCCCCCTACTGGAGAAGCAGTCTTTTTAGGTTCTTACACAATCTCTATGCCAACCACACCGTGATACCCATGTAGATGAGCATGCCGATGACATCGTTGGTGATGGAGATAAAAGGTCCTGTAGCAATGGCAGGGTCAATCTTGAGCTTTTCCAATGTCATGGGGACGAAGGTGCCGAAAAGGGCAGCAAACATAACCACACAGAAGAGCGAAAGACTCACCGAGTAGGTAGCAGGTGACCCTACACCATAGCGCCACCAATTGTACCCGAACACGGCAAGCGATATGATGGCCGCGTTGAGGAGCGACACGAGCGACTCCTTCAGTATCAGTCGGCCCGTATTGCCAATATCGAGCGAGTTGTTGGCGAGACCCTGCACCACGATAGCCGATGACTGTGTACCCACGTTACCACCCGTAGCACCGATAAGCGGAATAAAGAGCGCCATCTCGGGATATTGGGCAAACACGCCGTCGAAGAGACCCAAGATGGCCGATGTACCCAATCCACCCACCATACCGATGAGCAGCCAGGGAAGGCGTGCGCGAGTCTGCTTGATGATGCTGTCATCGCTCTCCACGTCCTGCGAGAGACCCGATGCCAACTGATAGTCGCGCTCGGTCTGTTCGCGCAACTCGTCGATGACATCGTCAACGGTAATCTGTCCCACCAGGCGACCTATGCTGTCGATGACCGGCACAGACACGAGGTTATACTTCTCGATGAGCTGCACCACCTCCTCCACCGGAGTGTCCACATGTATGCTGATAAGGTCGCGGTCCATCACATGCTTCACTTTCGATACCGAAGGATTAGTGATCATCTTCTTCAGCGGGAACACACCCTGCAGGCGCTCCTCGTCGTCCACCACATACACGTTGTATATCTCGTCGCGGTCCTCGGCCTGCAGGCGCATTTCGCGCAAGCAGTCGGGCATCGACCAGTTCTCGTTCACAATCACCATCTCCGTACCCATGAGACCACCGGCAGTGTCCTCATCGTACTTCAAGAGATCCACGATGTCGCCCGCCTGCTCTATGTCCTCGATGTGGGCAAGAATCTCCTCCTGCTTCTCCTCATCCATGTCACGGATGATGTCCACGGCATCGTCCGTGTCCATGTAGTCGATAAACTTCTTGGCGATAGTTTCCGAAGGAACCTCTTCGAGGAGTTCGTTACGGGCATCCTCGTCCATCTCGATGAGCACGTCGGCAGCTTCCTCGCCTTCGAGCAGGTGATAGATATAGCGGGCATCCTCTATGGACATGTCGTCACACATCTCGGCTATGTCCGCAGGGTGCATCTCGTCGAGCCGGCGCTTCAACTCTTCGGCCTGCTTTTCAGCCACGAGCTGCTCTATCAGCTCTATGTATTCGCGGGTAAGTATGATGGAATCTTTCATAATTATCTTGGAGGCCTCCCCTAACCCCTCCCAAGGAGGGAATCTCAGTCCTTACTAAAGTGGTTAGTTGGAGCCGTTTGTTTCAGATTCAGTGTTCATTCATTATTCTCTACGGTGTCCGAGTCACCGCTATCATGCAGGGGAAGAGCCTCTATCATCTTCGTCAACTCCACGAACTCTGCCACGAAGAGCTGCTCGGGTCGGCGGTTGAATATCTCACCTGCCAATACGGGATGTCCGGCAGGCACCAGCGGCTTGATGGAGTTGCGCAGTGTCTTACGACGTTGGTTGAAGGTAGTCTTCACCACACGCTTGAACAATGCCTCGTTGCACCCTAAATCAGTGACCTCGTTACGACGCATGCTGATGACCGCGCTCTTCACCTTGGGTGGCGGATTGAACACACCCTCGTTCACCGTGAAGAGGTATTCCACATCATACCAAGCCTGTATCAGCACACTCAGTATGCCGTAGGTCTTGCTGCCCGGTGCTGCAGCGATGCGCTGTGCCACCTCGCGCTGTATCATACCTGTACACAGAGGGATACGTTCCTTATTGTCGAGCATCTTGAAGAATATCTGGCTCGATATATTGTAGGGATAGTTACCGGTGAGTACGAAAGGACTGCCGTCAAACAAGCTGTCAAGATGCATCTTGAGGAAATCGTCCTCGATGATGTGTTCCTCCAGCTCGGGATAGTGTGCACGCAAGTAGGCCACCGACTCCGTGTCGATTTCCACCACACCCAACGTGCGCTCTTTGGTAAGGAGAAACTGAGTGAGTACCCCCATGCCGGGCCCTACCTCAAGGATGGGCAGCGAGGGATGCTTGTCGACAGTATCTGCTATGGCTTTCGCTATGGAAAGGTCTTTCAGAAAGTGCTGTCCCAGAGATTTTTTGGGCTTTACCTGTTTCATTCCGTTTATAACTTATACCGTCGTCCATACTTATCTAACAATCTTCATGGTTCACCGCTCACGGCTCACCATTATGAGGCACAAAGGTAACAAATATCTCTGGAAAAATCTAACGAAAGAGGGAAAATTAATGATGTCAAGACATTAATCTTTCGTGAGAAAAAACATACGAAGATACAACTTCCTCCTATATCCACCAACGGATAACTTCGTTTTCCTCCTTGCGGCTCGGCATAATTCAAGCAAGCTTGACTCTGCACTCGCTCGCTGCGTCGGTTGTCCGGCCGCTACCGTCTGTCCGCGGACGGCTCACGGCATCCGATTTTCCCCTTGCAAAGGAGGCGATTTTTGTTTCATCGCGATGAAACAAAATTTTTATCGCGTAGAAACAAAATTTTCTTCGTGAAGGGTGGTTTTGCTTCAATGGCTGTTTTTGTCCGGGCACACAGGCAAAAAAGGGATAAATTTACGAGAAAACTGACACCTTATAGTACAGCCCTCTACAGGTCTTGTTTCGAAAGACCTATAGGTCATAAAAATAAAGACCTATAGATGATAAAATTTATGACCTATAGGTGCCTGAATTTGCCACCTGTAGGAGGCCTTAACTCAGGTATGCCGAAGAGGCCGCTACTGATGCCTAATTCCGATCATGTCATTGATGATGGTAAGGCAGGTTGTTGAGTATGGAGAGGGCACGGTAAAATTGCTCGGCGAAGATGACACGTACCATCTGGTGCGAGAAGGTCATCTGCGAAAGGGAAATCTTGCCTTGGGCAAGGGCGTATACCTCGGAAGAGAAGCCGTAGGGGCCTCCGATGACAAAGACAAGACGACGGCTCACGGTGTTCATTCGCTGCTGGAGCCACTGGGAAAAGCCCACGGAGGTGAACTCCTTGCCGCCCTCGTCGAGCAGGATGACGTGGTCGCCAGGCTGGATGAGCTTGACAATCTGCTGACCTTCGCGCTCCTTCTGCTGCTCCTGCGAGAGGTTCTTCACATCGCGGATATCGGGAATTATCTTCAACTCGATAGGGGCATAGTGGCTGGCACGGGCAAGGTAGTCGTCGACCGCCTGCGTGAGGTAGCGGTTATCGGTTTTACCAATGGCTATAAGGAGGGTCTTCATCTTGTATGAATCAGTATGGATTTTATCAACGATTGTTTCGTGAGGCAAATTTACGAAGAATGAATGAATAAAACTTGCTTATTGTAAAAGAATCGTTATCTTTGTATCTTGAATACGAAGATAGTCTGCACTCGTTGGAAATAAAAACAAGTTTTATTCACTCGTTTGTCCTATCTTTGCAACATAAAAAAACAGACATAAGCAGTGACACATATTTTTTAATAATATATCTACGATTATGAATGAACTGATAGACCAACTGATTGCGCTCTCGTTCGCTGAGGATATTGGCGATGGCGACCACACCACTCTCTCATGTATCCCCGACACCGCTATGGGCAAGAGCCGACTCATCATCAAGGAAGAAGGTATTATTGCCGGTGTAGAGATGGCTCGCGAGATATTCCATCGCTTTGACCCTGAGATGAAGATGGAGGTGTACATCAACGATGGAGCTCACGTGAAGCCGGGCGATGTGGCCTTTGTTGTAGAAGGTAAGGTGCAGAGCCTACTACAGACGGAACGTCTGATGCTCAATGTAATGCAGCGTATGAGTGGTATCGCAACCATCACGAATGAATACGTGAAGCTGCTCGAAGGTACCAAGTGCCGTGTGCTCGACACCCGCAAGACTACACCGGGCATGCGCCTTATGGAGAAAGATGCGGTGCGGATCGGTGGCGGATGTAACCATCGCATCGGCCTGTTTGACATGATATTGCTCAAGGACAACCATATAGACTTCGCTGGAGGTATACCGCAGGCTGTAAGCCGTGCACAGGAATACTGCAAGGCCAAGGGAAAGAACCTGAAGATTGAGGTGGAGGTGCGCAATTTCGATGAGCTGAACCAGGTGCTGGCACTCGAAGGAGTAGATCGCGTGATGCTCGACAACTTCTCTGTGGAGAACACACGCAAGGCTGTGGAGATTGTCGATGGAAGACTTGAGGTGGAGTCATCAGGCGGTATCACCTTCGACACGATACGTTCGTATGCAGAGTGTGGCGTGGACTTCGTGTCGGTGGGCGCACTTACCCACTCGGTGAAGAGCCTCGACATGAGTTTCAAGGCGGTGAATGAGTGAGATGAATTATGAGTTCTGGATTTTGAATTCCCAACTTGCCATTCACAGGGAATTCCCAATTGGGAATTTTAATTATGTATGAACGTTCAGAAAGCGTGGACCAACAGGTTCACGCTTTCCGTTTTCTTAATAACCCTTAAAAAATGTATGGGTTTAATAAACTTTTGTGTAACTTTGGAGTCACTTTACAAAAAATATAAATGTAATAGAATAAAATATGAACAAAACGCTGAAATGGACGCTTGTGGGCGTCATTGGAGTGGGTCTTGCCGTAGTGCTGGGCTTACGTGCATTCAAACCTCACGTGAATGAGGAACTGAAAGATGAGGTGGTGAAGCAGCCGCAGGCTCCAAAGCAGAGCCGCACACTCAATGTGCAGGCTGTAGTGCTGGACCGTGTGCTATTGGCCGATGAGCTCTTTGTGAGCGGTAACGTGATGCCCGACGAGGAGGTGAGCCTGGCTTTCGAGACCTCGGGCAAGGTGACTGAGATTCTTTTCCAGGAGGGTGCCTTCGTGCGTAAGGGCGACCTGCTGGCCAAGATCAATGATGAACCCCTGCAGGCCGAACTGCGCAAGCAGGAGGCGCAACTGAAGCTGTTCCAGGACCGTATGTATCGTCAGAATGCACTGCTCGAGAAGGAGGCTGTCAGCGAGGAAGCGTTCCAGGAGGCACAGGCCAACCTGGCAGCACTGCATGCTGAGATTGACCGCGTGAAGGCTAATATTGCACAGAAGGAGTTGCGTGCCCCGTTCGACGGTGTGCTGGGCTTGCGTGAGGTGAGCCTCGGTGCATACGTGTCGCCCACAACCCCTATCGTGAAGCTCACAAAGATGAATCCGCTGAAGATAGAGTTCTCGGTGCCTGAGCGCTACTCGGGAGTACTTAAGGCTGGTGCCCGACTCAACTTCACCGTGGAGGGCGACCTTGCCGAGCGTTCAGCGAAGGTGTATGCTACGGACTCTCGCGTGAATATGGACACGCGAACCTTCACTGTGCGTGCTCTGTATGACAACTCCGACGGTGCCCTGTTCCCCGGACGCTATGTCAACGTGAACCTGCTCACTCGCGAATATCCCGATGCTATCGCCGTACCGAGCGAGGCCATCGTGTCGGAGATGGGTCACGACAAGGTGTTCCTCTACAAGGGCGGCAAGGCTGTGACGACCATTATCACCAAGGGCATACGCAACGAGGAACTTGTGCAGGTGGTGCAGGGCTTGGCTGTAGGCGACACCGTCATCACGACGGGTACGATGCAGTTGCGTGAGGGACAGAGCGTGGTGTTGGACAATGTCAAGCAAATTAAAAATTAAAAATTGAAAATTATCCTTCGGTTGTTTATCCTCTGTCCTTATGGGACATCAACGAATGAACTTTCAATTTTCAACTTTCTAAAGTGACTTTTAATTTTCAACTTTTAACTTTCAATTTTTCGAAGTGAATATATCAGAACTAAGTATACGTCGCCCGGTGCTCGCCACGGTGTTTACGCTCATTATCGTACTGTTCGGTGCGATAGGTTACATGAGCCTGGGTGTCCGTGAATATCCGTCGGTGGATAATCCCATTATCTCGGTATCATGCTCGTATCCCGGTGCCAATGCCGACGTCATAGAGAATCAGATTACCGAGCCACTGGAGCAGAATATCAATGGTATACCGGGTATCCGCTCGCTGACCAGTGTGAGCCAGCAGGGACAGTGCTGGATTACGGTGGAGTTTGAGTTGTCGGTCGACTTGGAGACAGCTGCCAATGACGTGCGCGACAAGGTGTCGCGTGCACAGCGCTTCCTGCCACGAGACTGCGACCCACCAACCGTATCGAAGGCCGATGCCGATGCATCGCCTATCCTTATGGTGGCCATACAGAGCGACAAGCGCTCGTTGCTGGAGCTGAGCGAGATTGCTGACCTTACCGTGAAGGAGCAATTGCAGACCATCCCCGAAGTGAGTGCCGTAAATATCTGGGGTGAGAAGAGGTATTGTATGCGTCTGTGGCTCGATCCCGTGAAGATGTCAGGCTATGGCATCACCCCGATGGACGTGAAGAGCGCACTCGACTCAGAGAATGTGGAGCTTCCCTCTGGTAGTATCGAGGGTAACACGGTGGAGCTGTCCATCCGTACGCTCGGATTGATGCATACGACCGAGGAGTTCAACAACCTTGTAATTAAGGAGAGCAACGGACGCATCGTAAGATTCAGCGACATAGGCCGTGCAGAACTGAGCGCCCGCGACATCAAGAGCTACATGAAGATGAACGGTGTGCCCATGGTGGGTGTGGTAGTGGTACCACAGCCCGGTGCCAACCATATCAACATTGCCGAGGCGGTGTATGAGCGTATGGAGATTATGAAGAAGGACCTCCCCGAGGATGTGGAGTATAAGTATGGTTTCGACAATACCCGCTTCATTCGCGCCTCTATCGACGAGGTGAAGAATACGGTGGTGGAGGCATTCGTGCTCGTTATCATCATTATCTTCCTCTTCCTCCGCGACTGGCGCGTGACGCTTGTGCCCTGTATCGTAATCCCGGTATCGCTCATCGGTGCATTCTTCATCATGTATCTGCTGGGCTTCTCCATCAATGTGCTCACGATGCTTGCCATCGTGCTCTCCGTGGGTCTGGTGGTGGACGATGCCATCGTAATGACGGAGAATATATATATACGTATAGAGAAGGGCATGCGGCCGCGTGCTGCTGGTATCGAGGGTGCCAAGGAGATTTTCTTTGCCGTAATCTCTACCACTATCACCTTGCTTGCCGTATTCTTCCCCATCGTCTTCATGGAGGGTACCACAGGCCGATTGTTCCGCGAGTTTGCGCTGGTGATTGCCGGCGCGGTGATCATATCATCCTTTGCCGCGCTCACCGTAACCCCTATGCTGGCTACCAAAATTCTGAAACGTCGCAAGGAGCAGCCGTGGTTCTATCGCGTGACAGAGCCTTTCTTCGTGTGGCTCAACAACTTCTATGAGCGCTCGCTCAAATTCATCCTGCGCTACCGTGCCATTGCACTGATAGTTATGATCATTTCATTTGGTGGTTGTATATGGATGTGGGGCGAAGTGCCTTCAGAGATGGCCCCGCTTGAAGACCGCTCGCAGATTACCATCCGCACGATGGGTCCTGAGGGCGTGACCTATGAATATATGCGCGACTATACGGAGGAGATTAGCCGTCTGGCCGACTCCATCATGCCCGATGCCGAATTCATCACAGCACGTGTGTCGAGCGGTTCGGGTAACGTACAGATTACCTTGAAGGACATCAAGGACCGCGACTACTCGCAGATGGAGGTGGCCGAGCAGCTCTCCAAGGCGGTGCAGAAGAAGACGGGTGCCCGCTCATTCGTGCAGCAGCAGTCGACCTTCGGCGGACGCCGTGGCGGTATGCCCGTACAGTATGTGCTGCAGGCGACCAGCATAGAGAAGCTGGCCGAGGTGTTGCCCGAGTTTATGACCCGTGTGTATGAGAACCCCACATTCCAGATGGCCGACGTGAACCTCAAGTTCAGCAAGCCCGAGGTACGCATCCAGATAAACCGCGAGAAAGCCAATCTGATGGGTGTGAACACCCGTGATATTGCACAGACCCTGCAATATGGACTCAGCGGTCAGCGTATGGGATACCTCTACCTCAATGGCAAGCAGTATGAGATTGTGGGTGAGATCAACCGTCAGCAGCGTAATGCTCCGGCCAATCTTAAGTCCATCTATATGCGTAGTGACAATGGAGAGATGATACAGATGGACAACCTCGTGGAACTTGTCGAGGGTATAGCACCCCCGAAGCTGTATCGCTACAACCGTTTTGTGGCGGCTACCGTATCGGCAGGTTTGGCCGAAGGGAAGACCATCGGTGACGGTCTTGACGAGATGGACAAGATTGCTGCCGAGGTGCTCGACGACACCTTCCGTACCGCCCTGTCAGGTGAGTCCAAGGAGTTCCGCGAGAGTTCATCGAGCCTCTTCTTCGCCTTTGGCTTGGCACTCGTGCTCATCTACCTGATTCTCGCAGCACAGTTTGAGAGCTTCAAAGACCCCATCATCATTATGATTACCATCCCATTGGCCATCTTCGGAGCACTCATCTTCATGATGGTAGGCGACCAGACGATGAACATCTACTCGGAGATCGGTATGATTATGCTCGTGGGACTGGTGGCCAAGAACGGTATCCTTATCGTGGAATTTGCCAACCAACGCCAAAAGAATGGCGAGGACAAGATGACAGCCATACGCGAAGCATCCGTACAGCGCTTACGCCCGATCCTTATGACCAGCGCATCGACCATCCTTGGTCTCTTGCCGCTGATGTATGCCACGGGTGAGGGATGCAACGGACGTATCGCCATGGGTACAGCCGTGGTGGGTGGCATGCTCATCTCTACCATTATGACCATGTATGTGGTGCCAGCCATATACAGTTACATTTCAACCGACCAATCAAAAGAGGAGGACAACCAATGAGACACCGATATATATATGTAGCAGCTATGCTGCTGTTCTTAGGAGTGCAGGAAAGCAGGAGTGCAGAGTCACACCACTCTCAACCGAGAACCATCACCCCTGACTCCACCTCTATCCTCTCCACCCTGCATAGCGAAACTCTACAGACGACCGAGAATACCCGACCGTCGTCCTTGAAGGAGTGTCTTGAGCGAGGGCTCGACAAGAACTACTCGCTTCGCATCACCCGCAACGAGGAGCAGATGGCAGCCAACAATGCCACGATGGAAAATGCCGGACTGTTCCCCTCGGTGAGCCTCTCGGCAGGATATAACGGTGCCCTCAACAGCAGCGATGCAGTGAACCGTGCCGATGAGAGCGTGACAAAGACCCGAGGCATCTATGACGATGGGCTCAATGCAGGCATAGATGTGTCGTGGACCGTGTTCAACGGATTCCAGCTACAGGCCAACTACAATCGCTTGCGCGAGCTCAAACTGATATCCGCTACCCAGACACGCCTTGCCATTGAGGATTACATGGCCGAACTTACCGCTGAGTACTACAACTTCGTACAACAGCGCCAGCGCCTGCAAAACTACCTCTCGGCCGTGGAACTCTCGCGCGAACGTCTCCGCATTGTCTATGAGCGTTGGATGATCGGTTCACTCTCACGGCTCGACCTGCAGCAGGCACGTGTGGACTTCAATGCTGACAGTGCCCAGTGCCTCAAGCAACGCGAACTGTTGGCCTCATCGCGCATCCGTCTTCACGAGCTGATGGCCGAAGACAGTCTCAATGTCAACTTCACCTCCTGCGACGAAGACATCGAACTGCTTGCCTTGCCACAGTTTGACAGTCTTTGGGTGCTCACCAAACGGAATAATGCCTCCATGATGATCGCGGCTCAAAACCAGACCTTGGCCGAGATTGACCTGCGCAGTGTACGCTCGCGCAACTACCCTTACGTACGCCTCAATGCCGGCTATGGCAACAACACCAACCGCTATGGTTCCGGCAATACCCTACGCCGTAACCAATGGGGTGGCGATGTGGGTGTGACCATCGGCTTCAACCTCTACGACGGCAAGCGTCGTAGCGAACAACGCAATGCCCGCCTCTCAGTAAAGAATGCCGAGCTGCAACAATATGACCTCACCCTCGCGCTCTACACCGACCTAGCCGACCTGTGGCAGGCCTACGAAAACAACCGCATGCTGCTCGCCTTAGAGAAGGAGAACGTCATCGCTGCCCGCGAGAACTACGACATCGCCCACGAGCGTTATCTCCTCGGCGACCTCTCCGGCATTGAGATGCGCGAGGCACAGAAGAGCCTCCTTGATGCTGAGGAGCGCATCCTCGTGGCCGAGTACAACACCAAGGTATGCGAGATTTCGCTGCTCCAGCTCAGCGGTGGCATCACGGTATATTTAGAATAAGGCTGTCCTGAAGCGTCTTTTTCAACAAGTAATCCCTGTATAAACAGCTGTTTATACAGGGATTACGGTTAGATTCTATCTATTTGCTGATTACTCTACGATAGTCATCTCATCGACGAGGTGTTTGCAGCCACCCAGTTTCTCGAGAATGAAGAGTACGTAGCGGATATCTACCACGATGCAGCGTTGCTTGTCATTGTCAAAGTTGATATCGCCACTCAGTGACTCCCAATTGCCATCGAAAGCCGAGCCAATGAGTTCGCCGTTGGCATTCATCACGGGACTTCCACTATTACCGCCTGTGATATCATTGGTGGTGATGAAGTTTACAGGCAAGCGACCATCGTTCATTGCATAGCGGCCATAGTCCTTGGCGGCATAGAGTTGCTTGAGCTTCTCGGGCACTACAAACTCGGGATTGGCTGCATCCTCCTTCTCCATCACACCCTCAAGTGTGGTGTAATAGTCGTAGCTAACTCCGTTCTTGGGACTATAGGGCTTCACTGTACCGTATGTAAGACGCAGGGTAAAGTTCGCATCGGGTGCCTTGGGCGTGGGAGCATACATCTCACAGAGACCACGTACATACGTTTTGTGCAGGAGTTGTAACTCGTCACGAGTAGCGGCTGTGGCTGCATTGAGACGAGTGTACATCTCCCACTTACCACGCGAGAAAGCTGTTGCAAGGTCTTTATCTATAGCCTTAGCCGAAGGTTTCTTGAGGAACTTCTCGAGATTCTGTTCGTTAGCAGTGATGGAGTTGTCGTACATATCATCAATGTAGCGGTCGATGTTGCCCTTATACTCCATGTCGATGATGGCATAGAAAGCGGGCAACTCAATATTCATCTCCTTATAGAGGGCAAAGAGAGCCTTGGCAACCTTACGGTCTACCTCGTGGTCGTAGTCCTTATTATGTATTTGGGCATACGACTTGCGCAGTTCATCGCTCCACTTGGCTATGGCCTCCTTGTTCTTACCCTTGATAGCCACCTTGAGGCTGTCCATCACACGGTAGGGAGCTCCGAACTCAATACCCATCATGAAGGTCTCAGTGAATGCCATACGCAGATAGGCCTCGGATGATGTCTTGGCCATAAGTTCATCAATCTTGGTCACTACGGTAGCATATTCATCGTTGCCCTGTTCGGCTGCAAAGCGAGCAAAGCGTGCCTCCTGTTCGGTCTTGGCCTCGCGTACCTTGTTGTCGACAATGGCTTTGTTCATTCCAATGGAGTTCTTCCAATAGTTACTGCTGCTGGCATACTTGCCCGCATACTGGATGCGTACCTTGTCGCTGGCAGCCATCTCCTTCTTCAATACTTCCTGACGAGCTTCACGCACCTGAATGCGTGGAGTGTTCTGGCAATCCATACGGTGCTGAATCTCGCTGCGGGTGAGGAATCGCTGGGTGCTGCCGGGGAAGCCCATCACCATAGCATAGTCACCCTCATTGAGTCCCTTGACAGAGATGCTCAGATGCTTGGGAGTGCGGAGAGGAACGTTGTTCTCGCTATAGAGGGCGGGATTGCCCAGTGAATCGGCATAAATGCGGAACATGGAGAAGTCGCCTGTGTGGCGCGGCCACATCCAGTTGTCAGTCTCACCACCAAACTTGCCCACCGACGAGGGAGGTGCAGCTACCATGCGGATATCAGAATATACCTTGAGGAAGAACAAATAGTAGCGGTTGCCAGCATAGAAGGGGCGCACGATGGCCTCTATACCGGGCATGCCATCATACTCGCTGGCCTTGAGCTCCTCACTGGCCATGCGACCCAGGAACTGATATGACAGCGACTGTGCCTCGCTGATACTGTCGCTCGCGATGAGGGCATTCACCTTATCGGTAACATCCACAATCTTCTCTACAAAGGTAAATTCCAGTCCTGGAGTAGGCAGTTCCTCACTGCGGGTCATAGCCCAGAATCCATCGGTAAGGTAGTCGTGCTCCACGGAACTGTGTTGCTGAATGGCACCATAGCCACAGTGATGGTTGGTGAGAATGAGTCCCTCGGGAGATACAATCTCACCCGTGCAACCACCGCCAAAGATACCTACAGCATCCTTGATTGAGGGGGCAGTGGGGTTGTAGAGGTCGGTGCCTTCAAGTTGCAGCCCCTGCTTTTTCATTTGATCCACCAAGTACTGCTCCTCCATCATCTGAAGCAGCCACATTCCTTCATCGGCCTGCGCTCCGAAAAGCGTACATGCTAATGCTAATGTCACATAAAATCTTAATCTTTTCATCTTAAACATTTTAAATATTCTACTAAAACCTTTTCATCGTTTATCTTATACAAACAACCGTATATATCACTCTGGGAAGTTGGGCGATGGGCGATGAGCACATCGCATCAGGCTATCCATCTCAGTCACCAATGCAGGATAGAGTGGTGCGAGATTAGTTGTTTCGTTCGGATCTTCATCTATCCGATATAGTTCAAGCGGTGTACCGCGCTTCACGGATACAGCCTTCCATCCACCACGAATAGCCGCCCGCTGCTTTCCTGGAAATTCCCAATATAGCAATCGGCTATCCGTATCCATAGAGGTGTTTCCGTCATAGAACAGTGGGGCGATATTCATGCCATCCAGCTCCTTCGGCAGATATTCTGCGGCACCAGCCACGTGAGCAAGTGTAGGCATTACATCAGGGAACCATATACGATTGTCTATGGTATGAGGCGCCACGCGACCCGGCATATTCACGATGAAAGGTACGCGCAAACCTCCTTCGTACATCTGTGCCTTCATTCCGCGTAGGTCACCTACACATCGGAGTGTCTCGCGTGGTGCCTGACGGGCAGCTCCGTTATCGGAAGCAAAGATGACAAGGGTATTGTTGCGTAGACCAAGGGAGTCCAGTTCGGCCAATACACGCCCGATAGCACTGTCCATATGGGTTATTAGCGAGGCATATCGTTGGGTATTGGCTGCCCAAGGCGTGTGGGTATACCAATGTGTGTCATCTATGTTATAAGGCTCGTGTGGAGCATCGTAAGCCAAATAGAGAAAGAAGGGAGAGTTCTGGTTGCGACGTATGAAGCGAATGGCATCATCGGTAGAGAGGTCGGTATTGTGAATGGCATGTGCCCCACCCTCATTCTCGACAATATTAATCAACTCACTGCCATGAAAACGATAGTAAGGATAATAATAGGGGTCATTGGAATGAGCCGTACTAATGAGCCAACCATAAAACTCATCAAATCCGCGATTGAGAGGTGTGGCTTCGGGATTAAAACCGTCGAGATGCCATTTGTTGACCAGACAGGTACGATAGCCTGCAGCTCGAAGCACATCGGCAATCGTTGTGTCAGACTCCAGTAAGTGCATACGGCGAATGGTCTGTTCCCCCTTCTTACCCTCAATGCCTCCAGCCTGTACAAAATTGTCACGAATAGTACTATGCCCCGTATGCTTGCCTGTCATCAGCGTACAACGCGAAGGGGAACTCACTGCCGAGCCCGCATAGCAACGGGTGAAGCGGGCTCCCGTTGCTGCCAACTGGTCAATGACTGGAGTCTCAATATACTCATTACCATAGCAGGCCAAATCGGCATAGCCGAGGTCATCGGCAAGGATGAACACAATATTGGGACGGAGCAATGATGCCTCGCCTTGAGCATAAGCCTGCATTGTAGAGGTAACTAATAATCCTGCAGCGTAAAGAGGAAGGTTCTTCTTCATAGTACCTATCATTTTAGTGGGGCAAGTTCCCCTGCCCCACCCAATCATTATTTCAGGGACTTAGTCCACGTACTTCACCTTGCCCCAATCGCGCGGTTTGGCAGCAGGAGCCTCGTCGGCATAGCCGAAACCTACACAAAGGCACAACTCATAGTCTTCGCTGAACCCGAGCTTTTCAAGGATAGGCAGGCAAGCCTCATTGTCTGTTAAGAAACGCACAGGACTGCCCAAGCATATAGAACCTACTCCCATAGACCAAGCAGAAAGCACCATATTCTCGGCCATAAGTCCGCAATCGTAGGCCGAGAAGTCATACGACTTGGCACGAGCTATAAACACCATCGTAGGAGCTCCGCGGAAACACCCCTTCACCATTTCAGGATCCATATCGGGATGTCCCTTGGCCATAGCCTCTTTGATTTCGGCCATAAACACGGGATTATCTACTACACGCACTTCCCAAGACTGCTTGTTCTGTCCGTTCGGTGCATTGATGCCACACTTGAGGATGAGTTCCATTTTCTCACGCTCTACCGGCTGCGGCTTGTACTTACGGATGCTACGGCGTTCCATAATAGTAGCCACCACCTGGTTCTCTTGCTGTGTACACACGGCTGTTGTCTCCTGTTGCTTGTTTTGGCAACCAGCCAACATGCAGCCGAGGATGCCAACGGTTAAGATTGTCTTTTTCATATTTCCTATTTCTTTAATAGTGTTCATTTTTCATATACCATCACTCCTGCTCTTCGTCAAGTACAGCACTATCAAGTGACAAGATATCTGCCGACTGATCGGCAGGTAGCTCTTGCACCTGACGCAACT
Organism: Bacteroidaceae bacterium; assembly: GCA_017520935.1. Taxonomy (GTDB): domain Bacteria; phylum Bacteroidota; class Bacteroidia; order Bacteroidales; family Bacteroidaceae; genus UBA1189. The sequence goes on along the minus strand of JAFXEF010000001.1, from coordinate 8,555 downwards.
TCCGCTCTATGGCACGGGTGCGCTTGCCTATCACCTCATCAAGCTGCGTACCCGCAGTCTCAAGGTTCTTCTGCACCTTCATCAGCATACCGCCAAACTTGCCGAACTCCGTTTTCACTGCTGCCAGCACCGTCCATACTTCACTTGAGCGCTTCTCAATGGCCAACGTACGGAAACCCATCTGTAGACTGTTGAGAATAGCACCAAGTGTGGTAGGTCCAGTTACGATAACCCTGAATTCACGTTGAAGCAGCTCTACAAGTGCTGTGCGACGAATAACCTCAGCATATATATTTTCGAAAGGCAGGAACATGATTCCAAAATCGGTGGTATAGGGTGGATCAAGGTACTTGTCCCGTATGTCGCGTGCCATCTTCTTGACCACAATCTCAAGCTGATGCGAAGTCGCATTGATACGTTCCACCTCCCCCGATTCATAGGCATCGAGATACTGCTCGTATGCATCTTTGGGAAACTTCGCATCTATCGGCAGGTATACACACTCCAAACCATCCTCCTTACCAGGAAGTTTGACCGCAAACTCCACAAATTCCGTGCTCTTCTGCTTGGTTTTGACATTAGCGTCATACTGTTCCGGACTAAGCATCTGCTCCAACAGGGCTTGCAGTTGCACTTCTCCGAAAGTTCCTCGGGTTTTCACATTAGTGAGCACCCGCTTCAGGCCGCCTACATCTTGTGCCAGACTCTTCATCTCGCCTAACCCCTTCTGCACATTCTCCAATTGTGTCCTTACCAGCTCGAACGATTGTCCTATGCGCTCGTTGAGTGTCTTCTGCAGTTTCTCTTCCACCATCAGACGCATCTCATCGAGGCGCTTTTCCGTAGACTGCACCAACTGCTCTTGCCTACGAGTCATGGTCTCCAGTTTATCGCGCTGCAACTCATTGGTCGTAAGCAGATTCCTATTGAGCGTATCCAGTATCTGTTGTAGCTGCAGCACCTGATTGTCGGCAATTTCCTTACGCAAGTCCTCTACCCTACGTCCCAACTCCATACGGTTTTCAGCCATCTGCTCACGTGTTATACGCGACAGTTCCTCGCGCACCGTCTGCAACTGCCCCAACAATTCGGCAGTCTGCTCTGTCAGTAGCTGACGCAACTGCTCCTCGCCCAGTGCCTGGCGTCTACGATTCACCTTCACCAAAAGCACAAGAGCCACTATGCCAAGCACACTCAACAAGACCAACGAAACTATTACAAGATATATTTCCATAGCTATCATCATAGTGTAAATCACGGGCTTATAACTCGTTTTGCCAATTCTACACTTAATATGATGCAAATTTATTCAGAAACTATGAGAATCCCAATTTATCCCACGACTTTTTATTGGTTTATCCCACAAATACATACATCAAATAATCCACATATAACTGCACCTATCAGCAAAGTATTTCGTGAAAAACATAAAATTAAGCTGTTTAAAAGAGAAAGAATTTCACATACTACATCTTTTTAGTTATTTTTGTGCCGACATTAAGCTATAATTATATTCAAATGCTATTAGAAACAACAAAAAAGATAAGATGAAGAATCTGTTTAGTGTAAAGGACCAGGTTGTCGTCATCACTGGCGGCACTGGAGTGTTGGGACGCGCCATCGCAGCCCATCTGGCCGAAGAAGGGGCTCGTGTAGTCATTCTTGGCCGTAAAGTCGAAGTAGGCAATGCCATCGTAGAAGACATCAAGAAGAACGGTGGTGAAGCCATGTTCCTCACCACCGATGTAATGAATCGCGAAGCCCTGGAGCAGAACCTTGCAGACATCCTCGCTGCTTACGGACGTGTCGATGCCCTACTCAATGCAGCCGGAGGCAACATGCCTGGTGCCACCATTGCCCCCGACGGTAATTTTTTTGACCTGAAATTAGAGGATTTCCAACGTGTACTCGAACTTAACCTTATAGGCACTGTGCTTCCCACACAGGTATTCTTGAAGCCAATGGTAGAGCAGCAAAAAGGTGCTATTGTCAACTTCTCCAGTATGGCAGCTTTTCGCCCGATGACCCGTGTATGCGGCTATGCCTCAGCTAAGGCAGGTATTAGCAACTTTACTGCCTATATGGCCACAGAGGTAGCCAAGAAATTTGGTGAGGGCATCCGCGTCAATGCCATTGCCCCAGGTTTCTTCCTCACCGAACAGAACCGTACCCTACTGACCAACCCCGATGGTACATACACTCAACGAGGGCAAGACGTTATCCGTCAAACTCCCTTCGGACGAATGGGACGTGCCGAAGAGCTATGTGGCACCATCCAGTATCTCATCAGCGAGGCCTCCAGCTTTGTCACAGGTACGGTAGCGGTCGTTGATGGTGGCTTCAATGTCTTTGCGATGTAGCACTGAGAGCATGGGTAAGGAACTTTCTGTCCATACCGACATGTAAGCTTTATATAACAGAGGCACCGTGTTTTACGGTGCCTCTGTCATCTGTAACATCCTGTAGTCCTTATTCGAGCACGGTCACTGTCATTACTACATCCTCTTTGGGGCGGTCAGCAGTGCCAGTGGCAACCTTTTGAATCTTCTCCACCACCTCAAGGCCGCTCACCACTTCGCCGAATACAGTGTACTGGTTATCGAGGTGAGGCGTACCGCCTACCGTCGTATAAGCCTCCACCTGCTCGGGGGTGAAGGTAAAGCCAGGGGTAGAAGCCAATATCTTGTCAGTCTCGGCCACTAAGCGATTTTGCAGTTCCATCAGTCCCTTTTGGTCACCACGCTGATACATTGCCTGTATGCTATCACGATGCTGGGCTGCCAACCCATTGAAGATTTGCTGTCCGCGTTGTCCGTCGAGCTGCGAAGCGAGCTGCTTCAGTTCATACTCGGTATACTTCTTTCCCCATACGATATAGAACTGCGAGCCAGACGAACGACGTTCAGGGTTCACTTGGTCGGCCTGACGGGCTGCACTGAGCACACCACGCTTGTGGAAGTACTGCGGATATACAAACTCTGCTGGAAGCGTATACCCAGGACCGCCACTACCAAGCTGTTTGCCGGCAGGAGCTCCCTTGGAGTCGGGGTCACCACCCTGAATCATAAAATCCTTGATGACACGGTGGAAGAGCGTATTGTCATAATAGCCCTCACGAGCCAGTTTGAGGAAGTTGTCACGATGTTCGGGAGTCTCATCATAAAGGCGCACTACAATGTCGCCATAGTTGGTACTGATACGTACCTGGGGAGTTACCTGTTCCATATTCTTATTGTTATTTGGTTGTGCTACAGCAAAACCGCCACATATCAGGAGCAACAGGACAGTTGCAACAGCGGAGCGGACAGACGTAAATGTTCTCTTCATACTATAATACAGTTTGTTGATATGAATCACAAAAGTAAATAAAAAAAACGAATACACAAAATGCGGATAGCAAGCACTGCAGTATAATCGATTTTGTCACCCACTTGCGACAATTTGTCATAAGTAGTTCCCAAATGCCTCGTATGGCACTTCGTTTGCAACCTTAACCCACGGAGCATTGTTTGTATTAACGCTTCCATATATTATATAAAGGTACATTAATCATACATAATTCAAAACGATATGAAAACAGGTAACATTGGGGTTACGACCGAGAACATCTTCCCCATCATCAAAAAGTTCCTCTACAGTGATCACGAGATTTTCCTCCGCGAATTGGTATCCAATGCCGTCGACGCTACACAGAAGCTCAAGACATACGCCATGAAGGGCGACTTCAAGGGCGAGCTGGGCGACCTCACCGTGCATGTATCGCTCGACAAGGAGGCTGGCACTATCACCATCAGCGACCGCGGTATCGGTATGACAGCCGAGGAGATTGACAAGTACATCAACCAGATTGCCTTCTCCGGCGCCAACGACTTCCTGGAGAAGTACAAGAACGACGCCAATGCCATCATCGGCCACTTCGGCCTCGGATTCTACTCAGCCTTCATGGTAGCCAAGAGTGTGGACATCGTGACACGCTCGTACCGTGACGAGGCACAGGCTGTGAAGTGGAGCTGCGACGGCAGTCCCGAGTTCACGCTCGAAGAGGTGGAGAAGGCCGACCGCGGTACCGACATCATCCTCCATATCGACGACGACTGCAAGGAGTTCCTTGAGGAGAGCCGCCTCAGCTCACTGCTCACCAAGTACTGCCGCTTCCTACCCATCAGCATCGCCTTCGGCAAGAAAAAGGATTGGAAGGATGGCAAGCAGGTGGAGACCGACGAGGACAACATCATCAACGACACCACACCGCTGTGGACACGCACCCCGAGCGAGCTCACCGACGAAGACTACAAGAAGTTCTATCGCGACCTCTACCTCATGAGCGACGAGCCGCTGTTCTGGATACACCTCAACGTGGACTACCCCTTCAACCTCACGGGTGTGCTCTATTTCCCCAAGATAAAGAGCAACATCGACCTGCAGAAAAACAAGATACAGCTCTACTGCAACCAGGTGTATGTGACCGACTCCGTAGAAGGCATCGTGCCCGACTTCCTCACCCTGCTGCATGGTGTGATTGACTCACCCGACATCCCCTTGAATGTGTCACGCTCATACCTACAGAGCGACTCCAATGTAAAGAAAATCTCCACCTACATCACCAAGAAGGTGGCCGACCGCCTCAACGGTATCTTCAAGGACAACCGCAAGGAGTTCGAGGAGAAGTGGAACGACCTGAAGCTGTTCATAAACTACGGCATGCTCACCGAAGAGTCATTCTACGACAAGGCCAAGCAGTTTGCCCTGTTCACTGACACCGAAGGCAAGCACTTCACCTACGAGGAGTATCAGGAGCTCATCAAGGGCGAGCAGACCGACAAGGAGGGCAACCTCATCTACCTCTATGCCACCGACCGTGACGAGCAGTACACCTACATCGAGGCAGCTCAGCAGAAAGGTTACAACGTGCTCCTCTTCGATGGCCAGCTTGATACCGCCATGCTCAACCTCTATGAGCAAAAGATGGAGAAGAGCCGTTTCTCACGTGTGGATGCCGACATCATCGACAACCTCATCGTCAAGGAAGACAAGCAGCGAGTGGAGCTACCCACCGAGGAGAAGGAGATGCTCACGGCAGCCTTCAAGAGCCAGATGCCCGAGGTGAAGAAGACCGAGTTCCACGTCGATGCACAGCCACTCGGCAACAGCTCGGCACCCATCATCATCACTCAGAGCGAGTATATGCGCCGTATGAAAGAGATGGCAGCCATCAATGCAGGCATGAGCTTCTACGGTGAGATGCCCGACATGTACACCCTCATCCTCAACACCGACCACCCCCTCATACAGTCCGTACTCACAGCCGAGAAGGAGCAGACAGCCGACAGCCTCAGACCCATCAATGAGGAGACAGCTACCCTCAAGGCACGCGAGGAGGCACTGGAAGCATCGCACAAGGGCATGAAGGACGAGGAGATACCCTCTGCCGAGAAGGATGAACTGAGCGACCTCCACACCAAGATACACGAGCAGAGCCACAAGCGCGAATCCATCTTTGCCGACTTTGCCAAGGACAACAACGTGCTACACCAACTCATCGACCTTGCACTGCTGCAGAACGGTATGCTCAAGGGTGAGGCACTGAGCAGATTTATCAAGCGTAGTGTGGAAATGATCAATTGACAATTCACAAGTGACAATTGACAATTTATTGACTATATAGTAATTTGACAATTTAGGTTCCGCAGTGTCATTGCCTTTAGCACAATGAACTGAGAACAAACAACAAGAGGGCGGCTGGAGAGAATCCAGTCGCCCTCTTAATACCAGCAGCAAACGTAACAATCAAAATACGGCAGCAATACGTCTTATCTTCTCCAGTCGTTGGATAAAAGACTTGTCCTGCTGTGTTGTTTGCATATTATAGTCCAGTTGCATACGCATGAGGAGGCCTGCATTGACACCCAGCGCAGCCTCAAAGAGCAATGCTGTAGTAGCAGTCAAAGGACGGCGGCAGTTGAGAATGTCGTTTAACATCTTGTACGACAGGTCCATCTGCTCGGCAAGTACAGTCTGCTTGATACCTCGGTATTCCACCTCTTCTTTCAGTATTTCGCCAGGATGGATGGCGCGTTGACATGTGTAGGTACCCATTGTTGCGGTCATTTATAGTGGTTTGACAACTCCAAGATGTTGCATATCGTCACAACAGCCTCAGAAGAAATTTGTTTCACAGTGAACTCTATTCGGTATTGGTCATTGACTCTAATGGATGAAATACCAGCCTTATCACCCTTTGGCACCTCATAGTGCAAAGAATGGATATTGTAGAGTTCCTCTATGCTATTGGCCTGCTCCAGCATTTTGATGCGCAACTGATAGCGCGATACTATCTGGGGTTGGAATCTATACTTCTTCCCCTCAGCCTTGCCTGTCTCATACAATTGGCGCAGATACTCTTTCTCAAAGACAATCTCCATATGCCGTTGTTCTCTGTTCTGAGTGCAAAGGTAATGATTCTTTTCATCACTCCACTATTTTAGTGGAATTATTTTCATTAATTCAACAAGCATTTTCCTTTATTTGCAGCATTTCGTTTGGACAAGCAAATACCTGCCGCGACTTTTATTCCAAATTTTACGCCATTATTCGGAATTAAAATCAAACCTTAGCAGGTGTTGCACTGACACTAGAAGCAAAACACCATAGCAAAAAAGGTTAGCATACTAAACGATTTTCTTTCGAGGTGGGCGAACGCGACAAGTCGTTCGAGCAGATTGCCGACCTCCCCCACTCCTACATCCTGGCCGACGGCATAGAGCATCCCATAGGCAAGAAACTCCCCTTGTGGATAGTGGGATTGCTGTATTGAGTTGCAATTGAAAGTATATTCAACGTTTACATCAAATGATTACTGTCCGCTAAAAGTTTTCGAGTTTTTAACGGACAGTAGTCTTTTATTGCACCACAAACGACCAGATAGATCAGTTAGAATATCAAATACTTCTTTCGGGTTACAAACCCTGATACTCACATGAACGGCAGATCATGCATATCCGCCGTAACGGAAATTTATGCTCTAAAATCCAGCAAGGACGATTCCCTTGCATGTAAAAACAAAAGGATACTCACAAGAATCCCCTTTTTAGTTCTGCAGATAGTCGGCTAAGTAGAAGCAGTTATCTACCTAATAGATCCTTCATTTCTATTTTGAAATATTTAGCGTTATTATTATATAGTTCTATTAAATAAGATATTTCTAAAGCGTTTGGATTCTTTTTCGTATATTTTCTTAGACGTTTTTTTAAAATCCATTCGCCGCATATTGTTTGGCATATAACCCCGCAAAATATTCCCCCGAACAGAACAGGAAACATTATAAAAGGGTTAAAAGGGAATAAAGACCATAATATGACACCAAGCAATATTATCGCTAATATTGTCGGGAAAAACCCTATCACAAACGTATAGAAATAGTGGAGTCCAATCCCTTCATATACTTGTCGAGCACGATTTTCTAGTTGAGATTGTTCTTGTCTGTGTTGTTCTTCTATTGCAGCTTGTCGTCTACGATTCTCTACGTCTATAGCTGCTTGACGTTTACGTCGTTCCTCCTCTAACGCTCTACGCTCCTTCTCCTCAAAATACCCCATCAACGCAGTATAACTTCTTGGAGCAAAACTTTGAGCATTATTCTCGTCGATTAGAAAGGCACATTCGTTCGTCCCATCCACCTGCAAAGCAAACAGCACATTATCCATAAACGCAGGATGAACCATATACGACTGCTCACCAGCACTAATGACAATAGATTTGTTGGCTGCGATATATTGCCATGTACTATGAGTCACTCGGCCACTATATGTAATAAGCAACGTTCCATCTTCCTGAAAGATATATAGTTCCTTCTCCCCCGAATCATTGAACACCTGCCAAGGCCTATTGCAGAGCGTAGCCTTTACATCCAAGTTCTCACTGAATCGACGAAATCTATTGAGTGTATCGAATAAATAAGTTTTCATTCCACAAAAGTAACAAAACTTCCAACACTCTCCAATCATTAGCCAATAAAAAAAAAGAGACACCCTACGCGGATGTCCCTATGTATATTAAAGAGGAGCACTTCACACCCCCAACACAATGTTTGCATCAATATGCAGTTTGCGGCTAATCTCGCGACCTATCTTCAAGGTCGGTTCACTCTTTCCCGAGAGGTATTCGCTCACTCGCGATGGACTGATTCCAAGCAGTTGAGCAAGGCCACTCTGCGTGATGCCCATCTCATACATACGCAACTTGATCACATCCATCAGCGATGGAGAGCCTATCGCGAAATGTTCCTCCGAGTAGTCTGCAACCATATTTGAAAGCAGTTCCAACTCGATGCTGTTAGGGTCGGTACGCGGAGTGTCATCCGTCACCAACGGAAGCAGTTCCTCCACACGCTTTACTGCCCATTCATACTGAATCTCGTTTTCTATCTTTGCCATAACATTTCTTTTTATATGGTTGAACAATCTATCCTGTCATATTCAGCGTGTGTGCCGATAAACCGAATATACACGAACTGAATCGTAAATTTGATAACCACCACCAAGCGATGATTGTTTCCC
>JAFXEF010000016.1 GCA_017520935.1 Bacteroidaceae bacterium | reverse complement strand
CGCTTCATGGGCATAGGATGCAGTTTTGAGTTGTATCCAAACATTCTTTGAATTATGAGTTTAGAGTACCATCCAGCAGGCAACTCCTAATTAAAAACTTACTGCCAGCACGGGAGCAATGGCATTGGTGTCCTCTTCGGGGAGCGTCACTATGAGTCCCTCGGGGCTGTTTGCAAAGGGCACTTCGCCATAGCCAAGCAACTCCACGCCTGATACCTCACCGCTATAGTGGCGCGATGCTGAGCCCAGCGACTTGAAGGTGCAGGTGCGCACCTCGGGCCAGCGCATGATGGTGGCAAACACGGTATCATCCCGCTGCACGAAGCGTACATCGGCAGCCGAGTAGTCATTGTTCTCATTGAATCCCTGCGCATTGATGGGGCGTGATGCCTCTGCTGAGGGGCCTTCGCCGAAGGTTTTCCACGGGCGAGTGTCGTAGATAGAGTTGCCGTTCACATCCATCCACGCCTTGATGTCGGCCAATATGGCCATCTCCTTTTCGTCTATGGAACCGTCGCCACGTATAGGCACAGAGAGCAGCAGGTTGCCGTTCTTGCTGACGATGTCTACCAGCATGGAGATTATCTGCTGGGCACTCTTGTAGCGGTTCTCGTTATATACGGCAATATCGTAGTGCCAGCTACCTATGCAGGTGCAGGTTTGCCAGTACTTCTCCTGCGCACGGTCGGGTACGCCACGCTCCACATCCCACATCATCAGTTCCTTATGCTCCTCTTCTAACACCTTACCCATGGCCACCACCTGCTGCTGCCCGTCATTGAGGCGAGCGCTGCGGTTGTAGTAGTGAGCCAGGATATTGAGTCCCACCCGGTCGTCGCATCCGTAGAAAGGCAGCACCGTATCGTCAAAGTAGAGCATATCGGGGTCGTAGTCGTTGATGCACTGGAGCACACGGTTCTGAAACTTCATCTTATACTCCTCCGAGGGTAGCGAAGCGCCGTTCTGCCATCCCCACTGGCCATGTATGTTGCCCTCTCGCTCCCAGCCCTCGCTGTGCTCGTGGCGCTGGGCATAGAGTTCTTGAGGGTCGTAGTTTTCCCACCATAATCCCTTGCCGTCGACTTTGGTGAGGTTGCCGTCATAATCTTGCGACTTCTCCATCCACATCCATGTGTGGCTACCGTGCATGCTGATACCGAGGGGCAGATCATACTTCTCGCATGCCTGGGCCCATTCGCCTACGATATCGCGCTTGGGACCCATGTTCACCGAGTTCCATTCCTGATAGGGCGAGTCCCAGAGGTCGAAGTTGTCGTGATGCTGTCCGAGGGTGAAAAAGTAACGTGCCCCCACGCTCTTGTAGAGCGCCACCAGCGAGTCGGGCTGCCAGCGCTCGGCCTTCCAGTCGCGTATAAGCTCCTTCATGCCATACTCCGAGGGGTCGCCAAGGTGCTCTTTGTGCCAGTGATTCTGCCAATGTCCATCGTAGTACATGTGGCGGGCATACCAGTCGCCCCTCATGGCCTGGCACTGCGGTCCCCAGTGTGCCCAGATACCAAACTTGGCATCCTTGAACCACTCGGGACATTCCCACTGCTTCAGGTTCTCCCAGTCGGGTGCAAACTCACCGGTCTCTACTGGCACATTCTTGGGTGCGCATGCCGTCAAGGCAGCTGCCAGTACGGCACTACACAGTGCTTTGTTCTTTTTCGTTGTTTTCATAGTATATAATAATTGTTTATCAGAGTATTTGAAGGGTAAACTTGCCCAGTAGCGTCGCCTTGCCATCCACGGTGGCAGTGACCTCACAGGTGCCCTGCTCCAAAGTAGCTTGCGGCAGGGTGGCTGTGGTGCGTGCATAGGGAACCAAGGCATCGATGGTGGTTGAGCCTATAAGCTTGCCGTCGATGGTCACAGCTACCTCGACTGGTTGTGATGTCGATAGACCGAAGTTCTCTACCGATACCTTCACTGCGCCTGCCTCCTTATCGTACCAGGGGCGACGTGCCGAGAGCATTGCAGGGCGATAGTCCACATAGGGCAGACTGGCGTAGCCAAATACCATCTTGCCCTGCTTGGTGCGCCCGATGAGCTTGGGGGCCCACTCGTCGGGAGTGATGCCGCTGCCCTTGCCCTTGAAGGTGACGATGAGGTCATCACCCTCGACACGGGTGCGCAGGGGCTTGCATCCACGGCCAAAGTTTACCTCTTTGTAGCTGCCGAAGCGCAGCGACTCGAAGTCGAGCTCGGTCATTGGGTTGAAGTCCTTCTCGCCCCGTATGCGCAGTTCTATGTGCTTGGTGGCTGCTGTGATGGATTCCTCACCCAGCACCTCAAGCAGTAAGCCCTTATTGAGCGGTATGGCGATATTCTTCGAGCTGTGGCGGTCGTCCGGGAGGTCTTCCCACTTGATGGTGTCGATGACGGCAAAGTTGGCCTGCACGGCACGTCCCTGCTCGTCCTGGCGTATCTTCAGGCGCTCATACTTGAACCAATGCTCCACTTCGCCATCCTCGTGGCGTGCCACACCCGGCATGTAGGCCTCGCCCTGCTCGGTGACCCAGTGGAGGCCATCCTTGGAGCGCTGGTAGAAGGCGATGCGCCCGAGCCAGTCGTTGACGATGAGGTGATACTGCAGGCTGTCGCGCCACACCACGGGATCCTCGAATCGACCCTCTACGGCAGGGTATACCCGCTCGTGGGTAAGTTGATTGTAGGGCGACAGACCATCGCGGCTTACCCATACGCCACCGCCACGACATACCATGAGGTACGACCCGTCGGGGCGGCGGGCAAAGGTGAGGTTCGACAGACCCTCGATGATGCGTCTGTCGCGAGCATCAAACTGCAGCTTACCGTAGGTCCACACGTGGCTGTCCTCGCTATCGGCAATGTAGTATCCGTCGATGACGTACACCACCACGCGTCCATCGGCAAGGCGGAATGCCTCGGGGTTGTGTCCCTTGCCCACGGAGTTCTCCACCTTGAAGGGGCCGTAGGGATTGTCGCACGTGGCGTGATACACGGTGGAGTTACTCCAGAACATGTGTCCCTTAGGCGAGCTCTCGGGCCATCCGCACACGTAGAGGTGATACTTGCCATCGGTAGTCTGCAGGATGTTGCCGCCCCAGAAAGAGATGTCGGGCAGCTCTATGCCATTGTCCACGTAGCGGCCTTGCACGCTGTCGGTACCCCAGATGCCCTCTCCCTTGGTGCCTTGTGGCATGGGCAGGAAGCGGTCCATGAAACGGGCTCCCACGACCAGCTGTGCCCACTCGGCAGGGCGCTCTCGCTCGGTCACCTGAGCGGTCAGGGGGGCAGTACTTAGAGTGCATAGGGCCACGAGGGCGGTGAGTGCGGCCTTACGGCCACGATGGGGGTTGCTGTTCTTTATCATAATGTGATGATTTTACAATTAGGGGTAATTAGGGGCTATTAAGGGTGATTAGGGGGCGTGATGCTAAAACTTCACCAGGATGCGGAACACCTTGGCGGGGTCGGCCGTCCACTGCTGCATGGCCTCGGAAGCCTCTTCGGGAGCGACCACGGCACTGATGAGCTCGTCGGAGGGGCAGGCACCCAGCTGCAGGTAATGGATGACAGCGCGGAAGTCGGCAGGCTGAGCGTTGCGCGAACCGCGTATGTCGAGTTCCTTCTGCACAAACAGCTTGGTGGTATAGCTCACATCGCTCTTGGCATAGCCGATGTATACCACGCGTCCCGTGAAGGCCACCTCCTCAACGGCTGCCCTATAGGTCGCTGGCGAGCCTACTGCCTCGATGACCACCGTGGGACCCAAGCCTCGGGTGATGCACTGCAGGCTCTCGTGAAGCTGCTCGGTGGCGCTGTTGATGGTGTGGGTGGCTCCCATACGCTGTGCCAGGGCCAGCTTGCTGTCGTCGAGGTCAACGGCGATGACGGTGGCTCCGCGCAGCGAGGCACGTGTGATGGCGCCAAGGCCTATCATGCCGCAGCCGATGACCATGACCGTATCGGTATCGGTCACCTGTGCACGGTCTACCGCATGGAAGCCCACGCTCATGGGCTCTATGAGGGCGCAGTCGCGCAGCGAGATGCCCTGCACGGGTATCACCTTCTGCCAAGGCACCACGATATAGTCGCACATGGCACCGTGGCGCTGCACGCCCAATGTCTCGTTATGCTCGCAGGCATTGGGACGGCTGTTCAGGCACGAGGCGCAGTGTCCGCAGTTGGTATAAGGGTTTATGGTCACGGTCATGCCTACGGCAAGCGTGTCGGGCACGTCGGGGCCCACTTGTGCAATGGTAGCTCCTATCTCGTGCCCGGGGATGACGGGCAGCTTCACCATGGGGTTACGTCCGAGGAAGGTGTTGAGGTCTGAGCCGCAGAAGCCCACATAGCCAATCTTCACCAGCACCTCACCGGCATGCAGCTCGGGCTGAGGTATGTCGGCAACGCAAAGGTTGCCCGGGGATGTTATCTGTATTGCTTTCATTCTGACATATTCTTTATATAGGGCAGCTCCACGAGGTGGGTAAACCCGTAGAACTCCTGTGCATTCTTTCCGAGGAACAATGCCTTCTCCTCCTCTGTGAGGTCGCGGCTCTTGCTCACGAAGTCGTAGCTCATGCGGTAGGTGATGGCGGTGATGGTGCGCGGGTAGTCGGACCCCCACATCAGCTTGTCCATACCCACGAGGTCGGCCGCCTCGCGTATGGCGCGTATGGCACCATGGAAGGGATAGAACTCATCGTTGAAAAGCCAGGTGATGCCGCCCGACTCTATGCGCACGTTCCGGTGACGTGCCAGGCGTATCTGCTCCTGCCATCCCTCGCGTGTCACCATGCCGAAGTGGCCAATGGCAATCTTCAGCCCGGGACACTCCTGTATGATTTCCTCCATCTCGCCCACCTGCAGGTTGCCGTCGGCAAGGTCGATGGAGAGTATGGCTCCGCGCTGCTCCATGAGGCGAAACATCTGCATCATCTCGTCAGAGACGAGGCTCACGCGTCCCTCCCTCAGCAGCAGTCGCTGGGCAGGTATCTTGATGGCACGGAAACCCGCGTCGAGCAGTTCGCGTGCATGGGGCAGGAAGCCCGGACGGCGAAACTCACACATGCCACACACCATGAAGCGCTCAGGGTAGCGGCGTGCCACCTCCATGAGGTAGTCGTTCTGTATGCCGTCGATATACTCTTGTGTGATGACTGCTGCCGACACCTGCGCATAGTCCATATTGGACAGCATCACCTCGGCGCTGTTCACCCCGTCTACCATGAAGGGCGGCACCATCTGGCGTATCTCGCCCATGAAGAGCGAGCGTCCCCCATCGAGCGTGCGTATGGGCAGTCCGTCAACCTCTGTATCTTGCCTCAACCATAGGTGGGCGTGTGCATCAATGATTTTCATTTGATTTATGATTTGTGATTTATGATTGCTGTGCGGCAGGCCAATTGTGAATTATGAATTGTCAATTGTGAATTATCAACTATTCCTCCAGCTCACTCGCTGCTGCTCACCGATAATCTCCTGCACCTCGTGCACCAGCTGCCAGTCGATAGGCTCTTCAGCCCAGCGCAGGTTGCGTGCCACGTTGTCGGGGTTGGCACTGCTGAAGAGTGTGGTGGCGATACGCTCATTGGTGAGGGCATACTGTATGGCCAACTTTTCTATGGGGTAGCCCTTGGCCTTGCAGTGCTGTGCGGCGCGGCTGCACGCCTCCACGAGCGGCTGCGGTGCCGGATGCCATGCGGGCACACCGCGCTCCGAGAGCAGCCCCATCGACAGGGGCGAGGCGTTGATGATACCTATGCCGCGCTGCTCGAAGTAGTCGAGCCAGTCGGTCAGCTTGTCGTCGCACAGGCAATAGTGGCAGAAGTTGAGCACCGTCTCCACTGTGCCCTCGGGCACGTGGTCGATGACCCAGGTGAGGTTCTCAATCTGCAGGTCGGTGATGCCTACGTGGCTCACCACGCCCTTGCTGCGCAGCTCCACGAGTGCGGGCAGAGTCTCCTCGGCCACCTGGTGCAGGTCGGCAAACTCGATGTCATGCACGTTGATGAGGTCTATATGGTCTACGCCCAGGCGCTCCATGCTCTCATACACGCTCTCCGTAGCCCGCCGGGCGCTGTAGTCCCAGGTGTTGACACCATCCTTGCCGTAGCGCCCCACCTTGGTAGAGAGGTAATACCTGTCGCGCGGAATCTCACGTAGCACCTTGCCCAGCACCGTCTCGGCTTTGTAGTGCCCATAGTAGGGCGACACGTCGATGAAGTTCATGCCACCCTCGACGGCCACATGAGCCGCCCTGATGGCTTCGCTCTCGCTGATACTGTGAAATACGCCGCCCAATGAGGAGGCTCCGAAACTAAGGGCCGATACCTTCAAGCCCGTTTGTCCAATAGTGCGATAATCCATAGTGGAGATTGTATTTGGGTTATTTTACAAGTAACTTCTTGCCATTCATGATATAAAGTCCACGTGGCAATGTGCCGATGTCTTCGCTTACCTTCACCCCCTGCAGTGTATATATGCTTGTTGCTACAGGCTGTCCGGCATACTCCATATCCTCCATTGCGGTAGTCCCGTAATAAGCGAGTTTCACCTTCTCGGCACGAAACTCCTGACGTGCGGGACTGTTCAGCAGGTCGGCCTGCCATCCGAGCAGCACTTCCTGTGCTTCGGTTATGGTGAATCGTATGCCCCAGTACTCCCCGTCGGCCCGACACTCCATGAGGGGCATGTGGGCTATTGCTTTATCGGGAATATCAGTGGTGGCAAGAGGCTCACCGGCTGCAAAGACATAGGCATTGGTGATATTGTCTACGGTGTTGTATATAGCTCCAAAGAAGTATGTACCCGCCTCGAGTTCCACACGGCGGTATACCCGGGCGTCAGTGATGTCCGATGTCTCAGGAGCATTCTGCTTGTCGTCCCACACGCCCAATGTGAGGTGATCACGGCCAGGCCACTTGTCGAGTCCGCCACGTGTGCCCTCGCTATTGGAGGGTATGCCATAGTTCTCTACCGTCCAATATAGTGGGATACCGAATCGGTCGTTACCACCCTTGGCACGTGTGAATCCGTAAATCTCCACCAGATATTGTTCGGTGACATCAGCAGCGCCAGCCTCATCGTAGGTAGTGCCCTTGACACGTCCTCCATCGAGGAATACACCGTAAGCCATCGTGAGCGCATCGTATGCAGCAACAATCTCCTCTGCCGAAGCATCATCAGCGACAGTACGTGCTTCAGCGATGGCCGCCTTCAGCGCATCCGACGCCTCCACGGTATAGTATCCCGTATTGTCGCCTACCTTGACGGCATCAGCCTTAGCCGATATCTCCTCGATGAGGTCCTGCAGTTTGGCATGAGTAATTTCGTTATATCGGTACAATGCTATCTCTTCGGCACGTATCTCCTGAGTGGTAGAGCCACTGGTGAGATTCATCTGAAAACCGATATAGAGGTCGGTATCCTCAGTGAGTGTAAAATTGAGTCCATACAACTGCATGTTATTGGTAGCCTCGGCAAGTGCGTAGTATGCAATGGCATTTCCCGGTATCGCATCGGTATCATACAGTTCAGACGACACAAACATATAGGCATCGGGGCTCACCTGATAGCAGGCGTTGAATGCTGCACCAAAGTAGTACCTGCCGGCACCGAGACGTATGCGACGATAGATGCGTGCATGGGCAAGATTGCCCTCCTGATTATTGGCAGCATCGTTCCATACACCAAGCATGAGGGCATCTCTGCCCTCATGCTTGTCGAGCCCCTGCTTCACGCCGTCGCCTCCGTTAGGTATCTTAAAATTCTCCACAGTCCAATGCTCGGGCCTTCCAAACCGTTGCTCGCCTCCCTCGGCGCGAGTAAAATCGGATGCTTCGATGAGAAATTCTTCTGTGATATCCTCGTAGGGCATGTTGTCAGGTGCGCCGCCCAGGTTCTTAGCTTGGGCGAGGTAGGTTTCCCATTCCTCTTTTACCTGATAGTATAGCGTGTTCTCTTCCTCTGGGGTGAGTGTTCCCACCTGTTCCATCCATGCGTAGCACTTGTCAAACATGGCTTGCCACGCCTCACGGTTGTAGTATCCTGTATTGTCGCCCAAGAACGGCTCCATCTCGGCCAGCGTGGCATCCATCTCGTACAGCAAGTCGTCGAGATAGGTGTCGGGCAAAGCATAGAGGGCTACGGTCTCAGCGCGAAACTCCTGCGTGGCATTGCCCGTGAGGTTGGCTTGAAATCCGATGTATAGGTCGGCCTCCTCCTTCAGTTCAAACCACAATCCGCATAGTTGCTTGTCTTCGCTAACCTCCTGTATCGGATAGCAGGCAATGGCGTTTTCTGGTATTTGAGCTGTAGAGAACAACTCTGTAGAAACAAACATATAGGCATCACGTCCTATACCGTAGCGTGTGTTGTATCCTGCACCGAAGTAGTACTTGCCCTCCTCAAGGTGCACCTTACGGTATATGCGCGCATTGGCGAGGTCGCCCTCCTGATTGTTGGCTGCATCGTTCCATACGCCCAACATGAGAGCATCATTGCCCGAGTAGCGGTCGAGCCCCTGCTTCACGCCGTCGCCACCGTTAGGTATCTTGAAGTTCCCGACAGTCCAATATTCGGGTTTGCCAAATCGGGTGTCACCCTCGGCACGTGTAAAGCCCGAGGGCTCTACGAGGTATTCCTTTGTAATATCGGTATATTCAGTACCGGTAAACTTACCTCCCTTGTTCATGCCATTCTTCTTGAAGTCCTCATACACGGCCAGCAACGTAGCAGTAGCGTCCTCAAGGGCTGCATCGGCCATGTCGGCCGTAGCCTCCTTGGCTTTAGCCAAAGCCTCGCGCAAAGCAGGCAGGGCAAGGGTGCTGGGCTTGCCCGTATTGGTAAAGCTCGCAATGGATTCTACTTTAGCCACATACTCCTCGACAGCCTTGATAGTAGCTTGCAGCTTGTCGTATGCCCTCACCGCATCCTCCTCCAGCGTAATGACAAATACGGGAGCTATCTCATTGCAGCGTGTGGCAGGGACAGTGACGGTGAGTCCGTCGACCCCTTGCTTGTACTCCACATTGCCATGCCCCAACAGTTCCACTGAGGTTACCTTACCGCTGTAGTACTTCGATATGATGGAGAAGCACTCAAAGGTGAACTCCCCACTGCCGGGCCATGCCATGATGGTGGCGTATACCTTACCATCCTTCTGCACGTAGCGTACATCGCGTGCCGAGTAATTCAGTCCCTCGTTGAATCCCTGCGCATTCATCGGGTTGCTGGCCTCGGCCAAAGGTCCTTCACCGAAGGTCTTCCAGGTGCGCGTACCATAGATAGATTCCCCGTTCTGGTCCATCCAAGCCTTGATGCCGGCCAATACAGCCTCCTCCTTCTCATCAATGGTGCCATCGCTACGTATGGGCACCGAGAGCAACAGGTTACCGTTCTTCGACACGATGTCGACAAGCATACGCACCACCTGAGCGGCGCTCTTGTATCCATTGCCATTGTATACATTCTGGTCGTAGTGCCAACTACCGATGCAGGTACAGGTTTGCCAGTATTTCTCCTGCATACGGTCAGGAATACCGCGCTCAACGTCCCACAACATATACTTCTTCTGGTCGGCATCGAGCTGCTTGCCAGTGACAACAACCTGAGGTGTACCGTCATGTTGGGCGGCACTGGAATTGTAGTAGTGGGCGAGGATATTCTTTCCTATATTATCGTCGCATCCATAAAAGGGCATGGCCGTATCGTCAAAATATATCATATCGGGCTGGTAGTCGTTGATACACTGCAGCACACGGTTCTGGAACTTCTGCTTATATTCCTGCGAGGGAAGCGATGCACCATTGCCCCACTCCCACTGACTATGTATGGTTCCTGACTCACGCCACCCGTTGCTGGGGACGTGGTTCTGCGCATACAGCTCCTGTGGGTCATAACCTTTCCACCACTCTTCTGTGCCGTCGGCATTGAGCTTGTAGCCATCCTCCTTGGTGAGGTTGCCGTCATACTCCTGCGAGGGCTCAAGCCAAGTCCATGCGTGACTGGCATGCATACTCACTCCCACTTTGAGGTCGACCTTACGGCATGCGTCGTACCACTCCTTCAGCAGGTCGCGCTTGGGACCCATATTTACTGAGTTCCACTCCTGGTAGGGTGAGTTCCACAGATCAAAGTTATCATGATGGTTGCCCAGCGCCATGAAGTAGCGTGCCCCCACGCTCTTGTACAGGTTGACCAGTCGCTCGGGGTTCCAGTTCTGTGCCTTCCAGTCGTTGCACAGCTCCTTGAGTCCAAACTCGGCAGGGTCACCAAAGTGGTCCCAATGCCAGTTCTGCTGTCCCGACCCCATGTAATACATGAATCGGGCATACCAGTCTCCAGCCTCGGCATGGCACTGTGGACCCCAGTGTGCCCAGATTCCAAACTTGGCATCCATAAACCACTCAGGGCATTCCCACTGACTAAGCGAGTTCCACTCAGGGTTATAGTCACCCTTCTTGACTTCAACATCGGTTTGCTGCGCATAGCCAACAACACTTGCAGTCATCAGCAATACCATAAATAAAGTCTTCTTCATAGCGATACGTATTTTACTGTTAAATTCTATGCAGCAAAGATACATTATTTTCAAAATCGAGCTATAGCACAATAAGCCATCAATAGGACATTAATGAGCAACACAAATAGTACACTTTCTTGGCTCTCGTTGCGCATAAGCAGTCTTATCTCTATCTCGCGGTCAGTACAGCCACAAAGCCGCCACGGGGAGCGAGGTCTACACTCGCTGGGAACTGGACATCGGTGTGGATACTCCATGCGCGGGCTTCATCCTCTACATCACCAAAAATAGTGGCGCGGTAGTCACCGCCGCCAAGGAAGCTCCAGTCGACGGATATGGTCTGCTCGGTGTCGAGTCCATTGATGATGCCTACATACCATGTGTTGCCCGAGCGGCGCGCCATCGCTACCGACTCTCCCGGGTAGCCTGCGAGGAACCGGGTATCGTCCCACGCTACGGGCAGTGAAGTTATCAGATGCTGCACCTCAGTGGGCTGAGAGAGGAAGCCTTCGGGACGGTCGGCAAGGTTCTGTAGGGCCGACTCGAACACAATCGTCAGCGCCAGCTCATGAGCATGAGTGGTGATGTGGGGGTGTTGCGAATCGGTGAAGGCACAGGGGGTATAGTCCATGGGGCCTATCACATTGCGCGTAAAAGGCAGCGTGCAGTTGTGCCACGCGGCATTGGGGGTGAGACGACCATTATTGTTATACCATTCGGCACCATACACCGCTTCGGAGGTCATAAAATGCGGATAAGTACGCTGCCAGCCACGAGGGATGGTGGCACCGTGGAAGTTGACCATGAGCTGATGCTTGGCGGCGCTCTCGAGGATGTCGAGATAGTAGTTCATCATACCTATGCTGTCGGCACCGAAGAAGTCTACCTTGATACCCTTGACACCCATGCCGCTTATCCAGGCAAACTCGCGGTCGCGTTTCTCGGGGTCGTTGAGACGATAGCCCGGGCCGGGGCCACTGCACCAGGCGGTAGAGGAGTTGTACCATATCATGGGCTTTACCCCCTTCTGCTGGCTATAGGCCAAGGCATCAGATAGGGTGCCTCCATTACCCATCACATCCCACTCGGCATCGATGAGCATGTAGGGGAGGTCAAGTGTATCGGCAAAGTCAATATACTGCTTCACTATCTGATAGTCGCGCGAGCCGTGGTTGTGTGCCCAATATATCCACGACACTACACCGGGCTTTATCCACGAGGTGTCGTCGAACTGGCAGGGGGCGCTCACGTCGGTCACGAGGGTCGACTCCACCACATCGGCCAACGAACCCACGATAGCCAAGCGCCAAGGCGAGTGCCATCCCTTAGGACATACAAAACGCTTATCGAAGAGCTGTACGCGGTAGCATGAGTCGACCTCGACATTGGAGAGATATGCCCCACACTGATTGCGCAACACATTGGCTTCAGCGAGCAGCACATAGGATGAAGGGGCAGGCTGAAAGAGGGCAGGCATATTCCAACGACGGCTTTTGTTGTGAGCCTTGCCATCGGTGTTAGGGTAATAGAAGTCTTCGTAGCCTACGGCATAGGGTTGTGTCCAGCGTTTAACATCAGCGGCAAACTGGAACTGGGTGTGCTCACCCGTGATAGTCTCGCCTGCGAAGGCTTCAGATTCATAACGGAAGGCGATGCCGTCATTATAGAGGCGCATCACTATGCGCACCTCGTTGCCTTTGATATCCTCCAGATAGTAGGTATACTCGTTGGCCTCGTTGTGGCACTGGCGACGTTTGCCGCTGATCATAGCATAGTCGTCGGTATGGCGGCGAGGGCCAGTCACCTCTTTAAATATAAGGCCTTCGCCAAGGCCACTCTCGGTATCAATACCGATAGTGGGTATATCCAGCACTCGCTCCAGCCCCTCATCGGCATGACGATAGAGGGTATAGGATAGCGTTCCCAAAGGAGACACTTCGTGTACAAGGACAAGTTTACCGTTGGGCGAGGTGAGTCTATCTGTTTGGCAAGCTGTAAGGAGCAGTACAAGGCTGCACAGGAGTTGTGGCAAGTGTTTCATAGTGGAGCTTTTTATTCTTTTCAAGATTATGTGCAAAGATAGCCAACGGAAAAGGATTTCAGATATAAGTATTTCATAAAAGAATAGGACAAAATGCACATTTTATTTCATTATCTATAAGAAATTGGTATTTTTGTAGCAGAATTTATCACCGCCATGAATATACCTATAGAATCGCTGAGTCTGATTATGCTCAATGTGGGATTTGCACGCCACCACGCCGATTGGAACTGGCAGGGAGTATCGTCGCCCTTCACACGCCTATTCTTGGTAACCGATGGCGAAGCAAAGGTTTACCTGCCCGACAAAGCGGTAACACTACTCCCTGGGCACGCTTATATGGTGCCGGCCTACGTGACACACAGCTACGAGTGCCGCGGCGACTTTGCGCTCTACTACCTGCACGTGTACGAAGAGTTCAAGAATGAGGCTTCCCTGCTCGATGCCTATGATTTCCCCACGGAGATTGAAATTGATGAGCTGGACAGGATGGCCTTTGCATCCATCTGCCACACCTTCGAGGGGGCAGCATTGCCATCGAGCGATCCTCAGAGTTATGACAACACGGAGAGCGTGGCCGACAGTATGGAACGCTACCACAAGCTGCCGCTCCACGACAAGATGCTCCTGCGTGGCTTTGCGCTCTCGCTCTTCTCGCGATTTGTTAGATATGCCCAGCCACGTGTATGGACTGAGGATGAGCGCATCATCCGTGTGGTGAGCCACATCAACGAACACATCGCAGAGGCCATCACGCTCGACGAGCTGGCCTCTATTGCCTGCATCACCAAGAGCTACCTCATACGCCTCTTCACCCATGCAATGGGTATGTCGCCCGTGCGCTTCATCAACCGCAAGAGGATGGAGCACGCACAGCTCATGCTACTCACCGAAAAGATAAGTGTGAAAGAGATGGCCTACCGGCTGGGCTTCAGCGACCACTCCTACTTTATCCGCCTTTTCCGTCAGTGTGTGGGTATCAGTCCGCAGGAGTATCGCAAGCGAAATGGGAGGAACTGATAGGTGGAGAGCGCATTTTCGGTGGCTCGCAGCTGTGGATTTTTTACAAAGTGCTGTAGGTCATGCCGGAGGATGGCAGATAATGGGGGATAATGTTGGTAGATTGGCCAAAAATACGTAATTTTACACGCTGAAAGATTTTAATAACTATACACTCACTTTTTTACCAATGAAAAACCTATCGAAACGATTTTTCAGAGCAGTCGTTAGAATGGCTATGGCTGCAATAGTACTCCTGGTGTTTGCTCAGTGCGATGGCATGGGAGGAGTGAAAGTGGACGGTACGACTGTGGCGGTGACCATGTCCGACAGCATCTGTCGCGTGTTAGACTTCTATGGCGATGACATCGTCCGTGTGTTCCAGGATCCGCAGGGTGGTGAGGTGCGCGATCCCGTGGCTACCCCCCCCGCGCAGATTCTCGTGGATAACCCACGCCGCGATGTCACACGCCTCACAGTGAAGGAACGTGCCGGCAAGACCGTGGTGATCACCCCGCGCATCAAGGTGGTAGTGGATAAGTCGACGGGACTGATGAGCATAACCGACCGTGCCACAAAGAATGTAGTGTTTGAGGAGACCACGCCCGCAACCATCAAGGAGGGTGTGGCTGCGATGACCGTGAAGGCTACCGATGATGAATATTTCTACGGTGGCGGCATGCAGAACGGCCGTTTCTCGCACCGTGGCAAGGTGATACAGATTGTCAATTCAAACAACTGGGTGGACGGTGGCGTGACTTCGCCCACTCCGTTTTTCTGGTCTACGAGTGGCTATGGTGTGATGTGGTATACCTTCAAGAAGGGTGTATACGACTTCAATTCAGAAGCTGATGGCACTGTGAAGATGCAGCACGATGGCGACTACCTTGACCTCTTTGTGATGGTCGGCGAGGAACCCGTGACATTGCTGGGCGACTTTTATCAGCTCACTGGTAATCCAGTATTGCTGCCCAAGTTCGGTTTCTATGAAGGGCATCTCAACGCCTACAACCGCGACTACTGGACCGAGACTGCCGAGGGTGGCGTGCTTTTCGAGGATGGCAAGCGCTATAAGGAGAGTCAGAAGAACAATGGAGGTGTTAGGGAGACACTCAACGGCGAGAAGGTTGACGGTATAGTTGCTGCTGCAGGCTCGGCATCCGTTGCAGGGAACGGTGAGGTGCGTGTCCCTACCAACAACGGCAACTACCAGTTCTCTGCCCGTGCCGTGATAGACCGTTATGCGGCTCATGATATGCCTCTCGGATGGATACTCCCCAATGACGGCTACGGTGCAGGCTATGGACAGACAGGGACGCTCGAAGGCAACGTGGAGAACCTACGTCTGTTTGGCGAATATGCTCGTGCGCATGGCGTAGAGTTGGGGCTCTGGACGCAGTCGGATCTCTATCCCAAGGAGGGCGTAGAGCCGTTGCTGCAGCGCGACATTATCCGCGAAGTGCGCGATGCAGGTGTACGTATTCTCAAGACCGACGTGGCTTGGGTAGGCCCAGGCTACTCGTTCGGTCTCAATGGTGTGGCCGATGTAGCCAAGGTGATGCCTGAATATGGCGATAATGCACGTCCCTTCATCATTACGCTCGATGGTTGGGCGGGAACGCAACGTTATGCCGGTCTGTGGAGTGGTGATCAGACTGGCGGAAACTGGGAGTATATTCGCTTCCACATTCCCACATACATCGGTTCGGGACTTTCAGGCCAGCCCAACGTGTCAAGTGATATGGACGGTATCTTCGGTGGCAAGAACGTGCCTATCAACGTGCGTGACTATGAGTGGAAGACCTTTTCGCCTATGTTGCTCAATATGGACGGCTGGGGTGCTAACGAGAAGTATCCTCATGCGTTGGGTGAACCAGCCACATCGATTAACCGCTCATACCTGAAGTGGAAGTCAGTACTTACACCTTACACCTATAGCATTGCTCGCGAGGCAGTGTTTGGCCAACCCATGGTGCGTGCCATGTTCCTCGATACAGAGAATGACTACACCTTGGGTAAGGCTACACAGTACCAATACATGTTTGGCCCTTGGTATCTCGTAGCGCCCATTTATCAGAATACTGCAGCCGATGCTGAGGGTAACGATGTACGTCACGGAATCTACCTGCCTGACGGTATGTGGATCGACTATTTCAGCGGTGAGCACTATAAGGGTGGCCGCATTATCAACAGCTACGATGCACCCTTGTGGAAGCAACCTTTGTTCGTGAAGGCTGGCGCTATCGTGCCTCTCACACATCCACACAACAACGTGAATGAGATAGACCCCACACTTCGCATCTACGACATCTATCCTTATGGCGAGAGTAGCTTTGCAGAGTACGATGACGATGGCCGCACACAGGCTTATCTGTTTGGCGAGTTTGTGGAAACCAATATCAGCAGCACTGCCAAGAAGGGAAAAGCTGTCGTGACTGTTGCCCCCACAACAGGAACATTCGAAGGATTTGTACCTAAGAAACGTACCGAGATGCGCATCTATATGAATGAGGCTCCCAAGAAGGTGGTTGCCAAAGTAGGTGGCAGCAAGGTGGAACTCGAAGCTGTGGCTTCGGCTGCCGAGCTTGTGGTAACCGACAATGCTTACTACTATGACGCTGAGCCTGAGCTTAACCGGTTCTCTACACACGGCACCGCATCTGCCGAGGTGAGCATCAAAGGTGCTCCTCGTCTGATGGTCAAGATTGCCGCTACAGATGTGACCAAGAATGCTGTGGAGGTTGTTGTGGAGGGCTATCAGTTTGAAGATGTCGACCCCTTGGTGGCAAAGACTGGTAAACTGGCTGCTCCTGCTATCACATTTGCCGAGGAGCATGTCGAGCCTTATGCACTCACTCCCTCATGGGAGTTGCAACCCGAGGCCGACTATTATGAGATTGAGTTCGGTGGTATGATCTATTCTACTATCCGCGACAGTCTGCTCCGCTTCGAGGACCTTCAGGCCGAGACCGAATACGCTTTCCGTCTGCGTGCAGTGAATGCTTCTGGCGCATCGAAGTGGACTGAGGCTAAGGTACATACCCTCTCCAATCCACTTGAGTTTGCCATTCCCGGTATCAAGGCCGAAAATACCTGTAAGGACCAACCTGGACAAGACGTACGCAAACTCTTCGATTATGACGAGGCCAGCATTTGGCATACCGACTGGGCGGGTGGTGCAGTACCTTTCACTATGGAGATTGACCTGGGTGGTGTGAACGTGCTCGACAAACTCGAATACCTCCCCCGTGAAGACGGTGGCAACGGTACACTCCTCCAGGGTTCTATTACCTACAGCGCCGATCGCAAGGCTTGGAGTGAACCTGTGGCCTTCAATTGGGCTCCTGATGGCACAGTGAAAGCTATCGCTTTCGATGGTAAGTCATCGGCTCGTTATATGAAGATGCATGTTACCGCTGCACGCGGAAACTTCGGTTCCGGCCGTGAGATGTATATCTTCAAGGTGCCTGGTACAGAAACTATTTTGCAAGGTGACATCAACCACGATGGTCGTGTCGACAAGGACGACTACACCTCATATATGAACTATACCGGCTTGCGTGCCGGTGACTCCGACTTCGATGGCTACATCAGCGGTGGTGACATCAACAAGAACGGACTTATCGATGCCTTCGACATCGCTACCGTAGGCGTAGCTATGCACGGTGGTGTGAGTACCTATGGCATGGGTGCATTGGCCGGCAAACTTGAACTCATATATCCGAAGAATATTCGCGAAGGTGAAGAGGTGAAGGTAATTATCCGTGGTAATGGTCTCAATGAAGTGAACGCTTGGAGTGTGGCTATCCCCTACGATGCTACCCAACTCAGGTATGTACACACCAATTCCGTTGGAACCAAGGATATGGACAACCTTACCTACGACCGTCTACACAAGAACGGCCAGAAGGCACTCTACCCCACCTTCGTAAACACAGGCAACAAGACTACGCTCAGCGGCAGTGGCGACATTGTGGAGATTACCTTCATTGCTCTTCAGAGCAGTGAGAAGTTGAATTTGCAGATGCAGGATGTGATGCTTGTAGACAAGAAGATGAATACAATTGAATGATTCAGACAAACATAAAGAAAAGTGTTAATATTAAGTGGCGTGTAAAGTTTACACGCCACTTAATATTAATGTGTTCGTAGCCGCAAGGCGTTGCGAATATTCCTTGGTATTTGACACTAATGATACGTAATGTGCTTTACCTCAGCGCCTGCTCAATATCAGCGATAAGGTCTTCCACGTTCTCTATGCCTACCGAGAGACGGATGAGGTCGGGGGCTACACCTGCTTCGTGTAACTGCTCATCGGTGAGTTGGCGGTGGGTGTGACTGGCAGGGTGGAGCACACAGCTGCGGGCATCGGCCACGTGGGTAACGATGCAGATGAGCTTCAGACTGTCCATGAAGCGGATGGCCTCCTCGCGCGAACCTTTAAGTCCGAAGGCAATGACTCCACACGACCCGTTTGGCAGGTATTTCTGTGCCAAGACATGGTAGGGGTTGTCGGGCAGACCGCTGTAGTTGACCCATGCCACCTTGTCGTTCTGGCTCAGCCACTCGGCAATGCGCTGGGCATTTTCGCAGTGGCGCTTCACACGCAAGTGCAGCGTCTCCAGCCCGAGGTTGAGCAGGAAAGCGTTCATCGGAGCCTGTATGGAGCCAAGATCGCGCATCATCTGTGCAGTGGCCTTGGTGATGTAGGCCATCTTGCCGAAGTTGGTGGTGTAGGTAAGTCCGTGGTATGAGGCATCGGGGGTGGTCAGTCCTGGGAACTTGTCAGCGTGGGAATCCCAATCAAAGTTGCCGCTGTCGACGATGGCACCACCCACTGCTGTGGCATGGCCGTCCATATACTTGGTGGTAGAGTGGGTAACAATATCGGCTCCCCACTCGAAGGGGCGGCAATTGATGGGGGTGGCAAAGGTGTTGTCTACAATGAGGGGAACACCGTTGCGGTGGGCGATACGGGCAAACTTCTCGATGTCGAGTACCTCACAGCCGGGGTTTGAGATGGTTTCGCCGAAGAGGCACTTCGTGTTGGGCCGGAAAGCTTTCTGTATCTCCTCTTCCGAGGCGTTCTGGTCGATGAAGGTCATGTCGATGCCCAATTTCTTCATCGTTACGCTGAATAGGTTGTACGTGCCGCCATAGATGGCTGTGGAGCATACGAAGTGGTCGCCACTTTCGCAGATGTTGAACACGGCGTAGAAGTTGGCTGCCTGACCCGATGAGGTGAGCATACCTGCTACGCCACCTTCAAGGGCTGCAATCTTGGCTGCTACGGCATCGTTGGTGGGGTTCTGTAGTCGGGTGTAGAAGTAGCCGTTGTCTTCGAGGTCGAAGAGGCGGGCCATTTGCTCGCTGTTGTCATACTTGAACGTTGTGCTCTGATAGATGGGCAGCACGCGCGGCTCGCCCTTTTTCGGTGCCCATCCCTCTTGTACGCAAAGGGTTTCGGGCTTGTATGGTTTCTTCATATTGTCCGATATTTTGCAAATTTGCTGCAAAGTTACAAATCAAATGCTAATAATGATTAACTTTGCGTGGTTTTTTAATCTATAATTCAGCAGAAATGTTCTACCATATATTGGCGCTTGTCACCATCGCTGTGTGGGGCACCACCTTCGTCTCTACCAAGGTGTTGCTTTCCCATGGACTCACTCCGCCTGAGATTATGTTCTACCGCTTCATCATCGCTTATGCTTTGACGTGGATATTCACATGTAAACTTAGGGCCGATACGTGGAAGGATGAGCTGTTGCTGGCTGTGGCTGGTTTTACGGGTGGAACACTCTACTTCTTGGCAGAGAATACCGCCATCGACTACTCCCTCACCTCTAATGTGGCTCTTGTGGTGTGTGTTACTCCTGTGCTCACCGCTCTGCTCACCAGCCTCTGTTACAAGGAACGCATCACTGGTCGCCTCGTTGTTGGCTCTGTGGTGGCTCTGTTGGGAGTAGGATTCGTAGTGCTCAACGGTACGGTGTTGCAGATACACCCCTTGGGCGATGCTCTCGCTCTTGTGGCAGCCTTTGCATGGGCGGTCTATAGTATTGTCGTGCGTCGTTTTGACGGACGTTATACGACCTGGTTCGTCACGCGCAAGGTCTTTTTTTACGGCATAGTTACAATGATTCCCTTCATTGCTGCCGGTATGGGTGGCGGTCTGCATCTGGATCAGCTCTTCATTCCTGTTGTGGCTAGTAATGTGCTCTTTCTCTCTGTGGTAGCCTCCATGCTTTGCTTCTATTCATGGAATCTCGTGTTGGAGAAGCTTGGCACTGTGCGTGCTTCCAATTATATGTATACCCAACCCCTTGTATCGCTTGTCTGTTCCGTGGTGGTGCTGGGTGAACCCATTACTCAAATTGCTCTTCTCGGCGCAGTGTTTATATTGGTGGGTATCTATGTGGCGGAGCGGAAGCAACGGAAGTCTTAGTCCGTTCCAGTGAGTTCATCTCTCTTCTCCTATTAAATATACGAATGTAGGAGTGCAGTCTATGCAATGTGCTGTGTGTTTTTGTTGGGTAGTGGTGTGGTGTAGTGCATGTGGCTGAGTCTGTCCATGTCCGTCCTTTTCGCTTCAGGAACATGTTTTGTAACATAAATATGGCAAATTCTGCAAAAAGCTCAAATCTTGGTTCTTGATGTTAGTGTTGATAATCAGTATTTTGTGATTTTTCTTAAAATTTCTTTCAAAAAAAGTTGG
>JAFXEF010000015.1 GCA_017520935.1 Bacteroidaceae bacterium | reverse complement strand
ATTCTCAACTCGGACGGTGATACCGGAGAGTTTTTTTCGGGTGAAAAATTATCAAAGAGAATTTTTTGCTCGAAAACCCGTGGGCTTGAACTTGTAGGTATTACCCTCCGAGTTAACTTTATATTGGGGCGAAAGCAAGTGAAGCGTACCGCAGACTTCTATCCTAAATTCACTATTGCACTCTTCACATTCATCATATCCTTCAATATCGAACTGTCGAGTACTTTTGCATAGTGTTGCGTCATCTTGATATTAGAGTGTCCGAGCATCTTTGCTACATTCTCTATGCTCACACCGTTAGCCAAGCACACAGATGTCGCATAGGAATGGCGGGCCACATGAGTGCTAAGATGCTTCTGGATTCCGCAGACATCGGCTATCTCTTTTAGGTAGCTGTTCATATTCTGATTGCAAGGAACGGGAAGTAATACGCCTCGTTTAATGCAAGTCGGCTTGTTTTCGTATTTCTTGAGTATTGCCAATGGAATATCCAGCAGCGGGATATTGCACATATTATTTGTCTTTTGGCGTGTCTTGCGAATCCAATAGTGTCCGTTGTTGTCTTGCACGATATGCTCGGCGGCGAGTTGCTGAACATCTATAAATGCCAATCCCGTAAAGGCGGCGAAGATAAACACATCACGCACCAATGCAAGACGAGGCAGCGCAAACTCCTTTTGGTATATTGTCATAAGCTCATCCATCGTCAAAAACTCACGCACAATCTCCTTTTCGTGGAATTTTATGCCCGCAAAAGGATTCTTCACTATCCACTCGTTGGCAAGTGCAAGGTTGATAATCTTTTTCAAGCACTTCATATAGCGGATAACGGTATTCTGCTGACAATTCTTCTCGGTCTTCAAATAGAACTCAAAGGCTCGAACAAGTTCGCCATTTACCTCCGTAATAGGCAAATCCTCTTTGTCGAATTTCAGTTTGATAAGTTCGGCAAGATAGCGAGTACAACTTTCGTAGCGTCTTACGGTGATAAGTGCAAAATCTTTACCCACCAAGGCTCGACATTGCTCGTTGTGTTCACGCATAGTACCGATGATAGTGCGTGCCTGCTCCACCTTTTTATCCACTCCGAAGAACTTTTCCTGCAATATTCGGGCAGTGATAAGTTCCCCATTCTCTTCAAGTTGCGTATAAATTCGGTGGAGTTTGATACGGCTCTCCTCGATGTAGTTGTTAAGCTCGGTTGATTTACGGCTTTTGCCCCTTGCACACTCCTTAGCCTGATTCCACGATACAGGCTCAATGCTTTTGCGGATGTTGGTTTCTACTCTTGCGCCATTGACTGTGATACGCATACATACTGAAGCCTCTCCGTTCTTCAGCAGTTTGGTTTTCTTGATAAAGAAAAGCACATTAAATGAATCTCGTCTCATTTTCTCCTACTTTTAAGTTAAACTTTTATTTGGCAAAAGTAAGAATCTGAACCCGTTTTGACGCTATGCAAAATGTTGTGAATCAGCGAAAAACACTCTTTCAAGGTGGAGGTGTTTGGAACACCCGTTTGCTCCACCTCTTGCTCCACCAAAGGCGGTCGTGAACCGCACTTTTTTGCATTTTAGGGGGACATAAAAAATCCCGATTTTCGTTAAAAATCAGGATTTTACGTTGTTTTGCTTTTCTTTGCTGTGGTGCCACCAGGAATCGAACCGGGGACACAAGGATTTTCAGTCCTTTGCTCTACCAACGGAGCTATGGCACCTTTCGTTTTGCGAGTGCAAAGGTAGCACGTTTTTGCGAAACAGCAAAACAAATTGCGCATTTTTTTTATAATTATCGTACTTTTCCTCATATTAGGGGGGTAATCACTGCTTTTTTGCTGATTCGCAGAATCAAAAGGAAAATAAATCGCAAATCATCGTTCGTATTTCATATTTTATTTGTAATTTTGCAACCGCAATCGGAAAGTAGCGCAGTTGGTAGCGCACTACGTTCGGGACGTAGGGGTCGGGCGTTCGAGTCGCCTCTTTCCGACCAAAAGCGGTAATTGATAGTAATCAGTTATCGCTTTTGTTTTTTTATCCTCCTAACATGCAGAGAATCCACGAAATATTTTAAATACCTCATTGCTGGCTTGCATTTTCGCTCGCCTTGCACTAATTTTGCACTTTAAAACGAAAGACAGATGATTACACTTGACCAACTGAAGGATATTAAGGAGCGCACCGAGGCGCTCAACCGCTACCTTGCCATAGAAGATAAGCTGATACAGGTGGAGGAGGAGCAACTACGCACGCAGGCACCGGGATTCTGGGACGATGCCAAGAAGGCTGAAGCGCAGATGAAAAAGGTGAAAGAGTTGCAGTCGTGGATTGATGGTTACAAGCAGGTGAAGAGCCTCTCCGATGAGGTGGAGGTGGCCTTTGAGTTCTGCAAGGATGAACTCATTACCGAGGCCGAGCTCGACACCGCCTATGCTACGGCATTGGAGGCCATCGAAACACTGGAGCTGAAGAATATGTTGCGTCAGGAGGCCGACCAGATGGATTGTGTGTTGAAGATAAACTCGGGAGCTGGTGGTACTGAGGCGCAAGATTGGGCATCGATGTTGATGCGTATGTATATGCGCTGGGCCGAGGCCAGTGGCTATAAGCTGCGTGTGTCGAATCTGCAGGAGGGCGACGAGGCCGGTATCAAGACCGTGACGATGGAGTTGGAAGGATCCTTTGCCTACGGATACCTCAAGGGAGAAAACGGTGTGCACCGTCTTGTGCGCGTGTCGCCTTACAATGCACAAGGCAAACGCATGACCTCGTTTGCATCGGTATTCGTGACTCCGCTCATCGATGACAGCATAGAGATTGAGATTAATCCCGCCTTACTCTCGTGGGATACCTTCCGAAGTGGTGGCGCCGGTGGACAGAACGTGAACAAGGTGGAGTCGGGTGTGCGTCTGCGCTATCAGTATACCGACCCCTACACGGGCGTGCAGGAGGAGATTATGATCGAGAATACCGAGACACGTGATCAACCCAAGAACAAGGAGAACGCCCTGCGCCTGCTACGCTCACAGCTCTACGACCGCGAACTGCAACACCGTATGGAGGAGCAGGCCAAGGTGGAAGCCGGCAAGAAGAAGATTGAGTGGGGCTCGCAGATACGCAGCTACGTATTCGACGACCGTCGCGTCAAGGATCACCGTACAGGATATCAGACCTCGGATGTAGGTGGAGTGATGGACGGTAAGATTGACGGATTCATCAAGTCGTACTTAATGTCAAGCTCTTCGGAGGAAGAGGCTTGATAGACTGGATCTAATTCTTGACTTTCATGCAGGAGATAGAGCGTAAATTTCTTGTTACTGACGACAGCTACCGTGCCTTGGCCTACGACAAGTCAGAGATACTGCAAGGTTACATCTGCAGTGGACACGGGCATACCGTACGTGTCCGCACACGTAAAGATAAGGGCTATCTCACCATCAAGGGGCCTTCAATGGATGGTATCAGCCGTTTCGAGTGGGAGAAAGAGATAACCCTGCAGGATGCGCGCGAGCTCTTTACGCTCTGCCGTGCGGGGCGCATAGAGAAGACACGCTACCTTGTGCACAACGGCAAGCACACGATAGAGGTGGACGAGTTTCATGGTGAAAACGAAGGACTCGTATTTGCCGAGATAGAGCTCGCAAGCGTAGATGAGCCTTTCGACCGTCCCTCTTTCTTGGGCGTGGAGGTTACTGGCAATCAGCGCTACTATAATGCTTACATCAGCAAGCATCCCTACTCCACCTGGAAAGATTGATTGCTGATGTCTGCCCATTCGTGCAGTCTCATATTCTTTTGTTCGTGGTATTCCCTGCACGTATATTTTCAAACATCAGACCAAACTGTCACTTACGCAGCACCTTCGCTCAAGCCTAGGGTGCGATGAAGCGATAGAGGTTGCATCCCACGAAGTTGCCCGCTACGAGGCATGGATACAGCACGAGAAGTTCGGTCAGGTGGGTGCCCGTATAGGCTACGGGTACTGTGAGGTAGTAGAAGGCATCGGCCAGGCAGTGAGGGAAGCCGCAGTTGATGAAGAGGGGCACACCGAAGAGTAGGGCCAATGGCTTACCCTCACGGGCAAAGGCCACGACAGTAGTCATGATGAAGCCGCAACCGATGGCAAGCAAGCCTGCACGCAGGGGGCCGATAGCAAGGCGGCTTTCAAGGATGGCCTGTGCCGAAGCACCCAACTCCATAGGGGATAGCCGCGAAAGCAACGACACCAACAAACAACCTGCGATATTGCCTAAAAGAATCCATAACAGTTTGCCGATGGCACCGAACCAGCAGCTGCGTCCCTGCTCATCGCGCAAGGGGATGAAGCCTGCTGTGCCCGTATAAAGTGGCAGTTTGTAACCTACCACCGTGAGCAGGCCAAACGAGAATAGTACAGCACCGATGATATTGGTACAGGCTAAATACCCCCATCCGGCAATGCCGACGGCGATACCGGAGAGTATGGCGGAACGAAAAGACTTTATCATCTTCAGTAATTAGAAATTAAAAGTTAAAAAATAAAACTTTTCAGCAAAGGCCTTGTAAACAAACGAGTAAGGTTGTCTTACGTCCAACGACTGAAACAGACTTTCGCTAAAAATCTTTTGCAAAGGTACGGAGATTCTATGATTTTTACTACTTTTGCAGAAAGAAAGATGTCTTGCGTTGCCCAGAAATGCAATGCAACATTGATAACCTTCGATTTCCAATTCTTAATTTCTTGTCAACACATGCTTCTCCCTCCCCACAAAGACCCCATGGGCGCGGCCATCGCCGAATATCACCGCATAGGACGTGCGGGCACGCTAAGAGTATTTTCCTCGCAGTTCGACGATGATGAGATTCCCGTAGAGCAACTCTTCCGTACCCTTCCCGAGATGCCCACCATCGAACAGCAGGCACTCGCCTTAGCTACAGGGCGCATACTCGACGTGGGGGCAGGCAGCGGATGCCACGCATTGGCACTGCAGGAGATGGGCAAGGAGGTGACGGCCATCGATATCTCCGAACTGTCCGTGGAGGTGATGCAAGAGCGTGGCGTACGGGATGCCCGTGCTATAGACCTCTATGACGAGCGCTTTGCCGAGCAGTACGACACCATCCTACTGCTCATGAATGGCTCGGGTATCATCGGCAACATGGAGGGGATGGAGCCCTTCTTCCGTAGAATGAAGCGTCTGCTCAAGCCTGGTGGCTGCATCTACATGGACTCGAGCGACCTAAAGTACTTGTTCGAGGAGGAGGACGGCTCGTTCCTCATCGACATCGCTGATGACTATTACGGTCTTGTGGATTTCCAGATGCAATACAAGCAGGTCAAGGGCGATGTCTTCGACTGGCTATATATTGACTTTGACACCCTCGCCTACTATGCCGAGCAGCATGGCTTTACCGCAGAGATGGTGCGCGAGGGCGAACACTACGACTACTTGGCTAAGTTGGGCTGCAAGTAAAAGGATAGGATTGCTGTAAAAATGAAGGAGGAGGCATCAAGTGTCTCCTCCTTTGCTTTATTTCTGTCGGATATAGATGTTTATCGGTGTGCCGGTGAAGTTCCAACGCTCGCGTATCTTATTCTCCAGGAAGCGCTTGTAGGGTTCCTTGACATATTGGGGCAGATTTGCGAAGAATACGAACGAGGGTACTCGTGTGCCGGGCAGTTGCATGCAGTACTTGATCTTGATGTACTTGCCCTTGTTTGATGGGGGTGGTGTGGCCTCGATGATGGGCAGCATCTCCTCGTTGAGCTTGGCTGTCGACACCTTGGTGGTGCGGTTGAGATAGGTCTCCTTGGCCAGTTCGAGCACCTTGAAGATGCGTTGCTTAGTGAGAGCCGAGGCAAACACGATGGGGAAGTCGGTGAAGGGGGCGAAGCGCT
This sequence comes from Bacteroidaceae bacterium, assembly GCA_017520935.1. GTDB lineage: Bacteria > Bacteroidota > Bacteroidia > Bacteroidales > Bacteroidaceae > UBA1189. The sequence goes on along the minus strand of JAFXEF010000015.1, from coordinate 20,222 downwards.
CGCGGATGGTATCCTCAAAGTACTTCATAGCCTTGGTGCTCTTGTCCTCCACGAGGTCCCACTTGTTGATGACCACGACGAGACCCTTCTGGTTGCGCTGTACGAGGGAATAGATGTTGAGATCCTGGCTCTCGAGACCGCGAGTGGCATCAAGCATGAGGATACATACATCGGAATTCTCGATGGCTCGGATAGAACGCATCACTGAGTAGAACTCGAGATCCTCATTCACCTTGCCTTTCTTGCGGATACCGGCCGTGTCGACGAGGTAGAAGTCGAAGCCAAACTTGGTGTATCGGGTGTAGATGGAGTCGCGGGTGGTGCCGGCGATGTCGGTCACGATGTTGCGGTCCTCACCGATGAAGGCATTCACGATAGAGCTCTTGCCCACGTTGGGGCGGCCCACCACGGCAAAGCGGGGTATCTCCTCTTCTTCCACCTCGGGGGTGGGGGCGGGGAGTTTTTCTATAACCATATCGAGCAGGTCGCCTGTACCGCTACCTGTGAGCGAAGAGATGCAGAAGGGGTCGCCCAGACCGAGCGAGTAGAACTCGGCAGCACTGTACTGCAGGTCGTAGTTGTCGGTCTTGTTGGAGACGAGTATGACGGGTGTCTTGGCACGACGCAGGATAGAGGCTACCTGCTGGTCAAGGTCAGTGACGCCGTTCTGTACATCGACGAGGAAGAGCACCACATCGGCCTCCTCTACGGCGATGAGCACTTGCTTGCGTATCTCCTCTTCGAATATGTCGTCGGAGTTGACTACCCAACCACCAGTGTCAACAAGTGAGAACTCACGTCCCGTCCATTCGCACTTACCATATTGACGGTCGCGGGTGGTGCCTGCTTCATCGGCCACGATGGCGTGGCGAGTTTGTGTGAGGCGGTTAAAGAGTGTGGACTTGCCTACATTGGGGCGTCCTACGATAGCTACTAAGTTTCCCATTTTCTTGAGTTAAGAGTTAAGAGTTGAGAGCTAAGAGTTGAAGGGGACGAGTCTGTTTTGTTGCTTTCTTCCCTATTCACTTTTCACTCTTCCCTCATTCAAGGTTATATCCAAAACTACGCAGCTCCTTGTCGGAGTTGCGCCAGTCCTTATCTACTTTCACGAAGGTTTCGAGGAAGATGCGCTTGCCGAAGAACTGCTCCAGTGTGCGGCGTGCCTCGATACCCAATTTCTTCAAAGCCTTGCCCTGATTGCCGATGATGATGCCCTTCTGCGAGTCTCGCTCCACGTAAATGACGGCATTGATATGGATGCTCTTTGCGATCTCCTTGAACTGCTCCACGCTCACCTCACAGGCGTAGGGTATCTCCTTGTCGTAGTAGAGGAGTATCTTCTCTCGGATGATTTCGGTGACGAAGAAGCGGGCAGGCTTGTCGGTGAGCTGATCCTTACCGAAGTAGGGTGGACTGTCGGGCAATAACTCCTTGATGCGGCGAAGCACCGCGTCAATGTTGAAGTTGTTTGATGCCGAAATAGGAATAATCTCAGCCTGAGGCAGCAGTGCGTGCCAGTTCTCAACGAGTGTGGTGAGGTCGTTCTGGTTGCTTAAGTCAATCTTGTTGATGAGCAACAAGATGGGCACCTCCATGCGTTGCACCTTATGCAGGAACTCCTGGTTCTTGTTGATTTTCTCCACCACGTCGGTCACGTAGATGAGAACATCGGCATCCTGTAGCGCCGACTCGGAGAACTGCAGCATCGACTCCTGCAGCTTGTAGTTGGGTTTGAGCACGCCTGGCGTGTCGGAGAATACTATCTGCATCTCCTCCGTGTTGAGTATGCCCATGATGCGGTGGCGTGTGGTCTGTGCCTTGAAGGTGGCAATGGAGATACGCTCGCCCACGAGCTTGTTCATCAGTGTTGACTTGCCTACATTGGGGTTGCCCACTATATTTACGAATCCTGCTTTGTGCATGTGTCCTTTTTAGTCATTAAAGAAACCGCATCAAAAGCTTTGATGCGGTTTCCTGTTTCGATTAGTTGTTCCGCAGCGTTATACTGCAGCCTCTTTCTCGATAGCCAACTTTCCACGATAGTAGCCGCAAGCGCCGCATACAGTGTGGAATACATGCCACTCGCCGCAGTTGGGGCAGATGGCCAATGTAGGAGCTACTGCCTTGTCGTGAGTTCTTCTCTTGGCAGTTCTGGTCTTCGATTGTCTTCTTTTAGGATGTGCCATTTCTTTTAGTTTTAATTATTAATTATTTTCTTTAAACCTTCCCAACGCGGATCCACTGGAGTCTCCGCTTCGTCCGCCTCGTCGCCGAACGTGATTGCCTCGCCGCCGAAATCTTCATCTTCAGCCGAGCGCAGCAGGTGCTTGTTCAGCTTGCCGGACATCTCTTTGTTACACTTGCCCGGAGCATGCACATGCTTCATCGGGATGGCCAGGGCTATGAACTCGTAGATGTACCAAGCTACGTTGATGACTCCCTCAGCCTCGGGGATAATCAACACATCGCCCTGCTCTCCATAGTCGGCTCCCAGCCTTACCTGCAATTGTCCCTTGGTATGTATGTCAAGATCCATCTCGTCAAGGCAGCGGTCGCAACTTACTATTACCGTGCCGTCAAGTACGAAACTCATCTCGTACGTGTCGACCATGCGATGTACGTCGAGCACCACCTGTACCTTGCCTTTCTGTACTTCGGGACCATCAATATGGGCGAAGAACTCGTTATCGACACTCAAGTCGTAAGAGGCGTTCACCTCTCGCATCCCTCTCAGGTCAATCTTATAACTGTCAAACTTGCCCATTTTCTTACCTATTTTCGGTTACACTTGAGTACATGTAGCCAATCGGGCGACAAAGATACAACATTTTATTCATTCTGCATCGAAATTTAGCGTAAAACTTTCTAAAAACATGGCATTTTGTCAATTTAGACCGTCTGAGACCGTTAAAAAAACTATATTTTTACACTACATAATGCAAAATATCGCATCTTTGTTCATTTCTCGAACCCTCCTTAGGTCTGGCTGATATAATATATAGATAGGAAGCAATGCTGCCCTTCTCGTTTTCTTCCTTTTTATCGGTATCTACAGGGAGTATACACGCATTGCAATACTTTTGCAATATGTAGAATCATTTATATTCCCCATATAATGTCTATATTTGCAGCAAATTTAGTTTAGGGTTCAATGTTTAGAGTCTTTAGGTCTATGTTTAGTGCTCCCCTTCGTATGAGCTGCTTCACCATGCTCATGTGCCTGTTCTTACTGAGCAGCTGCCGCGATAGTGCTACGCTCCACCGCCTTGAAGCAGTGGAGGCAGTCATCGATGCCAATCCTGAGCTGGCCTGGTATATGCTCGACAGTATCGACGGCACCGTTCTGCGCGGCGAGGCTCGCGCACTTCATGCGCTGCTCTCCACACAAGCCGATTACCAGTGCTACGTGCCGTTGACCTCCGACTCGCTCATCCTCATAGCAGCTTGCTACTATGGTGCCGGCAGACCAAACTATCGGGCAGCCATGAGTCGCTATTACCTCGGATGCACCTACACCGAGTTGGGACGCGATGCCGATGCCATCCGTGCCTATATGCAGGCTATCCCACTCTTCCCCGACACCACGGTGCGCCAGCGTGCCCTATGCTACCAGAATATGGCTCGCCACTACCGCAACCGCAACATGTTTGGTGAGAGTCTTGCTGCTTTCAACACCTTTCGCGCCTCTATGCTGCTGCGCGGCAAACCTGCCGACGTGGCCAATGCCGATTATCAGATAGCCCTTACCTATTTATATATGGAGCGGTGGAACGAGGCAGAACCACGCTTCCGTGCTCTCATCGACAATGCTGCCACACCGCTCCTCGTGGCTGACAATGCCTGCTTCCAGCTGGCCAAGATTGCTTGCTACCATTCGGGGCACTACGATGAGGCCTTACGCTACCTCAATCGCCACATCGCTTCGGTAGGCGATGCCCGCCGCCTCGGTCCTGACTACAGCGTGAAGGGCGATGTCTTCCTCGCTCTTGGGCAGACCGATTCAGCACGCCACTACTTTGAGCTTTCGCTCATCCCTGGCCGTGACGTGTATGCCGACTGCAACACCTATTACAAGTTGATGGAATTGGAACTTGCCGAGGGGCGCACCGACTCGGTGTCCGCCTACTTGGCACGCCACACGCTGCTGCTCGACTCCATTGCCCGTATGCAGAGCTGTGCCGAGGTGGAGCGCGTGCGTGGCGAGCACCAGATAGCCATGCACGACCGCATGCTACGCCACCGCCACACCCGCTTCATGCTTTTGGGAACCATCATCGTCGTCACCCTTGCATTGTTGCTCGTGGCGCTGTTTGCTGCCATCGACAATCGTCGTAAGACCCGCTACATACGCCTGCAGAAGCAGCTGGCGCAAAACCGTGCCGAAATGCTGGCTCTCACCGCCATGCCCGATGATGCCGACAGCGCTTCCTCTGAGCCTGCCCCCGAGCGCCTTCTGGCGCTGCGTCGCCAGCGTATCGATTACTGCCGTGAGGTGTTTTCCCACACCCCTTGGCGCACTCGCATAAGCCAGCTGGAGCACTCCTCCGATACGCTTACGCTGAAAGAACGCACCGAGCTGCAGCAGGTGCTCATCGATAGCTTTGCCGATGTCATGATCGACTTCCGCACCCAGTGCCCTGCACTTACGGCCAGCGACCTTCAGCTTATCATCTTTACACTCTCTGATTACTCCATTCGCACCATTTCACTCTGCACAGCCATCTCAGAAAACGCCTTGCGCTCACGCAAGACTCGTCTGAAGGGAAAAATGCCCGAGGAACTCTACCTGTTCGTCTTCGGATGATGCCATCAGCGCGGGCTTTATCTTACGCGGAGAGCGCGTCGGAAAATGCTTGCTCCGCTCGCGTCCTACGTAAATTAATACCTCGATAAAAGGAATATTGCAGCCGTGGGAATATAGAACGACTCGTGTGCCAATATTTTTTTCTGGATTCTGTCTACAGTGAAGAACAACTCTCGGCTTTAAGTTCCTGCCACTAAAGGAGGATGAGAATCATAAGACCTGATTTTTGCCCATTTCATCGAGCTTTTTTGCATTGCAATACTTTTGCAATGCAAAAAACTTGGTACGAGGTGACTGATTCTCTATATTTGCAATGTCAAAAAACTTAAAGCGACAATATTATGCAAAAGAACGTGTTTTGTTTGTTTACAATGCTGTGCGTTGTATGCGGTGTGATGTCACAAGAGGCGGCTCCCTATCTTGTCAAAGAAGGTAAACAATGGGCAGTATATCACAACAATCCATTATGTTCTGTCCACCGTCCCGGCACTATTACTTACAGACTTCAAGGTGATACGATTCTTCATGGGAAGACATACAAGAAGAAGTGGATAAGCTATAAGGAGGATTTGTCGGATATACAGCCATACAACGGCTTCATGCGCGAAGAGAACGGCAAGGTGTACATCGCTGATGTCTATGAAGAGGAACTATGGTTCGATTATACCGCACAGGTCGGCGATACGCTTTGCTTCAAAGAAGGTTCAAAGTATGGTCGTATTCGCAATGTATACGATGCGCTTCTATCCGAGACTGATAGCACAAGGAGCTATCGTTGTTACGAAATGCAGTTAGGAAAATATGACAAGTCGAAGGGTAGAGTTGAGTTTGTAGAACAATGTATACACGTATATGAGGAACTCGGGGTAGTAGATGCAACTATGGGATATGGATTGAGCGAGCACCATTATAACGATGCATACGGAAGATGTGAGCTTACTCTATTATGCGTGCATGATAACGAAGACATTCTCTACCGGACATCCATGGGTTGTTACAAACCTATTGATGAGGATCCTCACCCCACCATCAAACGTGGCTATGGCATCTATCGCGGTGACACTTATCTCCATGCCTATACCATCAATGAATCCGAAGCGGTAGTGGACTCTACAGACTTTGCACGCTGGAACGACAAGACAGTCATCTACCTTGATGTGGACACCATCGGACCCAATGCCTTCTCGGGTGCAATGTTCCGCCAAGGCCAGATACTGTACTTTACCGAGAAGCTCAACTGCATTATGTCCGATGCCTTCGCTAATATAATGATGCTCGACGAGGAACAAGCAGAGGAGAATCCCTTCGGCGACTTGTGTATCGTATTCAGTGGCGATGCTCCGTCAATAGAGAAGAACAGCATATCAGACTATGCCGACACCACTTATCACATTACTTATGTAGTACCCGACCTTATTGAATATATTGAGCAAGATATCCAGTGGACCTACTCGCAGTTGGTGACCATCGATGACTTTATACGCGGCTACATCTCGCCCGAGAACGAGGTGACCGTAAACGATTCTACAGAGATGGATGTGGAGTTAGGCGAAGGAAGCAACACCGACATGGACGGCGATGTAGACCTCACCGTCAATGCTCGTCCACGTACGGACATCCCTGTACGTATCGGAGAGGGAGAGAACAAGGAAGTCTATAGTCGTGCCCCTGCTTGGATGCGCTACACCATGGAACTGAGGATTACGAATATCGACGGCAAGCTGCTCTACACCGACTCACAACAGTGCAGTGCCTATGGAGCATGTGAATTCAGAGCCACCTTCGCCCGTCCGGCCAACGGCATTGTACTCGTTTACTCACGCAGCATTGACCAGTTTGGCCGCGCCACGGAGTGGAGTGAAGAAAGAGTCAATCTGAGCGAAAACGAATATGAAGGAGACTATGTTACTGATGCTAACGTTGACCTCGACAAGACGGCTGATGCTGCAGAGCTAATAGCTACAGTAGGCGCAGATTCCATACGTATTACCGGTTACTATATGTCAAACTGCGGTGGTGGATTGTATTGCGGCGCCATTGCTAGAGGAAACTATATTGAACTCATATTCCATGATGGAGCTACTGCTAATTGTTTTGATTTTCATTACGTAGACTTCATGATACCTCGTTTCTCCGAAGAAATAAAAGGGGTTGATGTGGTTGAACCATATCCATTAAAGGTCAAGGTAATATACGACAGCGCGATAACCGACATTGATGTTTCAGATGCCGATGCTCCCTACTATGACCTTACTGGCCGCAAGGTAGCTCTCCCTACGCGTGGCCTGTATATAAGGAATGGGCGTAAAGTGGTAAGATAGCCTGAGGAACTCCCTATATGGCAGAAGACACCGTTCCATACATCGTTCGGAGCGGTGTCTTCTGTCGGGGGGATGCAGTTGTCACTTCCTTAGCTCGATACGGAAGGTGGTACCTTTGCTCAGTTCGGAGTGCTTGACGTAGATGCGTCCCTTGTGGTAGCTCTCGATGATGCGTTTGGCAAGCGAGAGGCCGAGACCCCACCCGCGTCTCTTGGTGGTGAAGCCGGGGGAGAACACACTCTTGAAGTGCGACTTGTGGATGCCTTTGCCAGTGTCGGTTACATCGATGTATACATGCTCATCGCTCTGCGCCACGTGTAGGGCGATACTGCCTTCGCCGTTCATGGCATCAATAGCGTTTTTGCAGAGGTTCTCGATAACCCATTCGAAAAGGGGGCTGCACATGCGCACGGTGATGGGACGTTCGGGCACATGGCAGTGGACGGTGACGTGTTCCGATGAGCGGCGGTCGATATATTGGGCTACACGCTGTAGTGCCTCACCCAGATCCTCGGGTGTAGTTTCGGGCAGGGAGCCTATCTTGGAGAAGCGCTCGGCTATGACCTCAAGGCGCTTCACGTCCTTTCCCATTTCGGGGATGAGTTCGTCGTCGGGATAGGTGTTGTGCAATATCTCTGTCCAGGCCATGAGCGAGGAGATGGGGGTGCCGAGCTGATGGGCGGTCTCCTTGGAGAGGCCCACCCACACGCGGTTCTGCTCGGAGCGTTTCATGCTGAGTAATGCGAAGAGTGCCATCAGGAGAAACACGACAAACACGCCAAACTGTATGTAGGGATATGCAGCCAGACGCTTGAGCATGAGCGAATCGTCGTAACATACATCATAGTAGCGCCCGGGCTCGTTCATGTCCATACGGATGATATGCCCTGCCTCGCGCATGGCGGCTGCCTCGCGCATCAGATAGCCCAGCGTGTCGGCATCGTGGATGCGTATGTTGCTGTAGCTCTCGATGGCTCCTTTGTCATCGAGTACGATGACGGGAATCGTGTTGTTGCCTTTGATGACCGTGAGCACAAGGTTGAGGTCGGTATTCTCGTCGGCATTATTAAAGGTGCGCATCGCCTCGGTCCATATTTCCATGCGTGTAAATTCCTCGCGTTCCAGGTCGCGCACTAAGTAATTGGAGAATACGAGGGAAGCTACACCAAGCAGTACAGCGATGATGATAAGAGCCACCTTGATGGCTCGTGTCCGGTTAATCCATTCCATATATATAGTCAAATACACTCTGACCGGCAGAGTCGTTTCCTATATAAACGGGGAAAATACGGAATTAGTATATTGCTTTGTCTATCTGCTCGGCGATCTGCCGCATACCTTCGATATTGGGATGACTGGCGGTCTTGCTGATGTTCTGTAGCTGTATCAACGGCACGTTGTAGTGCTTGCAGATCTCAACCATGGATTCGGTAATTTCCGTCTTGAGCCCATCATTGGAGATAAAATATACATCGGCCGTGGGGTAGCGCTCTTGGATACGGGCAAGCATGCAAGCCATGGCAGGGCGGAAGGTGTAGAGGTCGGCACGGCGCCAATTCTCATATTTATACTCTCCGATAGGTGCTCCTGCCCACGAATCATTCGTCCCGCCGAAGATGAGGATGATGTCGGGGCTGCCCAGTGCAGCAGTACGCAGTACGAAGGAGCGGTTGCTGTAGTCCTCGTCGCGGTAGCCGGTGTAGCAGATGGTAGAGCCCGACCACGAGTTGTTGACCTCGAGCTTCCAGTCGCGCTTTTTGATGAGCTGCATCCACCAAGTCTCACTTACCTTGCTGACATCGGTGCGGCGGGCATCACGCTTGCTGCCTGCGAAGTACCATATATCCATGGTGTCGGGCGTGAGGTAACCCTCAAAGGTGGAATACGAGTCGCCCAAGATGCTTACCGAGGGGCGTTGTGCCATGCCTGCCAAGGAGCAGAGCAGCACTGTGAGTGTGAGAAATGTCTTTTTCATAATCTTTATCTTTATGGTTTGTCATCCAAAGTCGAGCGACAGCTGTCCGTCGCCCAAGAGGTTGTAGCTCATGCGGTGGTAGGGCGTGAGGCCATGCTCCTTGATGCCCGCGCGGTGCTTGGCGGTGGGGTATCCCTTGTTGTGGTTCCAGTCGTAGTGGGGATACTCCTCGTGCAGGCGATTCATATAATCGTCGCGGTAGGTCTTGGCAAGGATCGAGGCCGCCGCAATATTCATCAGTTTACCGTCGCCCTTGACCACGGTCTCGTAGGGGGTGTCGCCATAGGGCTTGAACTTATTGCCGTCGACGACGATATACTGAGGGCGCAGGGTGAGCGCATCCAAGGCGCGGTGCATGGCGAGGATAGAGGCATTGAGGATGTTAATCTCGTCAATCTCCTTGGCGGTGACGATGCCCAGCGCCCAAGCTAACGCATCGCGCTCCACATCTTCGCGCAGGGCATAGCGCTGCCGCTCGGTGAGCTGCTTGGAGTCATTGAGCAAGGGGTGCGTATAGTCGGGCGGCAATATCACCGCAGCAGCATACACATCACCCGCCAAGCAGCCACGACCCGCTTCGTCGCAGCCAGCCTCAACAAGTTCGGGATGTAGGCAAGGGAGCAATCCCTTCTGAGCAGGTTCCTGTAAGTTCTTATCCTTTATTCTTTTCATAACAGCAATGCTTCAATCTACAGATGTGCAGGCAATACTATCGAGTTTGTCCAAATGCGAATACAGCGTGTTCGCAATTAAGAAAGTGCTAAATCTTATCGAAGTACTACCTCTGTGGTCAACTGGCGTGTACCGCCACAATTCAACTCGGGAGTATTGATGCGTATATCACAGTCAATGACAAATACATTGCCATTTTCCGAGCGAATGACGTTCTCATCATGCATGTCACTCAGATATATCTCAGGCGTAGCATATGTCCAATTACGTGAATTGCGCAGTTCAAAGCCCATGCGTTGCATATATGTGGCTATTTCCTCATCACTCATCGGGCTTCCTTTAATGAAAGGTTGTTCTACGACAATCTTGAAATCCCCCTCCGCATCACGGCCAAATCCGAGCACCGTAAGTAATGTCTCGGGAAAATAAGCATTATGCAACGATATACGGTCAAGAGCCAATGCAGGTTCTACAAAATAGTCCAGCCCAATGGATTTTATCAGCGTAGCTCCATGGTCATACACCATTGCTTCGCCTCCCTCTGCAATGTGCTCGCCCAATACGTGAGATAGCGAGTCGTCTATGTCGTCAATCCACACGCCTACGGCCTTGGCCCATTGTTCTATTCTTAGAGCTTGCGCCTCTCCGCGTTGGCACATTCTTTTGAAGTCCGAGATTTCTGGAGCGAACGAATCTGCATCAATTTCTGCTCCCGCGAGTAAGGTTGCAATGACATGCGTTGTACCTCCCGCTGCGCAGCCATACTGTTCGAGCGGTGAAAATCGTTTATAAACAAGTCTTTCACTGATGAATAGTTCTGCATACTTGTCAAGTTGTTGCAAACCATCGGCTGTAAATCCCTCTTCAATGACGCGGGAAATCGAAGTCCAAAAGTTCGCATGGTTAATCATATAGTATACCTGTCTTAAGTATTACGAAACAAAGGTATAACTTTTTAGTTTAACTTCCAAACGTCGTCATATAGCATCTTTACGTTGCCTTTGGGGGTTGTGCGGAAACAACGCAAGGATAGAGCATATCAAAGACATAATCCACGAAGCCTTCAAAGTACGTCTACGCCTATTTTCTGAAGACTTTATAGCCAGATTCCTTATAAATATCCTTTTATCGTTGTCTCGACTCTTCCAATCTCTCATTCAGCAAATCGCACAATACTTGTGGTTTTACCGTCAATCCAGTGGCGGCGATAGACTCTTGCGCGCCCGTAAGCTCGAGATTGAAGTTGCGTAAAGCACGGCCCCACTGGCTGGCATTATCCAGCCGCTGGGCCTCAATATTTTTCTTGTACTTAATTCCTATCATCCTGGCAGTAGAGACACGAGTGAGGAAGAAGATTTCCACATCGGCAAACGATGTCTCCCATGGCTTCCCTCTGTTCATTATCACCTTCTCGTCCGTAATGACGAGATACGGTGTCCGCGTCAATAGCTCCTTTAACACAAGATAGACAACAAACAATCCGCCCAAGCCAAAGAACAGGATACCAGTCCATGCTGCAATGATAACCATCAAAGGTTTCTCATTCCCATCAAGCAGAATCAGGACACAGCCTGCTGCAAATGCAAGGCAACAGAGAATCAGTAGAGCATTCCTCCACACCGAACGATAGATTTTGATTTCTTCTCTCATTTATTTCTCGTTTTGTCCCGTAAAAGTAGTTACTTAATTTGATATATGCAAACACACCAAGAGAAATCTTCTTCTGGCATCCATCCACTCGCAACAACCAATAAAGTCTGAAAACGTACTTTGATGGCTTCATCAGGTTTATAAAGAAAGCCCCGCACTATCATTGAATGCGGGGCGTGCTATCGGTTTCGGCAAGTTGACAAGTATGTTAATCCAATAGTTCCTTTATCCTATCAACTGTTATTGCAGATGACTTAATGTTGCATACCCTGAATACGTTCATACCAATCGTGAAAATCGTCTACTGTGGCGTAGGGATTCATTTCAATATAGTTTATTGCATAGTCAAGCGAGACGGAATAACCATAAGTCTCGTACAACTCTTCTATCAGTACTTCGGGATCAATGGAAACAAACATGCCCTAGTTGATTATATAACTCATTAATCACACTACTCTCAGCACTATTCAAAATCTTTCCCTTATATTTTTCGTAGGCGCCTTTAAGTTCATCCTTTGATGCAGGAAGTGAAGAAGCATCAACGCCATATTGTTTCTTGATAAAGGGAACTACCTTGTTCAACGCGGAGAAACGAACCTTACTTTTCAGGTTTCTACTATTCAGTTCCTCTTCCACTAATGTTTTTAATTGTTCGATTGTCATAACAACTACTTTTAATTATAAAATTGGGAATCTGAAAATCTATTTCAATATATTATATTTTTTGGATCTTTAAAAGAAAATTCTTAAAGTTGATTTTCCAATATCCTTCCGCCAAGCATTGAAATTCATCACTACTGTCCAACACCCTTTTTAGGTTTCTTGCTACTGCGCTATTCCCTATGCGAGGCACATTGGCATCATATATAGTAAGATTAAAATCATAACCAGAGGCTAGTCTATTCCCTGCCGCCTCAAAATCCTGCTTTTTAAGTTGGAGTTCTCCGCCACCATCTTTCATTACCTCAATAATACGAGATAAGTTGTCCATCCAAATCTGAGTATACAAATTTTGTCTCATAACATATATATTAAAAGTTCAACCATTCAGTCTTGAAGATTAGCAAAGGGTCGCTTCCCATTATGATTCTTCTTAAATTCTGCAATCATAGCAGCCTCCACCCTTCGCGAATCTTCTACGCATTTCCAACAAACGACCAAATCATCAGAGTCAGCCAATTGCCAAATGTATCGGCCTCCATAATGTCCTACATTTTTACCACTTCCAAATCTCATGTACTGTTTGATTCGCTTAAAAAGTTCTGTTGCTTTCCCTATATATACAATAGGTTCTGCATCTATCCAATTATAGCGAAGTTCGTCAATACTGACATTAGGCTCTTTATCATTATGATATCCACCAGTTCCTTTTGTTAAGAATTGTGGTTCAGCATCTTTCAATCGCAAAATCTGATAAACTCCCTCAACTTTAGGGATACCACCACTCTCGAAGTTCTTCTTCAAATCCCTAACACTCACGAAGCCTTCGAAGCCTTCGCACATAAGTTTTTCCTTAATGTTTTCCATACTCGCTCCTAACATTTAATTATTTTATTAATAAACCTTGTCACTTTATTCCCATCCTGTTTACTCCAATCCACGTATTCGAAGAATCGTGTTTTGATAAGCGTTTCTATCAACTCTACTGTTGCATCATAGATATTCTTTGCACCACTGAACTCTTCAAATTCGTGACCATCGAATATGTAGATAGGGTTACTCTCCGAGTCATTACCACAAATCCCTAGGTCAATACTAAATTGCATGGATTTCTTGGGTAGCATATCTATCAATCGGTCCAACGACCAAGCGGGCAAGGCCTTGTGCGAGATTGCTTCGCTGTCAGGACTACCGAAACCAATGTATTCATTTCCTTCATGCGTATATACATACATGTCGGCCGTTTCTGGCAATACGCCAGCCTTCACCAAGCGGTTTGACTGCTTGTAATTGGTGCAAATCTGAGATGGTTTTAATTTAATCATAGCCTATTCCTTTTTAATGCTTCTTGATAAACCTTATATACTCTCTCACGCAAATGCAGTGGACGAATAACTGTCAGTGAGCGACTCCGTGAAAGGAGTTCCATAACAAAGTCATTCGTAATGCGTAGGCGTAGCGTGATTCGGAACTCCTCATCAGTGTCACAAACGATACGTTGCGAATGATGCAGCGGAAGGGACTTCAAGAACTTGCCATCCAAGGCATCATAAGACAATTCAATGTCCTCAACCGGTACGTCCGTTTGTTGCCAGATACCGTATGAATCTCTGAATAGTTCATCGATATTTATAGACTGGTCGCGCTTAAACTTTTCGTGCTCCATCACTTCAATATTAGCTATTCGGTCTATTCCGTAACTCTTCAATGTATCCCCAACCTTTGCCAAAAGGTACCACCGCTGGTTCGACTCTTTCAAGAAATGAGGATGTGCATTGACACATATTACATTATCATTGTGCCTGACAAGGGTGTAGTCAAACTTTATAGGATGCTGCTTGCGTATGGAATCAATGAGTAGTGGCATTTGCTCACTGCCTACGGGGCGATGATGTTCTGCCAAGATATACCGGTTGTCCGCACTCTCGCTGTTTATGGCATTGAGTAGGTCAAAGTTCAGCAACATTTCTTCCGTGTTCGTAAAGAATACAGGTTGGTCGGCCTGCAAGCAGTAGCCATAGTTGTGTTTGTGCTCGATAGGGAATCCCAACTCACAGACATCTGCAATATCCCGTTGCAAAGTCCTCAGACTGATATCGGAGGGATGCCCACGATACTCCAGCTCCCTGTTTACGTGTTGCAGCAACTCTCCTGCCATTACGTAGCGACCTTTCTCTCTCTGCAATCTATTAATTATTAGCAGATACCTTGTCAATAATACAACATTCTTCATAGCATTACCATTTGTGCTGCAAATATATGTACTCCATGCGACATAACTTGTCACTTCATATACAAAAATCAGCAAATTGCACATTATTCCAATAAAAAAAGGAACGTGGACAACAACTTATCCAAACGTTCCTGGGTACTTGGCCGAAACCCACAGCGACAGATAAATTGCGCCCACGTATAACGTAGGCGTTTAACCAACTTACTCTTGTCGCTGTTCTTTCCACGGCCAAGTTTCGGAACATTTTTAGAATAAATAGCAAACGCTAACCAATATGTCTCTCGAACTGCGCTGATAGCTCTTATCCGCACAATTCAATCGCAAAGATACACTTTTTATCGGAACATCAGTGCCCTCACACAAAATTATTATTCCACAACCCTACACTCATCCGTAGCAGCCCCTTAATCAAGCAGCCCATGCGTCCACTCGCAACAACCTATAACGTCTGAAAAGAATAGGCGTAGGCGTACTTTGAAGGCTTTATAGGTTGTTGTGCCAGACAACACGCTCCCACGTCGTCGAAGCTTAGTTTGCTGTCGTTTGGATAAAGGCAAACTGGTGTTTGGAGCCTTTGATAAAAAATTATCACAGGCTTGACAAAATTTTGTCGCACCTGTGATAATTTTTTATCACTACTGTGAAAAACTTTTTTCACACCTATGAAAATTCTTGCAAAAAGTGTACGAATGCCCCAAACGCACTGCTCCGCTCAATTATCGGAACTAACGATTCACGAGGGTAGAAGTCTGCATTAGAACATCTTACGCACTCTGTCCACGGCAGCCACGAGGGCGTCGACCTCTTCCATCGTGTTGTATAGGGCAAATGAGGCGCGTACGGTGCCGGGGATGCCCATGCGCTGCATCAGGGGCTGGGCGCAATGGTGACCGGTGCGCACGGCAATGCCGAGGCGGTCGAGCAGGGTGCCAAGGTCGGAGGGGTGTATGTCGCCCACGTTGAAGGAGATGACGGCACCGCGCTCTTCGGCTTCGCCGATGATGCGCATGCCGGGTATCTCGCGCAGACGTTGTAAAGCATAGTCGGTGAGTGCCTTCTCGTGAGCGGCGATATGCTCCATGCCGAGGGACGACACATAGTCGAGGGCGCGGGCAAAGGCGGTGGTGCCTATATAGTCGGGCGTGCCGGCCTCAAACTTGTAGGGCAGTTCGTTGAAGGTGGTGCGCTCGAACGATACGGTCTGTATCATCTCTCCACCGCCCTGATAGGGGGGCATGCGGTCGAGCCAATGCTCCTTGCCATACAGCACGCCGATACCCGTGGGGCCATATACCTTGTGGGCACTGAAGGCGTAGAAGTCGGCATCGAGTTCCTGCACATCGACGGCGATATGTGGTATGCTCTGTGCGCCATCGACGGCAAAGGGCACATCGTGCTCGTGGGCGATGCGTATCATCTCACGGATGGGGTTGACGGTGCCCAGGACGTTGGACACGTGCATCACAGAGACGAGGCGTGTGTGCTCGTTGAAGAGCTTGACGTACTCGTCCATACAGATTTCGCCGCGGTCGGTGATGGGTATCACGCGCAGGCGGATGCCTTTGCGGGCTTCGAGCAGCTGCCAGGGCACGATGTTGCTGTGGTGCTCCATCGTAGAGACAATCACCTCGTCGCCCTCGCGAAGGAAGGCTTCGCCAAACGAGGAGGCCAGCAGGTTGATGGCCTCGGTGGTGCCTCGGGTGAAGATAATCTCATTGGTGGAGGCGGCATTGATGAAGGTACGCACGCGCTCGCGCGATGCTTCGTGCAGACGCGTGGCCTCCTGCGAGAGGAAGTGTGCGCCGCGATGCACATTGGCATTCACCGAGTAGTACTCCTCGGTGATGGCATCGACCACCGTGCGCGGCTTCTGCGTGGTGGCACCATTGTCGAGGTATACCAAAGGCTTGCCATACACTTGGCGGTCAAGGATGGGGAAGTCGGCACGGATGGCGTTGATGTCGTATGTCATAGCATATTGTTACTTACAGGCATTACACTCACGGCATTGGCCGAGTTCACCACGGAAGCGTTTCTCCACCAGATGGTGCAGGCGGTCGCGCAGAGCCTCGAGGCCTACCTCATCGATGACCTCGCCCACAAAGGCACGCATAAGGAGCTGTCGGGCTTCGGCATGGCTGATGCCGCGCTGCTGCATATAGAAGAGGGCATCCTCGTTGAGCTGCCCTACGGTGGCTCCGTGGCTACACTTCACATCATCGGCATAGATCTCGAGCTGCGGTTGGGTGTACATACGGGCCTGACGGGTGAGACAGAGGTTGCGGTTGGTCTGCTGGGAGTCGGTGTGCTGAGCACCTTCACGCACAAGCACCTTGCCGGCAAAGGCACCGGTAGCCTCATCGTCGAGCACATACTTGTAGAGCTCGTGGCTGGTGCAGTCGCTCACAGCATGATCGATGAAGGTGTGGTTGTCGACATGCTGATGGTTATCGGCAATGGCCATGCCGCAGAGGTTGATATGGGCTCCGCGACCGGCGAGAGTGACACGTGTGGCGTTGCGGGTGGTGCCGCCCATGAGGGTGACGCCATTGACCAGCACGTTGCTATCGGCCTGTTGGTGTATGTAGAGGTTGCTCAGTCGGCAGGTGCGCGGGGTGGTCTCCTCCAGTTCGTAAAGCTCGAAGGATGCGCCGGCACCCACGAAGACCTCGATAACCTGATTGGCAAGGAAGTCGACCTCGTCCATGGCATGGTCGCACATCAAAAGGCGTGCCTGAGCCATATCCTCCAGGATGATGAGCACGCGGCGGTTGACCATGAAGTTGACATCGGCACGTAAGATATTCACAAGCTGGATGGGCTTCTCCACCACTACGCCCTTGGGGACGTATAGCAGCAGACCGTCCTGCGCAAGCATGGTGTTGAGGGCTGTGATGGCGTTGGACTTCGTATCGGCAAGCTGGTCGTAGTGCTTGGCTACAAGCTCGGGGTGCTGTGATGACAACTCCTTCAGACTGCCGAGTAGCACGCCTTCGGGCAGAGGTGCCTTGGGGAGCGATTTGGAGTAGAAGGCATCGCCTACCATAAAATAGAGCGAGGTGCTCATGTTGGGCACATCACACTTGAACACGTCGTAGGGGTTGACGGGGATGTCGAGGCGACCCAGGTTGAGCCCGTAGTCGGGAATCATCAGTGCATCCACGTCGGTATATTTGTAGTCTTCGTCGTTGCGTGTAGGGAAGCCCGACTGCGCCAGATGCTCGCAGGCCTCATCGCGCAGGGCATTCATCACATCGCAGCTGTGACGGAAGATCATATCGCGACACTCGCGGTAGAGGGTGAGGTATTGGGCCTCTCCCCCCGCCCTCCCCCGAAGGGAGGGGGCTTGTTCACCTCGCGGAGTCATATTGTTACTATTGTCTATATTACTCATATATGTGTATGTCTGCCTTTTGTCACCTCCCCTTGGGGGAGGCTGGGAGAGGCTTCCCTATTCCACTTCCTTCTTTATCCAGTCGAAACCGCGGTTCTCAATCTCAAGTGCCAGCTCGGGGCCTGCAGTCTTCACGATGCGTCCTTTGTAGAGCACGTGCACCACATCGGGCTTGATATAGTCGAGCAGGCGCTGGTAGTGGGTGATGACGATGGTCGATGTCTCGGGAGTCTTCAGTTTGTTTACTCCCTCGGCCACGATGCGCAGTGCATCGATGTCGAGACCCGAGTCAGTCTCGTCGAGGATGCTGAGGCGGGGCTCCAGCATGGCCATCTGGAAGATTTCGTTCTTCTTCTTCTCACCGCCGCTGAAGCCTTCGTTGACAGAGCGGTTTGCCAGTTTGCTGTCGAGCTCCACGAGAGCACGCTTCTCGCGCATGAGCTTGAGGAATTCATTGGCAGCCAAGGGGGCGAGGCCACGATATTTGCGCTGCTCGTTGATGGCGGCACGCATGAAGTTGACCATGCTCACGCCCGGTATCTCTACGGGGTACTGGAACGAGAGAAACAATCCCTCGTGGCTGCGGTCTTCGGGCGACAGCTCCAGCAGGTTCTTTCCGTTAAACTCTACGGCACCTTGCGTTACCTCGTAGGAGGGGTGACCCACAAGTACGTTACTCAGTGTACTCTTTCCTGAACCATTCGGCCCCATGATGGCATGTACCTCACCGGGGCGCACCTCAAGGTCGATACCCTTCAATATCTCTTTGCCATTGATGCTGGCATGCAGGTTGCTTACTTTTAGCATTGTCTTTGATTTGTTTTTTCTGAATTCTCGGAGAACTCGGAGTGCTCTGAGAACTCGGACTTCCAATTGTCCATTATCAATTATCCATTGTCAATTATCCTACGCTTCCCTCCAGCGATACCGAGAGCAGTTTCTGTGCCTCGACGGCAAACTCCATAGGCAGCTTGTTGATAACCTCCTTGGCATAGCCGTTCACGATGAGGCCAATGGCATCTTCGGTCTTGATGCCGCGCTGGTTGCAGTAGAAGAGCTGGTCCTCGCTGATCTTCGAGGTGGTAGCCTCGTGCTCCACCACGGCCGTCTCGTTCTTGATGTCCATATAGGGGAAGGTATGTGCTCCGCAATGGCTACCCAGCAGCAGCGAGTCGCACTGGCTGTAGTTGCGTGCACCATCAGCACGCTCACCCACCTTCACGAGTCCGCGGTATGAGTTCTGACTCTTGCCGGCCGAGATGCCCTTGCTGATGATGGTGCTCTTGGTGTTGCGGCCCAGGTGTATCATCTTGGTTCCCGTATCGGCTTGCTGGTAGTTGTTGGTCACGGCTACGGAGTAGAACTCGCCCTGTGAGTTATCTCCCGAGAGGATGCACGAGGGGTATTTCCACGTGATGGCCGAACCTGTCTCTACCTGTGTCCACGACAGCTTGCTGCCTGCACCACGGCAGTGACCACGCTTGGTGACAAAGTTGTACACACCGCCACGGCCCTCGGCATCACCGGGGTACCAGTTCTGCACGGTGCTGTACTTCACCTCGGCACGCTCCATCACTACAATCTCTACGATGGCGGCATGCAGCTGGTTCTCATCACGCATCGGAGCCGTACAGCCCTCGAGGTAGGATACATAGCTGTCGTCATCGGCCACGATGAGCGTGCGCTCAAACTGGCCCGTATTGGCTGCATTGATGCGGAAGTAAGTGCTTAGCTCCATAGGACAGCGCACGCCCTTGGGAATATATACGAACGAACCGTCACTGAACACGGCCGAGTTGAGTGCGGCAAAGTAGTTGTCGCGGTAGCTCACCACAGAACCCAGATATTGCTTCACTAAGTCGGGGTATTCGCGCACAGCTTCGCTGATGGAGCAGAAGATGATGCCCTTTTCGAGCAACTTCTCCTTGAAGGTGGTCTTCACCGATACCGAATCCATCACTGCATCCACAGCCATGCCACCGCTCAGTGCCAGACGTTCTTCAAGGGGAATGCCCAGCTTGTCGAAAGTCTTCATCACCTCGGGATCTATCTCGTCGAGACTCTTCGGCCCCTCCTTTTTCTTGGTGGGGTCGGCATAGTACGAGATGGCTTGATAGTCGATCTCGGGTATCTGCAGATGCGCCCAATTCGGCATCTTCAATCCCAGCCAATAGTTATATGCTTTAAGGCGGAAGTCAAGCAACCACTCAGGCTCGCCCTTCTTGGCCGAGATGAGGCGTACCACCTCTTCGTTCAAGCCCACAGGAATCACTTCCGTGTGCACATCGGTGGTGAAGCCGTATTTATATTTCTCCTCGGTCAGCTTACGCACAAACTTATTGTCCGTCCGCTTCTTCGGATTCTTATCTTTATTGTTGTCTTTAGCTTGTTCCATACTGTACTGTTAGGAGGCACGAAAGTACAAACTTTTATTGAAACGTGCAAGCACAAGATTTGTTTTTAGTGAGAAAACGCTTATGCTGCTTCTGTGAGACGGATTTTTCCTCCCGGGC
>JAFXEF010000014.1 GCA_017520935.1 Bacteroidaceae bacterium | reverse complement strand
GCCACTCCGAAGAGCAGCTTTGAGCATACGGCTGATGGTATCCGTAGAGGTAAGTAACAGAAAAGATACTCAGCATGCAAAGATATAGCCTTTTCACATATCCACCAACGGGTATCCGGCCAATACCGTCTGTCCGCGGACGGCTCACGACATCCGATTTTTCCCTTGCAAAGGAGGCGATTTTTGTTTCATCGCGATGAAACAAAATTTTTATCGCGTAGAAACAAAATTTTCTTCGTGAGGGGTGGTTTTGCTTCAATGGCTGTTTCGTCCGGCAATACAGGCATATTACGTCACAGGTGCGGCGGCCTATTGCCGCAGGTGTAACCTTAACTTGCGATGAACCGAAGCGTAAGTTGAGGCAGAGGCCGGTCTTAAGTTACGATGGATCGAGAAGATACTTGCACTCGCTGTAAATAAATCAATACTCCGATTATAGTAAGCAGGCTTTCTTAATCGAAGCATTGTTTATTCGCTCGTTTATTCGTATCATTGCAGTGTGCTATTTTTACAGTTGTAGAATTTATCGCCGTAAAAAAGAGTTATGAGATTTATGTCAGAACTTTATCCGGATAGAGCTGAAGGCATTGGGGGATAACACAAGCAGGAGGGAAACGGCTGTTTCCCTCCTGCTTGTGATGGGTATGCGTCAGCAAGTCTGGTTAGTCCAGCTCCTGGTCGGCTTCGTAGCCTCCGAGCTCACGCACCTTGTTCTTGAGCATGGCAAACTGCTTGAAGAGGTCGTGCACGGGCTTGTCGCCGTCTTTGTGCATGGGAGCCTTGCAGTAGAATGAGAGCCACTCCTGTATGCCCGATAGGCCTGCACGCAGGGCTACATCAGAGAAGAGCACGAGGTCGAGGGCCAAGGGGGCAGCGAGGATGGAGTCGCGGCAGAGGAAGTTGACCTTGATGGTCATGGGGTAGCCCATCCAGCCGAAGAGGTCGATGTTGTCCCACGCCTCCTTCTCGTCACCGCGAGGGGGGTAGTAGTTGATGCGTACCTTGTGGTAGATATCGCTGTAGAGTTCGGGGTATACGTTGGCATCGAGGATGTTCTCTACGGCACTCATCTTGCTTCGGCGTTTGGTCTCGAAGTTTTCGGGATTGTCGAGTACGATGCCGTCGCGGTTACCCAGGATATTGGTCGAGAACCATCCGTGTACGCCGAGCTGGCGGGTGAAGAAGGCGGGTGCGAGCACGGTCTTCATCATTGTTTGCCCGCTCTTGAAGTCCTTGCCGGCAATGGGTACCTGGCACTCTTCGGCGAGCTGCCACATGGCGGGCATGTCCACACATAGGTTGGGGGCGCCCATCACGAAGGGGCAGCCTTCGCGCATGGCGGCATAGGCATAGCACATGGAGGGGGCTATCACGGTGGTGTCGCCTGCCTCGAGGGCACGCTCGAAGCCAGCTAACGTGTCGTGTGCCTCGGCATTGCGGGCTACATACTTCTCTGTGCTGGCAATCCATATCACCACTACGCGGTCGCAGTGGTGCTGTGCCTTGAAGGTGCGTATGTCTTCGCGCAGGGCATCGGTGCGCTCTTTCAGTGTGCCGGTCTTCACGTTGGGACCATCGATGTTGGTGGCATATTCCTTCTCGTACAGGGCCTTGTAGGGCTTGATGGCGTGGAGCTCGTCGGCTACGGGGTCAATGTCGCGTTGCTTGAGCACGTCGGCCTTGATGGCGGCTTCGTAGGCATCGTCTTCGTAAATGTCCCACGCGCCGAATACGATGTCGTTGAGGTGGGCTATAGGGAGGATGTCCTTGACCTCCTTGTATACTTTGTCGTGCCCCTTGCCGAGGCGCATGATGCCGTCGCAGGCGAAGGAACCTATGGGTTGTGATAGCCCTTTGCGTGTCATCAGTGTACCTATGATAGTGGTGGTGGTCACAGCGCCGAGACCTACGCACATCACACCGAGCTTACCGCTTGCGGGGCGTACTGTTGTTTCGTTCATATCGTGTATGTTTTTTTGTTTGGATATGCAAAGTAACGGCTTTTTTCTAAAAGTAGGTGTGAAAAAGGGATATTTTTTTGGGGTATCGTTACATTATGACGGTCTCTTTGAGGATTTCCGATACGGTGGGGTGGGGGAATACCACGCGCTCAAGCTCACCGACGCTCATGCCCTGCTCAATGGCAATGCAGGCACTACTGATGATTTCGCTGCACGGGTTGCCCAGCATGTGTACGCCCAGTACGCGTCCCGAGGTCTTGTCGGTGATTACCTTGCACACTCCTTCGCCACCCTCGTTTTCGGCCACGAAACGGCCTGAATAGGCCATGGGGAGCTTCATGCAATCATATTCTATGCCGTGCTTCTGTGCCTCCTCCTCGGTGAGGCCTACGCTAGCCACCTCGGGATTGGTGTATACGATGCCGGGAATGGCATCGTAGCTCATCGTGTCGTCGTGCCCGCAGAGGTTGTTGATGACTACCTCGCCTTCGCGGCTTGCGGTGTGGGCCAGCAGGGAGAATCCTGTGATGTCGCCTGCGGCATATACGCCCTCTACGTTGGTGCGCATGTGGTTGTCTACCTTGACTCCGCCACGCTCGAGCTCCACGCCCAGGGTCTCCAGCCCGAAGCCCTGTGTCACGGGGCGGCGGCCTACACTCACGAGGATCTTGTCGCCCTCGATGGTGTGTTCGGTGCCTTCGGCATCGGCGAAGGTTACCTTATGTCCCTCCACACCCGTGACCCTGCACGAGAGGTGGAAGTGTACGCCCTTCTTTGTGTAGCGGGTACGTAGCATGGCACTGATTTCCTTGTCGAGCGTTCCCAATATCTCGGGAAGCATCTCCACCACATGCACTTCTACTCCTATACTATTATACAGGGAGGCAAACTCCATGCCGATGACACCGCCGCCGATGACTACCAGGCTTGCCGGAGCCTCCTTCATGGCCAGCAACTCACGGTTGGTGACAATGGCATCATTGGCCTGCATGTCGAGCCCCGGGATGGGTGGAATGAAGGTCTCCGAGCCGGTGCAGAGGAGCAGGTTCTTGGCTGTGTAGGTGTTTCCATCGGCACAGATGCGGATGGCTCCCTCGGCGGTGCGGCCTTCGATTTGGGCTTCGGCCTTCACTACCTGCACACCGGTATTCTTCATTCTCAGGCCTATGCCTGCCACAAGCTTGCGTATCACCTTTGTCTTGCGGTCGGTCATCTTCTTGTAGTCCAATTCGGCACCCTCTACGCGCACCCCATACTTCTCGCTGCCGCGTGCATGGTCATATAGCTTGGCACTGTAGAGCAGCGTCTTGGTGGGGATACAGCCTTCGTTGAGGCATACGCCTCCGAGGTCTTTCTTTTCGAACAGGATGGCTTTCAGGCCGTTCTTTCCGGCTTTTTCTGCTGCGACGTAGCCTCCGGGGCCACCGCCGATGATTGCAATGTCAAACATGGTATTTCTTTTTATTTTATTGTGTTATTGCCTTTTTGTGCTGTAAAGGTACGGATAAACGGATGAAAAAGCAAGCAAATCGGGTGACTCTTTTATGTATAGGCAGGTTCTATTTAATCAACCTTGCCGAAACCGGCGTTTAGCTCTGGTGTTGCATGTCTTGCACTTTTGTGACGATGAATTGATAAAAATATCAAAAAAAAGTCGATTAAGGCAAAATATATCGGCAGTATAGAAGAAAATGCGTAATTTTGCGTGTTTTTTAGATAAAAAGTGTAGCGATGAATAATACCCCAACGGTAACGAAGAACCTCATCATCATCAATGTCCTCTGCTTTTTCGGTGCTATCGTGGCCGAGAAGTACGGTATCAACCTGAATGATGTGCTGGGACTTCACTATTTTGAGTCAGAAAAGTTTAGGCTTTATCAGCTGTTTACCTATATGTTCATGCATTCGGGCTTCGAACATATCTTCTTCAATATGTTTGCGGTGTGGATGTTTGGCCGTATTCTGGAGACGGTGTGGGGTCCGCAGCGCTTCCTGCTGTACTATGTGCTGTGCGGTATGGGCGCAGGCCTGGTGCAGGAGGTGACGCAGTACTTTGAGTTTATCCCTTATATGGCCGATATGGCACAGCTCTCGGCCTATGCTCCTGAGACTATCGTGCCTATCAATGGAGTAACGCACACGGCAGGGCAGTGGCTGGCGATGTATGAGCGTGTCATCAGTGTGCCTACGGTGGGGGCTTCGGGCGCGGTGTATGCCATCTTGATGGCTTTCGGCATGCTGTTCCCCAATCAGGAGATATTCATCTTTCCGCTGCCTATGCCCATCAAGGCCAAGTGGCTCATTATCGGCTATTTCGTGATAGAGTTGGGTATGGGTATCATGGGCAACGATGGTGTTGCTCACTTTGCCCACCTTGGCGGCATGATATTCGGCTTCTTGCTTATTTTGTACTGGAGAAAGAGAGGTAACAGGTATGGGCAGTTTTATAGATGACTTGAAGCGAACGTTCCGCCAGGGCAACATCGTAGTGCGCCTTATCTATATCAATGTGGCGGCATTCGTGGTGGCAATGTTAGCCAGTGTGGTGTTGGGACTTTTCCGGATAGATGCCCAGCTGTTTTTGCGCGACCTCTATCTCCCTGCCGACTTGCTGCAGTTGTTGCGTCGTCCCTGGACACTCATCACCTACATGTTTATGCATGCGGGGCTGTGGCATCTGCTGGGCAATATGCTGTGGCTCTACTGGTTTGGCAAGCTGTTTCTTTACTTCTTTTCCTCGAAGCATCTGCGTGGACTCTATGTCGTGGGTGGTCTTATGGGTGGCCTATGCTATATCGTGGCCTACAATCTGTTCCCGGTGTTCAGTAGTCATCTCTATAGTGCTACGTTGGTGGGAGCCTCAGCCTCGGTACTGGCCATCGCCATTGCCGCTGCGGTGCGTGAGCCTGACTATAGGATAAACCTGCTGTTCGTGGGACCGGTGAAGTTGAAATATTTTGCCCTTTTCATCGTGCTTTTCGACATACTCTATGTGGGTTCCGACAATGCTGGTGGACACCTTGCCCATTTAGGTGGTGCCTTGGCCGGATGGTGGTTTGCTAAGGGACTGGGGAAGGGCTATGACATCACCCATTGGGCAAATGTGTGCATCGATGCCGTAGGCGGTATCTTCAGTAAACGTGAGCGCAAGCCCCGTAAGCCCAAGATGAAGGTTCACAAGAGCAAGGGCAATGCCGCTACTAATAACCGTACGGCCGACTATGACTATAATGCCCGCAGGAAGGCGCAATCCGATGAGGTGGACCGCATACTGGAGAAGCTCAAGAAGTCGGGCTACGGTAGCCTCAGTGAAGAGGAGAAACGTAAACTCTTTGAGGCCAGCAACCGATGAAGTGGTATCTGAAAATTCTCTTTGTACCTGTTCTGGTAGTCAATCTGCTGACAGCATTGTTGCTGCTGGTTTGTGCCTATAGCCCTATGCTTCCGGCCGAATATATGCCGCTGCTGTCGCTGGCGGGTCTCGCCTTCCCCTTCGTGTTGGCGGCCAATGTGGCGTTCTTCCTGTTGTGGTTACTGTTCTACAGGCCTTTTATATTGGTGTCGCTCGTTGCTTTCGTAGTGTGCGTACCGCAGATTCGTGCCTTCTTCCCGCTCAATGTGGCTCGTCAGGAGCCTCCTGCCGAGAGCCTCAAACTGGTGTCATACAATATCCTCAGCTCCAATCTCAAGGCTTCGACGGCCAATCGCGACAATCCGCTGATAACTTACCTTGAAGGGTGTGGGGCCGATATCGTCTGTCTGCAGGAGTTCCCCTTTGCTGCCCTCAAGAGCAAAAGCGGTAAGGAACTGCTGGCCGAGTATCCTTATCGCTCATATCAGGTCAGCGACCTCTCAGAACTCAAGTCGCACTACCTTTGCTGCCTGTCAAAGTATCCGATTCTGAGTGTGGAGAAGGTAGACCTTAACTCTACGGGTAATGGCTGTGCCCGATACCGTATCTTGCACGAGGAGGACACGATAGTGGTGTATAACTGCCATCTGCAGTCGAACAATCTCAATGCCGAGAACAAAACAACCTACGAGGACCTGCTCACTGACCCCAATGCGGAGAAAATTAAGGCTGAGGGCACGCGCGAGCTGGTGAAGAAGTTGCGCGAGTCGGCCTCGATGCGTGCCGTGCAGGCCGGTATTGTGCTGGCAGAGGTGACGCGCGAGACATCGCCCTATGTCATCGTGTGTGGCGATTTCAACGACTCGCCCATCTCATACACCCGTAGGTTGCTCACTCAAGAACTAACCGATGCCTATGTGCGCAGTGGCAACGGCCCCGGCTTCAGCTACAACAAGAATAAGCTCTTCTACCGAATCGACCATATCCTGCACTCGCCGGCCTTCGAATCTTATGACTGTACCGTAGACCGCACTGTCAAAACATCGGACCATTATCCGATAACTTGCTACTTGAAAAAGGCAAAATAGGGGCTGGAGTTCCCGCAATAACCCCCTGGAAGGCATAAAATGACGCTAAAATTGCAAATAATTGCCTAATAAATCGTCAGTTGAGAAAAAAAGTCCTATATTTGCACCCTTGTTAGAAACTGTTTTGAGTTTATTGGCATCATTTTGCAGCTTCTCACAAAGCGTAAAAACAAATAACAAAATAAAATAACTAACAAAATGCAAAACAAAGGATTTGTAAAAGCGATTGCGGTATTGCTCACTGTAGTGTGTGCATTTTACCTTTCCTTCACGTTTGTGACCAATTACCACAACAAAAAGGCGGCACAATACGCTGGAGGCGAATCGGTGTACATCGATTCAATTATGAACAAGAAGGTCTATCTCGGTGTGTATACCTACAAGCAGGCACGCGAGATGGGTATTGGTCTCGGTCTCGACCTCAAGGGCGGTATGAACGTTATTCTTGAGGTTTCTGTTCCCGATGTAGTAAAGGCACTTGCCGACCACAAGACCGACGAAGCTTTCGTTACAGCTGTAGCCAACGCTTCCAAGCAGGCTGCCAACAGCAGTAGCGACTTCATTACCTTATTTATTAAGGAGTATAAAACCCAGAAGCCTGATGGCACACTTGCCGAGCTCTTTGCTACACAGCAGCTCAAGGACAAAGTGAACACCAAGAGCACCGATGCCGAGGTGGAGGCTGTGTTGCGTGCTGAGGTGGATGCTGCCATTGCCAACTCATTCAATGTGCTCCGTACACGTATCGACCGCTTCGGTGTGGCTCAGCCCAACATCCAGGAGCTCGAAGGTAGCATGGGACGCATTATGATTGAGCTTCCTGGCGTAAAGGAACCCGAGCGCGTAAGAAAGTTGCTTCAGGGTTCTGCAAACCTCGAGTTCTGGGAAACCTATACAGCTGCCGAGATTGCTCCGTTCCTCGCTGCTGCCGACAGTAAGTTGCGCGATGCCATTGCTTTGGAGAATCCCACAGAGGAGGTAGCTGAGACTGCTGAGGCTACTGAACCTGTTGCTGAGGCTGCTGCTGAAGAGTCTGTAGACCTCTCAGGCCTCACTGGCGACAATGCACAGAGTGCTGCTGATGCTGCTACTCTCGCTCAGGCCAAGAAGGAGAATCCCCTGCTCTCTATCCTGCAGGTGGTACAGAATCAGGGCTGTGTCGTAGGTTATGCTCATCACCGTGACCAGGCTCAGATTGACGAGTATCTCGCTCGTGCTGAGGTGAAGGCTATGCTTCCTAAGGATCTCAAGCTTATGTGGGGTGTGAAGGCTATCGACGAGGACGGTAAGGTTTATGAGCTCTATGCCATCAAGTCTACACAACGTAACGGACGCGCTCCGCTCGAAGGTGACGTGATCGTATCGGCTACCGATGACTATGACAGCAATGGCCGTCCCAGCGTATCTATGACAATGAACTCTGACGGTGCACGTCGTTGGGCACAGCTTACCAAGCAGAACATCAACAAGCCCATCGCTATCGCCCTTGACGGTTACATCTACAGCGCTCCTAACGTAATCAACGAGATTACTGGCGGTCAGTCACAGATTACCGGTCAGTTCTCGCAGGAAGATACCAAGGACTTGGCCAACGTATTGAAGTCCGGTAAGATGCCTGCTCCCGCTAAGATTGTGCAGGAAGACATCGTAGGCCCCTCACTCGGTCAGAAGTCAATTCAGCAGGGTATCATCTCATTCGTGCTTGCTTTCATCGCATTGATGATTTATATGTGTGCTATCTATGGTATCATCCCTGGTATGGTAGCCAACTGCGCACTCATCCTCAACTTCTTCTTCACCCTCGGTATCTTGGCTTCGTTCCAGGCTGCTCTTACCATGTCAGGTATTGCCGGTATGGTGCTTACCCTCGGTATGGCTGTGGATGCCAACGTGCTTATCTATGAGCGTACCAAGGAAGAGCTTCGTGCAGGCAAGACTGTGAAGCAAGCTCTCCATGATGGTTACAAGAACGCTTTCTCAGCTATCTTCGACTCAAATATTACCTCTATTATTACTGGTATCATTCTCTTCAACTTCGGTACAGGTCCTATCCGTGGTTTTGCTACCACATTGATTATCGGTATCGTTTGCTCATTCTTCACCGCTGTGTTCATGACCCGTCTCGTTTACGAGTGGCGTCTCGGCAAGGAGAAATGGACAAACCTCACCTTTGTAACCAAACTATCAGAGAAGTGGATGCGTGCTCCGAAGGTTAACTTCATGAGTACATACAAGACCTCGTTCCTGGTATTCGGCGCTGCTATCCTTATCAGCCTCGCATCGCTTGGCATTCGTGGCTTGAGCTCAAGTATCGACTTTACTGGTGGTCGCAACTTCACTGTCAAGTTCGAACAACAGGTTGAACCTGAGCAGATTCGTGAGGTGTTGGCTGAGAAAATTGGTGAAGAGTCTTCTGTCTCAGTTATCGCCCTCGGTAGCGATGGCCAGACCGTACGTATCAGTACCAACTACCGTATCAATGACGATGCTCAGGATATCGATGCTGAGATCGAGATGTTCCTCTATGAGGCATTCATGGATGCTAAGCTGCTCAGTAGCGACCTTACCTACGATGTGTTCATCGATCGTGACAACCACTATGGCGGTTCTATCATCAGTTCACAGAAGGTTGGTCCGAGCATGGCTTCTGATATCCTTCGTGGTGCTATCTGGTCAGTGGTACTCGCATGGATCGCTATCTTTATCTACATCTTGATTCGTTTCCGCAACGTTGCATATAGTGTCGGTTCAGTTATCGCCCTTGTAGTTGACGTGGTTCTCATCATGGGTACCTACTCACTGCTCCACGGCATACTGCCCTTCTCTATGGACGTTGACCAGACCTTTATCGGTGCTATATTGACCGCTATCGGTTACTCAATCAACGACAAGGTGGTAATCTTCGACCGTATCCGTGAGTTCTTCGGGCTCTATCCTAAGCGTGACAAGAAGCAGCTCTTCAACGACTCGCTCAACACCACGCTTGCCCGTACCATCAATACCTCATTGACGACCTTGCTCGTATTGTTCTTCATCTTCTTCCTCGGTGGCGAGAGCATCCGTAGCTTCGCATTCGCTATGATTCTTGGTGTGGTATACGGTACTTGCTCATCACTCTTCTTTGCTGCTCCGATGGCTTACCTCGTGATGAACAAGAAGGACAAAAAGTCTATTGAAAAGAAATAAGAGCTTGATTAGTGGAACAATTGAACTCTGATGAGAGGGGGATGTCGTAAGACTCTCCCTCTCTTTCTTTTCCTTCTCTCCTCTTTCCTGTTTCTATGTTTGCGAGTGAATTTTAATGCATAGTTTTATGGCTATTAAGCTATTATTCCTTAACTTTGCATGCAATAAACACATGTGTGCGAACCTATCGTGTTGAATAAAAGCAACAAATAAAACATATAGAACTATGAGCTTCAAGATTATCACTGCAGCTGAGGCTGCAAGCCATGTCAAACATGGATACAATATGGGGCTGGGCGGATTTACTCCTGCCGGAACCCCCAAGACCGTAACCGCCGAGATTGCCCGTATTGCTGAGGAAGAGCATGCTGCAGGCCGCCCCTTCCAGATAGGACTCTTCACGGGTGCATCTACCGGCGACTCTTGCGATGGTGCGCTCACTCGTGCCAAGGCACTGCGCTACCGTGCCCCTTATACGACTAATGGTGACTTTCGCAAGGCTGTCAATGCCGGCGAGATAGCCTATAACGATATCCACCTCTCACAGATGGCTCAGGAAGTGCGCTATGGCTTCATGGGCAAAGTTGATGTAGCCATCCTTGAGGCTTGCGATGTGACCCCAGACGGTAAGGTGTACCTGACAGCCGGTGTTGGTATAGCACCCACTGTAGCCCGTTTGGCCGATAAGGTTATCATTGAACTCAACAGCGCATACGGAAAGGCTCCCAAGGGCTTACACGATATATACGAGCCTGCCGACCCTCCTTTGCGCCGGGAGATTCCCGTCTACAAGCCCAGCGACCGTATCGGTACTCCCTACGTGCAGGTTGATCCTGCTAAAATTGTAGGTATCGTGGAGGTCAACCGTCCCGACGAGGCACGCCCTTTCACGGATGCCGACCCCATCACCATGCAGATAGGCCACAATGTAGCCCAGTTTCTCATTGGTGACATGAAACGCGGCATCATTCCCTCCACCTTCCTGCCCTTGCAGAGTGGTGTGGGTAATGTGGCCAATGCCGTACTCGGTGCCCTTGGTGCCGACGCTACCGTGCCTGCTTTCGAGATGTATACCGAGGTCATTCAGGACTCCGTTATTGACCTTATCCGCTCGGGACGTTGTAAGTTTGGCAGTACCTGCTCGCTCAGTGTGAGCAACGACTGCCTCCAAAGCATTTACGATGATATTGAGTTCTTCAAGGACAAGCTCGTGCTGCGCCCCTCCGAAATTTCCAACAACCCTGAGGTGGCACGCCGTCTGGGTCTTATCTCCATGAACACTGCTCTCGAGGCCGACATTTACGGCAACGTGAACTCTACCCACGTGTGTGGTTCCAAGATGATGAACGGCATCGGCGGTTCGGGCGACTTTACCCGTAACGCATACATTTCTATCTTCTCATGCCCTTCGGTGGCCAAGGAGGGAAAGATCAGCGCCATCGTGCCTATGGTGTCGCACGTAGACCACAACGAGCACAGCGTAAACATTATGATCACTGAGCAGGGTATCGCTGACCTCCGCGGTAAGAGTCCTATGGAGCGTGCCAAAGCCATAATAGAGAACTGTGCACACCCCGACTACCGTCAGCTCCTGTGGGACTATCTGAAGATGTCGTCGAAGGGGCAGACCTGTCACAACGTACGTGCAGCCCTCGGTATGCACGATGCCCTGCAGCGCAAGGGCGACATGCGTTTGACTGACTGGGGTGAGTTTGCATAAACAACTAATATACAAATATATTATGAAGCATACAAGATTGTATACCCTCATCTCCCTCGCAACTTTGACACTCGGTGTCGGGGCACAGGAGATTACTCCGCAGATGCTGGAGAAGTTCAAAACCGAGAATGCGATGACTGCTGCCGACCGCGCCATCCATAATGCTATGGCGGCCAACGACGTGAGCAAACTCGCCGTGAATCAAGCCAATCAGACAGAGATGGACACTTGGTTCACCTACAGCGTGCCCTCGAAGGGAATTACCGACCAACAATCGTCGGGACGTTGCTGGCTCTTCACTGGTCTTAATGTGATGCGCAGTAAGGTCATCAATGAGCACAACCTCCCGGAATTGACCTTCTCGCCCGTCTACAACTTCTTCTACGACCAGCTGGAGAAGTCAAACCTCTTCCTGCAGGCCATCATAGACACGGGTGACAAGCCCATGGAGGACAAGACCGTAGAGTGGCTTCTGAAGCACCCGCTGAGCGATGGAGGCACCTTTACTGGTGTGGCCGACTTGGCTGCCAAGTACGGTATCGTACCAGCAGGGGTGATGCCCGAGACCTATGCCAGCAACAACACTTCACGCTTTACCTCGCTCATCAAGCGCAAGTTGCGTGAAGACGCACTCGTCCTGCGCGACAAGGTTGCTGCAGGTGCCAAGAGCAAGGAGTTGCAGGCTCTCAAGACCGATATGCTCAGCGAGGTATACCGTATCCTCGTGCTCGGCTTTGGTGAACCTGTTACCACTTTCAAGTGGGCTCCGAAAGATGCGAAGGGTAAGTATCTGTGGGAGCCCAAGGAATATACCCCACAGTCGTTCTACGCTGAATTCATAGGTGAAGACTACCAGAACGACTATATTATGCTTATGAACGATCCCACCCGCGAATATTGGAAGACCTATGAGATACAGTACGATCGCCATACCTATGACGGACACAACTGGCTCTACCTCAATCTTCCGCTCGATGATATCAAGCAAATGGCCATCGCCTCCATCAAGGACTCTACGATGATGTATTTCTCGTGTGATGTGGGCAAGGAGCTTGACAGCAAACGTGGCCTGCTCGATCTTGATAACTACGACTATGAGTCACTGCTAGGGGTAGAGTTCGGTATGGATAAGGCACAACGCATACGCACCTTTGACAG
Organism: Bacteroidaceae bacterium; assembly: GCA_017520935.1. GTDB lineage: Bacteria > Bacteroidota > Bacteroidia > Bacteroidales > Bacteroidaceae > UBA1189. Next base: position 30,491 of record JAFXEF010000014.1, on the reverse strand, counting down.
CGGCTCGTCGCACGCTATGACGATGATGGCTGTGGAGGTCGATGCCGAGGGTAAGCCTACGATGTGGAAGGTTGAGAATAGCTGGGGGGCTGCTTCTGGTCATAAGGGTCATCTTATCATGACCGACGAGTGGTTCAACGAGTACATGTTCCGCCTTGTGGTAAACAAGAAGTATGCCACACCCGAGGTGCTCAAGGCTGCCAAGCAGAAGCCTGTCATGCTTCCTTGCTGGGATCCCATGTTCTTGGGTGAGGAATAATTGGACTTTAACTTCTAATCTTTGAGCCATGAAGCGCTACCTATTCACATTGATAACCCTGCTTGCCATTGTCACACAGGATGTCAAAGCACAGCTGCAAACCTATTCGGGGCACCAACTCACCGAGGAGGGTGCTTGGTGCTGGTTTGCCGACCCGCGTGCCATCCACTACAGCAATGCTGAGGGTACCATCAACGCCTCGTATATCGGCTATATTGATGTGCATGGCAATGTAAAGGCCATGCAGATGGACTACATCACCGGTTGCCAGAGCGAAGTACTCGTGCGTAGCTATTTCCAGCCCGACGACCACAACAACCCAACCTTCCTCGTCCTTCCCGATGAGCGTGTGCTTGTCATCTACTCGCGTCATACCGACGAACCCGCATTTTACTACCGTGTTTCAAAGTATCCGGGCGACATCACTATCCTCGGTGAGGAAAAGTGTATCAAGACCAATCACAACACCACATACCCGTCACCTTTCCTGATGAGTGATGACCCCGAGCACTTCTATCTCTGCTGGCGTGGACTGGGCTGGCATCCTACCATAGCCCGTCTCACCTTGCCCGACGAGAACGATGATGTAGAAATCAAGTGGGGACCCTATCAGATGGTGCAGTCCACCGGTGCACGCCCCTATGCCAAATACTACAGCAACGGTAAGGACAAACTCTACATGACCTACACCACCGGTCACCCCGACAACGAATGGCCCAACTGGCTTTACTTCAATGTCATCAACCTTAATCCTACGAAGGGTGCCGATGGCTCGGTGAGTGTGAATCCTATCTTGGAGGATATCAAGGGCAATTACCTCTCCACAATTGCTGACGGCAAGTTCCGCGTAAACAAGAGCGACGAGTATAAGCTGCAGTATCCCTATACGCTGGTCGATGCCCCCGCTGGCTACCGCGACTGGGTGTGGCAGATAGCTTGCGATGAGGCTGGTTTCCCCACTATCGCCATGGTACGTATCGACCGCACCAGGCAGCACCACCAGTACTACTATGCCAAGTGGACAGGTGATGCATGGCACCTCACCGACCTTGCCTATGGCGGTGGACGTTTCCATCCCTCCAACACTGAGTACTGCTACTCGGGCGGCATGGCTCTCGACCCTGAATCTCCGGGCACCGTTTACCTTTCTGTGCCTGTGAAGAATGCCAAGGGTGAGAGTATCTACGAGATATGGCGCTACCTTGTGGCTGCCAACGGCCAGGTAGTGATGAAGGATCAGATCACTCGCGGCTCGGCCAAGAACAATGTGCGCCCCTTCGTGCTCCCCGGCTCCAAGGATCCCCCCATGCGTCTCATGTGGATGCATGGCGACTATGCCTACTGGATAGTCAAGAAGGGCTATCCCACCGGTTTCCCCACCGCCATCCATGGTCATGGCACTGCACCGAAGGCCTGCATGACAGACAAGCAGTCGAAGGGCAACTTCACCATCGACCTTGAGATGTTGCTCCCAGCCAACCACTATTACGGCACCCTGCTCACCACGCAGAGCTTCAGCTATGGCCTTGACAAGGAGACCGTGAAGCCCTATGTGGAGATTGCTGGCAAGCGTTACTATAGCACTAATGTGCTCTACACCTCCGACAACTGGGCAGCCAATTGTACCGGCACTCACGGCGATAACTGGCCCACACCCCATGCCACTCTGCATGTCACCTTCACCTACGATGGGCATCGCCTCACCGTATACCGTGGCGGACTCATTGACCAGGTCATCGAAATTCCCAAGCTCAAGGCTTCGCAAGTGACCATAGGCGACATACCCACCTCTGGCGTGCAGCTCAATTCCTACTCGTGCAGGAGGTGGTGAAGGCTTTATTCTTATAATATAGGAAGTGCGTGAGGCTTATGCCCCGCGCATTTCTTTTGTATATAATAAGAAGAATCGCATGCCCTATCCGGATAGGGCATGCGATTCTGGCGTAAGGGATACACGACTCGATGTCAATTCCCTCTAATTTTGTAGGTGAGTTGGTGTGATTAGAGCAATCCGTTAGTACCCAATGCGATAAGGACAACGTATCCTACGAGTAAACTTACAATACCCATGATAAGACCTACCTTAACCATATTCTTCTGTTCGATGAGGCCAGTAGCGTATGCCAAGGCATTGGGAGGTGTACTGATGGGGAGTACCATACCTACTGACGAGGCGATAGCTACACCCACAAGCAAGGTAGCTACACCACCTACAGGTCCCAATGCAGTAGACATACTTTCGCCTACCACAGCAAGGATGGGCACAAGGAGTGCAGCAGTAGCGGTGTGGGAGATGAAGTTTGCCATCGCATAACATAGCAGACCTGAGCCGATGATGACAATCAGCGGTGACCATGAAGCAAACGGGATAGCATCAATCATGTGCTGAGCCAAGCCTGATTTGTTGAGTGCCACACCAAGGGCAAAACCACCGGCTACCATCCAAAGCACACTCCAGCTGATCTGTTCCAAATCACGCTTGGTGATGATACCTGTGGCACAGAATACAGCAACGGGGAGCATGGCCACAGCGTTGGTCTTCAGACCCAGGTTCTTGTCAAACAACCACATGACGATGGTTGCAAAGAAGGTGATGTATACCAATGTCGTGCGCCAGCCCTTCTGTGAGTTGTCGGGGATGTCGAGCACGATAGTCTTCTGTTTGAAGGGGAACAATTTGAGCAAAATTACCCATGAGATAAGGAGTAGTGCAATGGTAATGGGTCCCATAAAGGCAATCCATTCACCGAAGCCCATACCCAGACCCATAGGCTCGAGATACTTGAGCACGATACCGTTGGGAGGTGTACCGATAGGAGTAGCCATACCGCCGATATTGGCAGCTACGGGGATAGCGAGCGCGAGGCCAATCTTACCCTTACCATCGGCAGGAAGAGCCTTTAATACGGGAGCCAGGAAGGCAAGCATCATGGCAGCAGTAGCTGTGTTGCTGATGAAGGCTGAGAACAGACCGGTCACCACGATGAAACCCAGCAATACGAAGCGTGATTGTGTGCCGAAAGGCTTCAGCAACACTTTGGCAATCTTGGCATCGAGACCATACTTCGTTGCAGCAATAGCCAGCATGAATCCACCGATAAAGAGCATGATGATGGGGTCGGCAAAGCAGTGCAGGATATCTTGATACTTGAGCACAGTACCCAACTCCTCGGGATTGTAACCTGTCACGAGAGGCTTCAGTGCACTGTCTGACACCGAGAATAGCAACAGCGCCACTACGATGAGCGAGGTGCTCCATGCCGGTATGGCCTCAAGCACCCACATCAGTGTGGCGAATGCAAATACGCCAATGATACGCTGCTCCACCACGGTGAGTCCCTCGATACCGAATGCCGTTGTCGGTAGCAGCCAGATTGTGACGGTTACGGCAATTACCACTGCCAACTTGATGATTTTCGCCAAGGGATTGTTTACCCCTTGGTCTCTTTTCTCCTTCTTCCATTTGTGGTATTCTTCCACCAAATGGTAACCTGTAAAATTTATAAACATAATATGATGAATTAATGATTGTTATTGTGCTAATGGTGATAGATTATAGTGTTTCTATAGAATGTTCTTCTTGTGTTGTGTGTCCTCAAAATTAGACTTCCGTGGCGTATTGATTAAACCTTGTCAGAGTCGCTGATATACAGTTTGCTACGTTATGTGAGATGCTTTTGTCTCCAATGTCTTGCATATGTCCGCATTCCTAATTATAGTAATTATTGTGCAAAATTACATAAAATTCCACAAAGGCTAATAAAAGGTAGACGAAAATTTGTACAAAGGTGTGGGTCTTTCGGTGAAAGGGATATTTTTTGTGACGATATTTCATCTTTTTTGCATAGATTGTTGTACTTTTGTGGAAAATAAGCGAGAGATAATGATTAAAAACATCATTTTTGACTGGGGGGGGGTACTCATTCACCTTGACAAGAATCGTTGTGTGGAACGGTTTGCCGAATATGGCGTGGAGGTGAGCGATGAACTGACCAATCCTTACGGGCAGCGTACGGACCTTAAGGACTTTGAACAGGGACTGATGACGGTGTCAGAGTTTCATGATACAGTACGCCGTGTGTATGGTGACACATTGACCGACACGCAAATTGATGATGCCTGGTGTGCTCTGTTGCTCGATATTCCAACCTATAAATTGGATATGCTACTCAGCCTGAAGGAATGTTATCGTCTGTTTTTGCTGAGTAATACGAATGCCGTGCATTGGGAGGAGGGGCGCAAGCGATTCGACTATCAGGGGCATAAGGTTGAGGACTACTTTGAGCAGATATTCCTTTCTCACGAAATACACGAACTGAAGCCTTCGCCCGAAGCCTTCCTCAAGGTGGCACGGATGGCGGGCATTGAACCTGAAGAGACGCTCTTTATTGATGACCTGCAGGCGAGTTGTGATGCGGCAGCGGCACTGGGTTTCCATACCTATTGTCCGTTGGCCAATACGGACTGGAGGAATGACTCCCCTGTCTCCTCCCAGCTGGTGCCGTAGGGGGGTAAACTCAAGAAGGATAACAAGCGAGAACCTAATAAATGAGACAGCAGAGCACTATGCATAACCCCAAGATGTTCGAATCGTCCCTCCTTGGGAGGGATGAGAGGAAGGCTGTAGCTACCATAGGAACGTTCGATGGCGTACACCGTGGTCATCGGTGCTTGCTGAGCCAGGTTCGGGACATTGCAGATGAGCGTGACTTGAAGGCCATGGCGGTAACCTTCGCCACGGCACCGAGAGTGGTGCTTGAGGCTGGTGCTACCCGTGCCTCATTGACCACGACAGCCGAGCGTGTGGCGCTGCTGCACGAGGCGGGTATGGACGATGTGGCATTGCTCACTTTCACTCCTGATATGGCACTGCTCACAGCCCGTGAGTTTATGCAGCAGGTACTGCATGAGCAGTTGGGTGTGGTGGTTCTGGTTATTGGTTACGACCACCGTTTCGGGTATGGGCGCACTGAGGGATTCGATGACTATGTGCGCTACGGCAAGGAACTGGACATCGAGGTGCTGCGTGGTGAAGCTTGCATGGATGACGGTGAGGTGGTGAGCTCGACCCGTATACGCCGTTGCATTGCCGAAGGACATGTGTCCGAGGCCAATAACTTTTTAGGCTACAACTATGTGCTTGAGGGCAGGGTGGTGGACGGCTACAAGGTGGGGCGCAAGATCGGGTTCCCCACGGCCAACATACAGGTGGATGATACCGTCAAGCTACTGCCTGCTGATGGGGTGTATGCGGTTTATGTAAACATCATTGACAGCGATGGCGTTAAAGAAAACGATAACTGCCTGCCGGAAGGAAATGATTTTAATCTATTATCTTTCAACTTTCAACTAAGACATGTGGGGATGCTTAACATAGGGCATCGCCCCACGGTAAACAATGGGGAGGAACGTAGTATCGAAGTACATATCCTCGACTTTGCGGGTGACCTTTACGGACAGGTGCTGCGGATAGAGTTTGTGGAGCGATTGCGCGACGAGCAGACTTTCGGCAGCCTCGGAGCTTTAATGGAGCAACTGCGTGATGATGAGCAGCGGGTGAGGAATCTGAAAATTGAGAATTGAAGGTGAAACAGACAAACTCATAATTCCAAATTATCAACATGTGGACAATCGTTAAACTTGTACTTTACTATTTCGGCTATCAACTGGGATTCTCGGCTATTGCTATGGCGGTGTCGAGGTTTGTTGTGCCGATGGACATGACCCTGATGACTTCTGTGGCGATGGTGGCTTCTACGCTTATGATGATGTGGCACCTCGTACACTTCAGGTATGTGCGTATCAAGCGCGACAGATATAAGGAGGTGAGCCGGCAGGTGCTGTTCGTGTCGGTGGTGTTCGTGTTTGCCGCAATGTATGTGCTCAATCTTCTCATCGAACAGGCAGGTATCCCCAACACCATGGAAGATACCTTCATTGCCATGAGCCGTAACCCTTTCGGACTGCTCTCCATCGCACTGCTGGCACCGGTACTGGAGGAGATGCTCTTCCGTGGTGCCATCGAGGGACGACTGCTCCGTGTATGGCAGAATCCGTGGGCGGCTATCGTGGTGTCGTCGCTCATCTTCGGCATAGTGCACATGAATCCTGCCCAGATACCCTTCGCTTTTTTGCTGGGTATGATGTTCGGTTGGCTCTACTACCGCACCGGTAGCTTGCTACCTGGTATTGTGGGGCACGTGCTCAACAACTCCGTGGCTGCAGTCAATATGATACTCTATGCCGATGCGACCTTGGAGGAGCAGGTGCAGGACGAGACCACGATGTGGCTGTGGGCAGTGATAGCAACGATAGCCTTTGTGCTTGCTGCTTTGTGGCTGCACAGGCGGTTGGGAGACAAGCAGATGCCGTAGGTGGCAAGGAAGCAGATGGTGAGAACCAGCGTGATAGCAATGGTTATCTGTAGCGTGAGAAACAAAAAGTGAGAAAAATGAACGTTTTTTTCGTTCTGTTGCAACCTTTTGGGGTACTCGTTACGTCTAATGCATAGAAAACAGAACAGCTAAAACGAATAGAATATGAAAAAAGTATTGATGACAGCCTGTTTGTGTGGTGGTATGCTTGCAGCGGCAATGCCTCTGAGCGCTTCGGCCGTATGGAATACCACAGATACCCCCAATGCCGTGCCCGAGAGGAGTCGGGGAGTAGTGGCACGTATGGAGTTGTCCGAGTTTAACGCAGTTTACTGCGATGTGGTGGCCAATATCACCATTGAACAGGGCGATGAGTACCTGATAGAGGCGCGTGGTCCCGAGCACCTTGTTCTTCTCATAGAGCCTGAAGTAAATGGTAATGGTGTGCTGACCGTCAAGGCAACCAAAGAGTATAAGGTGAAGAAGAACAATGGCATCACTATTCGTATCGTAACTCCCACTATAGATATGGTATACAATGAAGGGGTGGGCAATATCCACCTGAAGGGTGCTTTCGAGGCGCAGATGATGACGGTGACCAACGAGGGGGTGGGCAATATCACCTTCGATAATCTCCAGTGCGAAATTCTGCAGGTCATGAATGAGGGCGTAGGCAATATTGTCCTTGCAGGAAAGGCTACGAAACGTGCTGTATTCAGCTCCGAAGGGGTGGGCAATATCGAAGCTTATAATGTCGTAGTTCCTGACCTTACCGCCTACCTCAACGGTGTTGGTAACATCGAGTGCTACGTGACCGAGCGTTTCACTTGCCAGGCAAATGGTGTGGGCAGCATCTATTATATGGGAGAGCCCAAGCATACGAATATCCGCAACAGCGGCATCGGGAAGGTACGTCGCCAATAGATGTGTCGCCATAAAAAACAACGGCAGCATAAGGGATTCCTTATGCTGCCGTTGTTTTTGTTGTGCTGCCGAGGGTTAATACTCTTCTTCGTCGAAGAAAAAGTCCTCCTTACTGGGATAGTCGGGCCAGATGTCCTCGATACTCTCGTAGATGTCGCCCTCATCTTCTATCTCTTGCAGGTTCTCAATGACTTCGGCAGGTGCTCCGGAGCGAATGGCATAGTCAATCAGCTCTTCTTTGGTTGCAGGCCATGGAGCATCCTCCAATTTTGTGGCCAATTCAAGTGTCCAATACATATATCTTTTGCTTTTAATTTTTAGGTTTTATAAATGAGGGTGCAAAAGTATAACTTTTTTCTTCAATTACAATCATTCTTCCAAGAAATTTCATCTGCATGTTTCATTTTATTGATGAACCGTGCGTAGATGAAAAAGAAATCGGATAATCTGTTGATGAAAGATTGTAGCATTAGGCTCACTGGAGCCTCCTCGGCAAGTGCCGTGATCAGGCGCTCAGCCCGGCGGCATACGGTGCGGCATACGTGGCATTGTGCGGCTTCGATGCAGCCTCCAGGGAGGATGAACGAATGTAGTGGTTCCAGGTGCGCATCAAGTTGGTCTATGATGCTTTCTAAGTGTGTGAGGTGTTTCTCTGTAATGGAGCAGGGTGAGGGAGTGTCCAACTGTCTGCAGGGCATGGCCAAGTGGGTACCTGCATCAAAGAGGCGTGACTGTAGCCATTCCAGGAAGTTGGTATTGCTATCAGTGTGGATGTGCAGTGTCGAATCGGTTTTTATCATACTTGCCAGCAATCCAATATGGGCACTAAGTTCGTCAATAGTGCCATACGACTCTAAGCATAGAGCACATTTCTTTACTCTCTTGCCACCGATGAGCGATGTGGTTCCGGTATCGCCTCCTCGGGTGTATATCTTGCTCTTCTTATCCATATATAGTGTGTTATTTGTTTCTTAGATTGACCCAATACATGTCTTTGTGACGCGACCGATCAAAAAACATCAGTCCTGTCTCTCCAAGGTCATAGCTTACACCGGTATGTCTCTCTTCTTGCAGTGCTTCCCACCAAATGCGCTTCTCGTCATTGTCTCGTATACCTTGGATTACAAACAGAGTGTTGTCGGTGATGTGGGGTAGAGCAAGCCTTATCGCCTCTTTATAGTGTACGGTGTGGGCTATATGCAGTATGTCGATATGATTCTTGGTGGAGAGAACTTGCTGAAGAAGTGCCATCTCATCGCCGTTTTTGACCGTTATCTGTGGAAAACCGGCCAATAGCCTATCGCGCCCGGCCAGTTGTCCCGCAGGTATGGCTTCATCTATGGTAATGCACTCACCCATAGGGTGTGCCATAGCCATGGCACAAGCTGAGAGCCCTGCTCCTGTACCTACTTCGATAATTGTGTGTGGGTATATATGGTTGGTGAGGCGGAATAGCAATCGGTAGACCTCTTCAGAGAAGTGTGGTAAGTCGGTGGGGAATTGTTGCTGCATCTTGTGTAGCTCTGTATATGCATAGTATGGCGATTCTTCTCTCAATACGTGCTGAACGAAGTAAAAGTCGTTGGGACTTTGTATGCCAAATCCCAAAGAGTTACGCTTGCGTCTTATCCACTCTTTTATCATAAACCTCAGTTTCTATATGGCAAAAGTAACAAAAATAGCTGATTATATCTGTTCGAATCAGAAAAAGATGTACATTTGCATATAATATTTGATTACTATGAAAAGAAAGTTCCTGTTATTATCATTGCTCATTTGCATTACAAACATTGTTTCTGCTGACCCGATTGGTCCCTCTAAAGCGTTGAAGATAGCTTCAGCCTATCTTCAGGATACTTCAGTGGCGTATGTCGCCCCCTTCCGTAGAACCGCCACACGTGCAATGGCCGAGTCTGATACGCTGGCTCCGCTGTATGTCGTGAGCCGTGGCGAGAATGCCGGCTTTGTCATTGTCAGTGGCGACAACTGTTTGCCCGAGATTATAGGCTACACCGATAGTGGTGATTTTGTGGAGGCCGATATGCCTCCCGCCCTGCTTGATATGCTGCAGGGTTATGCCGAGATTGTTGAAGCGGCACAGAAGGCCGGTGTTCCTGCCCGTGCTCCACAGAAAGCGCCAGCCGACCGCTCGGCTGTTGCTCCTCTCATCGAGGCGCACTGGCATCAGACTGCACCTTATAACAACCTGGCTCCTTTTCTTAAGGGTACTACCAATCGTGCCGTGACGGGCTGTACCTGTACGGCTGCGGTGATGGTACTCCACTATTTCCGTCGCGACCTCCCCGATGAATTGTTGGCTACAACGCCCACCTACACCTATGGCGAGGCACCTGTCACGGTGAGTTATCCTAAGGGTACACCCATCCAATGGGAGCTGATGCTAAACAGCTACAATACCAGTTATCCCGAAGAAATGGGCAACGCTGTGGCAGTGCTCAATGCCGCTTTCGGTGCCGGTATATACCAGACATACGGCAATTCTACTTCAGGACAGATAGGCAATATCGTTGATGGTTACAATTCGTACTTCAATATGAGTGCAGCGTGTACCTATCAGGGAGGTACTAGCCAGACCTCTTGGGAGAATACCATATACAGCAATCTGAAAAAGAAGCAACCGATGGTATATGCCGGTGTGCATGCCAGCCAAGGAGGGCATGCCATTATTCTCGATGGTTATAATCCTAATGGAAATCTCTTTCACTTCAACTTCGGTTGGGGAGGGCAGGGCGACGGCTACTATACGCTCGATGCCGAGACCGGTATCAATGGTTTTGCGGGTCAACAGGGAATGGTGCACAACATTTCACCCAAGAAACCCAATCTGACGGCAAAGCTACACGTGGACAAGCAGGTGGTGAAACGTACTGAAAGCACTATCCGTGTGACTGTCACCAACAACGGTACGCTTGATTACTCAGGATTCAATATTTATTGGGCTACCAACGATCGCGTGCCATCAAGCAGCACTTCTGTGCAGGCCACCAACAAGGAACTGGTACTTGCAACTGACGAGAGCGGTGAATTTTCCGTGACCTTCAAACCCTTGTTGGAAAAGAAATATTACATATACCTTACCGACAAGCGCTACAATGTGCTGGATAAGGTAGAGGTGGAGATACTTCCTGCCCATGCCGACCTTACATTGGAGGCGTTCGATATCAGTGCCGGTATGCAGACCGAGGAGCATAAGAGCGGCACCTATCGCTTGCTCTACAATGATGAACTCACTGCTAAGGTGACGCTGGCCAACTCCGATTCGGCCTCAAATGTACAGCCGGGTATTCGCCTGCGCCTGTTGAACTATAATGAAGAGGCTGACAGTATGGAGCAGGTGCGCTATGTGACCATTGATGATTATCTGTTTGCTCCAGGCCAGACTTTGGAGGCAGAGGCTCGTGTCAACCGTATCACTAAGGATACTTACTACGCACTTGTGGTGAGCAGAGAACTTACTGGTGTGGATGAGGGCAAGAGCCTCCGTTTCGCTACTGCCGATACGCTTATGCGCTTTAAGGTATGCGCACCTACACTCGATAGCCTTTATGTGAAGGATGGTGTGATGGCTCTCACTGGCGACTGGGATCCCATCCGTTTCGGTGAATTGGCTACCGATACCTCGCTCGTAGGGTACGACCTTACTCAGGTGAAGGGTATCAACAGTCAGCCTGTAGCTGCCAACCCCAATGCCTTGTTCTATGTGGCAACTCCTCTTGATGGCTGCAATATCGTATATCAGGATAGAATTGCCGAACTTTGTCTGACACAGGGCTACAACTTCTGCCCGTTAGGCACCTATACGGCTACCAATGTGGTGTTTACTCCCCAATGGAGAGCAGGCCAGTGGAATTCCATCGCATTGCCATTTACCGCCTTGGTACCCGATGGCTATATCTGCCGTCGTCCTACGACAATCGCATCCACCACTTGGCGTGAAGCTGTATTGACCGACACGCTGTGTGCCGGTACACCCTATCTCATGATGGTCGATAGCGAGACACCTGCTCCCATAACTGCCGAGAATGTCACTATCGACATGAATGCCATTAGTGTGGGTATTGCCGGATACGTACCTGTACTCACAGACAGGGTTGCAGGCGACTCAGTGCTGGTGCTCAATCTTGATATGGCGGAAGACCTGCAGTACTTCGAGGAGGTTGACCCGTCAACACGTCTTCGCGCCTTCACCGGTGTAGTCAAAGGCAAGCGACGTGTGCGTGCCACACTTAACGCCACCAGCGACCAAGCCTATAAAACATTGGCGACAGCAATCAGTGCGGCAATGCTTGCCTATGAGGAGTGGCATCCCGCTATCGAGGCAGAATGGAATGTGATGTTGCTCGATTCCATCGCGTCGGCCCGCACCATCTATACAGCCATGTCGATGACCAGTGCCAATAAAATTAAAGAGGTTGCTACCGACCTCTTGGCATTTGTGGACAAATACAAGCTGAGATTGATTGACAAGAGTGAGCCTATAGAATATACAGGATATATCGTGAACCCCTCGTTCGAGACAGGCAAGAAAGATGGTTGGACTGCTGGAAGTAATGTTGCCATACGGACCAGAACTTATCTGGCAACCTTCGGCGCTGGTATGGACGGTAAGTACCTGCTCTACAATGAGAGTACCGACGGCTCTACCGCTATCAGTCAGACTATCGAGGGACTACCTCGAGGTTACTATCGCCTTAGCGCCATGTTGGGAACTAACGAAGATGGTGTGGTTACCCTCTTTGCCAATGACAGCACAGCAACTTTCGGTGCTCATGAATGGGGTCGTTTCTACCTCACTGAGAGTGTCCTTGACAGTGTGTGGGTAGAGGACGGTGTACTTACCATTGGCGTTGAGGCTGGAACCACCTGGTATAAGGCCGATGACTTCAGGCTCTACTATTTGGGTCCAGGTACCGATGATACAGGTATCGAGCTTCCGCAAGTAGACATGCAGCCTGTAGGTATAGCCCGTCAAGGAATCTATGATCTCTTTGGTCGTCGCATTGCCACACCTACCGCTACAGGTATCTATATCGTAGATGGTAAAAAGACATTGATCAAGAAGTAGCCATACAATTGCTGCACAGCAAGTATCATATCTCGCCACTCTCCGTGTAGGGTGGCGAGACTGATTCTTTGTATGTGAGCAGAAGAGGGGGAAACCATCTTCACCGTATGCACGCGATCTGCCTTAATTTTTAGCTAACGATCATCGGTTTCTGAAGCGCAACAACAGAGCCCATACGAACAGCCCTCTACAGGTCTTTTTTCGAAAGACCTATAGATGATAAAATTAAAGACCTATAGATGATAAATTTTATGACCTATAGATGCCTAAATTTGCCATCTGTAGAGAGCTTACTGTAGATAGTAATCGAAAAGCAGCCACTCAATCAACGTTTTCTTCGTCGTTTCGACCTTAAAGTTGCATCGCGATCAGGAGTAAACCATGATTAAGATAGATAAGATAGAACAGATTTTACATGATTTGTGTGTTTTTGGTGTAAGATTTTATAATTATTCAAACTGCAATTAACATTTCAAGGAGGGTTGTCCTATAAAGCCCTCAAAGAAGCTCTACTGATGGCCAACTTTGGTCTTCACTGATGACCGAGGCTGGTCATCAGTGACGATAAAAATAAGGACCTTTGGCGGGGATTTTTATCAATCCTGAAGCACAAGGATATGAAGTGTTAAATCAAAATTCGTATCGAGAGAATAACTTGTGATTTTCGAAAGTAATTCGGATGGTTATATGATTATTCGGAGTATGGTTTTAACACTATGCGAGATTGTGTGATTCAACGAAAAATATTCATTCAAGGTGAAGATGTTTGGACCCCCCCCCGTTGCTCTTTCAGTTCACTTGCTCTCAATATGGCAAAATATGGGCACACTGCAAAATCTCAATATCATCTTTATTCATAATATAAGTATGATTCTATTAGATTAACATTATGCCATAACCTATCAAAAATATAGAAAAAGTATGGTTTTTACATATTATATGATAGGTTGAGCAAAATTACTTATTGCTTGTTAGGCTATTCTTCAAAACAATACCTTTTGCTGTCAAGCGATATTTTTGATTCCGGCTATTGGGCTTATCAGGAATTGTAAGTTCTACATAACCATTACTAATAGCAGGATTCAAATAATCCGTTCTAAAATAATCTCTATTCTTGATAGATAACAATCCTTGCAGTTCCGAACGCCCCATTTCTCCAGTCAATATAGAAACAAGTTTCTCCACTTGCACACTTGCATGGTCACTTGCATGGTCACTTGCATGGTCACTTGCATGGTCATGAGCACTTATAGGCAAAGTAATACGGATAAAGTTATCTGTAAACTTGAAACAATCTTCGCCGTAGGCACGCAAGATACGAGGAATGCCGGAGCCTAACGACTCTACCAACTCCACATCACGATAGATACGCATCAACTCCTTGTTGCGAGGGATGGATATTCCATTGAAGAATTCCTCTTTTGTGAGCGACTCCGGCAAGCGACCAGCCGATGTTATCTCAAGTCTATCGGGGAATATCTCAAACTTGGGAGGTACTTCAAATGAGTAGTCATTATGTACTATGGCATTGATGACAGCTTCACGCAAAGCAACCTTATTCCACAATGGAGTTTCAATACGCTCCATTGGGGTTATCGTTGCTGCCACCTTGTTCTCAATATCCAGTTTTGACAACACACTCTTGGTTGCTTTGATAAGAGAGCAATATCCATACTCGTTATTCTCCACCAAATCGCAACGGTCAAGACTTGAATACTTTGCCACTTTGATTGAATTGCCATTCTCATCAGCCAACAGATATGCCACATAGTTGTACTTGCCATCATCTGTAAGCAATTCCAATGTACGCTTGAAGTTATCATTGAGCCTTTTACCTCGCTCATCGTAGTAGATACGCAATTGCTCAAAACTCAAATCCTGGCGGTTAGATACGATGCGGCCAATGGAGTTGCGTGTACGCATAGCGAACAGACGGTCAATCTGCTCCTGTGGCATAGGCTCGGCAGATGTTCCAACACGCATATACGCACCTCGCGGAGTCATTCCATACTTCGTTTTGAAATACGGCTTCTCTATTCCACTCGCTACCGTCACTTTGATGATGCTTCGACCTTCTTTCTGCTCTTCGGCAATATCAAACAATCCCATAGCCGATGGAGAGATGTTGTGCTTAATGCGGTCTTTTAACCTCAACATACAATCATCTACATCACTGACGCCCACAGTTGAACCGTCTTTATCAATTCCAATATAGATGTACCCACCCTCCTTGTAGTTAAGGAACGCCACAACCTCCTTCTCGATATCAAGTTCAGGAGTCAATTCTCTTTTATATTCTATGCGGTTGGTTTCTGACATACTAATGAAAAGTATTTAATTATATGATTATTTCTCTTCTTTAAAGAATAATTGGTAATAATACATTCCTCGCT
Organism: Bacteroidaceae bacterium; assembly: GCA_017520935.1. Taxonomy (GTDB): domain Bacteria; phylum Bacteroidota; class Bacteroidia; order Bacteroidales; family Bacteroidaceae; genus UBA1189. The sequence goes on along the minus strand of JAFXEF010000014.1, from coordinate 15,455 downwards.
CTTCATCATAACCTCTCACAATGTATTGCTCTCCACCATGAATGTTTATATCAAAATTCTTATCAAGTTTTATCGTAGTCATCGTACCAGTGGCTCTGCGTTTTATTGCTGTCGATGCAGTTTCAAAGGTGTCGTCGATTTCTATATCTCGTTCTTTTTGATAGGTTTCTTTATATTGCTTGAACTCAGAAACTAATTTTGGTGTTTCAAAAACTTGTTCTGCAAATGTGTTAATATTAACAGATTCTTCTTTCAGAGCCTCAACACTTCTATTCATATATGTTGCTTTCTCAACTTTACCATTATCATTTGGTAACTGAGAAACAAAACTCTTACAAAGAGACAGCATATTTTGTGTTTGGTTGAAACTATCTTTTCTTGGGCGCACATGAAGGAAATCATCAGTCCAATATTTTGCCTCTGATCCCTTATTAGTGTTATCTACAATGGCAACCAAATAACCATTTTCTTTCTCTGTGTTGAAAATCAAACACCCCTTATCCAACTTATTAATGTTAATGCCACTTTCGCTTTCTATTTCAAAATTTTCCCCTTTAGAGTGTATTTTTAGAAAAGTATCTTTATTCTCCGATTTGAATAGGCCGATGGCATCCATAATTTTATTATCGACAACAAAATCCTTAAAATATACGATATAAAATTCACCTCCTTTTATCTTAGGATGTGTACTTTGTTCGTATAGATGTTTTGCAAGGTTCACAGTTTCTGCAACAGATATATCCCTTTTGGAAAATATTTCCTGCGAAATTGAGAATATTTCGTTGTACTTAACATCTATTTGATGAGATAGCGAGAATAGTTCGAAGAAATTAAACTTTGACAAAAAATAATTTACAAGAATATTCTTGATATAATCATCTAAATTAATTAGTTCTGTGGATAACTCAAGTGGTTCATCCATATATTTATTGCCAACCTTGTGTAGCCCAATTGAATGTATTTCTACATTGTTACTCTGTATCATCTTTATCTTGAATTAAAATATAGAATATTAAAAGAAAATATATTGTCTCTATCATAAACCAAACAAAAGCACCAAAGAAAATAGATGTGGCAATATGTAAAATTATATCACAACTAACAATCCTATCAATGTTTAAGTATCCAATAATGTATGAATATATTGTTAATAATAGAGATATAAACACGACCTTTCTATTATAGAAAATAAATCGTCTATATGGAATCTTTCTTTGCCTTATTTCGGTTATCACATCACTATTACTTTGTACAATAAGTCCAAACAAAGTTAGGAGGAAACCAAATGTGCATGTACCTATTGTCGTAAACTGCTTGATAAACTCAATACTTCCATTATAGGTAATAACATCACATTTATAGATAAGATAACTAATAATAACACCAATTATTGGTGGCAACCAGTTTTCAATTAATTTCATTGTCTCTATTAAATATATATTTAAGCTCTGGGAGATGTTTTTGGTATATCTTTTCTATCTCACTCTTTCTCTCTCCCTCTTGTAAATCAGAATGTAATGTTTGGGATGTCAACTTTATATGAATAGAGAATACATCACTAACTAAGTTTATTGGTTGTAATGTTTTTGGGTCATTAGGGTCTGTAAAATATCCCATAATCTTTAGTTTTCTGACATTCTTTCTCTGCTCTCCTGCTAATAGAACCCCAAATGACCTAGCCAAGGTTTGTACCTCTTTTGCTAATAATCCTAGTTTATTAGTTCTTCTACCATATGTAGAGTATTTCAACACTAAAACATCAGATTTATTATTTACACTATTCTTGATGTATCTCTTGGCTGTTGAAAATAAAGAAGAATTATTATCTTTATAATCTTGCATAATTTCAGTGGGATTAGTTAGCTCGACATAAAATTCTTTGTAATATCCCATTTTCATTAAACGCTGGTATTCACCTTTTCGAGATACAGGAGTGAATGATAATTCAACTTTATCATCATTATTTGAATTCCAATAATGTTGAATGTATTCTGCTAATTTATTGAGATAGCAACCATTAATATTTAATTCATAAAAAAGGATGTTGATACTATCATCATATAGGAATATATTCCCAAAAGATAGTTTCTCTGTGTGAACATCCAGATTTAACTGTTGAAATTCCCCCGTTTGATTATTTCTTTTAGGAGGTAAGTCCTTGTTTTGTCCAGTTATTACTATACCAACACTACAATTAGGTAATTCAGAGTTCATTAGTTTAATCTCATGATCTTTAAATTCCATTTGAAATTTAACGCTATTTACAGTCTCTAACAACTGCTTAAAACTAACATTTTCACCATAACATTTAATGCTTGGTGAAACAACTTCTATTCGTTTGGATTTTGTTGCCATAATATTTAGTATAAATTACATATTCTACTTTCCGCCTTTTACTCTATTACAGTTTCTGCAAAGCATTTGACAGTTTTCGGCTACGGTTGTGCCACCTTTTTTCCACGGCTTGATATGGTCCGCTTCCATTTCTTCTAACTCAAAGTGCTTTCCGCAAAGTGCGCAGATGCCCTTTTGTCTTTCGTATGCTTCACGCTTTTGTTTCTTATCAAATGTGCGGAAAGACAAGTCGCGCAAATCCCCACTCAATACATAGCGATAGATTCCCGATTTCTTCATTATCTCGTCATCCTCCATTAGGTCGTGGATTTGCTGCTCGAGTTTATCGGTTTCGTAGAGATTTTCGCTAAACTCATCAAACATTGCACCCCAATCAAGACCTTTCATCTCTTTGCGATAGCGAGGGAATGTTGAGCGTACCCAAGTAATAATTTGCATATAGTACGCCCATAATTTGTTGGCGTTAGGATCGAATTGATGGATCGCCATATATTTGTCAATAGGCTTTTCCTCACATATTCCATCATGTCGCGCCGCCCACTTCAAAATTGTTTCGAGATATGCTTGCTCATCTAACTTTCCTGTCATATAATCGCAGCCAATCTTATAAGCAGGGCAACCGTTTTTCGAGAAATGGCGACGAGCATCGGTTACAAATGGACCGACATATACTGCATTTCTCAACTCCTGATCCATAAGTTTCTCGCCCGCAATGTTGATAACACGAAACCAATCCAGTTTCTCTTTGTCTGTGCCACTACAAAAATATACGGTCAGTTCATAGTTGAGGAATGCATTCTTCTCCTCATCTGTTAGGGTGTTGAAGAATAGCACGCCTCTATCTTTGTCTGTGATATTAAAGTCGTGAGTATAAAACTCGCAGATTGATAGTGTGCGCTGTTGTCCATCAATCATCTCAAATGTGCCATCAGACTCCTCCGACCAATACATTATATTGAGTGGGAAACCCTTCATAATTGTTTCAATAACAGCACGCTTTTGTTGCTCGTCATATCGAAATTCTCGCTGATAAGGAGGACGCACATCAAGTTTGCCGCCATAAGCACGAACCCCACTATCGGGATCATTGCTATAACCTACTATAAGGTCACGAATAGGTATAGACTTAAGTTCTATTTTCATAGCTTATTTCTTTTTACGGATTAAAATTCTGGGATATGTTTGAATGTAAATCTTTCCGTCAACTTTGTAATATGTTTTACCCAATGGGGGAGTAGAAACTTCAAGTACAGCTCCGTCATTCAACTTTGTTACTTTACTTTCTTTTCCATTTTTGTCAACTTGAACCTGCTCCCCATATATTTTATTAGCCATACCAAACCAAGTCTTTGTTATGCCTAATATGTCAAATTGATCAGGATTGTGTTTATCCAAAAAGGTAATAGGAACACCCATCACTCCATCATAATCACATGGAATATCCTCCGTTTTATCAACATTGATCGCATCAAAGTTGTCAAATTTAGGATATTCAGAAGATGTATAAGACTTATACAAAATTAAATCCTCGTGTCGTTCCTTATAATCAAGATTAGTAAACCATCTTACCCCCTTAACACGAATATATTTTCGACCAGTTTCATCAATACCACAACCAGCAGCGTTTAACTCGTAATCATCAGGCACCCAAAACTTTCTATCGCCACTATGGATGCTCGCCCCCATCCAAATCCTTTTATCTTTGATTAAAGGGAAAATTTCTTTGGTAGTATTAGAATTAACATTGCCTATAATCAAGAACTTTTTATTGTACTCTATAAGTTGCGCTACATATTCTCTAAAAAGCGAGAACGGTGGATTTGTAACTACGATATCGGCCTCTTTTAGCAGTTCTATACATTCAGCACTGCGGAAATCTCCATCGCCTTTAAGCGGATGAACGCCTATTTCATCTGCTGTTGGTACATGGTCGCCGTTTTTATCGCCTTCATATACTAGATATACAGCTTGTTCGCTTTTGTTGGTACTGAAAAGATCCGCATCTTGATTTTTGTAGCAAGTTGTGATTAACTTTTTTAATCCAAGAAACTCAAAATTATATGCAAAATATGTGAAGAAGTTACTTATGCGAGGGTCGTCACAATTACAAAGTACAGTCTTTCCGCGAAAATGCTCGCGATAATGTCGCACCTCATTGTTTATATCTTCAAGTTGAGTATAGAACTCATCCTTCTTTGCCTCTTTTGCCTTATTTAAGTTTTTGTTTGCCATATTAATTTATTAAATCTTTGGTTGTCACATTGAGAGTTTGGGCAATCTTGGTCAGCATCTCCAACGATGGTTGCATCTTGTTGGAGCACCATTTGGAAACTGTTGAGGGGTCTTTGCCTAACTGCTCGGCAAGCCATTTGCCGGTTTTCTTTTGTTCAACCAATACTACTTTAAGTCTATTTAAATCTTTCATCATGCACATATTTTATTGGCGTATACCGCAAATTTAATGCAAACCGAGGCAATGACAAAATAAATTCATTTATTTTTTATTGTGAGGTGCAGCTTAAATTATCAAAATTTAGTGATAATATGCGAAACTGGACTTTCATTAGCCACTTTTTTATCATATAAATTGTGATTTTTATAATTCAAGAATGAGAACTCGGAGAGTTTATATGATTATTTGGAGTATAAAACTTGTACAAAAGCGAAAGTATTTGCAATATAAAAGCATCATATCCTCTCGACTATGGAGAGTAGGATGCCGATAGGTAGTTTTGGGACGCCGAAAACATTTTGGGCACCCCAAAACACAACTTGCTAACTTTATTAACTTCGTTGATTTTTCTCTCAATCGCAGTGTACATACAAGTTTTAATTTTATACCCGATAGGGTGTAAAATACAAGTCAAAACAATTAAATTATACCCGATAAGGTGTAGATTAAAAAACTTTCATTATATTTGCGGTAAACCGCGAATATAGGCGGCACCTCGGGATAAAAAATAAATGACTTTATTTTGTTCTCCTCTCGGCTTGCACTATATTTGCACCCGATAGGGTATAATTCATTATGTTTATGGAACAGACAACACTTTCAAAATATGTAAAGGCGATGCGTAAGCAATACAACCTTACGCAGGTGGAGCTTTCCGAGAAATCGGGGGTGGGCTTGCGTCTTGTTCGTGAATTGGAGCAGGGTAAGCAGACTTTACGTCTTGATAAGGTGAATCAGATATTGAACCTCTTTGGTAGCGAAGTGGGTGTCGTGCCAATGACTAGAACCGATGAGCGATGAAACAGGCTGTAGTATTTTTGCGAGGCGTAAAAGCTGGTTTCTTGACGGAAGATGAGAACGGCTATACATTTGAGTATGGTGCCGATTATTTAGCGTCTGCCGATGCTGAGGCGGTGAGCCTTACTTTGCCGTTGAGCGATAAGCCTTACCGTGACAAGGTGCTGTTTCCATTCTTCGATGGTTTGATTCCCGAAGGCTGGCTTTTGGATATTGCCGAGAAGAATTGGAAAATTGATGCTCGCGACCGTATGTCGTTGCTCGTTGCGTGCTGCAAGGATTGTATCGGCGCAGTAGGAGTTGAACCCATAATTAACGAGGAGGAATAGTATGGCAAAGTGTCTATATTGTTACAAGGAGTTGAACGAGGGTGAACAGGATTTTCACAAGGCTTGTTCAAAGAAGATGTTCGGCACACCGAGTGTTCCCGAATTGCCGTACACACGCGAGAATCTTACCGATCTTGCCAAACAGGTAATCCGCAACCAAACGACCTTGACGGGTGTTCAAGCGAAGTTGTCGCTCGATATAAACAAGGGTGGTAGGAATGAGAACGATCGTTTCACCATTGTCGGCTTATGGGGTCGATATATCCTAAAACCACAAACCGATCGCTTTGCACATCTGCCCGAGTTGGAGGATTTGACAATGCACCTTGCGGAGTTGGCAAAGTTGCAGGTTGTACCTCATAGCCTTATTCGTTTTGCTGATGGCGAGTTGTGCTATATAACCCGCCGCATCGACCGTACAGTCACAGGCGACAAACTCCCGATGGAGGATATGTGCCAACTTACGGAACGACTTACCGAACATAAATACAAAGGCTCGTATGAGCAGATTGCAAAGGCGATACAACGATTTTCGGCTGTTCCCAAGTTGGATATGGTAAACTATTGGGAGCAGGTTGTTTTCTCGTGGATAACGGGCAATGCCGATATGCACCTGAAAAACTTTTCGCTATACAGCAAGGAGCAGGGAAAATATCTGCTTACGCCAGCATACGATATGCTCTCCACCGCATTGGTTATGCCCGAAGATACCGAGGAGTTGGCGCTGACCCTTAACGGCAAGAAACGCAAAATCAAAAAGGTTGATTTTGTAACCTCAATGCAAGCATCGGGGTTGGAGGAGAAAGTTATCAATAACATCTTTGCCAAATTCACAAAGGCAAAAGATAGGTGGGTTGAGTTTATTGACCTATCTTTCTTGCCAGACGAAATGAAAGAGGTATTCAAGGTTATCATTACCGAGAGAATTACATTGATATGTTAAATGCTAAGATATTTGAACAATGAAGGTAACAAGAGTTATACATCCTATAGGACAAGGAGCGTTCTATTCAGAGCGTATTGAGTGTGATGATCGTACATATAACATTGTATATGATTGTGGATCGGGTAATTTTAATAAGGCACCAAAACTATTGGAACGTGAAATAGCATCATGTTATAAAAAGAATGATGTTATAGATATCTTATTTATATCACATTTTGATAATGATCATATTAATGGTATAAATGAACTAAGGAGGCATATTTCTGAGATTAAAAATGTCATAGTACCGCTTATTGAACAAGATGATTTTTGGTTTTATAGTATTGAAAATAATGAATTTGAGCGTTTTTATAATTCGTTGACAGAACTTGCCAATAACGTATATAAAGTCAGGCCCGCAAGCGAAGATGATAAATACTATCACTTAAATGATATTGGTTTGATAGATTTGTCAGAAAGCGAGGAAGGTAGTTTTGAGGTGCAGAATGCCACTAAATTTTCATTAAGAAGAAGTATTGACTGGTGTTACATACCATTCAATTACGATAAAAAAACTAGACTTAATATATTAAAAAATGAGTTAGTGAAGAACGGAATATCCGAGAAAGATCTAACTAGTGGTTGGGATGTTGTAGAGCATCATATTGATAATATCAAGAAAGCATATAAGAGCGTTGTTGCTGATGGAGCAAATAAAACTTCTCTAATTTTGTATTCTGGCGGTGTTGTAGGAGAATATGAATGTTGGCAATATCAAGGCTGCATGTGTTATTATCCTAGGTTATATCATAGACCTTTTTATAGGTATGATAAAGAGGGTTGTTTGTATTTTGGCGACAACGACTTAAATCAATCAAATATATTATATGATTTGAAACGTAAACTAAACTCGTTAGTTGAGCGTGTTGGGACAATTCAAGTACCTCATCATGGAGCTATAAATAATTTCAATGATGATATATTTGCTATTAATAATAGTGTTAAAATGTTTTTTGTATCTTTTGGTAATAAAAACACATATAGGCATCCTTCATCAGGAGTTGTTGCTGAAATCTTAAAGAATGGGAATGGATTATTTGAAGTAACAGAAGAGATGGATAGTGCGTATATTCAAATAATAGCGAAAGTTTCGTAAAAGAACCTTTATTGACGTAACGACGCAACACGATATTTATGCAGAGTTGGGAGCGAGCTGCCTTTGTCCCCAACTCTGTTTTTTCTATAATAATGGCGGCTTGATTGTAATTTGAAGATTGATACTCTTAGTAGATTTGACCTGGAAGCTGTTTGAATTTTATTTCGAGATTATTTGAGAGCTAATTTCGTGAAAATTTTCATTTGGGGTATGCAGGTAATAGTGGACTATTTCCAATTATCACAAATGAAAAGTTGCCGAAAAGAGCCTCAAAGAAGCCGAAACTATCTTTTGCAGCAACGAACAAACTCTTTCAATAAAATTCAAAACAGCTTCTTAATCTTTTCCGCTTCAGCTAAACCTTTGAGGGAGGTTCAGAGAACATATCTTAACACTATTTAACATTTGTCGTAACACTATTTAACATAGATAAATTGGCCCACCAGATAGTTAGCCATACCTTTGTAGTACGAAAAACGAGAGGCGGCTATGAAAGGGCTATTATCACTACTATTTATGTTACTGGGTTATATAGCATCGGCATCGGCGCAGATAGCCATATCGGGGACAATATGCACTAAAGAGGGTGGCGAAGCAGTTGCAGATGTTAACGTGATGCTACAAAACAGCAATCGCACGCTCTTGTATGGCTATGCAATAACTGATGCCAATGGCAGATATTCGTTATCATATAGCGGTGATGCAACGACACTCGAAGTAGTTATCACGGGGTTTAATATTAAAAGCACATCGAAAGCGATTGAGGCAAAATCGCAGCGCGTAGATTTCGAGGTCGAGTACTCGGCATTGGAGATTAGAGAGGTGGTGGTAAACGCTGAGTCTGTGACGCGACAATCTGACACCTTGACATATAATGTAGCGACATTTATAAACGTTACAGATCACTCGATAGGCGACGTGCTTCGTAAGATGCCAGGCCTAAGCGTTGGCGAGGCTGGTGATATAAAGTACAATGGCATCGCCATCAGCAAGCTATACATCGAGGGTATGGATATGTTGGGCGGCAAGTATGGCGTAGCGACTAACAACATAGAGGCCAAAGATATAGCACGAGTAGAGTTATACGAGAATCACGAACACATCAAGGCTCTGCGAGGCATAAGTATGCCTAAGGCCGCAGCGATAAACCTACGACTTAAGGAGACGAGCAAAGGGACGTGGAACGGCACAGCGCAGCTTGGTGGTGGCTATAGCCCCTGGATGTGGAACGGTGAGCTAAGTGCTATGTATTTCGGCAAGAGGTTTCAAACAATAAGCGTCTATAAGACAAATAACACTGGCGACGATGTCTCGCGAGAGTTTATGTCGCACTACGGAGGCTTCGGAGGCGTATCGTCGATGCTTGGCGTGCGCTATCCTACGGCTCCAAATATAACGCTGAGTCGCTACCTCGATAACAACATACACGCTGCGACGCTCAATGCCATAGCCAAACTCAACGATAACCTCGAGCTAAGCCTTAATGTTGGCTATATCCACGACCTACAACAGGCCGATGGCGCATCACAGACCACATACTATCTTCCAGATACTGAGCCTCTGGTAATTGCCGAAAATACCAAAGTAAGCCATCTTATCGACAGATGTGATATCACCCTAAACCTGCACTCAAACACCGAGAAACACTATATGGAGGAGAGGCTATCGTTTGGTGGAATATGGAGTAGAGATTATGGCACGGTATATAGCAGTGGTGAGCGAGTCTCACAACATTTCAAGCTACCCAAAATGTCGATTAACAACAACTTCAACAATATACGCAGGTGGGATAGGCTTGTGCTAAACTTCAACTCCGATATTAACTACGATACGCAGCCTGCCCAGCTCGAGGTGCATCCTATGCTCTATGGTGATATTGTAGGTGGCGGCGAAGAGTATCCCAATGCTATCCAGACTCTATATGGCCAGCGGCTTGTGGCGAATAACTACCTTACGACAAGCTACAAACTCCAGCGTTGGAACTTTATGCTTTCAGCACAGCTCTGTGGCGATGTTGAGCATATGGAGTCTTCGCTAAACGGCATTAACGACAAAGGTGAAATACAGGCCTCGTCACCCGAGCTACAAAACGACATACTATATGCACGCCTCGACTTTGTGCTAACACCATCGCTGCAATACAGCGTAGGCAGCAAACTGACTATACAAGCAGATGTGCCTCTTGATGCAATGTGGCTCTATGCGGAGGATAGGATTAACCATATGGTGACTACCAACAAAACCAAAGTTCTATGTCAGCCGTCGCTGAGCATAAATAGCTCTATCACCTCAGATCTAAAACTATCGGCACGAGCTTCGTACAACGAGTATTATGGCTCGCTGTATGACTCCTATGGCGGTTATATTATGACCGACTATCGCGTCACTCAGCGCAAGGCTGGCGAGAGCAACAACACGCGCAGTCAGACTTACAACATAGAGCTATCGTACGGCAATGCTATAGATGCTATATTTGCTGGCTTAGAGGTCAATTACTTCGATAGCCGCTCAAACATTATGTATAACACCAACTTCCGTGGCTCGCTGAGCCAAATCGAGGCCATCAAGATGCCAAACCGCAATAATGGCTACAACGTTAAGTGTAACTTTAGCACGCGTATCAGTGCAGCTGCAACGACCATAAACCTCGCTGGAGGATATATGCAGTCGTGGTCGGAGGTGCTAAGAGAGATGGTACTACTTCCATCAGCGTATAGCCTAATCACAGCAGAGGTAGGCCTTAACACCCGTATAACTAAGGCTATTAGGATAGACTATACAGTCGTCTACAATCGTAGCATCTCAACGATTGCGCACAGCGACACATCGACCATCGACCTATTGAAGCAGAGGGGCGACATCGACTTTATCATCGCCCAAAAGGTTATATGTCGTATAGGCGCTGAGCACCTACTAAACACCGCCATTTCGGGCACTAATCGCAACACGCTCTTCGTTGATGCAAGCCTGAGAATTAAGCATAAGCGCGTGGAGTACTCTGTAGAGGCTCGCAACGTTCTAAATAACAGTGTATTTATCAATGCAACAAATAGTAATAGTATGGATTACCTGTATTCATACGCACTGCGTCGAGCATCCGTAGTATTCAAAGTAAGGTTTAGTTTTAAATAGCACTCTATTATGAAGAGATTATTCACTTGTTCGGCACTGCTCCTATTTTGTGCCGCACCAACATTTGCACAACGAGCATATATCGCGCTCGAGTGCGATGGTGATATGGGTATGGCCTATGTTCAAGGCTATGAGTATAACGATGGTTGCGAATTTGTGTTTAAGGATAGCTGTCGTGTGGAGTGTGGCCGAGGCACACTATCTTTTACGATGGAGGATGATGCCGATGTGACGATGATGCTGATAACCGATAAGCAGAAGGGTATGCACCGACTGACTATCGGTCCTGGCGACTCTGTTGTGCTTAGTTACACAGATGGCCATATGGCAATTATCGAGGATAAGAGGCAATTTAGAGAGCAGTATGCTCGCACCCGAGTCATTGGGGAGAGATACACTGATTTGCGAGAAAGACTCTACAACGAGCGCTATGGCGGTCGTAGATACCGTGAGATAGAGGATAGTATCAAGTTAATAGAGTCCTACTACTACAACGAATATCCCTACTACATACTCGGCGACCCAGAGCTGTCGCAGAGTGTCTACCTCGTTCACAAAGCAATAGCCATAAGGTCGGTAGCAGGAGCTACGCTCCGAGAGTTGGACTCGCTACGCACGACCTTTGCCAAGCGACTACCGCACGCCAAGAGCTTTACAGTCCGAGGCGATAGAGACACGGAACGCTCCAAGCGCGACAGGAGCAGATTTGAGCAGATACTACAACAATATAAAAGATAGCTATGAGAAGATTTATTACCGCCATTATTGCAACTATTGCCCTCTTTACAGCAGAGGCGCAGGATAGCGCAACAACAATCATTGGCAAGTCGTTCTACGGTTGGTCACATACAGATAGGCTTATGATTGGTATTTGTGATTTAGATGCTGATTACGATGTGCTGGATACGGCAAGAGTTGTCGTGACCTATAAGGTATCGTATCGCAATAGCCACGATTCTCATCTCGACGTAAAATATAAGCTGCTTTGCGGAGCACATACCTCGCTCTTCTATAGCGTAGCGCAGCAGAACGAAAATATGGCACGCTACAAAAACAGTTGGAGCGAGGAGGAGTTGGCCGATTTCTATGCGGCAGGTGTGCCTACAATCGTAATACCCACCGAGATATATTCGACAAAGGAGGAGCTCCGCATTCGTCACAACATCCCATTTGCAGACAATGTAATATATGAGTATCGCGACACCGCGCAACCTATAGCGTGGCGCCTAACCGGCCAGACACAAGAGATATGTGGCTACCAATCGATAAGTGCCGAGGCATCGTTTGGAGGCAGGGAGTGGCTTGTGTGGTTTACTACAGAAGTCGCGATATCATCAGGCCCCTGGCTGCTTGGTGGCCTGCCTGGTATGATACTCCTTGCAGAGGATAGCTCGGGTGACTTTCGCTTCGAGATGGAGGGCATCTCACAACAGCAGGATGAGATACGCCTCTACGATTGGCCTACAAAACAGATAACTAAGAAGCAATGGCTTAAGTATGAGAGAAACGCACACCTCAACCCCTACGATCAATTTAGCCAGGGCGGCCAAATCAGATTCTTCAACTCATCAGATATGAGCGAACTAAAGGGAGATTGGGAGATAGAGTACTATCCGTTATATAAATAAAATTCAAACAGCTTCTAAGTAACCGCTTAGGCTCTACATTCTGAAAAGTCTTATGTACAAGTAAATGGGTTGCGAAGGGTTTCGATGAGTCGCTATGTAAGAGTCTACGAGGTAGCCGTGTAAGCCTCCCTGGCATAGAAACCCATCGAAACTAATAAACCCTGCTACTGCATTGGTAGTAGCGAAAACCACGAATACGACACTATTTCTGCTTAGCTGTGCCGCCTACACAAAGGCCAGGCGGCGCATACTGTCGCGAGTAAATCGCGGCATCTCGCGCTCGACAATGCCCGTAAGCACGTCGGCAGCATCGTCGTGGCTGTTGGCTCGAAAGAGGCGACGATAGGTCGTCAAGTGGTGGTAAAACTCTGGCCATAGGTGTGCCCACCCCTCGGGCATACGCACGCTGTGGAGCACCGTTGCCGAGTTGGAGAGTATGCGGGCCTCCTTGTTTGCCGACTGGTGAAACCACTCGATGTGTAGCGTGGGGCATAGTCGCTTCAGCGAGCGAGCAAAGCCGCGACCGCCGTTGTTACTCTCGACAAGGGCTTGGCGTGTATCACTGCGCAGCAGCATCTCGGCTACCATCTTCTCGCTCCTCTCCATTGGCTCGCGCGTGTAGACCACGTCGGTGATGTATATGATGCCATCGGTGTCGACCTTGTAGGCCACCGAGCAGAGGTAGTCGTCGCCCATATCTGCCGTGTCGGTGTAGCTCGCTGCGGTGACTATGTCGCGTGGAAGCGTGGTGTACGTAGCAAAGCCATCGCCGTAGAGTAGTCCCTCGCGTGCCGTGGGATGCCCCTGATACATAGCCTCGAAGCGCTGAGGGTCGAGGCGTCGCTTGGTCTCGAGTAGCTCGACGCTCTGCTGCTCGGGCCATAGCGCCTCGCCCGTGTCGCGGGGGTCGAGCTCCGTAGGTGGCGAGGCCTTGAGTGCCTCGAAGTTGAGCACTAACCACTCGTCGCCTGCCACCTCGTCGATATCGCGCATCGAGGTCATCAGGCGGTAGGGCTCGGTGCGGCAGAGCGTGCCTATAAGATCCTCCTCGTGCCAGCGTGTGAATACTATCAGCTCGCGCGAGGCGTTATGCATACGTGTCCTCACAACCGAGGTGTACCACTCCCAACAGTTCTCGCGTATGAGGGGCGACTGCGCCTCCATAGCATCCTTGTATAGGTCGTCGAGGATGAAGCAATCTACGCGGTTGCCCGTCAGCGAGCCCTCGCGACCTACGCTTATCAGCTCGCCCTGATGGCCAATAATCTCCACCTCGTCCGAGGTGCGTATCCACCCAGGGGGCTTTGTGCCCTGCTTTATGGTCGTCTCAGGGAACATCTCGGCATACTCTTTCGACTCTATGATGCGCTGCACGCGGCGGTTGAACTTCGAGGCTAACGTGCCCGAGTAGGAGGCTATGGCTATGCGAGTGTCTGGCTCGATGCCGAGCATATAGGCTGGCAGTAGGGTCGTTGCGCCTATACTCTTGCCGTGCTGTGGCGGCATCGAGACTATGAGTTTGCGTATGCGCCCCCGAGCGTAGGCGTCGAGGATGTCGTAGTAGGTGTGGTGAAAGGGTGTAATCTCAAGAAAGGGATATACTCTCTCGGCAAAGGTGGCAAACGAAGGGGTCTTATCTGTCGACAAGACCTCGTTGTTGTCGTTTTCTAAGTTGTTGTCATTTAATATGTTTTCCATAGAGTAGGTGTTCGTTTGTTAGGCTGCAAGGTCTATCATCTCCTCGAAGTTGAAGTCGTTAGGTAGTACCTCGTCGCCAATGCACGTTGTCATCTCGTACCATAGTGGCACTACCACTATCTTTGTCGTGGCGTCTGGCTCGTTGCTCTTCGTTCTTAGTATCGATGCCACGCAACGTAGACGACACTCTACGTCGTCGATAAATAGCGCTACGCTGCCACGAAACCAGTTTCGATTTTTAACTATTTGTACAAGCTCTTCGTAGACTCTCAGATAGTCGCTCTCGCGAAACCTAAAGAAAATTCTCATAAGTTAAATTTTTTGCAAAGTAAATTTGTAGTTGTCAAACTTTTGCTTAACTTTGCGCTACAAATATAGGTTAAAAATCTTGATTTGTCAATATTTGAATACAAAAATTTAATATAATATTTTCTTATATGGATACGATAGGTAAACGATTAAGAGTTATGCGTAAGCAGCTTAATATGACGCAAGAGCAATTGGCTCAGCGACTTGGCATTGGTAAAGCTGCGCTCTCGATGATAGAGACAGGCAAGGCTGGACTCTCTACGCGTAATAAGAATATCTTAGTTCAGGATTTTAATCTTAACCCCGAGTGGATAGATTCGGGCGAGGGTAAGATGTTTAATGCCGAGCCCGATTTGACACCCTTTACCCTGCGCACCGATAAGTCGTTGCCACTGCAGAGCGTGCCTCTATACTCTATC
The DNA here is from genome assembly GCA_017520935.1 of Bacteroidaceae bacterium. Lineage (GTDB taxonomy): Bacteria > Bacteroidota > Bacteroidia > Bacteroidales > Bacteroidaceae > UBA1189. Next base: position 254 of record JAFXEF010000014.1, on the reverse strand, counting down.
GAGGGTACTGCGGGTCTTGTACCTCTATTTGCCGAGAACTCTGAGATTAAACCTGTAAATCATATACATATCCCCAACCTGCCGAAGTGCGATGGCGCGATATATATCGTCGGCGACTCGATGTATCCACTGCTTAAGAGTGGTGACATTGTCCTCTACAAGCAGCTCTCGGATGTGCGCGACGTATTCTGGGGCGATATGTACCTACTATCGATAGATATCGATGGCGAGGAGTATATCACGGTCAAGTATGT
>JAFXEF010000002.1 GCA_017520935.1 Bacteroidaceae bacterium | reverse complement strand
TATAAATTTGTAAAAAACACAACCGAAGAAAATTGTTAATTTTATGTTAAAATATTTGATTGTACAGTTAGACGATACAAGTGTTTCGTATTGTCATTATGAAAATCCGAAGGATGAACATAAGCTAATTGCTTTGAACGATTTGAAGGCAGGAATCTTATTTGCCATGAAAGAAAATCTGATGATTCAGTTTGTGTATCCCGACTATGAGTTGCCACAAGAATATAAAGACACCATTCATACAATAGATCATAGTGATATTGTTTCTTCGTTGTGTGAAGACACCGTATTGAGGAACAATGCCGATGTGGTGGTATTTGACGATTGGACTGGGATGGATATTTATGACTTCAAGGAAGATGGGGTGTATGTAGTCCGTACCTCTAAAGCAGATTTCTTTGAACGCTATCTATTCCTACAGCATTCGTTGGCAAAGGCTGCTCGTGTCAATGTGGTGATTACTGATGTAGAAATTTTCGATGTGAATGATTTCGATGTCTATAAAAAGGTATTGTTGGCATTGTCGGAGAAGATTGAAACACTTTACTTGAAAGGTAAGTCGCCACAGTTGAATCTGTTGACCGACCGTATGATGCTGGAGAAAATGAACAACTGCAATGCAGGTTGGGAAAGTGTTACACTTGCTCCTGATGGCAAGTTCTATGTGTGCCCTGCTTTTTATTTGGCAGATGACGATGAAGACTACGGATTGGGCAAGTCGAAATTCTCTATTGGTAATTTGGAAAGTGGCTTGGATATAAAGAATCCTCAGCTATATAAGTTATCTCATGCTCCTATTTGTCGCAATTGCGATGCTTATCAATGCAAACGTTGCGTTTGGCTAAATCGCAAAACGACATATGAAGTTAACACACCAAGCCATGAACAATGTGTAGTGGCTCATCTGGAACGTAATGCAAGTAGAGAGCTCTTGCATAATATTCGTAAGCATGGAGAATTCCTTCCTAATGTAGAGATAAATGAAATCGAATATCTTGATCCCTTTGAAGTAAGAAAAGAATGGTAAAATGGCAAATATGAAACGACGAGAATTTTTCAGAAGAGTTGCAAAGGGATTACCAATACTTATATTAACATCAATCCCATGGGTTAATGTCTTTTCATCGCCTGCAACTGATTGTAAAGGTGGTTGTGCAGGGACTTGTACAGGATTATGTGCAGTTGGCTGTACAAATGCATGTCTTGGAGGTTGTCAATATACATGCAATAAGATGTGTAAAGACGCTTGTACTGGCTGCATGGGAACTTGTAAGTCTAGTTGCAAAACTCCAACAATAAAACCAGACAGTGTTAAATTAAAAATAAATAAACAATGAAAAGAATTGTAGGACAAGTAACTATGGAGGAAAAGAATGAGATTCAGGTCCTCTTTGAACGCCGTAATGGCTTAAATGAATTGGCTAAAATACTAACGCCTGAGAATGAAACTTTGTATGAAAAACTCATAAAGGATATGGGTGAAACAGGTTCAAAATTTCAGAATTGGTGGGATCGTATGGGTGAGAAATATCAGTGGGAAAGCATTGAAGGTGGCAATTGGGAAATAGATTTTGACACCTGTAATATTTATTTAGTATTGTAATCATCATGAAACGGTACGTATTCCTGATTTTTCTCTGTATTCCTTTGGTTATGTTTGCGCAGAGTCGTGAATTGCTTAAAATGTCTAAAAGAATTAATGGAGTATGGCATCGAATCGATACCATACAAAATAGTATTCACGAAGAAATCTGGGTATTTAAACAAGAATATAAAAATTCTGGATCGGGAGAGTTACAGTATTTAATTAATGACACAATAAGGGATAACCCCAGTCCTTTTGTGTGGATAATGCACGAACTTCCTAATGAAAATAGCAAGTTTTTACAAATTCGATTTTATTATGATAAAATAGAATATCCATTACTTGAAATAGAACGAATTGATAAGAAACATATTATTTTCACTGATTGGGGAAATTGGGAACGAAAGACTAATAAGTAATCATAAAATATACAATCCATATGTTAGGAACAACCGAATTACTGCTATTAGGAGGTCTCGCGTTATTGATTTTCGGAGGCAAAAAAGTCCCCGAAATGATGCGAGGATTAGGACAAGGAGTTAAAGAATTCAAGAAAGGAATGAAAGATGGTGAGGATATTCCATCGTCAGACAATGAGGTCAAACCAACTAATGATGAGAATGTAAATAATACTTCATTAGACGAAAATGAAAATCCAAATAATGCGAAATAATAATGACAATCAACTCACATTCGGCGGACACTTGGAGGTGCTTCGCCGAATGTTGTTTCGTATTTTAGGGGTCACTGCTATTATAGCAATTTTCATTTTCGTAATTAAAGATGTTGCTTGGAGTATTCTTTTGGCACCAAGCGAGTGGGACTTTGTGACATACCGTTATATAGAAAAGGTCATACAATGGCTTGGATTTGACTTTCATTTTGATAAGTATGTGGTTGAGATGATAGCCACAGACCTATCAAGCCAATTTATGACGCATGTTACAACCTCACTTTACTTGGGGTGTTTGATAGCTTCTCCATATATTTTGTATGAACTTTTTTGTTTTGCACTGCCAGCTTTATATGAGAATGAGCGTAAATACTCGGTATATGTGGCTGTTATTATATACTCTCTGTTTATAATAGGAGTTTTAATGAGCTATTTCATTATATTCCCTATCTCTTTCCGATTCTTAGGAACATACAGTGTTGCTGATAAAGTAAATACGATGATAACATTAAGTTCGTATATAACAACTTTCACTTCACTAACATTGGTTATGGGGATAGTATTTCAGCTGCCTGTAATTATTTATATCTTAGCAAAGATTGGGATTGTGGATTTCCAGATATTATCAAAATATAGAAAGTATGCACTATTTATAATTACAGCGATTTCGGCTATTATAACTCCGCCAGATATAATGACTTGTATTCTTGTAACGCTACCTCTGTATGCTCTATATGAGTGCAGTATATGGATAGCCAAGAAGGTTAATAGGACAGATGAACAAAACGGCAATTGGGGATAGGAACATCAATACCCATTGTCAACCAAAATCGGCAAAAGCTACTGCTGTTGAGATTGTTTCGTAAGAGAAACAAGTAGTGCAAGACCTTGAAGCAAAATTAGAAACAATAGGCATTGACAGCATAGTTATTCACAAGAATTTCGGCAAAGGCACAGTTATCAAAATCAACAAGAATGAAAAGTTTATCCACATCAAATTCACCCTCGGCGAAAAGAAATTCATCTTCCCCGATGCTTTTCTAATGGGATTCTTGATAATCCGATAAATACCTATAATAAATCGTTTAAACCTCAAGGTTTAAACGATTTATACTTTGTAAATTACCACTTCAGATCTTCTTTTAGTTTAGAATTCATCTGTTCTACTGTTATTAGATTTTTATTTTTGTATTTCTCTAGCAATGCTTTTATTTCTTTTCTTGTTAGATTCTTACATTGTTTTGGATTTTTCACTAATTCCAGCATATATTGAGTTAAAAAGCCCAGTCTCCAAAAGTCAAGTTCTATTAAATCTCTATGCTTAGAAAGTATACAATCTTTTAATCCTGCAGCTGCTCCAGGCTTTTGGTCAGATACATCTATTTCTATTTTTTTAAGTTCATCTTCTTCTAATAAGAAGTAAGATAACTTACTAACACTATCTCGATTTAATGCTAAAGCGACTATGGCGTCTTCGATGTCTTCCTGTGTATCTGCTTTCCATACACTTAATTCATTATTCGTGGTTCTCAGATCACTAATAGCATCCCCACATATAAAAGCATCTTTCCGATTAACGGAACGAGAACCATCCCATCTACTTATACTAGAAATCATTCGTATCAACATAGGCAAAGTTCTTCAATAAGTTCTGCTTCTATTTGTTTTGCATATTCCTTAAGCCATACAGAGGAGAAATTTGTTGTTTGTAATGCGTCTAAACAATTTTTAGTTCTCCATTGTTCTATGACCATTAATGCAGCTTCTTGTGTCTTTGAATTTATATTTGCAAGCCCAGCTATGACAATTGGTAATAGCATATCTGAATTCTCCTGTTCAACCACCACCCCAATAATACGCAATAAACCAGCAATAACATCAGAATCTTTCTGATTGTTTGAATAAATGGTATTTAACCAATTATATGTAACAAATAGATTTCTCTTGACAAACTCACGAACCTCTATAGTAACTAGATTATCTATTCCATCCTCAAAATCTGTTAATTTTAAACTGTGTACAAAAGGCTGTGAGTATTTTGACAAAAATGTAAAAAACTCCTGATTTATGGAATTTACATCTACTGTATCTGTAGAATCTAATGAGGTCAATCTTCGAGTGTTGTCACCTGTAGATGTATTGTTTAATTCATCATTGTCAAATTTCTTAAGCTTAAGTGGAAGTTGAGACGCTATTAACGAGGAAACAGTTGAGAACTCACTTAATTTTGATAAACTAACTATCAGGTCATTATAATAACCAATATTTCTGGAGAATATATCAGTTGTTTTAGTTATATGGTCATTTATTTCAGCCATATAATTAAAGGATGGAGTCTCAAATAACGACTGCAACTCTTTTAATTTTTCGCTAAATTCATAAATAGTACCCATATGACTCGCTTAGAAATAAAGTGTCATGAAATCCGAACAAAATCCACTTGATTTTGAGAAGAATGTTTTAACTAAATCTATATCGAATGAATAATTAGTATCATTAAATGTATTGATGTCAAAATCTACAAGATTGTATTCTTGTATTGTATTTACACCATTAACTATAACAATATTTCCTGATGTATAAAATTTAGATAAATAGTTAATTTTAAACACACTATCTCCAATGTTTTCATTCACTCTATAAACTTGTGAAAATTCACAATTATCTAATGCTTCTTCTTTAAATACTCTTGTTGCATATATCTTCTGAATAAAAGACTTCAGAGTGCTTATATCGCCAATATATTTGAAAGTAGGAGCTATCGCAAGACGAGATGCTTTCGCATTTCTTAATTCCAAAATTTTGGAGAATATTTTATCACATTTCTTGGAAAATTCATCAATATCCCTTTCTGAGTAAGAACTCTCCTTATTAAGGATGAAATCTATTTTTTGTGGTTGAAAAATCAATCGTTCAGTTCCATCTTGGGTGCCAAGCATCCAATCTGTAGAATTTACTATCACTCCATTGATTATTTGTGGAGTATTGTTTGTTGGCACATAATTAGGTAGTATTTTAAGCATTTCAGATACGAAAGTCCAATCAAAAATGATTTGTGGAATAAAGATCGTTCCACGCAAACTAACAATATTGAAGTACGATTTCATAATTATAAATAATTTATTAGTTATTTTCCGTTATTACATTATACAAATCACCTAATGTAACAACAAAGTTAAAACATATTTCATCATACAACAAATAAATGATAATAAAAATCACTCATTCATAGTCACAGTTGATATTTTTTAGTAATTTTACACAAAAATTATTCCCCCATATACAAAATTGAGTGAATTAATGATTAATTTGATATGAATGATAAGGTTGAATATAAGGGATATTGGTGGATACCAAACAATCCAGATAGAGCGATTGCTGGTGTCATTACTTATTTACCGCAAGAGAGCATTACATTAGAGTTAATAGGTTCTTTTGAGGAAGATGAGTCTCCAATGAGTGCATTTTTAAGAAAAAAACATGAAAATACAATTTTTGGCATAACATCTGATTCAAAAAAGGTTACATTACTTAACTGTTCGGCATATGGAAGTCTAAATCTTAGTTGTCCTTTCCCAATAATCAAATATACTTGTCAATATCTTCTTATTGGAGACCATATTGAAACACTCGAACAGGAGAGATACTTCAAAGCATATGTTAAATTTCCACTATTAAGTTTATGGTGCCCTCCAAGAGCATTAACAACTTCTGTGACATTCTGTGAAGCACAGAAAATCGAGGCAATCAACATATCGTTTAATACAAACCGCGACACCTTATGTGGTGTTTTCATAAATGAAAATACTCAACTAAATCTAGAGAGTGGTATAGACTATGACGGAGAATATTATTCGCCTAAGATAGAACAATATACATACTTGGATATTAAAAAGGGTAGCAATAAATCCATTAGTAGTTTCTTAAAAGAGGTTTTTATATATGAACAATTCTTGTCGTTTGCAACTCTACAAGAAATAAGATGTTCAAACATTAAATTGTTTTGTAATAATGAATGCCAAGATTTGAAAAATGGGGAGAAATCTTTTTCCCCAATTCAACTAATGTACATACAAAGCGATTATATTTCACCAATTAAAAAACAAAGAGAAGCATTTCTTTTCAATTATGAAAGTATAAAAAGCAAATACCCCAATATTATAAAGAAATGGTTTGTTGAAAAGAATGATATTGCACCAATTCGCCAACACTTAATTGATAGCGTGAAATATAAACGTGTTTTTTCAAGTGTGGATTTTATAATTGTTGTTCAAGCTTTAGAAGGGTTTTGCTCTAGGTTTAGAAAAGAGTCTAATCTAACAGATATGATAAACCTTTTAATTGCTGAATTCTCCGATATTGACAAGTTGCAAGGCGATACCATAAATATTAAAGAGGTCGTAGATTCTAGACACTATTATTCTCATTTTATGGATCGCAAGAAGAAAAAGAATATTCTTGATGGATATGAACTCTATAAACTTACAGTAAAACTAAAAAAGTTACTTGTATGCTGCTTATTGAATTTTGTCGGATTTGATAATAATGAAATAAATATGATTCTTAAAAATAGTAATAATAGATTATTTGAAATTTAAGTATCACAACCATAGAGCAAATTTGTTATGTGAGAAGATTATATTAATTTTGCATCAAAATACAAAGCGTTCTTTTCAATAATGCAGAATAAGACAGATAAGAAAACTTCGCTCGTTTCTAAATCGTTACCTGTCCGCAATTTCAATTTTGTAAATTGTTTGTTTTCAGAGAGAAAGAAGAAATACTATGTCTCGCAAGGTGTAACAGACAAAAAAGTTGTTCATTTTTTGATAAAACCGAGAGGAGTGGGTTGTTTCACCAAAAGGCATTACCTTCGCATCGTTGATTCCCGGGAACTCTTCACCTTGTGAACGACATCCTTACAGAATATGCAAAGTCTATCGGTAAAGACCAAGAAAGCAAACGTGCGGCTGCAGGCATGTCTCTATTGGTAGACCGGATAAAGCCGAGTTGGCGGTAAAAAGAAAGGGATAGCAGCCAATGAGATATCTCTGTGAGGATTTACAGAACCTACCTTAACTTCTTTACCTCGCGGTCGAAGTCGCTTTCGAGCAATTGCATCTCACGCTTGCGGTATATTTCAAATTCCTTTTCGGCTTTTTCTATCGCCTCCTTGTGCGATACGCAGCCTTTTCCTATCAAGATGTTCCGTTTGTGGGCAATGATCTGATTGTCCAATGCCTCTATCCAATCATGCATAGTCATCGGATTCATCTCCAAGGCTTGGAACTCAGCAAAGTCCAGGAATCCTGACACCAACAGGTTGAGACGTTGCAGTTCTATTTCCGTCAGGTAGTTTTTGGCAATCTTGACATCGTCCTTCGTTACATAGTTGCCCTTGAAATTTGTCATCCCCACAAAGGGCTTCTCATTGTCTACTCGATGATATATCACCTCTGCCGCGGTGTTCTCGTGCACGGCATAGTGCAGTTTGTTTTGCACTGTAGCAAAGAACATCTTTGTCATCTCACTGCGCGGGTCGTAGTCTGTAGCCGTGGCATAGATGTCGGTCACTTGCTGATAGAAGTTGCGCTCGCTGCTACGGATGTCTCTAATGCGTTGCAGCAACTCGCGGAAGTAGCGATTGCCTCCCTGCTTCAGACGCTCATCATCCATGGCAAAGCCCTTCTGTATGTATTCGTGCAGGCGTTGGGTAGCCCAACGACGGAAGCGCGTAGCTACTTGCGACTGCACGCGATAGCCCAAGGCGATAATCATGTCGAGGTTGTAATGCACGATGTTGCGTTGCACTTGGCGATTGCCCTCCTGGCGAACTAATAAGAATTTCTTATAAGTTCGTTCTTCTTCCAACTCTTTGTCTGCATATATATTGCTTATATGCATTGAGATATTTTCTTGTGTCGTGTCATATAACTCTGCCAGCTGATTCTGTGTGAGCCACACATCCTCATCGGCAAAGCGAACGGAAACACGGGTTATCTCATTGTCGTCTTGGTAGAGTATGATGTTGTTGCCTTCTTTCATTTATAGCCTTTTCTTGGTACGCAAAGTTACACTATTCTGCCCAAGACTGCAAGTCTTTATCTCTAATTCTTATGAAGCAGTTTTGAAATTATCCAAACAGATAAATTGACAAAGATGAAAAAACAGGAAAATAAGTTGGTCAATCTTGCCGACAACGGAGAAGACTTTGCCGCTATTGTGTGCAGATAAAACAACGAGGCATTTCGCAGCGTTGTTTCCGGTAGCCCCTGACGTAAGTCAAGCTATCGGGTTTAGTTCTTCTATGGGGTGGTGCCTGTTCTGTACCTGCACAAATAAACACAGACAAAAAAGAAAACCGTAGGGTGCGGGGCACTCTACGGTTGCTTTATGAGGGTGGGGAGTCTCACTGCCCGAGCACAGAGAGCAGGTAGCTGCATTTCTGAGAGTCGCCCAAGGTCTTGCCCTTGTCGCACGAGAGCTTCGCGCAGGGGTGCCACTCGCGCGACTCGGTGATGCGCCCGCGGACGAGCTTCACGACGATGTTCATGGGCTTGCAGTCGGTGACGTCGCAGGTGAGGTAGGTGCCTACGCCGTAGCTGTCAGTAATCTTCCCTTGGCAGTAGCGGTGTATCTCGATGGCACGGTCGACGTCGAGTCCGTTGCTGAAGACGGCTTGCTTCGTCATAGGGTCGATGCCCAGCTGCTTGTATTTGGCTACGATGAGGTCGACCTGCTCTTCCTCGACTCCGCTGTCGATGCGCAGGCCGCTGAAGGTCATGGCCATACGTTTGGAGAGGTTGCTGAAGAAGACGTGGTCGCCGAAGCAGTCGTAGAGGAAGATGCCCACGTTGCCGTCGTACACCTCGGACCACTTGCTCATGACGTTGTAGTTGCACTCGAACACGCCGCTCACGATCTCCTCGAAGCTGATGCACTGGTGCGACATGGTGCCCAGGCAGGGGATGCCCTTCTTCATGGCGAAGTAGACGTTGGAGGTGCCGGTGAAGCGGCCGCACTGGCCGTGTGTGGCCTCCTTGACCTCGGTGTACGACTGGATGAGAGCATCAATGACGCGCTCTTGATGGTCGAACGAGAAGCGGCGGCGCGTGCCCATGTCGCCTAAGGTGAGTCCTCCTTGCCATATGCGGCGGCCTTTCTGGAGGCTCTTCTCGTATTCGGTCTCGGAATCGTAGCGGAGGGTGTCGCCGTTGAGCGTGTGCATGAGCTCGGAGATGGTAGAGAGGATGGGCATCTCCCACATGATGGTGGACCACCACTTACCTTTCACACGGATGTCGAGGTGCCCCTCTGCATCCTGACTGATGGTGAGCTCGGAGGGGTTGAAGCGGTAGCCGCGCAGGAAGACGTTGATGTACCAGTAGGGTAGGAAGGGGAAGGTGCGGGTCATGAACGCACATTCTTCGTCGGTAATCGTCACGTCGGCCATGTGGACGAGCTGCTCGCCCAACAGGCGGTCGAACCCGACAGGGTAGCGGGTCTGATGGCGGTCGAAGAAGCAGTACTCGGTCTCGGCCCTCGGGTACTTCTGCAAGATGTAGTACATGCAGGTGAAGGTATAGAGGTCGTTGTCGGTGAAGTGGTTGATGATTGGTTTCATGGGGATGTGTTGGTGTGACCTGTCGTTATGTCTTGTTGTATGGATTATTGATGCAAATATACGCTTTTCCTGTAAGAATACAGGTAAAATGACATTTTTCTTTACTTGGTGCCGTGTAAATAACTACCTGCCTCTGTTTTATAAGCCTCTTGCTTCTTGGGCATCAGCAGTGTCAGTAGTCTCTCCAGGATACGGTATAACACAACGCTCCCTCTGAGCATATAGCTCAGAGGGAGTGCTTGTCTCTTGATTTATGGTCTTGGCGATTAGCGGATTAGTGCCTGTCGCCACTTACCTTGAATCTGTTTCTTAGCCGCCGAAGTCGTCGAAGTGGATCATATCCTTCTCTACGCCGAGGCTGTCCAAGAGGTCGAGGACGGTCTTGGCCATCATAGGAGGACCACAGAGGTAGTACTCACAATCTTCGGGATTCTCGTGTTGCTTGAGATAGGTGTCGCCCATCACAGGAGCTACGAAGCCAGCGGTATACTTGATGCCTGCTGCGTCGGCCTTGGGATCGGGACGGTCGAGTGCGAGGTGGAAGTGGAAGTTGTCGAACTCCTTCTCCAATGCGAGGAAGTCGTCGAGGAAGGGTATCTCCTCCAGGGCACGGGCACCGTAGAAGTAGTGCATCTGACGGTCGCGGCACTGACGGGTCTTGAGCATGTGCATGATCTGTGCACGGAGGGGAGCCATACCGGCACCACCACCAACCCAAATCATCTCGCGGCCTGACTCGTAGTTGGGACGGAACTCTCCGTAAGGACCACTCATCATCACCTTGTCACCAGGCTTGAGGCTGAAGATGTATGATGAAGCGATACCAGGCATCACGTCCATGAAGCCACCACCCTGCTCTTTGGGTTTGAAGGGAGGTGTAGCGATACGTACGTTCAGTGTGATGATGTCGCCCTCGTCGGGATAGTTGGCCATAGAGTAGGCACGCACTGTGGGAGTGTCGTTGGTACACTTCAGGTTGAAGAGGCCAAAGTTCTGCCAAGCGGGCAGATAGGTGTCGCCGATGAGTGACTTGTCTAAGTCCTTGTCGTAGTCGATGCTGAATGCAGGGATCTTGATCTGTGCATACGAACCGGGCTCGAAGTCCATGTGCTCGCCGGGAGGCAATGCCACCTTGTACTCCTTGATGAAGGTAGCGACGTTCTTGTTTGAGATAACCTCGCACTCCCATTCCTTAACACCCATAACAGACTCGTCGACCTTGATGGCCATATCGCCCTTCACCTTTACCTGACAGCCGAGACGCCAGTGGTCCATCTGCTGCTTGCGGCTGAAGTGGCCCTTCTCTGAAGGGAGTATCTCGCCACCGCCCTCAACTACCTGGCACTTGCACTGGCCGCATGAGCCCTTACCGCCACAGGCAGAGGAGAGGAAGATACCGTTGTTTGAGAGTGTGCTGAGCAGGGTTGAGCCGCTCTCCACCTCGAGTTCGTTCTCACCGTTGATGGTGAGCTTCACGGGGCCTGAGGCCACTAAATATCTCTTGGCTACCAAAAGGATGGCTACCAAGGCAAGTATAATCACGAGGAATACTGCGATACTTGCTAAAATCAATTTCATATCCATAGTTATTATTCCTCCTATTATTAGATGTTAAGACCAGAGAAGCACATGAATGCCATAGCCATCAAGCCTACGGTGATGAAGGTGATACCGAGACCACGCAAGGGCTTGGGTACGTCAGAGTACTGCATCTTCTCACGGATGGCGGCAAGACCCACGATGGCCAATGCCCAGCCGATACCTGAGCCGAGAGCGTAAGCTACGGAATCCCACACGTTCAGAATAGCCTGTGTGTTGTTGGGGTCCATATTGATGCGCTGCTGCATGAAGAGCGAAGCACCCATGATGGCACAGTTAACGGCGATAAGGGGGAGGAAGATACCGAGCGAAGCATACAGTGAAGGGCTGAAGCGCTCTACTACCATCTCTACCAGCTGCACGATACCGGCAATCACGGCAATAAAGAGGATAAAGCTCAAGAAACTGAGGTCGACGCCCTCGACCAAGCAGTCGGGACCGAGCACCTTAGTTTGCAACAGATAGTTCACCGGCAGGGTGATGAGCAACACGAAGGTCACTGCCACACCAAGGCCGAGAGCTGTCTTCACATTCTTAGATACGGCAAGGTAAGAACACATACCTAAGAAGAATGCGAATATCATATTGTCCACAAAGATAGAGCGGACGAAAAGACTAATAAAATGTTCCATAAATTTCTTCTTTTAAATAATTGTCAATTATCAATTGTCAATTAATTCTGTTCTTCCTGCAATTCTGTATGACGGGCACGCTGATACCAGATGATGCAAGCCACGATGATGAGGGCTGCGGGGGGCATCAGCATGAGACCGTTGTTGATATAGCCATGGTCGTAGCACCACTGCGGGATAACCTGGTAGCCGAAGAGGCAACCGCTACCGAGCAGCTCACGGAAGAAGGCCACGATGACGAGTATCTTGGCATAGCCGAGGCCGTTGCCGATACCGTCGAGGAACGACGGCCAAGGGCCGTTGGCCATGGCAAACGCCTCGAGGCGACCCATGAGGATACAGTTGGTGATGATAAGACCGATATATACAGAGAGTTCTACACTGACATCGTAGGCAAATGCCTTGAGGATTTCGCTTACGATAGTTACGAGCGCGGCTACCACTACCAACTGCACGATGATACGGATACGGTTGGGGATGGTGTTGCGCAAGAGTGAGATAATCACGTTGGCCATGGCCACGATAATCGTAACCGAGAGGCCCATCACGATGGCAGGCTTGAGCTGAGCAGTAACCGCTAATGCCGAACAGATACCCAATACCTGTACGGTAACGGGGTTGTTCATGCCCAGAGGAGTCTTCAGCGCCTCCATATTCTGCTTTGAAAATAATGACATAACTGTTTCCTCCTTTGATTATTGGTTAACAACTTGGATTGCTGTAGCTGGTATGCTCTCGGGGCAAGCAGTGGTGTCGCAAGCCGCAGCTGTGCAAGCAGCCTCGCAAGCCTTGTCATACGGTGTGAGGAATGCCTTGTAGAGACCGAGACCATCCTTGAGCATGGCATTCACACCATTCGATGTGATGGTACCGCCTGAGATACCGTCGACCTCGCACTCGGCATTCTGCACCTTACCGTTCTTCACCACGCTGATGACTACGTTGCCGGCAGCGTCAATGGCATTCTTGCCGATGAAGGGCTTCTGGAACTTCTCGTAATTGGTGATTTCGGCACCCAGACCAGGAGTCTCACCAGCATGTGAGAAGTACACTCCATAAATAGTCTCCTTGTCGGCATTGAGGGCTACATAACCCCAGATGGGACCCCACAGACCTGCACCGTAGAGCGGGAGCACATACTTAGTATCACCCTCGACCTCGCAAACGTAGACAGGGAGCTTGTCGCCACCCACGGCAGCGTTCTCAACAGCGAAACCGCCGGTCTCAGCAACTACGTTGCCCTGAGCATCGAGCAGTTGGTCGGCCTTTACATAATTATTATAGGCAGCCTCGGCCGCAGCATTGTCCTTCTCGAAGATGTTGAGGGCGGCGAGTACCTGCTTCTTCTTGTCGAGTTCGATATTCTTCTCCTGCATGGGCTTCAGTACCGATGACACGAAGGCCAAGAGGAATGCTACGATAACAACCATAACCGAAGCATATATAAATGTATAGGAATTCTTATTCGTATTCATAACAGTATTCGATTATTGGGTTATTACTTGCTCTTCAAAGCACGCTTGGCACGCTTCGAGATGTTAGCTTGATATACATAATAGTCGATGAGCGGAGCAAAGAGGTTCATCAGCAGGATGGCAAGCATCATACCTTCGGGGTAACCGGGGTTGAGCACGCGGATGAGCACCGCTACCACACCGATAAGGAAACCGTAGATGTACTTACCGCACTCGGTACGGCATGAGGTAACAGGGTCGGTAGCCATGAACACGGCACCGAAGCAGAAGCCACCGAGCACGAGGTGCTGATACCAAGGCATCATGGCAACTGCGTTCTCGGGATTGCCCCATTGGTTGAACACCCAAGCCATCAGACCACCACCTACGAATACGCTGAGCATGGTCTTCCAAGAAGCTACGCCAGTACCCAACAGGATGAGGGCACCGAGGGCGATAGCCACTACGCTGGTCTCACCGATTGAGCCGGGGATAAAGCCCCATACCATATTCATATCCCATGCGGGAGCGGCACCCGATGTGGCAGCCACACCAAGCGCAGTAGCCTGTGTGTAACCGTCGATGTCGGCACCCAGACCGAAGATGGCGCTGTCGGCTACCCAAACGGCATCACCGGAAATCACGCTCGGATAAGCGAAGAAGATGAATGCACGCGTCACGAGAGCCACGTTGAAGATGTTCATACCCGTGCCACCATATACCTCCTTGGCGAAGATTACGGCAAAAGCAGTAGCCACGGCGATAATCCACAGCGGAGTACCTACGGGTACAATCATCGGGATGAGAAGACCCGATACGAGGAAACCCTCGTGAATCTCCTCGCCCTTCCATTGGGCCACGGTGAACTCGATACCGAGACCTACAAGGTAAGAAACGATAATCTTAGGCAACACAGCCAGGAAACCGTAGCCAAACAGCTCCCAGAAAGAACCGTCGAGGCCAGCGGCCAGATAGTGCTGGTAACCTACATTGTACATACCGAAGAGCAGGGCGGGCACCAAAGCGATGCACACCATAATCATCATACGCTTAGAGTCGAAGCAGTCATGGATATTTGAGCCACTCTTAGCCGTATGGTTGGGCACGAAGAGGAATGTCTCGAACCCGCCGAACACAGAACGGAAAGCCTGGAACTTACCGCCTTTCTCGAAGTTCGGCTTAATCTTATCTACTAATTGTCTTAATCCCATAGCTTATTCCATTTCAGAGCGGAGCTTCATCAGTCCTTCGCGGACGATGCGCTGCAACTCAAGTTTCGACGAATCTACAAATTCACACAATGCAAAGTCTTCGGGAGCCACCTCGTAGATACCTGCAGCCTCCATCTTCTCGATGTCGCCGGCGATGATTGCCTTGATGAGGTATTCGGGGAAGATATCCATGGGGAACACCTTGTCATACTCGTTGGAGTTGATCATATGGCGCTCCTCACCCTTGAGGCGTGCGTCGAGCACATACTCCTTGTTGGGGCAGAGGAAGCTGAAGTAAGCACGGCTCACGCTGAACTCCTTGAAGCGGGGCATAGCCCAACCCAACAGTTCGTGTTTGTCGCTGCCATCAGGTATCACAGTCACCATATTGCTGAATGCACCAAGATAACTCTCAGGAGTAGCAACGGAGCCTGTGAGCACGTTGCCATTGATGATGCGGTTGACGCAACCGTCCTTGATGCGGCCTTCTACGATGTTACCAATCTGCGCACCGAGGATCACCTTGCTGTAAGCTGGATTTGTTACCTGTGAACCTGCTACGGCGATGGTGCGGGTGAGGTCAACGATACCCTTGTTGAACAGGCG
This sequence comes from Bacteroidaceae bacterium, assembly GCA_017520935.1. Taxonomy (GTDB): domain Bacteria; phylum Bacteroidota; class Bacteroidia; order Bacteroidales; family Bacteroidaceae; genus UBA1189. The sequence goes on along the minus strand of JAFXEF010000002.1, from coordinate 22,794 downwards.
ACCGATGAAGATAACCTCCTCGGCACCGATGACCCATACCACTTCGCCCTTGTTGATGGGTTTTACGTGGTTGATCTGTACACCTACGTTGCCTGCAGGGTGCTTGCCCTTAAATATGGTAATCTCTACATTCTTGGCATCAGTGATGGCGGGTACAGCCTGCTTGGCGCTCACGCCGAGGAATGTAGGAGCCAACTTGGCCAATGCGCTGAGGCCGGTTTGGAAGTCTACCTCATTACCCTTGATTACATACTCGAAGTCGGGGGCCAACGGCTTACTGTCGAAAGCCGATACGAAAACAGCCTTGGGACGGCTGTCAGGGTTGGCCACCACATCGTAGGGACGCTGACGGAGGAAAGCAAACAAACCGCTCTCCAGCAATGCTTGCTTCACTTCTTCACCACTGAGTGAATGAACACTCTTCACACCAAACTCTACAGCCTCCTGCTTCCCATTGGGGGTAACAACGATGCTCATCACCTTACGGCGAGCACCACGGTTGACCGCTGCAACAGTGCCGGAAACAGGGCTGACGAATTTCACTTCGGGATGCTTCTTGTCAACAAACAGAGCCTCCCCGGCCTTAACACTTTGACCCTCAGTAACAACAATTTTAGGAGTCACGCCTGTAAAGTCATCGGGTACGAGTGCATACGCCTTCGATGCTTTTACAGAAACTAACTCCTGAGCGGCTGTTCCTTTAAGTTTAATGTCCAAGCCTTTTCGTAACTTAATTACTTCTGGCATAACATTTATAATGGTTAATTAACTTGAATAAACAAAATTCCGTGCAAATTTAGTGCAAATTTTCGATTAAGCGAAACCAATACCGATTTATTTACGTCAGCGTGTGAGATTAATTCTTCTGATTAATTTCCCCAACCGATAAGGCGGAAATCTATTCCGATGTCAAGATGTGTTGTGTAATAAAAAACTGCAACTTGTGCCATAAATAAATGGGCTTTATCTTCGTACAGTCATTTTTTTGCATTAAATTTGCACGTTTAGATGTGAAAATAAAGAAGAGAAGATACATACAGCTGGCGTTGTGCATTGCCGTATTGCTCGTGGTAGGTACAACGATGTTGCTGAACTCCCCCCGGGTGCAGCAGCGTGTCTCTGTCATATTGGCTACCGAACTGGAGAACCGCATAGGTACCCGTGTCAACCTCGGCGGAGTGCACTGGCTCTTTCCCAACGACATTGTCATTGACAGTCTCGAGATCGATGACCAAGAGGGCGAGCACTTGCTTTCCGTGAGCCGTATAGCAGCCAAGGTGGAATGGATGCCGCTGATAAAGCAGGGTCAGTTGTCAATACGTAATATCCGCCTGTTCAACCCCGACGTCATCATCTACAAAAGCCAGGCTGCCGATGACTATAACTACCAGTTCCTTATAGATGCTTTTGCCGCCAAGGAGAAAAAAGAGAAACCCGCTAAGCTCAATCTACGTATCAATTCATTGCTCATACGTCACGCCAACCTGACACACCACGTAGGAGACGGCGGGGCGAGCATAAAGAATAGTGCGAACAGTTCGAAGCGCCCTTTCACCGTTCGCGACATCAGCGTCAAGGACCTCTCGGCACATCTGTCGCTCAAGGCACTCACTACCGATTCGATAAGTCTTATGGTGCGCCAACTCAACTTTAAGGAGCAGTCAGGACTCGCTATCGACAACCTCTATTTTCGCCTTGTGGGCAACCGCCACGGAGCTACTCTTGCCAATTTTCGTCTTGACTTGCCACACAGTACCCTGCACCTTGATACCATCTGGGCCAGCTATTTGCCCGATCGCTTCAGCGAGAGCCTCATCGTTAAGGGCAAGGTACTACCCTCGCAGATTACTCTTAGCGACTTGGCGTGGCTTACACCGCAGATACGGGAATTTAAGGAGAGAGTAGACCTCACTACTGACTTCATCGGCAGCTTGTCGCGAATCAATGTCAAGGACTTGGATATACACACCCGTCATGGCGATATCTCGCTTAAAGCCAACGGAATAGCATCACTTTCGGGAGGTGAGCTGGACATGGCAAGTGTCAACCTGCAAGAAGCTGCACTCACCGCTCAAGCTTGGGAATTACTGCAGAACGAACTGCCCGACATACATCAGCTAATACCCGCCGAGGTAACCCGCATAGGAGCCATATCGGCTCACGGACAAGCCAAACTGACTCAGGCACTGAGTACCATTGACCTGAATGCCACTACCGACGCTGGCAATTTTGAGGCTCATGTGAATATCGACCAGGATGGGCATTATGTGACCACGCTTGAAGGCCAAGACCTCCATGTAGCACAGATAATTCCATCAAGTCCCCTCATTAGAACCAATCTGGCCATTGAGGCCGAAGGTATCTACAGTTACTGGGCAACAAACGATACCCTTCCCCTACGAGGTACGTTCAGCGGTAAGGCCACGCAAACCAATCTGCTGGGATACAGCTACGAGAGCATCCGTTTTGACGGCCGATACAGCCCCGAAGCCTATGCAGGCGATATCAGCGTGAACGACCCCAATGGTAGCCTCCTCCTACAGGCCGAATATAAGCCCATGGGAAAGGTGCCCAGCTATAGCCTCAATCTGTATGCCGACACGCTCAACCTACATGCGCTGAAGTTGGTTGATACCCATAAAGGCAATCGATTCAGTACCCATCTCAGTGCCAATATCAGAGGTGTAGACTTCAACCATTTCACTGGACAAATTAGTGTTGACAGCCTCACACTGCACAAGCCCACCGAAGACTACATCGTGAAGCAGATTGCTATATATGGTACCGACCCCGACAAGAAGATGATTTCACTGAGTTCCGACTTTATGGAGGGATCTGTTCGAGGAGAGTTTACCTACCAATCGTTGTTCCAGAGTGTTGTCAATCACCTGCACCATTACCTGCCCTCTATCTGTCGTGACCACCTGTACCAGCATACCCATACGGACAATCTCTGCACGGCAAACTTCAAGATACACAATACGAAACCGTTAGAAGAATTTCTGCTGATCCCCATCAGTATTGACAAAGCCATCAATATCGAGGGTTTCATCAATGACCGCACCGAGAGCTTCAAGCTACAGGCCGTGGCTCCACATGTGCAATACGGCGACATCAACCTCAGCAACCTTAGCTTCAAGTGCGAACCCGCTGAAAATGGTATCGACTGCCATGTGGGTGGTACTCAGCACGGTGACAATAATGTGGCCACCACTGTCAACTTCCTGGCCAAGGCTGCCAACGACGAGATAAACTTAGGATTGCTTTGGGAAAGCACCCCGTATGACCTCTTCAGTGGTTCCTTCTACAGTAATGTCAGATTTCAGTTCGATGAGCACGACCAGCTCTCCATTACCGTCCAAAGCGACAGCTCGCACACCACCATCAATCATTCGAAGTGGCAATTGCATCCCTTCAAAGTGGATATCGCATCGGGCAATACCGCCATACATGATTTCCGTTTTGAGCATGACGGCGACCAGTATCTCACCATCGACGGTAGCATAGCCCATACACCTGCTGATACGTTACAGGTAAGGCTCAATAACCTTGACCTCAACTATCTGCTCACACTCGTAAAGCTTAAAGACATCTCGTTCGGCGGCAACGTCAGCGGTTATATCAACGCTGCCGACCTGTATACAGACACTCCCTATCTCGATGCCCGTATTACTGCCGAGGACTTCAACTTCTGCGAAGGCCCTATGGGCGATGCCTTGGTGCATGCTTACTGGGACCAAGATTCTACCCGACTGGAGTTTACCGCTGATGTGTCAGAGAGCCTCCAGCGCATTACCGGAGTCAACGGCTATGCCGACATTGCTGATAACGAGTTGTGGCTCGATATCGCAGCCGACAGCACCAATGCCTCGTTTCTCAACGGCCTGCTCAGCTCCTTTATGGCCGACATCAAAGGCAATGCCAGTGGCAATATTATAATAGGAGGCCCGATGGATGGCATAGACCTTCTCGATGGAGCTTTACTGACCGATGTCAGCTTCAAACTCACACCTACCAACACCGACTACCACTTCAGGGATACCATCCATTTCGCGCCTGGACACATTTACCTCAGAGGCATTGAAGCCCACGACAAACGCAACCAGAAGGCCATAGTCAACGGTGTCATCACCCATGACAAGTTGAGCGACTATAGCTATGAACTCCACGTCGATGCTCAAAACATCTTAGGTATCGACCTCCCCAACACGGGTAGTGACAGTTTCTACACCACCATCTTGGGTACAGGAGAGGTACAGGTCAGTGGAGCTCCCGATCGTCCGCTCAAGGTCGGTATCGTGGCACAGCCTGAAAAGGGTTCACTCTTTGCCCTCAACATCGTCAGTCAGGATGTTGCCTCCAGCGAAAGTTTCATTACGTTCAGAGATCGTGCTTCAAAACGGAATACCCTTACGGTAAGACCTAACTCACCCATACGCAGGAGACCCGCAAGCAGCAGCGGTGACGACTTCGAACTTGACATCACTGCCAATGTAACTCCTGATGCTACGCTCCAACTTGTAATGAACCAAGCGACCAACGACCACATCAGTGTTACTGGAAACGGCGAGTTGCAGATATCTATCCATGGCGACGACATCAACCTCTTCGGTACCTATACCGTCGATCACGGAGGTTATCGGTTGAGTCTGCAAGATGTTATTAATAAGGATTTCGAGGTGCTTCAAGGCAGTACCGTTACCTTTGACGGCGACCCTATGAGCTCACGCCTCAATATCACGGCCTGCCATACAGTCAATTACGTGCCACTTAGAGATCTCACTCCCGATGCAACGGGCAACGTACGCGTCAACTGCCTCCTCAAGATCGGCGGAACCTTGGACTCGCCTCAGCTCACTTTCGACCTTGAATTGCCGCAAGGCACCGAGGAGGAGAAGACCATCTTGCGCAGCTACACCAGTACCGAGGAGCAGATGAATATGCAGTTTATCTACCTTCTTGGTGTAGGCAAATTTTACACTATGGACCTTGCGCAAAACCAAAACACCGAGGGTACTGGCAATATGGAGTCGTTCCTCAGCTCCACTATCTCGGGACAAATCAACAACCTGCTGTCGAGCATCATCAACAGTGACAACTGGAACTTCGCCAGCAACATCCGCACCGAGAACATGATGGGTGTGACTGATAATCCCATGGCGAATATGGAAGTGCAAGGTATCCTCGAAGGGCGCTTGCTCGACAATCGCCTGCTTATCAACGGAAATTTCGGCTATCGCGACAATCCCATGTATGCCTCTAACTTCATCGGTGACTTCGACATACGCTACTTGCTGCGTAATGGCCTCAGCCTGAAGGGCTATAACAAAACCAACGACCGATACTTCACCAAAACCTCACTCACCACACAGGGAATCGGCCTACTTTTCCAACGCGATTTCAATTACCTTTTCCCCCGCAGGAAGAAAGTGTTAAAATCAATTCCCGAGGTACGCGCTGAAGAATAATTCCCATACGCCTCTGCGTCTGCCTTTTAACTTGTGATTCTAATCACGTCACTCATGTATCCTTAGCTGGCCGTCTACGATATAGATGCCAGGTGTGAGGGGCGTTCGTCCGGTGACGTTGAGTCCACTGAGGGTATATATGCTCTTGTGTGTAGAGGTGTGGATGATAGGGGATATGCCGTTATCGGGTGCACCGAGGTGTTGCTGCATCTCAGGGTAGTAGGTCACAAGGTCGTTACGGGTGTAGAAATTGATGTCGCTGATGGTAGCGATACCATCGCTGCGGGTGGTGGTGAGCCCGAAGACGGTGTTCATGGCCTGCCCGTTGGTGGAGAAGCTGACGGTATCCTCTTGCATGTAGTCATCCAATCCGCTCTGTGTTATGTCCCATACAAACAACGATTGCCCATCGGCAATCGTTGTTGTGTAGGTAGGTGGCACTTGGCTGCCGTGGTTGGCTCCGCAGAGCCACCATAGGTAAGCCGAGCCGTTGGTACGCCGCAGGGGAGTGCCGCATACGGTGAGGTAGCGTTGCTCGCTGGTGAGGTTGTAGAAGTCATCGTAGTAGGTGGCATACTGCAAGGCGATGTTGTTGATGCCCTGTTTGCCGTATACGGTAATGGTGTTGGCTTCAGTGTCGTAGGTGACCTTGTTGACGCGGTTTGCATCGCCGGATATCCACTGGTAGTTGACGAAGGAGTAGAGGGGCTTCACGGCATAGTCCTTGAGCAGGCGCAGGTAGTAGAGGCCTGGGGCAGGTGTGGAGCCGGAGGCGTGGAAACGTACGGTGATACTGTCGGGCAGAATGCCATCAATCATCAGCAGCTCCTCGCTCACGGGGTACTCCCAGTTGTAGTGCCCGCTGAAGGACTTGCGCTCCAGCGTTATCGTGGTGAGCTTCTTGTCGTTGATGTAGATGGTGACTACACGCCCTGCATCGGCCGAGTGGAAACGGCACATGAGCGACACGTTGTCCTTCACACCCTGTGTGGCGAGTTGGTAACTGAACCACTGGCCGCTCTGCGCATCCACATAGAATTCACCTTCGTAGCTTCCCTTGCCGAAGGTTCCCTGCAAGGCATGCCCGGCATCGCTCTGTTGCTCGCCTGTAGCCACGTAGTCGAGCGTGCGGTTGTTGAGTCGCTGCAGTGCTTCCTCCTCGGCCATTACCTGCTGGCGTATCTCTTCCCACTCGTCGGCGGTGAGCTGGTTCCAGTAGGTCATGTAGCGTGCTTCGTGGATTGTGTAGAAGGGTTGCAGGGTGAGGTCAGCCCAGCGGCTGCTATTGTAGAGGCCGGGGCGTATCTTGAAGTACAGCTTTTCGGCATCGACTATATAGATGGAGTCGAGTACGTGGGCACGGTCACCGATGAGCATGGGTGCCGAGGTGAGGCTCAGCTGGGCGCCCTGACCCGGTGCGTGGTCCATACGTCCCTCGCCGGCATGCTGTCCTGTGAGGTTCTCGGTACTTGTGATGGCACCCAGCAGGATGGGACCGTAGCGCAGTGCTATGTAGTCGTCGTAGCCGGGGCAGGGGAGGTAGTTGGGCTGCATGGGTAGCGACACGCTGATTTCGTCGCCAGCTCTCCACTTGCCAGTCAGGTAGATGTAGCCGTCCTGCTCTTCTACGCTCTTCGAAGTGCCGTTGATAGACAGCCCGAGGCCGCCGCACCATGCGGGCTTGCGTATGGCAATGGTGTAGTCGCCAGCCTTGTCGATGGTGAGCGTGGTGCCTTGCTCATAGGGGAAGCGGGTCTGCTGGGTGAGAGCGTAGGTGTCGTTCTTGAGCTTCGATGCTACGAATAGGTTTACATAGAGCGTGTTTCTCTCCGTGTTACGGCTATAGACAAACTCGCCATACTTGCTATGGTTCTCCATACCCGTACCTACGCAGCACCACATGCCTTGGTTCACCTGCGAGTACATGCGGTAGTGCTGCGGGCGTAGCGATGTGAAGTACACGTAGCCTCCTGTCTTGGGGTGCTGGGTAGAGAGAATGTGGTTGAACATTGCCATCTCGTAGAAGTCGCCGTACTTGCCGTGAGCGCCGTCGGCAAAAAGGCTCTCGGTGAGCTTGAGCATGTTGTTAGTGTTGCAACTCTCGGGACCGTCGGTCATGGTGATGTGGTGGTGGGCGTTGCTGTGTTGCACGAAGTGCTCGTTCACGCTGTTGCCTCCGAGTGCCACAGTGCGGTTTTCCACTACGTCTGTCCAGAAGTTTTCAGCCGAAGCCCTTAATTCGGCCGCTTGGTTCCTAAAGTCTGCATCGTAGGCTTGTTGTGCCAAGCGTATGAAGCCTATATATTTGGGTACCTGCGTATTGGCATGCTTGTTGCTGAGGAAGATGGTGTTCACCGTCTGCATATTGTCTACCATCGTCTGGTGGGTATATCGGTGCGCTGCAGTAAGGTATCGCTCATCTCCTGTCATCTGATAGGCATCGGCAAACATCTCATTGATGCCGCCGTGTTCGGTGTTGAGTACGTCCTGCACCTGGGCATCGCTGAGGTTGCTGATGAGGTTGACGCCCCAGTCGCATATCTTGAGGAAGCAATCGCGGGCCTTCTCGTTGCCGGCATAGAGCCAGGCATCGCGGAAGCCGGCAAACACTTTGTGTATCGTGTAGAGGGGCACATTGCCGCGGTTCTGGTAAAACTTCGTGAGGTCGCCCCTGTACAGACCCGTCCACACCCCATTGTCGGGTAGTCCTCCCACGTAGCCGTAGAGCCCCTCGGTGTTGTCGTCGAATACGGCTTGGCACTGTGCCATCTTCTCTATCACGTACTCCATACGCTCCTTCATCCGGGCGCGCATGGCTTCATCTTCCGTGGCAGCATAGGCCAGGGCAAGGGCCGAGAGGTAGTGTCCGCCCACATGTCCGTCGAGGCGGAAGTTGCCCGAACCCCAATTGGGAAAGTTGGGGTGCTCGGTCTCCCATCCTGCAATGCCCGCTTGGCGGAAGTAGGGGGTGAGCAGGCGGTCTACATCGTACTGTAGCAGAGTCTCGTTGTTAAGTTCGAGTGCCGTCTTGAACATGCCGTCGGTGAGCGTTACCTCCTGGAGGTCAAACAGGTGAGGGTACAGCTTGCTCTGCGCAAGGCCTGCAGTCGTTGTTGCCAAGGTCAGGAAGCCAGTGAGGAGTAGGTGTCGTGTGTTCATGTCGTCAGTCTTATCGGTAATTATCGTGATATTGCTGTTTGGGCTTGTAAAGGTACAAAAGTTTTTGGATATATACACACCTTCGTGCCAAGTATTACTGAGATTCGATGGGACAGATTACCAGCCAGCTAAGTCCATAACTGCAGAAGCTTGTTTTCGGAATACACAAGCTTATTAGATTGAACACCTTAAAGGTTCCGATTTTTACTCCCTCACAATGTGATAAATTACCTTGTGAGGGCATGGCTGACGGTCAATGCATGCATTAAGACTCGCTGTGAAAAATATTGAAGAAACTTGGCTTTTCGCTCGCTTATTTGTATATTTGCACTTCTAAAATAACGGAAGATATGAACGAAATCTATCGTGAAGAGATAAAGCGGGCGTGTGATGTGCTCCACAATGGTGGGGTCATCCTATATCCTACCGATACAATCTGGGGTATAGGATGTGATGCCACGAATGAGGAGGCCGTACGTCGTGTGTACGAAATAAAACGCCGTACAGACAGTAAGGCCATGTTAGTCTTGGTCGATAGTGACGTAAAGGTGCAGAACTTCATTCGTGAGGTGCCTGCGGTGGCTTGGGACCTCATAGAATTGTCTGAGAAGCCGCTTACGATCATTTATGATGGGGCACGTAACCTTGCTCCTAACCTCCTGGGCGAAGATGGCAGTGTGGGGATGCGCGTTACCCGTGAGGAGTTTTCCAAGCAGCTGTGCTTCCGTTTCCGTAAGCCCATAGTATCCACCTCGGCCAATATCAGTGGCGAATCTTCGCCACGCTCGTTTGCCGAGATTAGCGATGAGATAAAGCAGGCGGTAGATTATGTGGTGGCTGTGCGGCGAGACGAGTCGTCTTGTGCCACACCATCGAGTATAGTCAAACTTGGGGCTGGCGGACAGGTTAAGGTAATACGGGAGTAGGCTTTTGTGTTGCACTCAGAACAGTTAAGAACATGCATACTACTACAAAATATTCTTCCTGGTTCCGCCGCTTCACTCAGTGGCGTGAGCGACATATCAGTGCCAAGAACTTTACGCTGATATTGGCGGTTCTTGTCGGGCTCTTCTCGGCTTTCGCGGCTCTGATGCTCAAGTGGCTTATCCATGCTATCCAGCATTTCCTTACTGAGAATTTCTCCACCAATGAGGCCAACTATCTTTATCTCATATATCCCGTAGTTGGTATTTTTCTGGCAGGCCTCTTTATCCGCTATATCGTACGTGACGACATCGGGCATGGTGTTACCAAGATTCTCTATGCCATCTCGCGCAAGCAAGCCCGCATCCGTCCACACAATATGTATTCGTCCGTCGTGGCCTCCTCCATCACCATCGGTTTCGGTGGCTCGGTGGGTGCCGAGGCGCCTATCGTACTCACGGGGTCGGCCATTGGCTCTAACTTAGGCAAGTTGTTTAGGGTAGATGCCCGTACCATGATGCTCCTCGTGGGATGTGGTGCGGCTGGTGCCGTGGCAGGTATCTTCAAGGCTCCTATTGCCGGTCTTGTGTTTACTATCGAGGTGTTGCTCATTGACCTCACCATGTCGTCGCTTATGCCGTTGCTCATGTCCAGTGTCACGGCTGCTACCGTATCTTATATTTTTACTGGCACCGAGGCCATGTTCCGCTTCAGTTTGGCCAATTCGTTTGCTATGGAGCGCATTCCGTACGTCATACTGATGGGGGTTGTATGCGGCTTCGTCTCGCTCTATTTCTCCGAGACAATGAATAAGCTGGAGGATATCTTTCGCCGTTTCAAGAATCCCTACATCAAACTTCTTATTGGTGGTGCCACCCTCAGCCTCCTCATCTTCCTCTTCCCCTCGCTCTACGGCGAAGGTTACGAGACTATAGAACTGCTGCTCAATGGCACTGATTCGGTAGAGTGGGGGGCAGCCATGGAGGGGTCGTTCTTTTACGGCCATTCGCGTATGTTACTCTTGTATCTTGCCCTGGTGATTCTGTTCAAGGTGTTTGCCACTACGGCTACAAATGGTGGTGGCGGTTGTGGCGGAATCTTCGCTCCCAGCCTTTTCCTCGGCTGCATCACGGGCTTCGTCTATTCGCACTTATGCAATGTGATGGGGGTAAGTGTCTATTTGCCTGAGAACAACTTTGCTCTCTTTGGTATGGCAGGACTTATGAGTGGTGTCATGCACGCACCGCTTACGGGTATCTTCCTCATTGCCGAACTCACCGGAGGGTACGATCTCTTCCTGCCGTTGATGATAACTTCACTATTCTCGTACCTTACTATCCGCGTATTTCAGTCACACAGCATCTACTCTATGCGTTTGGCCAAGAAGGGCGAGCTGCTCACGCATGATAAGGATCAGTCAATCCTTACGCTTATGCGCACAGAGAATGTCATTGAGACCGACTTCAAGTCTGCCTCTTCCGATATGGAACTGGGCAAGCTCACGGGCATCATCTCGGAGTCGCACCGCAACCTCTTTCCCGTGCTCAATAAGGATAACCGCCTCGTGGGTATCGTGCAGCTCGATGACGTCCGCCATTATATGTTCCGTAGTGAACTATATCGTCGCTATACGGTGGACAAGTTCATGCGCGACCCCGTAGCCCGTCTCTCGGTCACCGATGCTATGGATGTGGTGATGCGTAAATTCGACGAGACCCGTGCCTGGAACCTTCCTGTCGAGGATGAGGAGGGGCGCTATCTGGGTTTCGTGTCACGCTCCAAGATATTCAATGAATATCGCAAGATTATGCTCGACTATTCTGACGAGTAAAAAATGAGAGGCGATATCAATTGGTATCGACTCTCATTCTTTTTTGTCACGTATAGGCAGAAATCTTATAGCTACTCTTCTTGTACGCAGATATCCGTTTTCAAGCACTTCTGGTAGATGAGCTTGTCAGCATCTTTGTCGAGACTCACCTGGAGGCATTCATTGGGTGTTGGTTCGTCTTCGATGAGTATCTCTGATAGCTCGTCCTCCAAGTAGGTCTGCACGGCACGCTTCAGTGGTCGTGCTCCATATTGTGGGTCATACCCCTTACGGCTGATGTAGTCGCGTGCCTGCTCGTCTACCGTGACCTCTATGCCGATAGTGGCGAGGCGCTGTATGAGCTTGTCCACCTCGAGGTCGGTAATAGTGCGCAATGCCTGGGTGTCGAGGGTGTCAAAGGTGACAATCTCGTCGATACGGTTGAGGAATTCGGGAGAGAAGGTCTTGTTGAGCGCTTTCTGTATGACACTGCGTGAGTGCTCCTTATCGTCCCATTCCATGCCGGTAGAGAAGCCTACACCGCGTCCGAAGTCCTTGAGCTGGCGCGAACCTACGTTGGAAGTCATGATGATGACCGTGTTGCGGAAATCGATGAGGCGTCCGTTTCCGTCAGTGAGACGTCCCTCATCGGTCACCTGTAGTAGCAGGTTGAACACATCGGCATGTGCCTTTTCTATCTCGTCGAGCAGGATGATGGAGTAGGGGCGACGGCGTACGCGCTCAGTGAGCTGTCCACCCTCTTCGTATCCTACGTAGCCCGGAGGTGCTCCGACGAGTCGTGATACGGTATGCTTCTCCATGAATTCGCTCATGTCGACACGGATAAGGGCATCGGTGGAACCGAACATCTGTCGGGCAAGTTCCTTGGCGAGGAGAGTTTTACCTACACCTGTGGGACCAAGGAACATGAAGGTTCCGATAGGACGGTTGGGGTCTTTGAGTCCCAGACGGTTGCGCTGTATGGCTTTCACGAGCTTACTTATGGCTGCCTCCTGTGCTATGACGGTACTGTTGAGTGCCTCGCGCATGCCTTTGATGCGTATGCCTTCTGACTGTACCATACGTTGCACGGGGATGCCTGATATCATTGATACCACTTCGGCTATCTGTTCCTCGTCTACGGTTTCGCGTTGCTCCTTGATGCCGGCTTCCCAGTTGCGCTTCATTTCTGCCAGTTCGTTCTCGAGCTGGCGCTCTTGGTCGCGGTAGTTAGCTGCGAGTTCGTAGTCCTGATTTTTCACGGCAAGGTTTTTCTGCTCGTGGGCATCGGCGATACGTGCTTCCTGCAACTCTATCTCTTGAGGTACCTGTATGTTGGTAAGGTGTACTCGCGAACCTGCCTCGTCCATCACGTCAATGGCCTTGTCGGGGAAGCAACGGTCGGTGATGTAGCGTTCCGACAGCTTAACACATGCTATGATGGCTTCGTCTGTATAGCGCACATTATGATGGTCTTCGTAGCGGTCTTTGATGTTGTTGAGTATGTGTATGGTCTCTTCTGCGTCGGGCGACTCAACGATAACTTTCTGGAATCGGCGTTCCAGTGCACCGTCTTTCTCGATTGTTTTGCGGTACTCGTCCAGCGTAGTGGCACCTATGCATTGTATTTCACCTCGTGCAAGGGCTGGCTTCAGCATATTGGCTGCATCCATCGAACCGGCGGCTGAGCCTGCTCCGACGATGGTGTGCAGCTCGTCGATGAAGAGGATGATATTGGGGTTCTTTTGCAATTCGTTGAGAATGGACCGCAAACGCTCTTCAAACTGTCCGCGGTATTTGGTTCCGGCTACTACGGAGGCCATATCGAGCATCACTACCCGTTTGTCGAAGAGTATGCGCGAAACCTTCTTCTGTACTATACGCAATGCCAACCCCTCTACAATAGCCGATTTCCCGACACCAGGCTCACCTATGAGTACAGGATTGTTTTTCTTGCGTCGGCTTAGGATTTGTGCTATGCGCTCTATCTCCTTCTCTCGTCCTATGACTGGGTCGAGTTTGCCTTCGGCGGCAGCACGAGTCATGTCCACACCGAAATTGTCAATCACGGGGGTGTCGCTTGAGGAACGTTGCGCCTGTTGGGTGGCAGAGGAAGGACGTGACGAACCATTTCGTCCTCTATCCATGGGAAACTCATCATCATCGTCTTCATCGTCCATGAATTCTCCGCTGCTGAAATCCGATTTTATGGATAGCAACTCGGCTATCTTGTCATAGCTGACATCGTTGCGTGTCAAAACGTCAGCCGCCATATTATGGTTCTCCTTCAGCAGAGCCAGCAGCAGATGTTCGGTATCGGCAGGGCTTTTCTTGAGCATGCGTGCTTCGAGCAAGCATAGGCGCATAATCTTGTTGGCGATGCTGTTGAGAGCCAGCGACTGGGATGTTTCGTTGAAGTTGTTGCTGCGTTCTATGTCGTTCTCTATCTCTTTCTTTATGAGTCTGAGGTCGGCGTGCAGTTTGGTGAGCAGCTCCACAGCTACGTTGTTGCCGTCTCTCATAAGTGCCAGTAGCAGGTGCTCGGGACCTATGTAGTCGCAACGCAGGCGGCTTGCTTCCTCCTTGCTATATACGAGTATGTCTGATAGTTTCTGTGAATACTGATTGTCCATAATCCTTACTGTTTCTTATTCACTGCAAATATAACACTATAAATGGCGTTTTCCTATACCTATTATAATATATTAGTCACAAATAACGTGCCACAACTAAAAGTATGACAATTTAGCAAATGAAAGGTTCATCGTGATGAGAAAAACAGGTTTCCCGGCTTTCTTTTGCTATAGTCGTGTGGGCTTCATAAAAGAACATCATCGCAATCGATTGCGATGATGTTGGTATATACGGATATCGTTCAAACGAGTGCCGTAAGGTGAGCAGGGGTTATTGTTCCTTCTTCTTCTTTTCTACGATAGCGTCAATTACGGCGATGGCTGTGATGTTGACGATATCGCGTACCGAGGCTTCCCAGTCGGTGAAGTGGATAGGCTTGTTCAGACCCATCTGGATAGGACCGATGACTTCGCTGTTGTCACCCATCATCTGGATGAACTGGTAGGCTTGGTTGGCACTGGAGAGGTTGGGAAATACCAATGTGTTGACCTCCTTGCCGTAGAGCTTGTTGAATGAGAACTTTTCGTCACGTAACTGGCTGTTGAGGGCAAACTTTACTTGCATTTCACCGTCAACATCCCACTCGGGGTATTCGCTATGCAGATAGTCCACGGCTTCGTGTACAGCAGCAGGACTGCCGGTAGTGTCGGTGCCGAAGTTGGAGTATGAGAGCATGGCCATTACGGGCTTGTGGTTGAAGAATTGCACGGTGTGGTTGGCCAGCTTGGCGATGTCGATGAGGGTAGCGGTGTCGGGGTGGCGGTTGATGAGCGTGTCGGCGAGGAAGAGGGTACCCTTTTTCCCGTTTACAATATGCATGGTTCCGAAGGTGCTGAACTCGTCGCGCACACCAATAACTTCCTTGGCAACCTTGATGGTGTTGCTGTACTTGGTGTACAGACCGGTGATGAAGGCATCGGCTTCGCCCGTCTCTACCATCATCATACCGAAGTAGTTTCGCTCAAACATCTTGTCGTTCGACTCCTGGAAGTTGGCACCTTGTCGGGCACGCTTTTCGGTGAGGATGTGGGCATAGCGTTCACGGCGTTCGGCCTCGCGGTCGTGACGGAGATTGATGATTTCGATACCTTCGAGGCTAAGGTCGAGTTCCTTGGCCAGCTTCTCGATGCGCTCGTCGTTACCCAAGAGGATGGGGTGACAGATACCTTCGGCCTTGGCCTCTACGGCAGCCTTGAGCATGGTGGGGTGGATACCCTCGGCAAACACTACACGCTGCGGATTGCTGCGAGCAGTGTCGTAGAGCTGGCGGGTGAGCTTGCTCTCCTGGCCCATGAGCTCGCGCAGCTGGGTAGCATAGGCTTCCCAGTCAGTGATGGGCTTGCGGGCTACACCGCTCTCCATGGCGGCCTTGGCTACGGCCATGGATACATGGGTGATAAGGCGTGGGTCTACAGGCTTGGGGATGAAGTATGCAGGACCGAAGGTGAAGTTGTTCACGTGGTAGGCCTCGTTCACTACGTCGGGTACGGGCTGCTTGGCCAAGTCGGCGATGGCGTGTACGGCAGCCAATTTCATCTCTTCATTGATGGCGGTAGCCTGTGTGTCGAGTGCACCACGGAATATGTAGGGGAAGCCGATAACGTTGTTGATTTGGTTGGGATAGTCGGAGCGGCCAGTAGCCATCAGTACGTCGGGGCGTGATGCCATGGCATCCTCGTACGAAATTTCGGGAGTGGGGTTGGCGAGCGCAAAGACGATAGGCATGGCAGCCATGGAGCGTACCATATCTTGTGTCAGTACATTGCCGCGTGAGAGGCCGAGGAATACGTCGGCACCCTTGATAGCCTCCTCGAGAGTGTGTACATCGCGGCGGTCGGTAGCGAAGAACTTCTTCTCCTCGGTGAGGTTGGGTCGGTCGTTGGTGATGACTCCCTTGCTGTCGAGCATGAGGATATTCTCGCGACGGGCACCGAGGGCTACGTAGAGCTTGGTGCATGAGATGGCTGATGCGCCGGCACCGTTGACAACAATCTTCACCTCGTCGATCTTCTTGCCTGCCACCTGAAGTGCATTGACAAGACCTGCCGATGAGATGATAGCCGTACCGTGCTGGTCATCGTGCATCACGGGGATGTCGAGCTCTGCCTTGAGGCGACGTTCTATCTCGAAGCATTCGGGAGCCTTGATATCCTCCAGGTTGATACCTCCGAAGGTGGGGGCGATAGCTTTCACGGCTTGGATGAACTTCTCGGGATCCTTTTCGTCGACCTCGATGTCAAACACGTCGATGCCGGCATATATCTTGAACAACAGACCCTTCCCCTCCATTACGGGCTTTCCGGCCAGTGTGCCTATGTCGCCGAGACCGAGCACTGCTGTTCCGTTGGATATGACGGCCACGAGGTTGCCTTTCGCGGTGTAGTTATAGGCGGTCTGTGGGTTCTTCTCGATTTCGAGACAAGGCTCAGCTACACCAGGAGAATAGGCCAGCGAAAGGTCTGTCTGCGTACTGTAAGGTTTAGTGGGAACGACTTCTATCTTCCCCGGCTTGCCCTGCGAGTGATACAGCAAGGCAGCCTCTTTGGTAATCTTTGTCATCTTTTTTGATACTTAAAACTAATACGAATGCAAAGGTACAACAAGCCGTGAGAAAGACCAAAACTTGTTTTAAGTTTTTTTTGACTCCAGTCCCTTGCTTTTTTTCCTGGCATACATTATATTTGCATCATGTAAAAAATGGTAGCTATGAAGAAAACAACATTACTGACACTTCTGTTCCTCTGCGCTTTCATCTCGACCTCTATGGCACAGACGGGGGAGATTACCGTAACGGGTAAGATTGATGGTATCAAGAAGGGACGATTGTACTTGCTCACACACACTTCGGCTGAGATGACCGATACGTTGGGGCACTGTGATTTCAAACGGGGTAAGTTTACTCTAAAGGCTGCAGCCGATGAGCCTGTGGTTGGGCAGCTTGTCGTGGATGGGTTCTCGGGAGGCTTTGCCTTCTTTGCTGAGCCGGGTACGACCTACAGGGCATTCCTCAGTAATGACGATGACTACTATATCAAGGGAGGGAGGCTGAACGACAGCTACACCTCCCATATAAAGGTGGATGACTCGTTACGTATGGTGATTGCAGGCTTGCAGGGGCGCTATGATGCTGCACGTAGTGCAAAAAAGTTTCGCAGTGCAAGTCTTGTCAATGACACGCTGATCCGAGAACAGGAGAGATTACGTAAGTACACCAAGGATTACCTTGACTGCAATGACAACCTTATCGCGTCATACACCATATTCTCGAATATAGTGATGCGTGATGCTGGACTGGAGGAGACAAAAGCCATGTACGCCTCGCTCGGAGGAGGGGCAAAAGATTCTCAATACGGACGGATGATAAAGGAGCGCATAGACCAACTGGCCAAGACTGAGGGAGGAGCCAAGGCTCCCGACTTTACCCTCGTAGACACCAAGGGGAACCCTGTGACGATGAGCAGTATCAAAGGAAAAATCAAAATCATCGACTTCTGGGCCAGTTGGTGCGGCCCCTGCCGCCTCAACAACCCGGCACTGAAGGCTCTATACGAGGAGTATCATGCTAAGGGACTGGAAATCATTGGCGTGTCGCTTGACAACAACAAGGCAGCTTGGGAAAAAGCAATAGAGAAGGACGGCCTCAGTTGGATAAACGTGTCATCTCTCAAAGGGTGGAATTGCGAGACTGTACGTCTTTACAATGTGAAGGGAATACCTGCTCTCTTCGTACTTGACGAGTACAACAACATCATTGCGTCAGGATTGCGTGGCGAACAATTGAAGAACTTCTTGAAGGAGAATTTGAAATGAGTGATATGAAAAAACTGCTTACATTAGTCCTGCTGGCCATCACGACCTTGGCCGCAGCACAAGAAAGAAAGTTCGTCATCAAAGGCGAGATGAGTAGCAGCGTTCTATGCTATAGCAAGGATTCTGTGAAAGAGGTGAGACTGGAAAAGACCGTTGATGGGCAATCGGTGGTGATAGCCTCTGCCACCGTTGAGGACAACAGGTTTACCTTTGAAGGCACGGTGCCTCCAATGATAGATTTGTACAGCATCACTGGTTTTGATAATGGAGCCATACAGGTTTTCCTCGAGGAGGGGGTAGTTACGATAGATCCTTTCGATGCAGCATACCCGATGAGTGCCCGGATAGGTGGCACCCCCTGCAACGATGTATATCAGTCGTATCTTGACCTGCACAATCAATGCATCAAGGAGAGTAAGGTACGTATGTCGGCTGCCTACGCAAGTATCCCTGAAGAGATAAAGGGTGATCAGGAGGCTGAACAGAGATTCACCTCGCCCACATTCTATGTCAACAACCTTCACTTCAAGGTGGCCATCATGGACTTCATATACGAGCACATCAATTCTCCCGTGGTGCTCTATGTCATCAAATACGCAATGGTGCCCACATTCACCACAGAGATGATACAGACATTTCTGGGTGCTGTGCCGCAGGAGCTGCACAAACAGGCGATGTACAAGGATCTGGTTAATGAGATACGCTCGGCCAACCTCAAGGAAGGGGCTGTGGCTCCCGACATCAGTGGTCTCACCCCCGAGGGGCAGGAGATAGCCTTGTCTGACTTCCGTGGCAAGCATGTGTTCATCGACTTCTGGGCCAGCTGGTGTGCCCCCTGCCGTCGCGAGATACCCTATTTGAAAGAGGCACTCGCATACTCTGAAGGAAGCGATAAGCTCGTGGTGCTCAGCTACTCATTAGACAACAAGAAGGACGACTGGGTCAACTGCATTGCAAAGAACCAACTCACGCACAAGAACTGGGTACACATCTCCACACTCAAGGGTTGGGGTAGCGAAGGTGTCAAGCTATTCAACGTCAAGGGTGTACCTCACACCGTGCTTATAGACCCCGATGGCAACGTGGTTGCGTTTGGCCTCAGAGGCGAAGAGATGGTAAAGAAACTCAAGAGTATCGTGGATGGAGATAAATAAATACATGATTATGAAACACAGAATCTTATTAGCAGTTTTATTCATAGCTGTCAGCCTTGCAGCCAGTGCCCAAGGCATCTGCACCATCAATGGCACCATCACTGACAATCGGTTGAGTGACGGCAAGAAAGTAAAGAAAGTATACCTGACACGCACCAACGAACTTGGCCAAGAGATTGAAGTGGCTCAAGCCAAGGTGCGAAAAGGGAAGTATACTCTCACGTATCCATTTGCCCAAGACGAGCACGTATTGCTATACGCCATCAAGGGTTTTGGCGAGGGCAAAGACATCGGGCTCTTTGTGGAACCTGGGACAGTCTCCGTGGCCACAGCATCGGCCATGCGGCCCGAGCAGAGTACCGCGACAGGTACACCCACTAACGATGCCTATACCGCATATAAGGCCATCTTGCGTGACGGTGCGGATGGAGCGGAAAAGAAGATTGCCGCACTGGCAGCACACCATGGCGAGCAGTGGCTCGACAGCCCCGAAGGCAAGAGCACAGCCAAGAGGATCACCGCCCAAGAGGCCATCAAGACTGAGTCGCAAGCACTACGCTTCCTCATCGACCACAACGCCTCACCTATGACACCTCTGGTGATAGAACGCACACTGCTACCCAAACTGAGTGAGGCCTATGCCGGGCAGGTACTCAATGCTGTGTCGACTACCCTGCATGCTCACCCCTACTACCAGTCGCTTCGCAATAGCGTGTTGGCAAGTTCCATGAAGGTAGGCAATGAGGTTCCTGATATCACCCTCCACCTGCTTGATGGAGACACCAAGCACCTTACCGATTACCGTGGGCGTTACGTAATCCTTAACTTCTGGAAGAACAACTGCGAGAAATCTGCCGAGATGCTCGCCGAGTTGAACAACCTTTACGAAGTCATCAAACCACACCAAGACCAATACATCATCATCAGCGTATCGCTGGATAGCGATGTGGCGGCATGGAAGAGCATTGTGAACGGTGCCGGAACCAATCGTGAGGGGTGGCTTCATGCGTGTGACGGTATGGGCACTGACTCTCCCGCGGCCAAACTCTATAAGGTTGTCGCTACCCCCAAGACGATACTCATCGAGCCCGAAGGTCTCGCCGTATCGCTCGACATGGAGACGGACGAGATGGTCATGCGTATAGAGCAGATTCTTTCCGGCGATCTCTACTACCTTGACCAGAAGGAATAAGAGATATCTGAATTATCTCAAGACAAAAAGAATGGTGTGTCCGTCGGACACACCATTCTTATATATAGATGTAGTAAAGAGGCTCTTACTTAACCACAACTTTTTTTCCATTGACAATATAGATACCGGTACCGGTTATCTTCTCGATGCGGCGACCGAGGAGGTCGTAGATGGCTTGCTCTCCAGCCTCAGCATCGGTAGTCTTAATGGCGCTGCCGTCATCAGCGATGGTCCACATGATTACACCTTCGCAGTGTTTACCCTGCTCATGCCATTTATAGTTGCTATAGCCCCACTCGTCGGTATATGTCTCGGCACCATAGTTGACAATAATATCTGCTACATTCAAAGAATAGGTACCTGCCTCGGTAATAGGTGTTGACTCCCATTC
Source organism: Bacteroidaceae bacterium (assembly GCA_017520935.1). Taxonomy (GTDB): domain Bacteria; phylum Bacteroidota; class Bacteroidia; order Bacteroidales; family Bacteroidaceae; genus UBA1189. The sequence continues at coordinate 2,252 of JAFXEF010000002.1, read as the reverse complement.
ATTCTTCTCATAATTCCAAGAAGCGTTTACAAGATACTCGATATTATCGGTGATGTTGTAGCCAGAGGGGGCATAGTTCAGTGTGTATTCTTTGTCACCGCATGTCAACTTGATAGTGTTTGAGAGGGTACGTCCTTCCTCGTCGTAGTAGAGTGATACAAGCTGGTTATACTTCACCACAATCTTGGCCAATGAGTCTACAGGACCAGCAACGGGAGTAATGCTTACTATTTCCAGAGGGATGATTTCGAATGAATAGAGATTCACTGTCAGTTCGCGTGCTTCATTGGGGATCCCGTCCATTGTAAACATACCGGCGGGGATTACAAAGGTATAGTCACCCTCTTCGGTAAATGCCTGTTCGAAGGTTACGGTAATCTTGCCATCGGCCAATGTCGCGGTTCCTGTACCTTCGCTACCACCGGGGAGATAGACCGTCACAGCATCAGCACCCTCTACGAGTTTTACCTCTTTGACATTGTTGAAGGTGATTTCCAAGTTCCCGAGTTCCTTCACTTTATCTCCATTCTCATAGTTGGTAGAGAATGAGGGCTTCGAATCTACCACATTGAATGTCAATGAAGCATTCTCGTTGATACCGTCTGCGCTGATGAAAACACCGTTATACAAATCCAGAAAGTATTGTCCAGGGGTGGTGATGGGGCTTTCCAGTTCCAAAGTAACGGTCTTCTTGTCTTCGCTGATGGCTACATCTTTCTTTATATTCACAAAGGTTGTCCAGTAGAGATCTGCTATCATCATACCACTGTTAGGCATTGCCACATTGATGATTTCCTTTTCGAATGTGATGTCGATCTTCTCGAGCTTGTCGGTCGTGGTAGGTGAATAGTTCACCATAGAGAATGTGCCAACAATAGAGAATGTGAATGTATGCTCGGCAAATTCCTCTCCATCAACACTCTTTATGCAACCTGCAGGAATGGTAAAACTGTAAGTACCAGGGGTATCAATATACATAGGCTGCTCCTCCTCCTTGCCATCCTTACCGGTTACTACTTGCTTCTCGAACTCGAATACTACCATGTTCTTGTCCATCCAAGGATTCTCGTAGATATTGGCAAGCTTGACACTCTCCTTGGTCTCATTGTTTACTACTGCAATACCACCCTCGGGCATTGTTGCTACTACATCTTTTGTGAATACAAGTGTCACATTGTCCACTCTTGTTGTAGGCTGATCACTACTGGGTGTAACCGCTTTAAGTTCGAATGCAGCGTCCTGAGCGACCGCCGTTCCTACCATAAGGAACATCGAAAGAAGTAAAATTGTAAATTTTCTCATAATTTTCAATTTTTAGTTAATACTATAATTATTTTATGCCTATTTTTTCTTTTTCATCAAAATTTCTGCAAAGATAGTAATAAACGAGCGAGAAATATGAAGTTCACTTCAATATTTTTCACAGCGAGCGCAGAACATTTTTTTTTTATCTTAACTTACGCTTCGGCTTATCGTAAGTTAAGACCGCGTCTGCCTTAACTTACGCTTCGCATTTGGCACAGTAACCGTAATAAACAAAATTTAGTACCTCGATAAAAGTAATATTCCAAGACTTGGAATATATATTGCCAGACTTGAAATGAATATTGCCAGTCTTGGAATATAGAACATCTGGCGCAAAGTGTAAAATTTCTCTGTTCTAAAACATGAAAATAATCAGGCATTCTTCATTTGCAATTCAGAATTATATTGTACCTTTAGTCTGCTGGCGCAAACAGAAAGGCTGCGTCTCAGAAAAATGCAAGTAAACTTGCTTTTTCGTTCGGTTTGCACTAATCTTGCTGCATCTTCGCGCCGATGCCTTAGATTCATTTGTACGGATTAAGGTTACAGGGCGGGGATGACATATAGGAAAAGGCGTTTACTTGGACGCTTTGTTTTGACACTTTAAGAATCTCGCAAATTCAGAACTCTGTTAAAAACAAAGCAACGGTGAATGTCTCTGTGGGTATGTTTTCGTACTCCTTTGTTATATTGGTCGCGATGACCCATATAGTGTGGGGTGGCGTATATACCATCTGCAGCCGTGAACTGTCCGCGGACAGACGGTAGCGGCCGGACAGTCGATGGTCTTCTTAGTTTCCCCTCTTAATCACCTTCGCTGGTTTCTCTCCGTCGTTTTTGAGTATCAGGGTCTATGACCCGCAATAATAGTCAGGAGTTACCTTAACTTCATCGGAAGACACATCCGAAGGGACACAATGTGTATGGGAGACTCTTGGGGAGAGATT